>NZ_JBEIDX010000023.1:0-31058 GCF_040383245.1 Flavobacterium sp. | reverse complement strand
TATCCTTGCTAATGGTATTGAAGAAGATTCTGTAAGGTCAAAAAGAATCATCCATCAATGGATCAAGACTACCAATAAATACTTGAAGCGATTGTCTGAGCAAGTTGGTCTATGCTCTCCTGTAACAACCTATTCAAGTAGGCATTCATTTGCTACAATTGCTAAGCGAATGGGATATTCTAATGAATTAATTGCAGAAGCTCTAGGGCATGAATATGGTAACAAGATCACTAACATCTACCTAGATTCTTTTGAAAAGGAAGTACTTGATGCTATGCATAAGCAAGTGATTGCAATGTAGAATAGGGGTTTCTGCTTTAGGTTACATAGTGACAATTTCCAGTCTGCTATTCTAGATCTTAGGAATGGTTAATCAAGCTTTTTAAAAGAGCTATTATCTGTTCCTATAGTGCCAGACGATATAGCTTTAGATAGTTTCATCTTGCTCTTACGAAGTTCACGCTTCACATCATTAATAGCTATTAGTTCAGGTGCTACCTCAGATATTATCTGCTTCAATTTGAAGTGATGTGGTCTAGTAAGACTAACTTTACTACCTTTAGTGTGGACTAAATTCCACAATCTGACAGGATCAGTTTCAAGTAGTTTGTAAGCAGACATGTACTCGTTGTTGCCTAATGGAATACTATCTTGAAGTCTCCTCCTGGATTACTACCCCTCAAACAGAAATTAGAGCTTTCTTATCATAAGATAAAATATTCTTATGTTTGTAAGAACGTAACACACCACATTATAGAATAGCTAATGGATAAATTTGAAGATGTAGACTATTGGAAAGGAATAGTTCTCTATGGCTTAAATCAAGCCACTTACAAGATTGCATTAGGGAAAACTATCCTAGATTAATAAAAATACTTTAAGTATTAAAAATAATGTACAATTTTGGTTCTATTTAACAATAATTTCTTTTGCTGCTGGAGTATTACTTTTCCTGAAAAATAGTTAAAGTACTTTTATTTAATATTCCCAATCAATAGGTCTCACTACAATCGTTTGCTTTGTTACGTTGGGCTTTTCCTGTCGCTTTAACAAGCTCCGTTCCACAGTCCACTTGAAATCAAAAGAAAGAGCAGCTAAGAAAAATAGCAGCTCTTTTTTTGTTTCTACACCACAAATTTTATCACTTTTCACTTCGACTTGAAGCTAAGAGCTTTGTTATTCATAAAAAAAATTAACATATGTGATATGGAAGTACTCTCCCAGCCAAAACCCCACCCACAAGGAGGTAGGTTGGGGTATCCCCCTTTAAAATAGCTGCTATAACTAAAATTAATTCGTTATGGTAACAGTAAAAGAAATTAGAAAGACTGAAAAATTCAAGTGGAGAAGAATTTTATGGTTTAATTATTCAATCTTGAGCAATACTAGTTAAAAGTAAGAAAACTGGCAATATCCTTTATGTGGTTAGTGAGAAAACAAAATAATCAAACTAAAGACACCATTCAAGCTAAAGGTTTTAAAGGATTTAGGAAGACTTAAAATGGGGCAAGTGATGTTTTGTACACAACTCAAAATCACTCAAGAAGGAAAAATAGTATTTTGTATTGATACCAACAACTACCACACCCATCATTTTGATGTAATAACTTCAGAAGCTAAGAGAGAGGTACGTTTTTTATTGATTTAGAATATTATATGTTTGAATAGGTCAGCTTAGTATATTTCAATAGTTTGTTTAATCCAATTTGTTCTTAATAAAATTCTTTAATTCGTTAATGAAATTAGGATTTTCCTTATTACCTCGAAACAAGGATTCTATAAAACTAACATCTATATTATTGTTTGATAATTGTTTAGAAAAAACTGGATTTTCATCAAATAACAATTTATTAATTGAATGTTTTTCACAAAATGAAATCAGTATTTCTGATATGCACTTACTATTTTCATTACTACTAATACTTAATTTTATTTCACCTAACTCTTCGATAAGAAGTGGATAATCTGTAGGATTAAATATTTTCTGGTCAATAATTTGTGCCTTTATAAAGCCCTTTTTATTTGCTTCTATAGAGTCTTTAGTATTATCTTCAGTAATAATTCATCTTTTATTTCAAATGACATTAAATTGTTCCCAGCTCCGATCAAATTAAATATAATTATAGTTAAGCAAAGCAAATCCAAAGTCGAAATTAGATAGTAAATCTCTTTAACTGTATTTGATTCAGGATTCCCATAATAAATTATTAACCATCCAATTATTGAAATAATAATTCCAGATAAAACAGCATAAGCTATATTTAAGATATTGGCTCCAGCATCTTTAATTTTCGATGTATCCATAATAAATGTATTAAAATCTATGTTTTGTAAGTTTTCAAACTAAAATGAACTTTTCCTGCGAGTATTCAGTTAATAATTCAAAGATAAATATTTTTTTTGATTTGTGGTTAATTTTAATGTACGCTGGAATACATTATCTCCTCGAATGTTTCAAAGTAAATTATTTTGTATTTTACTTTAGCTTTTAATTCTTCATATCTCCACTTCCGTAAATCACTTTTTCAAAAGGAGCGTTTTCTTTTTTCTCTTTTTTTGTTTTGAAAAATGTAATACATTTGGATTAAGTTCATTGAACAATATTTTTATTAACTAGGTCAAGGTTTGTTTTTTCATGCACATATTTTGCACAAGTTTAGTAATCAATTAAAAATGTCAGGTTTTATAATAGCTCAGCTGGATAGAGCAACTGCCTTCTAAGCAGTAGGTCGAAGGTTCGAATCCTTCTGGGATCACGAGTGAATCAAATCCCGAAAAATAAGATGAAGTTTACTTTGATTTTATTTTTCGGGATTTTGATTTTTAAAGCGGAGCTTTGAAGGTTGTGAAACAATCCTTGTTTATTAAATACGAAAGCCACTATATATAGTGGCTTTTTTTTATTTTATAGTTTTTAATATAACTATTAATGTATTTTAATAATCTTTTATTTTTTTATTGATAAATAAATATAAAAAAAATGAGTCAAATAAAGAGTAAATAGAAAGCAAACTATTTAAAAAAATCAGAGAGTTTTTTTATTAAAATTTAAATTATTAAATTTTAATAAATAACATATTATTATCCATTCTCAATATTGACGAGCTATAATATGAAGATTGTTTAATCGTCAGCATAAAATAAATTTTAATATACTTTATTTCTTATTCATTGTTTTTTTTTTGATTATTCAAAATTTATAATTAACTATGAATATTAATTTTTAATTCATAATAGCAGAGCACCCCATATTTGCTATTAATTATGTTAGTAATTGTAACTTTTTCTAACATTTTAAGGTGTCTAACAGTATTTTTTTTTTAAAAAACTACTTTTTATACACACGAACTAACCTACAATTTAGTAATAATATTTTTGATTGTACACATCCTTTTGTAATCATTAAGTAAGAAATATCCCAAGATTCAATAAATAGGTTTTTTTATATCAAATAAAAAATGAAAGTAATTTTTTTATTTCAAAGATTATAGGAACAAACGGCTTATATAAATTAAAAAATGATTAATCAAATTGGTCTATAACATACAATAGATAATTAATCCATATAAATTAAAAATAAACTTCTAAAATATGAAATATCCATTATTTATTTTTTTGATAACTGTAATGACAGTTAATTTAGTCCGTCCACAGAAAATAGAGTGGGAAAAAAGTTATGGAGGTAATCATGCCGATTACTTAATGGGCAGCCAGTGGTTCAAGATACAAGAAAGGAGATAGGTCACATCGAAAATCCTTTAAATTGCCCGATGACTATGATATAACTGATAACAATTGTTGCACAGTATCCGCAAGTGGATTGGGACTCATTGGGGAAAATTGGATAGGTGACGAATATGACCCTAGAGATGCTTTGAGTTTTCTAGAAAACAATTTTAAAAAGCTAGGACTAACAAGAACAGTTTATAAAGTTGGCGGAATAACCGTGACTACATATGCTCCCAAACCGCCGAAACCAAAACCAGAACCAAAACCGAAACCCGAACCAAAAAAAGAAGATAAAAAGAAAAGATAAAAAAAAGATAATATGAAAAATATATTAAAAATATCAGTAATTCTAATTATTGGAATTGTTTTAGGTTTTTTTATTTCTAAAAAAATATCTTTTGAAAAACCTAAATATGTGATTTTGCAAAGTGATTATTCTCATCAAGAATTAGGTATTTTAAAAAAAGGCACTAAATTACAATTTGATGAAGGAATGTCAGAAGGATTTTCAAGATACATATTATACTTAAATATTTCCGATTCAGATAATTTAAAATTAGAAAAATCTAATTATATTAATGAAATAAATCCATATTGGATTGAAAAAAAAGAATAGTGATTTTAAAATTTTAAGAAGCCCCCCGTAGTTACTGTTTCTTATGGTTTTGAAGTTAAAGGTGGCGTACCCCAGCTGGTCCGAGCAGAAATAACACGCATCGCTAGTGCGAGCTTCAAGCTCGTACCCACAAAGGAAATAAAACAAACTACAACCCTAAAAAGTTGTAGTTTTTTTTTTTGTAATTTGCACTTATATTATGAGTAGAAAATATAAATTTGGAGAAAAGGACGGAGCTTATTTTGTGTCCTTTGCCACAGTTAATTGGATAGACGTTTTTACAAGAGTAGCCTATTTTGATTGTATTATAGAATCATTAGACCATTGTAGAAAAAATAAAGGAATGGAACTTTATGGTTATTGTATTATGCCAAGCCATGTTCATTTAATTTTTCGTTCGTCTTTAGGAGATCCTTCTGGACTAATGAGAGATTTTAAAGGATTCACCTCAAGGAAAATACTTAAAATTATTGAAGAAAATGCACAAGAAAGCAGAAAGGAATGGATGCTTTGGATGTTTGAAAGAGCTGGTAAGAAAAACAGTAATGTGAAATATCGGCAATTTTGGCAACAGGATAATCATCCAATAGAAATTTGGTCTTTAAAGGTATTTGAACAGAAGCTTAACTATATTCATCAAAACCCGGTAGAATCTGGATTTGTAACCGACCCAATTGATTGGAAATACAGCAGTGCAAGAAACTATGGCAATGACGACCAAACTATTTTAGAAATAGATTTGAATTGATTTTGATAATGGGCACGAGCGTGACGCTCGCGCTAGCAGGGGAAATATCGGCAATTTTGGCAACAGGATAATCATCCAATAGAAATTTGGTCTTTAAAGGTATTTGAACAGAAGCTTAACTATATTCATCAAAACCCGGTAGAATCTGGTTTTGTAACCGACCCAATTGATTGGAAATACAGCAGTGCAAGAAACTATGGCAATGACGACCAAACTATTTTAGAAATAGATTTGAATTGATTTTGATAATGGGCACGAGCGTGACGCTCGCGCTAGCAGGGATATAAAAACTATCACTATTTATAGTGGCTTTTCTTGTTTTCTATAGTTCCGATTCCTTATATTTGAATTTCTATTATTTAAAATTCATGCGTATTAATTATCTTTTTCTTTTTGGTTTGTTACCAGTTCTGCTTGTTGGGTGTAAGCCTACTGAGGCAGCCAACTATAAATCGAGCAGGGTGTTAAAAAACAACTACATCAAAGGGAATTCTATTGCGATGTATGAGGGGATAAGCGATACTACCTTTATAAAACTTACTGATTTTGGTTCTGATTTTGTTTTGGATATGAAATACGCCACCAACGATAATTTCCTAAAACAAAAAGTCTACGATTGTGCCGATTGTTATTTGAGATTGAAAACAATAAAATTTTTAAAGGAGGCCAATGCCGAATTCATGGAGAAAGGCTACCGCATTAAGTTATTTGATTGCTACCGTCCGTTGGATATTCAAAAGAAAATGTTTGAATTGGTTCCCAATGCCGATTATGTTGCCGATCCTAGCAAAGGTTCAGTGCACAACAGAGGCGGCGCTGTAGATCTTACACTAGTAACCGCCAACGGTAAAGAAGTAGATATGGGAACACCTTTTGATTTTTTTGGTCCAGAGGCAGGTCATAATTACCAAGGGTTTTCAAGAAGAATATTAAAGAACAGAGCTTACCTTAAAGAAGTCATGCTTAAACATAACTTCAAAGCCTTCAGTTCGGAGTGGTGGCATTATAATTTATCGGAAAGCACAAAAGATAAATTATCAAATTTTAAATGGATCTGCGATTAAGTTTTTCTTTTTTTATGGGCTTTTAGAAAGTTCCAAATTTTAGGATCCATGCGGCCATAGAAATTTTCTGTGCTAATTTCAATCACAATAATACTTTTGTTTTCATTGCCCTCGGTGATTTTTTCATAGATCTCTTTGGCACTCAATTCACTTGAAACCATCCAATTATCTGAAAAATATTTCACCCATTCACCTAACAATTTCACCTTATTTTCAAATATATGGTTGTCGAAGGAACGATATTGAATTAAATATACCTTTTTCATTTTATTTTAAATTTATTTGATATTGGGATTTGAATTCGGCTAATCGTGATTTCCAGATACCTGACCATTCAATTTCAACTTTAAAAGTAACCAAACTGTGATTTTGAGAATACAATCCGAAAGTAGCAATCCAGGTGCCGTTGTTTTTTTCCACATGATTTGTTATGCCGCCGATCATAATTTTAGATGGACTCGTTACAGTACTGGAGTCGGGTTTGGATATTTTTTCGGGAACAGTAATGAATACAATATCTATCAATCGCTTTACACCAGCTGGCAAAACCATTGTAGTAGAGTCAGAGCCATTCCAGGGTAACGATTTTCCATAGCATTCTATTTCCTGAATTATTGTAGAATCCTTGGCTTTAAATTCTAGTTTTTCAATAAGTAATTCTGTATTTACAGATGAAATATTACCAATATTTTGTATTTCAATCCTTGAAATGTATTTGTTTGCAACTAGAGCCCGATTGGTAGATTCAGTTTCAACATCATTAAATCCTTCAATGGTTATTTGCGATGGTTTGCTTAAAATGAGTCGGGGTCTTTTCCAATATTCTCTTAAATCATCCTTAAATAAGGCAACTAAGACGGCACATAAAGTTATAAAGGCAGATATTATTGAAACTATAAATCTATAATATTCCGATTTGTTTAAAACATCAGTTTCGGGGTAATCGGCTTTTAAGATTTCAATTGGAAAATAATTTCCAATCGCATAGGCAATTATCGATAAAATGATAAGAGCTAGGAACTTAAAGTACTTTTTTTGCATTTGCTATTCTTTTACAGATTTACTAATTGTAATCCATTATAATGCAGGTAGGGGTAGAAGTGGGTTTTATATTACTAAATATAGCAAATTATTTTTACATAACTTAGGTTTTTTGTTAAATTTGATTTCTAATTAGTTTTTACTACCATGAAAATAAAAAATATATTCTTTTTGCTTATTGCAACTTCGGTAATAGGTCAAACTTTGCCAAAAGTAGCAACAGGAACCATTGAGCGCATTGAAAATTTTAAATCCCAATTTGTAACCGTTCGCACTATAGATATTTGGTTGCCTGAAAATTATTCGGCTAATAAAAAATATTCGGTTTTATATATGCACGATGGGCAGATGCTTTATGATCCAGAAACCACTTGGAATAAGCAAGCTTGGGATGTAGATGATATTTTAGGAAAGTTGATGCAAGAATCTAAAATTCAAGATGTAATTGTGGTTGGAATGTTTAATGGAGGTAGTACGCGTCATGCTGATTATTTTCCGCAAAGACCTTTTGAAAGTTTAACTCCCTTTCAACAAGATTCGATTTATAAAGCCAATAGAAGCAATGGACAAAGTGTTTTTAATAACGGAAAAATAAATTCGGACAATTATTTGAAATTCATAGTTCAAGAAGTGAAGCCGTTAATTGATAAAAAATATTCGGTTTACACGGATAAAGAACACACTTTTGTGGCGGGTAGCAGCATGGGTGGTTTGATTTCGATGTATGCCATTTGCGAATATCCAACTATTTTTGGTGGAGCCGCTTGCTTGTCTACCCATTGGCCTGGGATTTTTGGCATTAAAGGAAATCCAATTCCGGATGCTTTTTTTAACTATTTGAAATTGAATTTACCTAATCCAAAAGACCACAAAATCTATTTTGATTATGGAACTGAAACTTTAGATGAAATGTATGAAACACTTCAACCTCAAGTAGATGACATTATGAGTTTAAAAGGTTTTTCAAACAGTAATTGGATGACCAAGAAGTTTGTTGGTGACGACCACAGTGAAAAAGCATGGAAAGGTAGATTTACTATTCCGATGGAATTTTTAATGCATAAGGATTAAACCAATTTATAATACCTCGCGCCAATTAAAACCGGATTTTCTTTTTCGATGTAATCCAAAACAAATTCATTTTTAGGCTCCAAAACGGATTGTTTTCGTTCTTTTTTGTGTAAAGAAATGTAGGTGCCAAAATCAATTTCGGCACTGTTGTTTAATAAGTCAAACAATCCCACTTTAGCAACAACAGCTTGCCATTGCGGCTGAACTTCTGCTTCAAAAACTTTAGCTTTTGATCCACTTCCATAGGCAATGAATCCTATTTTTTTGTTTGCAATATCGTTTTCATTTTGCAAATGATATTCTAAAGTAGAAAGCAGTCCTAAAAATATCGATCCGGTATACATGTTTCCTATTTGCCCCGAGGCAATTTCGGATGGAAAAATTGCTTTGGATACAAAATCTAAGTAATTCTCACTTTTGGCAATGACTTTGTTTTCTTCGGTAAGTTGGTTTTCTTTAGCATAAATCTCTACAAAAGTTCTACGCGCCTGAAAACAGTAGGGAAGGTGCATCAATACATTTTCCCAATTCTTATATATGGATTCCGTTTGATTGGTTAATTCTTTGAAGTTAAAATAAGCTTCACTCGTTCTATTTATATAGCATTCGTTTGAATAGTGTCCATCAAAAACGGGTTGTTCTTTATAGAATGAAATTTCATTTTCAAGTATTCCAAACCACTCTGGGTTATCCGTGGTGTTTAAAATTTCATTTTTGGTAAAGTTCCGTCTTGGTTTAAAAAAGTCAAAAACGCCATCGGCAGAAATTCCTACTTCATTAGAAAAAGCCAACAATCTCGGATTGGCAGTAATTAACATGGCAATTGCTCCGGCTCCTTGGGTGTATTCCCCAGAAGAATTTAAATCATATTTGGCATTGTCTGTCGCTACAACAATTGCTTTTTTAGTTGGATTTAAGCGAATGAAATCTAATGTAGTTTGTAAGGCATCTACGGCGCCAATACAAGCAAAAGTCATATCGAGTGTGTCGCATTTTCTAAAACTTCCTGCGCCATAATGTTGCTCTAATAATGCTGTAATATAAGAAGCAATAGGTTTTGATGAATCTACCGAACTTTCAGTTCCAACATAAATTCTAGCAATCTCTTGCGGATTAATTTGCTCTTGTTGAAGTAGTTTAAATACTGCATTGGCGGCAAAAGTCACTACGTCATTATGAACATCAGGAAAGCTCATCTTTTGCAAACCTAATCCTTTAATCAGTTTGTCGGGCTCAATATCTCGGTTTAACGCCAGAGTTTTAATAGGTAAATGTATTTTTGGAAGATCTATTGAAATGCTATCGATTCCTACTTTCATAATTTAATATATTTTGGCAAATTTATTAATTGCTATTGCAAAATAATATTAACAAATTATAATTTTTATATAAATAAAGTCGATTTATGAATGTGATAATTTTAAAGGTAATTTCGATGTTATTTTTTTATTTTTCCTAATTATTTATGCAGATAGTAAAAGAATTAAAATAATCACTCAAGCTTAATTATAACTGAGGATCATTTCAATAATTATTATTCAAAAAAATAGTACATTTGTACTATATAAAATAACCGATTCTATTGTGATTGCAACCAATAAACTCAAGATTTTCAACGACCCAATTTATGGGTTTATTACCATTCCCAACTCCTTAATTTACGATTTAATTCAGCATCCCTATTTTCAGCGTTTACGCAGAATATCTCAAATGGGATTGTCTTATTTGGTTTATCCTGGCGCACATCACACAAGATTTCATCATGCTTTAGGCTGCATGCATATTATGCAAAAAGCAGTTCAAACCCTAAGATTTAAAGGAGTTGCTATATCTAACGAAGAAGAAAACGCTTTATATATTGCCATTTTGCTTCATGATATTGGTCACGGACCTTTTAGTCATGCCATGGAACATAGTATTGTAGAAGAAGTGCATCACGAAGAAATTTCACTTAAATTCATGAATGCCTTAAATGAAGAATTTGAAGGAAAGTTAGATTTAGCCATTCAAATTTTTAAAGGCGAATACCACCGTAAATTTATGCTTCAGTTGATTTCAAGTCAGTTGGATATGGATCGAATGGATTACTTAAAACGTGATAGTTTTTATAGTGGTGTAGCAGAAGGAAACATCAACAGTGATCGATTGATTCAAATGATGAATGTACAAGATGATGTACTTGTTATTGAAGAAAAAGGCATCTTTTCTGTAGAGAAATTTTTAGTAGCAAGACGATTAATGTATTGGCAAGCCTACTTGCACAAAACATCGGTTGTGGCAGAAATTACGTTAACTAAAATACTCAAAAGAGCCAAAGAATTGACTCAAAAAGGTGAACGTTTAGATTGTAGTAAACCGCTATCCTTTTTCCTGAATAATAAGATTACCACAGACACATTTAATTTGGATGAACTAATTACCTTTTCGCAATTGGATGATTATGATGTGCTAGGCGCCATAAAATCATGGCAATTTCATGCTGATTTTGTTCTAAGTTCGCTTAGTAAAATGATTATTAATAGAGATTTATTGAAAATAATTGTTTTGGATGAAAAAGTAGATGCAGAACTATTAATGCAGTATAAAAATAAAATAACCAGTTTGTATTCGTTACCAGATAATGAAGCTAATTATTTTGTTTTTAAAGGAAAACTGAAAAATCAGGCCTATAATAAAGAAAGCGAACCTATAAGCATATTGAAAAAAGACGGTGAAATTGAAAATCTAGTTGATTCTTCAGATCAATTACAAGTAAAAGCACTTTCTAAATCGGTTACAAAATATTACATCTGTTTCCCAAAAGTACTCTTAGATATCTAGTGTTTAAATTAATTTTCATATTTTTGCCACTATTCTTATTCCATCAAATTTAGTTGGGGTATAATTTTGATTAAATGAAATTCACAGCAGAACAAATTGCGGGTATTTTAAACGGCGAAGTAGTAGGTAATCCTAATGCTGAAGTGAGCAAGTTGGCTAAAATTGAGGAAGGGATTCCAGGATCTTTAACATTTTTGTCCAATCCAAAATATCAAAATTATATCTACACAACCCAGGCAACGGTTACCATTGTCAACAAAAATTTCGAACCAGAAAATCCAATAACCACTACTTTAATTAAAGTAGATGATCCCTATCAAGCTTTTTCCAAACTTTTAGAATATTACAATCAAGTTAAATTAATGAAATCCGGTATTGAACAACCTTCTGTTATTTCAGAAGGAGTTACTTATGGTGATGATTTATATTTAGGTAGTTTTTGTTATGTTGGGAAGAATGTAAAAATTGGAAATAATGTAAAAATTTATCCAAATACTTTTATTGGAGACAATGTAGTAATAGGAGATAATTGTGTCTTTTTTGCAGGTGTTAGAGTTTATTCTGAAACCGAAATTGGAAATAACTGTGTTATACATTCAGGAGCTATTGTTGCTTCTGATGGGTTTGGCTTTGCGCCGCATGAAGATGGAACTTACAGTAAAATTCCACAAATTGGAAATGTAATTTTAGAAGATGATGTTGAGATTGGCGCATGCACTACTATTGATAGAGCTACAATGGGTTCGACAATTATTAGAAAAGGTGCAAAATTAGATAATCAAATTCAAATTGCACATAATGTAGAAGTTGGAGAAAATACCGTTATTGCTGCTCAAACCGGAATTGCAGGTTCTACCAAAATTGGTAAAAACTGTATGATTGGTGGTCAAGTTGGTGTTGCCGGACATATTACAATAGGAGACAATGTAAGAATTCAAGCACAATCCGGGATTGGAAAATCATTGAAAGATGGAGAAGTAGTTCAAGGATCTCCCGCTTTTACTTATGGTGACTTTAGTAAATCGTATGTTCATTTCAGAAATTTACCAAAAATCGTATCCGATTTGGATGCATTAAAAAAGAAATTAGAATAAAATTTATACAAATAGAATTAAATTATGGTAAAGCAAAAAACCATTCAAAGTGAGATTTCACTTACAGGTGTTGGATTACATACTGGCAAAGAAGTTAAAATGACTTTTAAGCCTGCACCTATAGATAATGGATTTACTTTTGTAAGAGTTGATTTAGAAGGATGCCCAATAATAGAAGCTGATGCAAATTATGTTGTAAATACACAACGCGGAACAAATCTTGAAAAACTTGGAGTAAAAATTCAAACCTCTGAACATGTATTAGCAGCTTTTGTTGGTCTTGATGTTGATAATGTAATTATTGAATTAAATGAGTCGGAGCCACCAATTATGGATGGTTCTTCAAAATATTTTGTTGAAGCAATAGAAAAAGTTGGTGTTGTTGAGCAAGATGCAGAAAGAAAATATTATGTGGTTAAAGAAGTAATTTCATTTGTAGATGAAACTACCGGAAGTGAGATTATTGTAATGCCTTCGGATGAGTACCAAATTACTACCATGGTCGATTTTGGAACTAAAGTATTAGGAACTCAAAATGCAACACTAAAAAATATAGCCGATTTTAAATCGGAAATATCTGATGCAAGAACTTTTAGTTTTTTACATGAGTTAGAAAACCTACTAAACGAAGGTTTGATTAAAGGAGGTGATTTAAATAATGCCATTGTATATGTAGATAAGGAAATATCTACACAAACAATGGAAAGTCTAAAAAAAGCATTTGGAAAAGATCAAATATCTGTTAAAGAAAACGGAATTTTAGATAACCTCACTTTGCATTATCCTAATGAAGCTGCGCGTCATAAATTACTTGATGTAATTGGTGACTTAGCATTAATAGGGATGCGAATTAAGGGTAAAGTTATTGCCAATAAACCAGGTCATTTTGTAAACACTCAATTTGCTAAAAAAATGTCTAAAATGATTAAAATAGAGCAAAAAAATCAAGTGCCGGTATATGATTTAAATCTACCGCCTTTAATGGATATTCATCAAATTATGAATATTTTACCACACAGACCTCCATTTTTATTAATTGATCGAATCATTGAAATGTCTACATCACATGTGGTTGGAATGAAAAATGTAACCATGAATGAAAATTTCTTTGTGGGACATTTTCCTGACGCACCAGTTATGCCAGGCGTTTTAATTATTGAAGCTATGGCGCAATCAGGTGGGATATTAGTATTAAGTACGGTTCCAGATCCAGAAAACTACCTAACTTATTTCATGAAAATAGATAATGTGAAATTCAAGCATAAAGTATTACCTGGTGACACCTTGATCTTTAAATGTGAGTTAATTACTCCAATAAGAAGAGGAATTTGTCACATGCAAGCTAACGCTTATGCAAATGGAAAGTTAGTTGCCGAAGCTGAATTGATGGCCCAAATTGCTAAAAAACAATAAATTTGAAAAGCAGTTATTTAAATTAAAAATACCTATTACATTTACCAAAAATATAACACTATATGAATCAACCATTAGCCTATGTTCATCCAGGAGCCAAAATCGCTAAGAATGTTGTAATTGAACCATTTACAACTATTCATAACAATGTAGAAATTGGAGAAGGAACTTGGATCGGTTCAAATGTAACCATTATGGAAGGCGCTCGTATTGGAAAAAATTGTAATATTTTTCCGGGGGCAGTTATTTCTGCAGTACCTCAAGATTTAAAATTTGGAGGTGAAGATTCGCTTGCAATTATTGGAGATAATACAACCGTTAGAGAATGTGTTACAATTAATAGAGGAACTATTGCATCTGGTCAAACTAAAATTGGAAACAATTGTTTAATCATGGCAACCGCACATATTGCTCACGATTGTCATATTGGTGACAATGCTATTATAGTTAATGGTGTGGCTCTTGCTGGTCATGTTATTGTAGGTAATTATGCTATAATTGGAGGATTAGCTGCATTACATCAGTTTATTCATGTTGGAGATCATGCAATGATTTCTGGTGGATCATTGGTTCGTAAAGATGTACCTCCTTATACTAAAGCAGCTAAAGAGCCTTTGTCTTATGTTGGAATCAATTCGGTTGGTTTGAGAAGAAGAGGGTTTACTTCAGAAAAAATTAGAGAAATTCAAGATATCTATAGAATTCTTTATCAGAAAAATTACAATACTTCTCAAGCTGTAGGTATTATTGAAGCCGAAATGGCAGTTTCTCCAGAGCGTGACGAAATATTAGATTTTATTAGAAATTCCTCTCGTGGAATCATGAAAGGATATTCAGGAGGATATTAAAAATAAATTAACAATTAACAAATATAAAAATGGCATCTACTTCAGATATTAGAAACGGATTATGTATTAAATTCAATCACGATATTTATAAAATCATCGAATTTCTTCATGTTAAACCTGGTAAAGGACCAGCTTTTGTGAGAACAAAATTAAAAAGCTTAACTAACGGAAAAGTATTAGATAATACTTTTTCTGCTGGACATAAAATTGAAGACATTCGTGTAGAAACTCAAACTTTTCAATATTTATATAATGAAGGAGATCAGTTTCATTTCATGAATACAGAGTCTTACGAGCAAATAACATTAGATAAAAAAATATTAGACGCTCCAGATTTATTAAAAGAAGGAACGCTAGTAATGGTTCAAATAAACACTGAAACGGAGATGCCTCTATCGGTAGATATGCCTGCTTCTATTGTTCTGGAAGTTACTTATGCTGAGCCAGGAGTAAAAGGAAATACTGCAACTAATGCTACTAAACCTGCAAAAGTTGAGACAGGAGCTTCTGTGAATGTACCTTTATTCATTAACGAAGGAGATAAAATTAAAATTGACACTGCTACAGGTTCTTACATGGAGCGTGTAAAAGAATAAATTTCTTTTTAATGAAATTTACTAAACCACAATCTCTTAAAGATATTGCTGATATAATTGGATGTTCTTATGTTGGAGCATCCGATTTTCCAGTTTATGGAATGAATGAAATTCATGTTGTAACCGAAGGTGATATCGTATTTGTAGATCATCCTAAATATTACGACAAAGCACTTCAATCTGCTGCGACAATAGTATTAATAAATAAAGAAGTTGCTTGTCCGGAAGGAAAAGCATTACTGATTTCGGATGATCCCTTTAGAGATTTCAATAAACTTACTAAACATTTTAGACCTTTCCTTTCTGCAAATGTTTCAATTTCAGATTCAACTGTAATAGGAGAGGGAACTGTGGTTCAGCCAAATTGTTTCATTGGAAATAATGTGTCTATTGGTAAAAATTGCATCCTTCATGCAAATGTTTCCATTTATGATAATTGTGTAATTGGAGATAATGTAATTATTCAAGCTGGAACTATATTAGGAGCAGATGCTTTTTATTATAAAAAACGAGAAGAAGGTTTTGATCAACTTTTATCTGGAGGAAGAGTTGTTATTGCAGATAATGTTGGAATTGGAGCTCTTTGTACAATTGACAAAGGAGTTACTGGTGACACAACTATTGGTGCCGGAACTAAAATTGACAACCAAGTTCATGTGGGTCACGACACCATTATTGGAAAAAAATGTTTAATAGCCGCGCAAACCGGCATTGCAGGTTGTGTAGTCATTGAAGATGAAGTCACTTTGTGGGGACAAGTTGGAACTACAAGCGGAATAACAATTGGTGCCAAAGCAGTTATATTAGGTCAAACCGGAGTAACAAAATCAGTTGAAGGAGGAAAATCTTATTTCGGAACTCCAATAGAGGAATCTAGAGAAAAATTGAAGCAATTAGCAAATATTAAACGCTTACCTGAGCTTCTGAAAAAATCTTAATTATGAAACCAAAAGAATTAGTATTAGATTTTTATAAAAATGATTTACTATTAAATCAGTCAGAAGTAAATGAATTTTTACATCCCGATTTAATAATTGAATGGAACAGCAGTAAAGGATTTGTACAAATGAATCGCGAGGATGTATTAAATTTAACTGCAGATTTAAGCAAAGCCTATGTACGATCTAAAATGAGAATTACTCATATTGTTGCCGAAGGTCAAATGGTTTCAGTTCGTTATTCTCATTTTGTAAAAACATTTGAAAATCCAAGGGAAGAAATGTTATTGGCGCATTTTTTTGTCATTTGGGAAATTAAAGATGGCAAATTATATAGAGGTTATCAAATGAGCCAATTTAATTAATAAAATATATAGAAATTTAGCAATTTTTAATAAAAATACTAATTACTATTTTATACTTTTGCAACACGAAAAAATAAAAATAATTTAATATATCTAACATGAGCGTTTTAGTTAATAAAGATTCAAAAATAATAGTTCAAGGATTTACTGGAAGTGAAGGTACTTTTCATGCACAGCAAATGATTGAATACGGAACCAATGTGGTTGGAGGAGTTACTCCAGGAAAAGGTGGTTCTACACATTTGGATCGCCCTGTGTTTAATACTGTAAAAGATGCAGTTGTAAAAGCAGGAGCTGATACTACAATTATTTTTGTTCCGCCAGCATTTGCTGCCGATGCAATAATGGAAGCTGCTGATGCAGGGATCAAAGTAATTATTTGTATTACTGAAGGTATTCCTGTTGCAGATATGATTAAAGCTTATGATTATATAAAAGATAGAAACTGTCGTTTAATTGGTCCAAACTGTCCTGGTGTAATTACTCCAGGTGAAGCAAAAGTTGGAATTATGCCAGGTTTTGTTTTCAAAAAAGGTTCAGTTGGAATTGTATCTAAATCAGGTACTTTAACTTATGAAGCTGCTGATCAAGTGGTAAAACAAGGATTAGGAATTACAACTGCAATTGGAATTGGTGGTGATCCAATTATTGGAACTACAACTAAACAAGCAGTTGAATTATTAATGAATGATCCAGAAACTAATTGTATCGTAATGATTGGTGAAATTGGAGGACAACTTGAAGCTGATGCTGCAAAATGGATTAAAGCAGATGGAAACCGTAAACCAGTTGTTGGATTTATTGCAGGTGAAACTGCTCCTAAAGGTCGTACAATGGGTCACGCTGGTGCTATTGTTGGCGGAGCTGATGATACAGCAGAAGCTAAAAAACGTATCATGAGAGAATGCGGAATTCACGTGGTAGATTCTCCTGCAGAAATTGGTAAAAAGGTAAAAGAAGTATTAGGTTAATTCTAATATTATTTGATAAAAAAAAGCCCTACAATTTGTAGGGCTTTTTTTATGCTTTATATTTATTAATTAGGAAATGGGTTAGACCATTTTGGATCAGTATAAACTGCAGTACCAGATAAAGTTCTTATAAAAGCCACAACAGCGTTAACTTCAGGTGCAGTTAAATGTAATTGTTGTCCAAAACCATTTGGTCTTAACCTTGGATCTAAATTAGTATTTCCCGGTGCAAGATTTATTGTTCCGTAATGTCCAATAGCTGCTTGCAATGTAGTAATTACACCCGTATGCATCATTGGTCCATTTGTTGTGCCATCTACTTTTACTAAATCTCTTAATGATGGAGATCTAGTATTTAATAAATCTAAAGTATTACTTCCAATACTGCCAATTATACCATTGTTTCTTGTGTTTGGATCAATATCAAATTCAGGTGCAGCATGACAACCCGCACACCCTAAACCACCAGAGGTTCTGTTACCTGTTGCATCAAAAACTGGAGCAGTTAAAAACAAATTTTTTCCTGTATTTTCTTGCGCTGTATAATTTGAAAATGGCTGATTATCATTATTTGCAGAAGCTCTACCAACATCATATTTAGAATCAAATGATTGTATACTTCTAATAAATTGTCCTAATGCAAGTTGCATTCTACTTTCTGTAATTTCTTCAGATCCATATACATATTGAAATAATTCTTTGTAATAGCCAATATTACTAAGTTTTGAAATCAAATCACTAAAAGATTGATCGCCATTTGTTCCACTATATCCCATTTCTCCATGGTTTCTAATTGGTTGCGTAGTTTGAGCTTCTAATGACGCAGCTCTTTCATCCCAGAAAAATTTACTTTCATTTGAAAATCTTGAATTTATTAAACGCATTGCGTGTCTTCCTGTTGTTCCGTTAACACCTACACTAGCTACTGCAACATCACTAAAAGCATTAGCTTGTTGATGACAACTAGCACATGAAATAGTATTATTAGAAGATAATTTTTTATCATAAAACAATACTCTACCTAAAGTTGCACCTTTATTAGTAATAGGATTTACAAATGAATTGTCTTTAGTAATGTAGGACGGAATGAATTGATTTTGATAATTTAATAAGTTATCTAAATCAATTTTTGAACCAAAAGCTGCTTTTACATTGGGATAATCTTGAACAGATTGGTAATCATCTGATTTGCTACAAGATACTAATGTGATTGATGCTAAAAATAAATACTTTAATACTTTCATAGGATTATTTTATTTGGTTTATATATATTAAGACTACAAAAGTTTAAATAGGTTTAATCTAATGCAATATAAAAATTTATTTACTTGATTAATTTTTAAATATAATTAAAAGCAATATAGCATATTTAATTCCAAATTGCAACTAAACTACTTTAATTGTATTTCTTATATTTGCAATTCAATAAACAAAATAAATACTATTATTCATATGAAATTATTGGAAGGAAAGGTCGCTATAATAACTGGCGCAAGTCGTGGAATAGGAAGTGGAATTGCAAAAGTATTTGCACAACATGGTGCTAATGTAGCATTTACTTATAGTTCATCTGCAGAATCTGCAATGGCTTTAGAAAATGAATTAAACGCTTTAGGTGTTAAAGCAAAAGGATACAAATCAAATGCTGCTGATTTTAACGAAGCGCTACAATTAGTTGATTCCGTATTAGAAGATTTTGGAACGGTAGATGTATTAATTAACAATGCGGGAATAACCAAGGATAATTTATTAATGCGAATGAGTGAAGAAGATTTTGACAATGTGATTGAAATCAACTTGAAATCGGTATTTAACATGACCAAGGCAGTTCAAAAAATCATGCTTAAAAACCGTAGTGGCTCTATTGTAAATATGAGTAGTGTAGTAGGAGTGAAGGGTAATGCCGGACAAGCAAATTATGCTGCTTCTAAAGCTGGAATGATTGGATTTACTAAATCTATTGCCTTAGAATTAGGATCAAGAAATATTCGTTGCAATGCAATTGCTCCAGGTTTTATTGAAACTGAAATGACGGCTAAATTGAATGCTGATGTGGTTCAAGGTTGGAGGGATTCAATTCCATTAAAACGTGGAGGAACTCCCGAAGATGTTGCTAATGCTTGTTTATATTTTGCTTCAGATATGAGTGCTTATGTTTCAGGACAAGTATTAAATGTATGCGGAGGAATGTTAACCTAATAGCCGCAATGAGTTCTAACAGAATTTTGAAATAAACCAAATAATGAATACATCTACTGTTTTATTAATTCTTCTTTCTGTTTTAATAGCAAGTGGATTATCTTATTTTCAATATTTTTACAAAGCCAAAAGCAGGTCTAAAACGACTAAGCTTTTGGCTTTGTTGCGTTTTATATCCGTTTTTGGAATCTTGTTGTTATTGATAAACCCAATCATTACAAGAAGTTCATTTGAAACAATAAAAACACCGCTTCCAATTGTGGTCGATAATTCGGCTTCTATATTCGACTTAAAAGCGGCTACATCTGCAAAAGAGATTTATGAAAAATTGATTTCTAATTCTGATTTAAATCAAAAATTTGACATTCAATCGTATGGTTTTGATTCCGATTTTCAATCAGCCGAATCTTTTGATTTTAAAGGAAAGGAAACTAAAATTGATCTTGTAGCAGACAATTTAAAAAGCATTTACAAGAATAGAACTTTTCCTACTGTCTTGATTACAGATGGAAATCAAACATCAGGAAGTGATTATGTTTTTAGTTTTGATTCTAATAATAAAGTTTACCCAATTGTAGTTGGTGATACAACAACTTATTTGGATTTAAAAATAAATACAATAAATGTAAATAAATACGCATTTCATAAGAACAAATTCCCTGCAGAGGTATTTTTACAATATGCTGGTACAAAATCAGTTTCTGCTAAATTTACTATCTCGCAAGGAAACGAAACTTTTATAAGTCAGAATATTTCTTTTTCACCAAATAAAAAATCAGAAATTGTAAATGTATTATTACCTGCAAATAAAACAGGTGTGCAGCTTTATACCGCAAAAATCACCTCGTCAGAAACAGAGAAAAACACCTACAATAATAGCAAGAAATTTGCAGTTGAAGTGCTGGATCAAAAATCAGAAATTGCAATAATTTATACAATTAATCATCCTGATTTAGGTGCTTTAAAACGCTCAATTGAAACCAATGCTCAACGTAAGGTTACCATCCTTAAGCCGAATCAAATAAATGCTATTGGAAATTATAATGTACTTATATTATATCAACCTACAGCCGAATTTAAATCAGTATTTGAGTTAAATAAAAATTTTAAAATAAACTCATTTATTATTACTGGTAATAAAACAGATTTTAATTTTTTAAATCAATACCAATCTGATTTTGAATTCAAAATGTCTTCCCAAAAAGAAGATTATTTAGCCAATTTCAATACTAATTTTAATTTGTTTGCTATTGATAATTTAGGTTTTGAAAATTTTCCTCCATTAGAAAATCCTTTTGGCACAATTACAACCAAACCAACTGTTTTTGTATTATTGAATTCTAGCATTCGTAATGTTTCTACAAATGCACCATTATTAGCTTATTCTGAAAATCTTGGAAAACGAAGTGCCTATTTATTTGGTGAGAACATCTGGAAGTGGCGTGCTGAAAGTTTTGTAAGTAAAAAATCTTTTGATGAATTTGATGTATTTATAGATAAAACCATTCAGTTTTTGGCTTCAAATGATTCTAGAAAATCACTAATTGTAAACCACGAACGGTTTTATAATTCGGGCGAATCTATTGAAATTACTGCGCAATATTTCAATAAAAATTACGAATTAGATGAAAAAGCAAGATTAACAATAGCAGTTACTAATATAAAAACAAAACAAATCAAGAAGTATGATTTATTAAAAGCGACTTCTAATTTTAAAGTCAATTTAGATGGATTGACTCCTGGTAGTTATTCCTTTACATTAAAAGAATTGAACTCAAATTCTTCGTATTCAAACACATTTGAAATTATTGATTTTGACATTGAAAAACAATTTGTTAATCCAGATTTGTCAAAATTAAAGCAATTAGCTTCGCAAACAAAGGGAGTTGTGTATGTTCCAAATCAAGTTGACGAGTTAATCAAAAATCTACTTGAAAACCCTAATTATAAAGCGATAGAAAAAGCCATTATCAAAAAAACACCTTTTATTGATTGGTATTGGTTATTGCTACTTATTTCAATTACACTTGCAAGCGAATGGTTTATTAGAAAATACAGTGGGCTATTGTAGTCAAGCAAATAAATTTTCAACTGTTCATCAAGGTCGTTATTTATACTGAAATTTAACTTTAATAATTTCCTTTATGTAAAATAATTTTATTAACTTTATAGTAAGTTACTAATTTAATTTTTTATATCATGAATGATGCACACATACATATGGTGGTAAACCACTTTCCTATTATTGGATTAATTTTAGGATTGGGAATCCTACTTTTTGGAGTAGTATTAAAAAATAAAAGTGTTATAAATACTGCCTACGGGTTGTTTATTGTAGCCGCAGTTTTTGCAATTGCTTCTATGTCAACAGGAGAAGGTGCAGAGGAGTTAGTTGAAGAAATGCCAAATGTAGGTAAAAGAATTATCCACGATCATGAAGAAATTGCAGAGAAACTTGCTATAGTTTTATATGTTATAGGTGCAATTTCAATTGCAGGATTATATTTAAATTTAAAGAATAATTCTAGATCAAAAATTACAAGCTATATTGTAATAATATTGGCATCAATTGGGGTATATCTTGCGCAAAAAACAGGTACAACTGGAGGTGAAATAAGACATACTGAAATAAGAACTTCTGTTTCTAATGAAAACCCAACACAAAAAGATAGCGATCAAGACGAAGATTAATTCTAAATTCAACAATAATAACAATGAGATTTCACACTAGAAAATGGGTTAAGCCAGAAGATTTAAATCCAAATAGTACTTTGTTTGGAGGTAGACTTTTAGCTTGGATTGACGAAGAAATAGCTTTATATGCTATTATCCAATTAGAAAGCCCAAGAATTGTAACCAAGCACATGTCGGAAATTAATTTTCGTAGCTCTGCAAAACAAGGAGATATTGTTGAAATTGGGATTGATGTAATAAAATTTGGCACAACATCATTAACACTAACTTGTGAAGTTAGAAATATGATGACTAAAGAAACTATTATTACAATTGATCGAATTACTATGGTTAGCGTGAGTATTGAAGGTAAACCTCAAGCACATGGAAAGACTAAAATAGAGTATGTTGAAGATAGATTAAAGAATAATTTAATTTGATTTTTCTGTAGTAATTTCAAACAATTCTAAATCAAAATAGGCAATAGAGGCAATGATATGATCAAAAATATCAGCCATAATGTGTTCGTATTGCTCAAATCGTTGATCTTTTGAAAAGGCATAAATCTCAAGAGGCATGCCTTGTGATGTAGGTTGTAATTGTCTACAAAGCAAAATCATATCCTTGTTTATACCTGGATGTGTTTCTAAATAACGAGTAATATACTTTCTATATAAACCAAAATTGGTAATATTTCTTCCGTTTATAGCTAATGATTTATCGACATTATTTGAAGCATTAAATTTATTTATATCAATTTGACGGCTATCAATATAATCCGCTATAAGCTGAATTCTTTTTAATTTATTCAATTCATTATCTGAAAGGAATCGAATACTTTTTGCCTTAACTAAAATATGTCTTTTAATACGCCTTCCGTCTGAGTTAAGCATTCCGCGCCAGTTTCTAAAAGAATCTGATATTAGGCTGTAAGTAGGGATAGTGGTAGTAGTATTATCAAAATTTCTAACTTTTACAGTGGCCAAATTAATTTCAATTACATCACCATCAGCACCATATTTATCGAAGGTTATCCAATCTCCAATTCGCACCATATCGTTTAACGAAACCTGAACACTTGCAACAAATCCTAAAATAGTATCTCTAAAAATTAATAATATAATTGCCGAAATCGCTCCAAGAACTCCAAATAATGTGTTTAAATTGATGTCAAATATTTTAGAAATAATAATTCCGATGCAAAATATCCATAAAATAATCATGATAACTTGAATATAACTATCAATAGGTTTATCACTTAATCTTGGTTTATCTTTTAGATATTCGCTCATTGCTTTTAATATACTTCTTACAATCCAAAGTGATAATAAAACAATGTAAATACCAACCATTTTACCAAAAACCGACTCCCAATAATCATAATTTTCTAAAATAATGGGCACCGATTTGTATATAAATAAAAACGGAATTAAATGTGCGATGTACTTAGCTGTTTGATTAGAAACCAATAAGTCATCAAAGTGAGTTTTTGTTTTTCTTGCAATAATGGCCATTAACGCCACTAAAACCAATCTGAAAATCACATAAATCACGTAGGCAATAACACACAATATAAATATGTTTATAACCAAACTAATATAAGCTGCAGTAAGATCTCCAATTGAAATCTTACGAAGTAAGGGATACAACCAACCGAATATTTTTTCTAAAAAATTATGCATTTTTTAAGTATTTTTTTTCGATAAAGAAAGCTCCAAGCGGAATTAATGAACCTAAAATAATTATAGCTATATCTTTTAACATCCAATTTTGTCTCGCTTTTAAAATAAAAGTCAAGTAAATATATCCAATAAATAAAATACCGTGGCTCATACCAATTGGAAATAATAGCATTTTATATAATTCAGGATTCGAATGTTTGTTAATTACCATATTCGCTAAAAGGAAAATATAAGAAAATCCCTCTAAAATTGCTGTTACCTTAAAGATCTTAATCATAAATAATTTAATTGAGGTTGTAAAATTAAGTAATAACAATAGAATTAATACAATAAAGTAGGTTACTTTTACAATAATTTAGCATTTAATATGAGTAAACGAGATTTAAAAAAGTATTTATCCGAATTAAATAAAACGCAACTTGAAGAGCAAATCATGGAGTTGTATGATAAATTTAAAGAAGTAAAGGTGTATTATGATTTTGCTTTTAATCCAAATGAAAACAAATTAATTAAAGAAGCCAAACTTAAAGTTACCAATGAATATTATCCTATTAAAGGAAAAAAATCAAAATTGCGTCGGTCGGTTGCTCAAAAATATATTAAACATTTCATTTCACTGGGCATGGATGCTTATTTAGTTGCGGATTTTATGCTTTATACAATTGAGATTGCGCAAACTTATTCTTCAGAAAAAGAAATAAAACAAGAAGCTTTCTATAAAAGTATGTTTACCTCTTTTAATCAGGCGGTATTTTATATGAATGAAAAAGGAATTACTGCTGAATTTAAAAGTAGAGTAGTGGGTATTCATTATAAAACAATAGATCAAAATTGGTTTAATAGTATAGAATTTCAAATAATACTCGAAAAATTAGATTATTTGTAGAATAATTCAAAATAATTATGGTGAAACCTTTTTTTAGATGTAGTTTTGCAAAATTGTAAAATTTACTATGTCAAAAAAAGAGCTACTTCTTGAAATTGAAGAAAAAAAAGAACTCTATGGTTATCAAAAAGGTGACATAGATAAGATTTTTGAGCGAATAGATAAAGCTCCTTCCAATTATCATTTATTGTATCAATTGCCTACAGGCGGAGGTAAAACCGTGATTTTTTCTGAAATCACAAGAAGGTATTTAGTGCAACACAATAAAAAAGTGGTGGTATTGACTCATCGAATAGAGCTTTGTAAGCAAACTTCTAAAATGTTAAAGGATTTTGAAGTAAAAAATAAGGTAATAAATAGCGCCATTAAAGAACTTCCAGATCAAGATGAATATTCGTGTTTTGTGGCGATGATTGAGACATTGAAAAATCGACTCAACGATGATAAATTAAAAATACAAGATGTTGGTTTACTGATAATTGACGAGGCTCACTTTAATTCATTTAGGAAGTTATTTAGTGCTTTTAGTAATGCATTTATATTAGGAGTTACAGCAACGCCACTTAGTTCAAATATTAAGTTACCGATGTATAAAAATTACAACGAACTTATTGTTGGAGACACTATTCAAAATCTAATAGATAAAGGATTTTTGGCAAAAGCAACTACATATAGTTATGATGTAGGGCTAACTTCTTTAAAAGTAGGGATTAACGGAGATTACACCGTTAAATCATCCGAAGATTTATATACAAATATGGTAATGCAAGAAAAGTTATTGCATGCATATACAGAGAAATCATTAGGAAAGAAAACACTTATTTTCAATAACGGAATTCATACCTCAATACATGTGTATGAAACCTTTAAGCAAGCAGGATTTAACATTAGACACCTAGATAATACTACATCTGCAGAGGATCGAAAAGAAATTTTAAGTTGGTTTAAGAAAACTCCAGATGCAATATTAACATCAGTAGGAATATTAACAACAGGATTTGACGAACCAACAGTTGAAAGTATCATATTAAATAGAGCAACAAAATCGTTAACGCTTTATTTTCAGATGATTGGTCGCGGATCAAGAAAATTACCAAATAAAGATGAATTTACTATTATTGATCTAGGAAATAACGCTTTACGATTCGGATTATGGAATAATCCAGTTGATTGGCAGCATATATTTAAGTCTCCTGAATATTATTTGGAGAACCTAAGAGATGATGCTGAAATTGAAAGTAATTTTAAATATGTTATGCCGGCTGAATTGGCTGCAAAATTTAAAAATTCTGAAAATATTCATATGGATATAATGGAAGAATTTAAATTAACCGTTCGAGCAAATTTAAAAGCAAAAACAATTATTGACAAATCTTTAGATCAACATGCAAGAATTTGTGTTGAAAATACAATTGATTTAGTTTCTGCAAGAAGATTATCTAAAGAACTTAATGATGATATAGAATTTAGAATTAAGCAGTATTGTTCTTGTCTTGGAAATGTTTCAAAAAACTACAGAAGTTGGTTAATAGAGGATTACATTACACGCTTAACTGTTGCTATTGGTAAGATATACCGCATAAAGTTACTTAGTGAATTAGATTAATTAAATTTATATATTTGAACTATAATTTATATTATGTAAAATAGAATATTTTACAAAGTGTTCTAATTAGGATAAATAGTTCAAAAATATGTTAGTAAACTTATTCATCCCTCTCTATATATAATTCCTTCTTTCTTATTTTTGTAGTATATTTATAGAAACAATTTAAAACACAATTTATGGAAAATGCTATTACCCAACGTATAGCAAACTTTTTAAAAGAATACGAACCGTTCAGTTATTTATCTTACGAAGATTTACTTAAGATAGTTTCAACAATTCGTGTTATTAATTTAGAAAAGCATAAATCGTTGTTTCAAATAAATGACACGCTGCACGATGACTTTTACGTAGTAGCTTCTGGAGTGATTCATCTTACAGTTATTTCTGATGCTGAAGAAACTTTATTAAACAAATGTTACGCTGGAGATATTTTTGGTCTGCGTCCTTTCTTTGCTAAGAATAATTACCAAATGACTGCTAAAGCTCGTGAAGAAAGCATTGTTTATGCTGTTCCTATTGCTACTTTTAAGCCCTTTGTTGCTCAAAACGCTACAGTTTTAGATTTTCTATTAGAGAGTTTTGCAGTCAATACAAAAAACAGTTTAGATAATAAAAATCACACTTTACTATCTGATAATGTCTCATATTCTGACAATCAATCAGATATGCAGTATTTTCAGTCGTTAAATTACAATAAAACACCTTTAAAAATTAGTCACGATACTTTAATTAAAGATGCTGCTCAATTAGTTACTGAAAACATGTTTGATAGCGCTTTAATTACCGATCAAAACAATCCAATTGGTATTGTAACCGATAAAGATTTTAGATCTAAAGTAGCAACTGGTCGATTTCCATTAACTAACTCTATTAGTAAAATCATGGCTTCGCCTGTAATTACGGTAACTGAGAATATTTCTGTTGCAGAGGCTCAATTGGTTATGCTAAAGCATGGGGTGACTCATTTATGTGTTACTAAGGATGGTACAGATAAATCAGAGGTTAAAGGAGTGATTTCTGAACATGATTTAGTTGTTGCACAGGCAAATAACCCTGGTATTCTATTAAAAGAAATTAAAAAATCTCAAACTGCTAAAGAATTAAAATTAGTTAGAAATAAATTGGCTGATATCATTCAGTCTTCCTTAAATAAAAACATACCGTTAACCCACATAACTAGTATTGCAGGTGAAGTTACTTTAGCAATTGTAAAAAGATCAGTTGAACAAGCTATTTTAGAATTAGGCTCACCTCCTGCCCGTTTTGCATGGCTTTGTATTGGAAGTCAAGGTAGAAAAGAACAGCTATTATTAACAGATCAAGACAATATATTAGTTTTTGAGGATGTTTCTCCAGAGAAATACCGAGATGTTAAAGACTACTTTTTAAAATTAGCAAAGAAAGCAACAGCAACTCTTGAAAAAGTGGGTTATATTAATTGTCCAAACGGACATATGGCTAGTAATATGATGTGGTGTAAGTCATTGACAGACTGGAGTAAACAATATGAGAATTGGATGAATACTCCAGGTGAAAACACCAATGAAATTAGTAGTGTTTTCTTTGACTACGAAATAGCATTTGGTGAACAAAAAATTGAAGATGAACTTACTGATGTGATTTTTTCAAACATAAAAAACAAAGTACTTTTCTTAGATTACTTAGGAAATGATACTATCAAAAAACCTACTCCCCTTAACTTCTTTAAAAAATTTAATATTGAGGAAGATGGTGAACATAAAGGTAAATTTGATATCAAAACAAGAGCATTAATGCCATTAATAGATGGAGCACGATTATTAATTTTAAGTAATAACATTAAGGGCATAAACAGTACTTACTTAAGATTTAAGCAATTAGCGATGATTGATCCTAAATTTTCAGAAGTATATTTGAATTGTGCCGATGCTTATTTAGTGTTATCGAAATTTAGAACTTTAGAAGGTTTGAAAAACGATAATACTGGGCAGTATATTAATTTGGAGGAATTAAGCAAAGTAGATAAAGAAAAGTTGAAAAATGCTTTAGCTCCAATGAAAGAACTTGAAGAGTTGATTAAAGATAAAATTCAATTAACACAATTTTCTTAATTTATGATTGATTGGTTAAAGAACAGCAATAAAAATTCACCTGAATTTTGGAAAGAATACTTAACTAAATTTGAGAATAAGTCCAACCGCTATGTTGTGTTATGCACTGAAACTAGTGGATTGAATCCAAAAAAAGATGTAATATTATCCTTTGGAGCTGTTTCAATTATTGAGGATAGTATTCGTATTGGAGATGTTTTTGAAGTCACCATTCCGCAATACAAATACCTTCATGATAATGGTATTTCTAGTGATTTCTTATTAGAATCTGAGCAGCCAAAAATGTCAGAATGGCAAGCCATGGAGAAATTCATAGAATATATTGGAAATTCTACTTTAGTTGGGCATCGCATTAATTTTGATGTTGAAATGATTAATGAGGTTCTTGAAAAAATGGCTTGCGGCCGATTAAAAAATGAAGCCTTAGATTTGGAAATTATGCATAAGAAACTAAATGACATCAACAATGCAAATTTTACTATTGAACAATTAGGGACCTTATATAAAATCCCAAAAACAGAACGAGTTTCTACTACGGATGATGCCTATACCCTAGCGATATTGTTTTTAAAACTAAAATCTAGATTGAACATTATTTAGATATTTAGAATTCTAAAAAAAAAAACTATATTTTACCATCTTTTATTTGATCCACAATTTCTGGATTTAATAAAGTTGAAGTATCTCCAAAATTAGAGAAATCTCCTTCGGCAATTTTTCTTAATATTCTACGCATGATTTTTCCAGATCTTGTTTTTGGCAAACCGGCAACAAACTGAATTTTATCTAATTTTGCGATTGGTCCAATTTGATCTGAAATCAATTGGTTGATCTCTTTTGCAAGATTTTCATGATTTCTGCTTTCTCCTACTTCTTTTAAGATCACAAAACCATAAAGTGCGTTTCCTTTAATATCTTGTGGAAATCCTACAATTGCGCTTTCTGCAACTGCTGGATGCTCGTTAATAGCATCTTCAATTGGTGCAGTACCTAAATTATGTCCAGAAACAATAATTACATCATCAACTCTTCCGGTAATTCTATAGTACCCTACTTCATCTCTCAAAGCACCATCTCCGGTAAAGTATTTACCTGGAAAAGCAGAGAAATAAGTTTCCTTATATCTTTGGTGATCTCCCCAAATACTTCTAGCCATAGAAGGCCATGGGAATTTAATACACAAACTACCTGTTACTTGATTTCCATCTATTTCATTACGTAATTCATCCATCAAAACGGGTTGAATTCCAGGTAATGGCAATGAAGCATAGGTTGGTTTTGTTGGAGTAACAAAAGGTATTGGTGATATCATAATTCCTCCAGTTTCTGTTTGCCACCACGTATCTACAAGTGGACAACGCTTCCCTCCTACATGGTCATTGTACCAGTGCCAAGCCTCTTCGTTAATTGGTTCTCCAACAGATCCAATTACTTTTAAGGAACTCAAAGGAAATCTTTGAACATAATCTAAACTTTCTTTCGCAAGTGCTCTAATAGCTGTTGGTGCAGTATAAAACTGATTAACTTTATGTTTTTCAATTACTTCCCAAAAACGACTAAAATCTGGGTAAGATGGAACTCCTTCAAAAATTACTGTAGTTGCACCGTTTAATAATGGTCCATATAATATATACGAATGTCCGGTAATCCAACCAATATCTGCAGTACACCAATAAACATCATTTTCTTCGTAATTGAATATATTTTTAAAGGTATAAGCTGTATAAACCATGTAACCAGCTGTTGTATGAACCATTCCTTTTGGCTTTCCTGTAGATCCTGAAGTATATAATATAAACAACGGATCTTCGGAATCCATAATTTCTGCTACATTATTTGGAACTGCAGCGTCCATTAATGGTTGTAACCATTGGTCGCGTCCTTCTTTCATGTTTACTTCGGTATTTGTTCTTTTTACAACCAATACTTTTTCAACGCATGGAGATTTTTCTAATGCCTCGTCTACAATGCCTTTTAAATCAATTGCTTTATTTCCTCGGTAACTTCCATCAGAAGTGATTACCATTTTACATTCGGAGTCGTTAATTCTGGCAGAAACTGCTGAAGAAGAAAATCCAGCAAAAACAACAGAATGTATAGCACCTATTCTGGCGCAAGCCAAAACTGAAACCGCCAATTCAGGAATCATTGGTAAATAGATGCAAACGCGATCTCCCTTTTTAACACCTTGTTCTCTTAGCACATTTGCCATTCTTGAAACTCTAGCATACAACTCGTTATAAGAAATGTGTTGCGCTGCTTCGCTTGGATCGTTTGGTTCAAATATTATTGCAGTTTTTTCACCTCTTTTAGCTAAATGACGGTCAATACAATTTTTAGTAATATTCACTTTAGCATCAACAAACCACTTGAATTTAGATTCTTGCATATCAAATTCAAACACTTTATCCCATTTTTGGTACCAAGTGAAATTTTCATCAGCAATACGATCCCAAAATTTTCTTGGTTCGCGTACTGATTTTTTATACATTTTAAAGTAATGTTCTAAATTCAGTATTTTATAGTAACTCATTTTTTGTATATACTTATAATATGTAAATATAGGTATTATATTAATTTATATAAGTTATAAATTAATTTATAG
>NZ_JBEIDX010000022.1:0-33620 GCF_040383245.1 Flavobacterium sp. | reverse complement strand
TTGTAAGAATTACCTCAGAGGGAAAAACGAGTCAAGTTAAATGGATTGTAGAATAATAAATAGAAATAAGATGAAAAATAGAACAGAAATAAAATATGCTATAGTTATTGCTTTATTACAGATAGAATCTATTTTTGCACAGGCACCGGTGTTTGATGATGATGTTCAAGATGTGCCAATAAATGATTGGATACTACCAATGATGCTACTTGGCGTAGGGGTTGTATTCTTTTACCTAAAGAAAAGGCAACCAGCAATTAAATAAAAAAACACCCTTTTGGGTGTTTTTTTTATGTTAAAAAATATAATTAAAAATAAATTAATTTATTCTCTTTGTGTTTTCCAAAACATGTATAAAGTTGCAAGGATAAACGGACTCATAAGCCATAAATGAGGTTTTGTAAACATTAGTATTACATAAATTACTATACACCCTATACAAAGTAGCAAAGTGATTTTTAGTGCTTTTCCTCTTAAAAATGGAAGTATAAGAAAAAGCGGATTAAATAATAGCGCATTGTAATTCCAAAGTACTTCTTTGTGAAGTGAATACAATCCTACTAAAGATAAAAATAATCCCAAAATTCCGGTTAAAAACAAATAGGTAATAAAGACTTTTTTGTTATTAGCAATTACTAAAATCAGTAGGAGTAGCGCTATAAAATAAATACTATTTAGAAATGAGAATCCCGATTCTAATTCTTCACCAACTACAATGGTTTCAGTTTTGGTTAAAACCGGTTTTCCATTTATTTGGGCTTTATTTAAGCTGTGCATTAATTCAGATGGGAGAAATAGTTTTTCGGCTTTGGCATCCGTTTTTGCTCCAAAAATGATATTTATTCCTAACTTATAATAAAAGTGATTTTCAAAATAAGGATATAATAATTCTCTATAAGTAATAGTTTTGTCATCTATTTTTTGAATCAAATTTTTCTCAAGCATTTTATTGATTTTTTCAACTACCATTGTGGTGCAATTTCGATCAATAAATTTGTAGGTGTAACTGCGCTCTTCTGAAAATAAGGAGGTGTTTAGTAACTCAAAAAGCTCCTGTTTTTGTGGAAGCGAGAAATTTAAAGTTTGTTCAATTACTTCTCGTTTTTCAATTTGATACTCGTAAATAAATCCCTCATAGGAAGTGGCATTTATAAAATATTGCAAATCCCCTTTTACGAATTTCAAATAAAAATTATCAGTATTAAAATCAAAGGCGCCATAATTATAAACCACATCTAAGTTTGTAGCTTCGTCTTTAATTCGAATCGCTGTGTGGCCAAAAGTCGTATATAGTTCATTTCCTCTGCCACAAGTAAATATGCTAACCTTGGAGTTTTCAGATAGTGTGCTGTTCTGTGAAAAACTTAAAACACTGACAAATAGGAAAAATAAGCAAAGTAATTTTTTGAACATATTAATTATTTAAAGATGCTTAAATCTACTTTCAAGGAAAAAATATTCGAATACAAAGCAGCGCTTTGATCACCAATATCAGTTAATGCGTAATCTATTTGGATTCCTTTGTATTTAAATCCTAATCCAATATTGGGTTGAAAACCAATCTTTTTAGTATTGTCAATTTGAACAACTTTTTGAAAATTACCTACTCCAGCTCTAATAAATACTAAATCAACATACTCATATTCCAAACCAATTGCCGGGTCAATACTTACCATATTGGAAGCAAAAATATCGTTAGTTAAAGTAAATTGCATATTTATGTTACCCGATACAAGTAGACTTGTTTCATTATGAAAATCAATTTTCTTTGCCATTCCAAATTGCGCTTTGGGTAGCGTAATTTCGGTGCTTTCTGGTAAATCCTGATTTTGGCCTGGAACAGTTCCCTTAATTTTATTGTATTCCTCCTCATTAATATTCCAAATATTGTAGGTGGTAGTAATATCGCGAAGCATCAACCCAAAATTCCAGTCATTGCGTTTCCATTGAATTCCCGCATCAAAACCAAATCCCCATGAGCTTGCAAAATTCCCAATTACTCGTCGGATAATTTTTGAATTCACTCCATATTGAAGTTCAGAAAATTTTAATTTTCTAGCATATGAAAAGGTAAAGCCATAATCGGCGGTAGAAAATTTACTAATTCGGTTGTAATCTACATTTCCACTGGCGTCAATAAGTTGGGTAGTGTTTAATATGTCGTCAACACCAAATCGAATCATGGAAATTCCCCATGCACTTTCATCATCTATTGGTTTTGCATAAGCAGCATAATCATATTGCGCAATATTGGCAAAATAACTTGCGTGCATCACGGCCACTTGGCCATCAGCAATTCCTATCAGTCCCGCCGGATTCCAATAACCTGAGTTTGCATCATTAGTATGAGAAACCACCGCATTCGACATTCCTAAAGCAGCTGCATCGACACCAATATTCATAAATTCATTTGAATATTTTCTAACAGCTTGGCTGTAGCTAACATTGGTTAGGATAAAGAAAAGGAATATTATTTTCTTCAATGGTATTGTTTTATTAAACGCGAATTAGTTTTTGTTCTTCAAAAATAGAAATTATTAACGAGCAAACTTCCACCTATTTGAAAATAAAATTGTTTATTGATTTTCTAAATAAAAATCTCTCTAAAAAACGCACTTACCTAAAACTTATTGTACTAAATTTGTCGTTATTAAAATTTCAATAATGGATATCAAAAAAAACATTCCTAATTTCTTGACGCTGCTTAATTTGCTTAGCGGATGTATTGCCATTGTAATGGTTGCCGATTTAAAATTTGATATGGCATTTTACTTTGTAGCTCTAGGAATATTTTTTGATTTCTTTGACGGTTATTTTGCTAGAAAATTTAATGTTTCTGGTCCTTTAGGAGTGCAACTAGATTCTTTGGCAGATATGGTTACTAGTGGAGTTGTTCCAGGTTTTGTTATGTTCTGCATGTTAAGCTTTGGAGAATTTTCTACAAATTATTTTTTACCCTATTTAGGATTTGTAATTACTCTGGGCGCTTGTTATCGTTTGGCTAATTTTAATATTGATACCCGCCAATCCGATTCATTTATTGGTTTGCCAACTCCTGCAAATACTTTATTTATAATGAGTTTGCCGTTAATTTCTAATTCTTTTGTATCAACTTATATAAATAATGAATGGGTTTTGCTTGCAATTACGGCATTAAGTGCCTATGTTATGAATGCTGAAATCCCTTTATTTTCATTGAAAATAAAAAACTTCAGTTTCCAAAAATACAAACTACAAATAGGATTTTTATTAGCTTCTTTAATAATGATTGTCACCTTGCAATTCCTTGCGGTTCCGTTAATTATTTTAACCTATGTTTTGCTTTCTATATTGAATACTATTTTAGCAAAAAAGTAGTTTCAGGTTTTTATATGTTTAGAATTCTAATTTCTTTTTTCTTAATTCGAAATTCTGACCCAAATAAACTTTACGAACCATTTCATCGGCAGCCAATTCTTCTGGAATACCTGCTTTAAGAATTCCCCCTTCAAACATTAAGTAGGTTTTGTCGGTAATGGCTAAAGTTTCTTGAACGTTATGATCGGTAATAAGAATTCCGATATTTTTGTTTTTTAATTGCGCAACAATTCGTTGAATGTCTTCAACAGCTACAGGGTCAACTCCTGCGAAGGGCTCGTCTAGTAGGATGAATTTAGGATCAGTTGCAAGACAACGCGCGATTTCTGTTCTTCTTCGTTCTCCTCCCGAAAGTAAATCTCCTCTATTAGTTCGAATGTGTTCCAAACTAAATTCGGCAATTAAACTTTCCATTTTGGCAATTTGCTCTTCTTTGGAAAGATTGGTTAATTGCAAAACACTTAGAATATTATCTTCAATACTTAATTTTCTAAAAACAGAAGCTTCTTGAGCTAGATAACCAATTCCGTTTTGAGCTCTCTTGTACATTGGATATTCTGTAATATCTGTATCATCCAGATAAATATGTCCGGAGTTTGGTTTTACTAAACCTACAATCATATAAAATGAAGTCGTTTTTCCGGCACCATTCGGACCCAATAACCCTACAATTTCCCCTTGATTTACTTCAACAGAAATCCCTTTTACAACACTCCGTCCTTTGTAGGTTTTTACTAAATTATCTGCTCTTAATTTCATTTTATTGATCTATGGTTCTGAGTTTTTCTTTTGCAAATAAACAAATAATGGTTTTGAACTACTTTATATTTAACAATTATTTAGTTGCAATCTAAAATTGAATTAGCGACCATTTTCTTCTAATGCCTCCCAAAATTCGTAGGCTCTTCTTAAATGCGGAATCACAATGGTTCCGCCAACAAGAGTGGCAATGCCCATGGCTTCCATCATTTCTTCTTTTGTAATTCCTTCTTTATAAGAGGTTTCTAGATGGTATTTTATGCAGTCGTCACATCGTAAAACAGCAGATGCAACCAAGCCTAATAATTCTTTGGTCTTTACATCAAGCGCGCCTTCCGCGTATGCGTTAGTGTCTAAATTGAAAATACGCTTTACAATTTTATTATTGTCAGCCAACAACTTTTCGTTCATTTTTGAACGATAGTCATTAAATTCTTGTACTGGATTACTCATTAGTTTCAGTTTTTTTTGCAACAATTGCCGCAATTAATATACTCACTTCATAAAGTAATAATATAGGAATCGAAACAATTATTTGACTTGGAATATCTGGAGGTGTTACGATTGCAGCTAATATCAATATAATAACGATTGCATATCTTCTGTATTTTTTAAGAAAATCGGGAGTCACTAATCCTAATTTTGCTAGGAAATAGATAATTATTGGTAACTCGAATACGATACCGCTAGCAACAATTGACATTTTCATCATAGATACATAGGAGTCAACTGTAAAAATATTTTCTATTTCTTTACTCACATTAAAGGTGGCAAAGAAATTTATTGATAAAGGTGCTATAATATAATAGCCAAACAAAACTCCGATAAAAAATAAAATGGAAGAAACAAGAATGAAACTTCCTGCCATTTTGCGTTCTTTTTCATATAAAGCAGGACGAATAAATTTCCATACTTCCCATAAAATGTATGGAAACCCAATAACAAAACCTGCGGTAATTAAGGTCCATAAATACATGGAGAATTGACCACTAACTTCTTGATTTTGAATTTTGAAATTAAATTCTTGTGCACAAGCATAAGTATCATCCACACCAAAATAATGAGTCACTTCGCAAAAAAATCGGTAGGTAACAAAATTCGGATCTTTGGGGCCAAAAATAATTGTGTCAAAAATAAAATCATCTATGAAATAGCAGGCACATGCAATACCAATAACCACAAAAGTACTTCTTACAAACAACCATCTTAAATCTTCTAGATGGTCCATGAAGGACATTTCTTTAGTCTCTTTTTTTGCCATTATACAATTCCTTCTTTTAAGATGTCGTGCAAATGAATCACTCCTTTATATTCACCTTCATCAACAACGACAAGTTGGGTTATAGAATGGTCTTCCATAATATTAAAAGCATCCGCAACCATATCTGTTGATTTTATTGTTTTTGGGTTAACCGTCATAATTTCTTTAGCAGTTAATCCGGTGATTGTTTCTGTTTTATTCAGCATTCTTCTAATGTCACCGTCTGTAATTATTCCAACAACAGAATCATTTTCAAGAACAGCTGTAACTCCAAGTCTCTTTTCTGAAATTTCAACGATTACATTTTTAACACTTGAATCAGAATTAACACTTGGCTTTCTTGAAGAATCCAACATGTCTTTGACTCTAAGTAATAATTTTTTTCCTAAAGCTCCTCCTGGATGATAAATGGCAAAATCTTCAGCACTAAATGCTTTCATTTCCATTAAACAAACTGCAATGGCATCTCCCATTACAAGTTGGGCCGTGGTGCTGTTTGTAGGTGCTAAATTATTTGGGCAAGATTCGCTTTCAACAAAAGTATTTAGGGTAAAATGTGCTTCTTTTCCTAAAAAAGAAGAAGTATTTCCAGTGATGGCAATTAATTTATTACCAAACCTTTTTAATAACGGAACCAATACTTTGATCTCTGGACTATTGCCGCTTTTTGAAATACAAATAACGCCGTCTCCTTCTTGAACCATTCCTAAGTCACCGTGAATTGCTTCCGATGCATGAAGAAATATAGCAGGAGTTCCTGTAGAATTTAAAGTGGCAACAATTTTTTGAGCAATAATGGCGCTTTTGCCAATTCCGGTAACAACTAATCTTCCTTTTAAGTTATAAATTAGATTAACCGCTTCATAAAAGCTATCATTAATATAATCAGATAGTTTTGCTATCGATTCACTCTCAGAGCGAATTGTATTTAGTGCCGAGGTAATTATTTTTTCTTTAGTAATCAAAATAGATTTGTTATAATGTTTGTAAGAGAAAAAGTATTTTGTATATTTAACCTTGCAAATTTATGTAAAAATACTATTAAGTAATAATGAATTCAAATCTAATTGACCTACACAAAGAATTAAAAAGATATTTTGGTTTCAATCAATTTAAAGGATTGCAAGAGCAAGTCATTAAAAGTATTGTTGCCAAGAAAAACACTTTTGTAATTATGCCTACTGGCGGGGGTAAGTCATTATGCTATCAATTGCCCGCATTAATTCAGGAAGGAACTGCGATTGTAGTTTCTCCATTAATTGCCTTAATGAAAAATCAGGTGGATGCTATTCGTAGTGTGTCTTCAGAAGATGGAATTGCCCATGTATTGAATTCCTCTTTAACTAAAACCGAAATCAATCAAGTAAAAAAAGATATAACCTCGGGAATTACCAAGCTACTTTATGTTGCGCCAGAGTCTTTAACTAAAGAAGAATACATCGATTTTTTAAAATCGGTACCCATTTCTTTTATTGCTATAGATGAAGCGCACTGTATTTCGGAGTGGGGACATGATTTTAGACCTGAATATAGAAATTTAAGAACCATAATAAAACACTTAGGCGATGTTCCTGTTATTGGATTAACAGCAACAGCAACACCTAAAGTGCAAGAAGACATTCTGAAGAATTTAGATATGTCGGATGCAAATACTTTTAAAGCATCGTTTAATAGACCTAATTTATTTTACGAAGTACGCACCAAAACTAAAAACATCGAATCGGATATCATTCGATTTATTAAACAACATAAAGGAAAATCAGGTATTATTTATTGCTTGAGCAGAAAAAAAGTTGAAGCTATTGCCGAAGTATTACAAGTAAACGGAATTAGCGCGGTGCCTTATCACGCAGGTTTGGATGCTAAAACGCGTGCCAAACACCAAGATATGTTCCTAATGGAAGATGTAGATGTGGTGGTAGCTACAATTGCATTTGGAATGGGAATTGATAAGCCCGATGTTCGTTTTGTAATTCACCACGATATTCCAAAATCTTTGGAAAGTTACTATCAAGAAACTGGTCGTGCAGGTCGTGATGGAGGAGAAGGACATTGCTTGGCATATTACTCTTATAAAGATGTTGAGAAGTTAGAAAAATTCATGTCGGGGAAACCTGTTGCAGAGCAAGAAATTGGTTTTGCATTACTTCAAGAAGTGGTGGCTTACGCCGAAACATCCATGTCTCGTCGTAAATTTTTATTGCATTATTTCGGAGAAGAATTTGATAGTGAAACAGGAGAAGGAGCAGATATGGACGATAATGTTCGTAATCCAAAAGTAAAAATTGAAGCTCAAAATAATGTCAAAAAATTATTAGAAGTTGTTCGTGATACCAAACATTTATATAAATCTAAAGAAGTTGTTTATACTTTAATAGGTAGAGTAAATGCAACAATTAAAGCACACAGAACTGACTCTCAAAGCTTTTTTGGCTGTGGTAGCGATCAAGAAGAACGCTATTGGATGGCTCTGATTAGACAAGTTTTAGTTGATGGTTTATTAACTAAAGATATTGAAACTTATGGAATCATTAAAGTTTCAGATAAAGGTCATGATTTTATAAAAAATCCAACTTCATTTATGATGTCGGAAGATCATGAATACAACGAGGCCGAAGATGACGCCATTGTAACCGCCTCTAAATCTTCTGGAACTGCCGACGAAGCATTAATGGCAATGTTGCGTGACTTACGAAAAAAAGTTTCAAAGAAAATTGGGGTACCTCCTTTTGTAGTTTTTCAAGATCCTTCTCTTGAAGATATGGCTTTGAAATATCCAATAACAATGGATGAATTAATTAATATTCATGGAGTTGGAGAAGGAAAAGCAAAAAAGTATGGTATTGAATTTGTTGAATTAATTAGCAGGTATGTTGAAGATAATGACATTATTAGGCCTGATGATTTAGTTGTTAAATCTACAGGAGCAAATTCAGTTAATAAATTATATATCATTCAAAATATTGACCGCAAACTTTCTCTTGAAGATATTGCTTCTGCAAAAGGCATGAATATGGAGGATTTGCTAAAAGAAATGGAGCAAATTGTAAATTCAGGAACAAAATTAAATATTAAATATTGGGTTGATGAAATGCTAGATGAAGATCAGCAGGAAGAAATTCACGATTATTTTATGGAATCCGAATCGGATAATATTGAAGCTGCGCTTAAAGAATTTGACGGAGATTATGATATTGAAGAACTCCGATTAATGCGAATTAAATTTATCAGCGAAGTAGCGAATTAAAAATTAAAAATCCAAATTGACGAATTTGGATTTTTTTGTAATTTACTCTGTATATATCTCTCCGCGATGCGGTTTTAAAGCGTCTCGAACGGGAATCATTTCAGATTTTTCTACTACCATATAAGCAATAGCATAAACTTCATTCAGTACGGTAAATCCTGTTATGTTTAAAGTGATTTTTTCAATTTGGATAAATTCTTTTAAATGAAATTCATGATGTTCTGCAATTTTAGCAGCATCGGGTCCTCTAAAATCCCAAATTAATTTTATTTTATTTGACATTAATTGCTTTTCTTTGATTGAAGTGAATTCAAAAATACAATATCATTATTCAAATTGTCTAATTTTGTAAAAAAAACTTAATGCCACGCGAAATACAAACCCAAGTTGCTCCAGAAATAGCTGCTAATGAATCTTTACTTAAAGATCATGCGGCCAAGTTGCTTCACGTAGCAACCAAGGAAATTCAGAAAGTGGTGGTTATAAAGCGCTCTATTGACGCCCGTCAAAAAGCAATCAAAATTAATATTAAGGCAGCCGTTTATTTTAATGATGAGAATTTTAACGAAATTAATATTGAACTTCCCGATTATAAAAACGTAACCAATTCGCAAGAAGTAATTGTAATAGGTGCCGGGCCCGCAGGATTTTTCGCGGCATTGCAGTTAATAGAATTGGGCTTGAAACCAATTGTTTTAGAACGAGGTAAAGAAGTAAGAGCACGCCGAAGAGACTTAAAAGCACTCAATATTGAACATATTGTTGATGAGGATTCCAATTATTGCTTTGGCGAAGGGGGTGCCGGAACCTATTCGGATGGAAAATTATATACCCGTTCGAAAAAGCGAGGCGATGTAGATCGAATTCTGAATTTACTTGTTGGTTTTGGTGCTTCACCAGATATTTTAGTTGAAGCGCATCCGCATATTGGAACAAATAAATTACCTCAAATTATTCAGGATATTCGTGAAAAAATAATTGAATGTGGTGGTCAAGTTTTGTTCGAAACTCGCGTCACCGATTTTGTTGTTTTAAAAAATGAAATGCAAGGAGTAGTAACCCAAAAAGGAGATACGATTTCTGCAAGTAATGTGATTTTGGCAACCGGTCATTCTGCCCGAGATATTTTTGAATTATTAGATAGAAAGAAGATTTTTATCGAAGCTAAGCCTTTTGCTCTGGGAGTTCGAGCTGAACACCAACAAGAATTAATTGACAGCATTCAATATTCGTGTGATTACAGAGGTGATTATTTGCCTCCAGCTCCTTATTCTATAGTGAAGCAAGTAAATGGTCGTGGGATGTATTCTTTTTGTATGTGTCCTGGTGGCGTAATTGCGCCTTGCGCTACGAGTCCGGGTGAAGTAGTTACAAACGGTTGGTCTCCATCAAAAAGGGATCAAAAAACCGCCAATTCGGGTATTGTGGTTGAATTAAAATTAGAAGATTTTAAACCTTTTGCCAAATATGGTGCCTTAGCAGGCATGGAATTTCAAAAATCAATTGAACAAAAAGCATGGCAATTAGCAGGCGGTACTCAAAAAGTTCCAGCACAAAGAATGGTTGATTTTACCCAAAATAAAATATCGTCAGATATTCCTAAAACTTCTTATGTTCCTGGTACTACTTCGGTTGAAATGGGAGAAGTGTTTCCGGGGTTTTTATCACAAATTATGCGAGAAGGTTTTAAGGAATTTGGAAAATCCATGCGCGGTTATTTAACCAATGAAGCCATTTTGCATGCTCCCGAAAGTAGAACATCCTCTCCAGTTAGAATTCCTCGTGACAATGAAACATTACAACATCTGCAAATAAAAGGATTGTATCCTTGCGGCGAAGGAGCAGGATATGCTGGCGGAATTATTTCGGCTGCAATTGATGGAGAAAAATGTGCTTTGAAAATTGCTGAAGTACTTTTAAAATAAGATCCAAAAACCTTAACTAATTCATATACATCGATATAGTTAATTTCTTTTCAGAAAAAACTTACTTATATTAATTTAATATACTGTATTTTTAACAAAAATTACTAAGTATGAGCAAGATACCTTTTGAATTCCAAATTGAAAAACCATTTATTCAAGATACTTATTTAGTAAATGGAGAGTTAAAAAAATGGTCAGGTGAATTCACTTCGGTTTATTCTACGATATCTTCAACACCTATTTACGAGCCTACTCTTCTCGGAACTATTCCTACCATGGGAGAAAAAGAGGCAGATGAAGTTACCAAAGCAGCTTTTGATGCTTATGGTAATGGTCAAGGTTTGTGGCCCACTATGAAAGTGATTGACCGAATTAAATGCATGCAAAATTTTGTAGCTCAAATGAAAGCTACTCGTGGTGAAGTGGTGAAATTCTTAATGTGGGAAATAGGTAAATCATTATCCGATTCTGAAAAAGAATTTGACAGAACAGTAGATTATATTTATGATACTATTGAAGATTATAAAGAACTAGACCGATCAAATGCTCGATTTACCAAAAGTCAAGGAGTAAATGCTATGGTTCGTCGTGGTCCACTTGGTGTAGTACTTTGTCTTGGGCCTTATAATTATCCTTTAAACGAAACTTTTTCATTACTGATTCCAGCAATAATAATGGGAAATACAGTAATATTTAAACCAGCAAAACATGGTGTTTTATTAATTTCTCCTTTACTTGAAGCATTTAAAAGTAGTTTTCCAAAAGGAGTAATTAATATTGTTTATGGAAGAGGTAGAGATGTGGCTTCTCCAATTATGAAATCGGGTAAAGTAGCAGTTTTGGCATTAATTGGAAATAGTAAATCAGCAATTGCTTTGCAAGATCAACATCCAAATAAAAACAGATTGCGATTAATTTTAGGTTTGGAAGCAAAAAACCCGGCTATTATTTTGCCAGATGCCGATTTAGATTTGGCTATTCAAGAGTGTGTAACCGGTGCTTTGTCTTTCAATGGGCAGCGTTGCACGGCGTTAAAAGTTTTATATGTACACGAATCAATTGCAGCAGAATTTAATAAACGCTTTTCAGAAAAAGTTGATGCTTTGCCTTTTGGAAATCCATGGGAAAATGGTGTATTGTTAACGCCTTTACCTGAGAAAGAAAAGCCAGCTTATATCCAAGAATTAATCGATGATGCGAAAGCTAAAGGAGCCCAAATTTTGAATAGAAAAGGAGGAGAACATTCAGTAAATTTTATTTTTCCGGCAGTTTTATTTCCGGTGAATAAAGAAATGCGAGTATACCATGAAGAACAATTTGGGCCTGTAGTTCCTATATTAACTTTCAAAGATATACAAGAACCATTAAACGATATGGCTGAATCTAATTATGGACAACAGGTGAGTTTATTTGGTAAGGATATTAAAACGATTGCTCCACTTATTGATACTTTAGTAAATTTAGTTTGCCGAGTAAATCTAAATAGTTCATGTCAGCGAGGTCCCGATGTGTATCCATTTACAGGAAGAAAAGATTCTGCAGTTGGCACTTTAAGTATTCATGATGCCTTGCGTTCATTCTCAATTCGAACATTCGTTGCCTCAAAAGATAATGCTTACAACAACGAAATATTACAAGAGTTGTTAAATAGCAAGGAATCTAATTTTATCACTACGGATTATATTTTATAATTAAAAAGCCTCCATTTTAGGAGGCTTTTTTTATTAATGTCTTTTCAAGCGATCTTTAAATACCTTTTCGAATTTTTCAATTTTTGGTTGAATTACAAATTGGCAATAAGGTTTGTCTTTATTGTTTTCATAATAATTTTGATGGTATTCTTCCGCTTTATAAAATTTTATGAAAGGTTCTAGAGTAGTTACAATTTTACTTGAATATACCTTTGAAGCGTTTAACTCATCAATGATACTTTGAGCAGCCTTTTTTTGATCTTCATTTTTGTAAAAAATTACCGAACGATATTGAGTTCCTACATCGGCACCTTGGCGGTTAAGTGTTGTCGGATCGTGAACTGTAAAAAACACCTTAAAGATTTCATCCAAATTGGTAATTGATTTATCATAAGTAATTTCAACTACTTCAGCAGCTCCAGTTCTACCGGTGCAAACTTCTTCATAACTTGGGTTTTCAACTGATCCTCCAGCAAACCCTGAATAAACACTTTTTACACCTTGCAAATTATCATACACAGCCTCCACACACCAGTAGCAACCTCCACCTAAAACAATGGTTTCAAGATTACTTTTTGATTCAGTAGCAACGAATTCAGGAACAAAATCTAAGGAAATGGCATTCATGCAATAGCGCTTTCCAGTAGGAGCAGGGCCATCATCAAATAAATGACCTAAGTGGCTGTTACATCTTCCGCAAAGTGCTTCAACTCGTTGCATTCCATAGGAATTATCAGCTTTAAAAGTGATACTTTCTTTATTTTGTTGTTCAAAAAAACTAGGCCAACCACAGCTGCTAGTGAATTTTTGATTGGATTTAAATAATTTATAGCCACATGCGGCACAATAATAAGTTCCTTTAGTTTCAGAATTCCACATAGTGCCTGTAAATGCTCTTTCGGTATCTGCTTCACGCGCTACAGCATATAAATCAGTAGAAAGTACCTTCTTCCATTCAGCATCCGATAGATTTAATTTAGAAGTATCGGTATTTGAATAATATGGATTTTCTGGTTTATTAATCACATTTTCCATAGCAGTTGAATTGTTTTTTGGTTCTACTTTTTTATAGGTTTGCCCGCAAGCATTTAGCACTATTAGTGGAAGTACTATCCAAATTAGTTTTGTGTATTTCATTTTATGCTAAATTTATTTACTTATACAAATTTACAACAGGATTTTTATACTAGTTGCAATTTATGTTTAATAATTGGATCTTTAAGGAAAGTTTAACGGTTGTTGATTCAACTAAATTTTGCCAACATAACTTTTTTTGTATTTTTGACCTGAATACGATTTTTGATGAAAGAAGAACAAGTAATATTAGTTAATGAAAAAGACGAACCAATCGGGCTCATGAACAAATTGGAGGCGCATGAAAAAGCAGTTTTACATCGTGCCTTTTCGGTTTTTATTTTGAATGGTAAAAACGAAATCATGCTGCAACAAAGAGCACATCACAAATACCATTCGCCTTTACTTTGGACTAACACATGTTGCAGTCACCAGCGTGCTGGAGAAACTAATATCGAAGCCGGAACCAGAAGGTTAATGGAAGAAATGGGTTTTACAGCCGAAATAAAAGAATTGTTTCATTTCATTTATAAAGCACCATTTGATAATGGTTTAACAGAGCATGAATTAGATCATGTAATGATTGGATATTACAACGATGAGCCTAAAATAAATACCGAAGAAGTAGAAAGTTGGAAATGGATGGGTATTGAGGACGTGAAAAACGACATGAAGCAAAATCCTGAAATATATACCGTTTGGTTTAAGATAATTTTTGACGAATTTTATCATTACCTCGAAGATCATAAAATTTAAAGAAAAACAAAACCATGAAAGTAACTGTTTCTAGAAAAGCACATTTTAACGCAGCGCATCGATTGTATCGTAAAGATTGGTCTAATGAAAAGAATGATGCTGTTTTCGGAAAATGCAATAACCCAAATTCCCATGGTCATAACTATGAATTAATTGTATCAGTTACTGGAGATATTGATTCGGAAACAGGATTTGTGATTGATGTAAAAATCCTCTCTGATTTAATAAAAGAGCATATTGAAAACGCTTTTGATCATAAAAATCTAAATTTAGATGTGCCCGATTTTGCAGATTTAAATCCAACTGCCGAAAATATTGCAGTCGTAATCTGGAATAAACTTCGAAAACATATTGATGCTTACAAAGATTTGGAAGTGGTTTTATATGAAACTCCTAGAAATTTTGTAACCTATAAAGGAAACTAAATGGCACTAGAAATAGGGGATAAACTGCCAAACTTTGTTGCTTTAGATACTAATGGTGAATCATTTGAAAGCGAACAAATCATAGGAAAACAACCCGTAGTGATTTATTTTTATCCTAAAGATAATACTCCCGGCTGTACTGCTCAAGCGTGTAGTTTTAGAGACAATTACCAAATATTTAAAGACTTAGGGGCTGAGGTTATTGGCATAAGTGCCGATTCTGTAACTTCTCATGTTAAGTTTAAAAGTAAATTTAAATTGCCATTTATCTTGCTTTCGGATACAGATAAAAAATTGAGAAAATTATTCGGAGTTCCAAATTCATTTATTTTTTTACCAGGTAGACAGACCTATGTAATTGATCAAAACGGAATAATTCGCTTAATTTTCAATAGTGTTTCTAGTTCCATTCATATCGAAAAAGCAATACAGGTTCTTAAAAACATAAATCAGAGTAATTAAAATAAAGCTGTTTTTTGCATCTTTGCATCATAATATTTAATTCATGAAGATATATCCGCTTCAATTTCAACCTATATTAAAAGAAAGAATATGGGGAGGGACCAAACTCAAAACTATATTAAATAAACCAATTACTTCAGATATTACTGGAGAAAGTTGGGAGATTTCTACAGTTGAAAATGAAGTAAGTTCTATTTCAAATGGATTTTATAAAGGAAAATCTTTATTAGAATTAATCAATGAGTTTCCAGAACAAGTTTTAGGTTCAAAAGTCTTTCAACAATTCGGAAAACAATTTCCTTTGCTTTTTAAATACCTTGATGCTCGGGAAGATTTATCTATACAAGTGCATCCAAATGATGAATTGGCTGCCAGTAGACATAATTCTTTTGGAAAAACCGAAATGTGGTATGTAATGCAAGCTGATCCGAATTCTAATTTAATTGTAGGATTCAAAGAAAAATCTTCTTCCGAGGAATACCTTAAAAATTTAGAAAGCAAAACCATTCTTTCCTTATTGGATACCAGAGCTGTGCAAAAAGGAGATGTATTTTTTTTAGAAACAGGAACCGTTCATGCTATTGGCGCGGGAACCGTAATTGCCGAAATCCAACAAACTTCAGATATTACTTATAGAATATATGATTTTGACCGAGTTGATTCAAACGGAAATACCCGTGAATTGCATTTGGATCTTGCCTTAGATGCTATCAACTATGAGGTTGTAGATGCAGAAAAAAAATATGAAAAAGTGAGTAATACTTCAAATGAGGTAGTTCATTGTTCGTATTTTACAACAAATTTTATTCCATTAACCGAAAAAATTGCAGTTTCAAAAAACAAAGAGTTCTTTACAGTTTATATGTGTGTGGAAGGGGAATTCTCATTAGATTATCAAAGTGAAATTTATCAATATAAAGTTGGGGATACTGTTTTAATTCCGGCTTCATTAAGTGAATATGAAATTGCAGGAACTGCTACTATTTTAGAAATATACATTTCATAGTAAATATTAGAAAGAATTGTGTAATTTTGCACCAAATTATTAAATAGTAAAAAAATGCCAAGTGTAAAGAATTTAAAAAAAGACATCAATTATGTATTAGGAGATATTATTGAAGCAGTATACATCTGCGAAATGACTTCTGCAGGAAAACCTACTGAAGCTACTAATGCAATTATTGATGAGGCAATTAGCTCATTTGACAGTTTAATTGTTAAAGTTAATGCTAAAAAAGTAGAAAATAAAAAAGCACATTTTAAACAAATCAATGCAGAATTAGAACAAACTGCTAATCAATTGATTGCTAAAATCAACGCGCTTTAATGAATAAATTAATTTAAAAAAGTGTAATTTTTTTTTGGAAAATTAATTTTCAAGATTATATTTGCACCACTCAAGAGTTGCCAGCGTAGCTCAGTTGGCTAGAGCAGCTGATTTGTAATCAGCAGGTCGTGGGTTCGAGTCCCTCCGCCGGCTCTTAGTTTAAAAACCGTTTCTTTCGAAACGGTTTTTTTTGTGCAAAAAAAATCCGCCTTGATAAAGACGGATTTAATATAGTATAGAAAAGTTACTATTTTCTTTTGATAACTTTTAAAGCAGCTGCAACAATTGCTTGGTTGTTTAGCTTGTATTTTTCCATTAATTGCTCTGGAGTTCCGCTTTCGCCAAATGAATCTTGTACCGCAACAAATTCTTGTGGTGTTGGATTATTTAATGCTAAAGTTCTAGAAACGCTTTCACCTAAACCTCCAAGGAAATTATGCTCTTCTGCAGTTACAACACATCCTGTTTTAGCCACCGATTTTAATATTGCTTCTTCGTCTAATGGTTTAATTGTATGAATGTTGATTACTTCGGCAGAAATTCCTTGAGCTTCTAATTCTTCAGCAGCGATTAAAGCTTCCCAAACTAAATGTCCAGTTGCAATAATGGTCACATCGGTACCTTCGTTAAGCATAATCGCTTTTCCAATTACAAACGGCTCATCGGCAGGCATAAAATTAGGAACCACTGGACGTCCAAAACGTAAATAAACGGGCCCATGGTGGTCTGCAATAGCTAAAGTAGCTGCTTTGGTTTGATTGTAATCGCAAGTGTTGATTACAGTCATTCCTGGTAACATTTTCATCAATCCAATATCTTCCAAAATTTGGTGCGTAGCGCCATCTTCACCAAGAGTTAATCCGGCATGCGAAGCACAGATTTTTACATTTTTATCAGAATAAGCTACAGATTGACGTATTTGATCGTAAACTCTTCCTGTAGAAAAGTTAGCAAAAGTTCCTGTAAATGGAATTTTACCACCAATAGTTAAACCTGCTGCAATTCCAATCATGTTTGCTTCTGCAATCCCTATTTGGAAAAAACGCTCTGGGTGGTTCTTTTTGAAATCATCAAATTTTAATGACCCAATTAAGTCGGCACAAAGTGCAACTACATTTTCATTTTTTTGCCCTAATTCGGTCATTCCAGCACCAAATCCCGAACGGGTATCTTTACTTCCTGTATTAGTATATTTTTTCATAATTCTAGTAATCGCCTAATGTTTCTGGGTTTTGTTCTAAAGCTTTTGCTAATTGCTCATCATTCGGAGCTTTACCATGCCAAGCATGTGTATGCATCATATAATCTACTCCATTCCCCATTTCAGTATGCAATAAAACGCAAACAGGTTTTCCTTTTCCAGTTTTTGCTTTAGCTTCATTCATTCCTGAAAGAATAGATTCAATATCATTTCCTTTTACAATTTCAAGTACTTCCCAATCAAAAGCTTCAAATTTAGCTTTGATATTCCCCATACTTAATACTTCATCTGTAGAACCATCAATTTGCTTTCCGTTTAAATCAACAGTTGCAATTAGATTATCTACTTTTTTTGCAGAAGCATACATAATAGCTTCCCAGTTTTGTCCTTCTTGTAATTCACCATCTCCAGTTAAAATATAAACTAAATTAGAATCCTTATTTAGTTTTTTTGCTTGAGCAGCACCAATTGCAACAGACAATCCTTGTCCTAATGAACCCGATGCCATGCGAACTCCTGGTAAATTATCGTGCGTAGTTGGGTGACCTTGTAAACGTGTGTTTAATTTTCTGAAAGTAGCTAATTCAGCAACCGGAAAATAACCACTTCTTGCTAAAACACTGTAAAACACTGGTGAAATATGACCGTTAGACAAGAAGAATAAATCTTCTCCGTTTCCGTTCATATCAAATCCAGATTTTCTCTTTAGAATGTCTTGGTATAATGCCACTAAAAATTCAGCGCAACCCAAAGAACCTCCAGGGTGACCTGAATTTACAGCATGTACCATTCGAAGAATGTCTCTTCGTACTTGTGTTGTAAAATCGTGTAGTTGTTTAATGTCAGACATTTGTAGTAGTTAATTAATTTAATGAGTCAAAGATAGGATTTTGATAGAAGCTGAAAAACAAATTATTAAGTGACTTTTCAAAAGTTATTAAGAAAAATAAAAAAGGCTCTATTGCTATTAGTTTTAATTCGACAAAAACCTTTGTAGTATGGAATTGATCATAAAATTGGTGTTAAATTAAAGTTTAAAACCGAAAACCTAAATTTTAAATAAATTATATTTGCCAATTGAAAATGCCCTTATGAAATTCGATTTATTACAAAAAGACCCAAATTCTAAAGCTCGAGCAGGAAGTATAACTACCGATCACGGTGTTATTGAAACCCCAATATTCATGCCTGTTGGAACTGTTGCTTCGGTAAAAGGAGTGCACCAACGCGAGTTGAAAGAAGAAATCAATCCAGATATTATTTTAGGAAATACCTACCATTTATATTTAAGACCACAAACCGAAATATTAGAAAAGGCGGGTGGTTTGCACAAATTCATGAATTGGGATCGTAATATTTTGACCGATTCTGGTGGTTATCAAGTGTATTCACTTTCGGCAAATAGAAAAATTAAAGAAGAAGGCGTAAAATTTAAATCACATATTGATGGTTCGTATCATTTTTTCACACCAGAAAATGTGATGGAAATTCAAAGAACTATTGGAGCTGATATCATTATGGCTTTTGACGAGTGTACGCCTTATCCTTGCGATTACCGCTATGCACAACGCTCTATGAAAATGACGCACCGTTGGTTGGATCGTTGCATCAATCACTTAGAAAAAGTGCCAACAAAATATGGTTACGACCAAACTTTCTTTCCAATTGTGCAAGGAAGTACTTACAAAGATTTGCGTATGCAATCGGCAGAATATATTGCCAATTCCAATCAACAAGGAAATGCTATTGGTGGATTATCAGTAGGGGAGCCAGCAGAAGAAATGTATGCCATGACCGAAGTGGTTTGTGATATCCTACCAGAAGAGAAACCACGTTATTTAATGGGAGTGGGAACTCCGATTAACATTCTTGAAAACATTGCGCTTGGAGTGGATATGTTTGATTGTGTGATGCCAACTCGTAATGCCAGAAACGGAATGCTTTTTACCGCTAACGGAACTATAAACATAAAGAATAAAAAATGGGAAGCCGATTTTTCACCTTTGGATGAAATGGGTATTACCTTCGTTGATACCGAATATACTAAAGCGTATCTTCGTCATTTATTTGCAGCAAATGAATATTTAGGTAAGCAAATTGCAACTATTCATAACCTTGGTTTTTATATGTGGTTGGTGCGTGAAGCGCGTAAACATATTATTGCAGGTGATTTTAGAGTTTGGAAAGAAATGATGGTGAAACAAATGAGCCAACGATTATAACAGATTATTCATGTTAACAATTTTAGATAAATACATTTTAAAACGATATTTAAGCACTTTTACAGTGATGATATTGTTATTTATCCCAATTGGGATAACTATTGATGTATCTGAAAAGGTTAATAAAATGATTGAAAATCATGTTCCTTTTGCTGCTATTGCAGAATATTATTTAGACTTTACTATTTATTTTGCCAATTTACTTTTTCCGATATTTTTATTTTTATCCATTATTTGGTTTACTTCCAAATTGGCTAATAACACCGAAATCATTGCCATTTTAAGTTCTGGAATATCCTTTACGAGATTTTTGCGACCTTATATTATTGGCGCTACAATTGTGTCTATTTTTGCGTTGTTAATGGGTTTTTTCTTGGTTCCAAAAGCAAGTGAAGGGTTCAATAATTTTAGATATACCTATTTGATTGGAAATGGTCAAAATGAAATTAGGGATAATTCAGATGTGTACCGACAGATAAATAAGGAAGAATATATTTATGTAAGTAATTATAATTCGGAGTCAAAGATGGCTTTCTATTTTTCGATGGAACGCTTTGAAAAAGATAAATTGAAATACAAAGTTACTGCTGAAAGAATTACTTGGAATCCAAAAAAAAGAAATTATTCCTTATTTAATTATACCAAACGGAAAGTAGGGCCACTAGGCGATTATATTGAAACAGGGAGCGTAAAAGATACCGTTTTTAAATTTGATTTAGAAGATTTAACCCCTGTTGTTTACATTGCAGAAACATTAAATTACACCAAATTAACCCATTTTATTGATAAAGAAAGACTAAGAGGTTCTTCAAATATTAATGTCTATTTGGTAGTTTTTTATAAAAAGTTCAGCATTCCAATTTCAGCATTTATCTTAACTATTATTGCTGTGGCTGTATCTGCAATGAAACGAAGAGGCGGAATGGGGATGAATCTTGCAATAGGAATATTACTCGCGTTTGCATTTGTGTTTTTAGATAAAGTTTTTGGAGTATTAGCCGAAAAATCTTCTGCGCCTCCAATTATAGCCGTATGGATTCCAAACTTTGTTTTTGGTATCTTAGCAATATTTTTACTTCGAAATGCTAAGCGATAACACTAAAAGTTACTTTAAACTACATTGGATAGTTTTTATCTGGGGTTTTACCGCAGTTTTAGGTAGACTAATTACTCTAGATGCCATGCCATTGGTGTGGTTTCGAATGTTATTTGCTGTTGTTTTTATATTTATTTACAACAAGTTCACCAAAACTTCCATTAGATTACCAAAAAAAGTAATCCTAAAATTTTTAGTTGCCGGATTAGTAATTGCTTTGCATTGGTTTACTTTTTTTAGGGCAATCAAAGTTTCAAATGTATCCATTACGCTCGCTTGTTTATCTACTGGGGCTTTTTTTGCTTCTATAATTGAACCTATTTTCTTCAAAAAGAAGATCATTTGGTATGAAATTTTCTTTGGGCTACTGGTTGTAGTCGGACTTTCAATAATTTTTAAGGTTGAAGGAAATTATATTGAAGGAATAGTTTTAGCCTTGATTTCTGCTTTTCTATCTGCTTGTTTTGCAGTAATCAATAGTAAGTTTGTAGTGAATTATGAACCTAAAGTGATTTCGTTTTACGAACTATTTGGAGGGGTACTATTCTTCTCTATCTTCTTATTTGGAACATCAAGTTTTAATTCTGATTTTTTTCAACTTTCAATAAATGATTTTCTTTATTTATTAGTTTTAAGTTCTGTTTGTACTGCCTATGCTTTTATTGCTTCTACTTCTATAATGAAATTCTTAAGTCCGTATACGGTAATGTTAACCATTAATTTAGAACCTATTTACGGAATACTATTAGCCGTTCTAATTTTTAAAGAAAAAGAACAAATGAGTCCAACCTTTTATTTTGGTGCATTATTAATATTAATAACAGTTATCTTAAATGCAGTATTAAAAGCCAAGCATAAACCAAATTAGGAGATTTGTTTACAACTTATAACATAAAATTACTTTATCAGTTGATATAAAATTTTATATTTGTAGTTCGAATTTAATTAAATGCAGCAGAATTATGGAATACTTAGATTTTGAGCTTCCTATAAAAGAATTAGAAGACCAATTAGACAAATGTGAAATTATTGGTCAAGAATCAGATGTTGATGTAACCAACACTTGCAAGCAAATAGAGAAGAAGTTACAAGAAACCAAAAAAAATATTTACAAAAATCTAACGGCTTGGCAACGCGTTCAATTATCTCGTCACCCAAATAGACCGTATACTTTAGATTACATCAACGCTATTTGTGGCGATACTTTTTTAGAACTATTTGGAGACAGAGGTTTTAAAGATGATAAAGCAATGATTGGCGGATTGGGTAAAATTGACGGACAATCATTTATGATTATTGGTCAACAAAAAGGTTACAATACTAAAACCCGTCAGTACCGTAACTTCGGTATGGCAAATCCTGAAGGCTATAGAAAAGCATTACGCTTAATGAAAATGGCCGAAAAATTCGGTGTACCTGTAATTACTTTTATTGATACTCCGGGAGCTTATCCTGGTTTGGAAGCTGAAGAAAGAGGACAAGGTGAAGCTATTGCAAGAAATATTCTTGAAATGTGCCGACTTAAAGTGCCTATCATTTGTGTTATTGTTGGAGAAGGAGCTTCGGGAGGAGCTTTAGGAATAGGTGTTGGAGATCGCGTATTGATGATGGAAAACACTTGGTATTCTGTTATTTCACCAGAATCTTGTTCTTCAATATTATGGAAAAGCTGGGAATATAAAGAGCAAGCGGCTGAAGCATTGAAATTGACTTCTGCAGATATGAAAAAACAAAAATTAGTTGATGATATCATTCCGGAGCCACTTGGTGGAGCACATTATGATAGAGAAACTACTTTTATTACAGTACAACAATACATAACCAAATTTTATAATGAACTGAAAGATTTATCAACAACCGAGCTAGTAGAGCAAAGGATGGATAAATACAGTAAAATGGGTGAGTATAAGGAGTAATTTTCCTAAACATGATAAAAATCCGGAGCCCAATGGTTCCGGATTTTTTTTTGGTTGTCAACAAAAAACATATAGTTATCAACAGTATTGGATAATAACTAAAATTTAATAAAAACTAAGAATTGGTTACTTTCGCTCTATGGAAAATATCAAGAATTTAAACCCTGTAAGAGTAGATAAATCTACGATTATCAATTTAGAAAAAGGCAAGCTACCTCCACAAGCACTCGAACTTGAGGAAGCAGTTCTTGGTGCCATGATGATTGATAAAAAAGGGGTAGATGAGGTTATTGATATTTTACAATCGGAGGCATTTTATAAAGAGGCGCACAAACACATCTTTGAGGCTATTTTTCAGTTGTTTACCGATTCGCAGCCCATTGACTTATTAACAGTTTCTTCTCAATTAAAAAAGAATGCTAAACTAGAACTTGCAGGTGGTGATTATTATTTAATTCAGCTTACGCAAAAGATTTCTTCTTCGGCACATATTGAGTTTCACTCGCGAATTATTTTACAGAAATACATTCAAAGAAGTTTGATTCGAATTTCTTCTGAAATTATTGAAGATTCTTATGATGAAACTACCGATGTTTTTGATTTATTAGACAAAGCTGAAAGTAGATTATATGAGGTTACACAAGGAAATATTAAACGAAGTTCCGAAACGGCTCAAAGTTTAGTGATCCAAGCTAAAAAGCGAATTGAAGAAATTGCCAATAAAGAAGGATTATCCGGAATTGCAACTGGCTTTGAAAAACTAGACAAAGTAACTTCGGGTTGGCAACCTTCCGATTTGGTTATTATTGCAGCAAGGCCGGGTATGGGTAAAACCGCATTCGTACTTTCTATGGCGCGTAACATTGCTATTGATTTTGGGCACCCGGTGGCGTTGTTCTCTTTGGAGATGTCCTCGGTACAGTTAATTACGCGTTTAATTTCTTCTGAAACGGGTTTGTCATCTGAGAAATTACGTACTGGTAAATTAGAAAAACACGAATGGGAGCAGCTTTCTGTGAAAGTGAAAGACCTTGAAAAAGCTCCATTATTTATTGATGATACCCCTTCGTTATCCATATTCGATTTGCGTGCAAAAGCACGAAGATTGGCGTCGCAACACGGTATAAAGTTAATTATTGTGGATTACCTTCAATTAATGACAGCTGGAGGAAACGGAAAAGGTGGCGGAAATCGTGAACAAGAAATCTCGACCATTTCTAGAAACTTAAAAGCATTAGCTAAAGAATTGGAAGTTCCTGTAATTGCTTTGTCACAATTATCTCGTGCGGTGGAAACGCGTGGTTCAAGTAAACGACCTTTACTTTCTGACCTTCGTGAATCGGGAGCGATTGAGCAAGATGCCGATATCGTTTCGTTTATTTATCGTCCTGAATATTATAAAATTGAAGAATGGGATGATGATGAACAGTCTCCAACAGAAGGTCAAGCCGAATTTATTATTGCAAAACACCGTAACGGTTCTCTAGAAAACATACGATTGAAATTCATTGGAAACCTAGGTAAGTTTGATAATTTAGAAGACTACGGATCCGGTTTAGGTGATTTGCCATCCAAGATGAATCTTGATGATAATCCATTTTTCACTAAAAATCTACCTTCTCCAAATGAAGCTTTTGGAAGTAATTTAAATTCAAATGACGACGACAGTGATGTCCCGTTTTAGTATGAAAATTTAGGTTTTTCTTTACACTATTATCTAGTATCTTTGATAAATCGATTCCGTTTTGGGATTGAAATTAATTTTGACCTAATGCTTTCTAAAAATCATTACATTATTTTTCTTTTGTTGGTTTCCTTTTCTATTAAGGCAAATTTTCTTTTGTTGCCAATGGATGAAACTTCTCAAAAAAATCACTTAAAAGCATACGGAATAACCTATTGGTGTTTGGATAAAAAGTATAAAGCGAGTTGGTTGTTAAACTACCGCGGCGGGTCTTTTTTATTGCCAGATGCTCCAGAAATTAGAAAAGAATGTCAAATTCGCGGTGTGAGTTTTGAAATATTATCCGAAGCGGAGGAAGCTTCTATATTGGCAGATATTTCTTCGCCATCTCAAAATATGGAAACCGTAATTTTAGAAAAAGCACCAAAAATTGCAGTGTATACTCCTAAAGGAAAACAACCCTGGGATGATGCTGTAACGATGGTTCTGACTTATGCTGAAATTCCGTTTACCCCAATATATGATGAAGAAGTACTATCCGATCAATTGATATTGTACGATTGGTTGCATTTGCATCACGAGGATTTTACAGGACAATATGGTAAATTTTATGGTGCTTATAGAAACGCCCCTTGGTATATTGATCAAAAGAAAGACGCCGAAGCTTTAGCAGCTAAACTTGGTTATGCTAAAGTATCGGAAGAGAAATTGGCTGTTGCTAAAAAAATACGTGATTTTGTTATTGGTGGCGGATTTATGTTTGCCATGTGTTCGGCTACTGATAGTTTTGATATTGCCCTTTCTGCAGAAGGTGTTGATATTTGTGAACCTATGTTTGACGGAGATGACAGTACTCCAAATTACCAAAACTTAATTGATTACAGTAAAACATTTGCATTTAAGAATTTCATATTAGATAGAAAGCCCGATCATTATGAGTTTTCGGATATAGATATGACTGAAAAAAGAAGAATTATTAAGGAGAAAGATTATTTTACTTTGATGGATTTTTCTGCCAAATGGGATGTAATCCCAAGTATGTTGTGTCAAAATCATACTTCTTTAGTGAAAGGTTTTATGGGACAATCGACTTCTTTTGACAGCGAGTTAATTAAATCATATGTTTTAACGCTGGGACAAAATGAGTTAAATGGCGAAGCGCGTTACATACACGGACAAAAAGGTAAAGGCTTTTTTACTTTTTTTGGAGGTCATGATCCTGAAGATTACCAACATCATGTAGGTGATGCTCCAACGGTTTTGGATTTGCACCCAAATTCACCCGGTTTTCGATTAATTCTTAATAATATTCTTTTCCCTGCAGCAAAGAAGAAAAAGCAAAAAACATAGAATTGTTCAAATATAAAAAATCCCAAACTCATTGAATTTGGGATTTTTTTTAGCCCTGATAGTAGTGGAAATCCTTTTATTTTTTTCTTAAAAAAATGAAAGATTGCAACGAATAGCAGGAATAGCTTTTAATACTATTACTTATTATTTTCTATAATATAGTTTAGCACTTTGGTCATTAAATGCACTCGGTCTTTACCTTGAACATTGTGTTTTGCCATTGGGTAAGGGAAAAAATCAACTTGTTTTTGGGCTTCGATGAATTTTTTCACTAAAGCAAAATTGTGCTGCATTACCACTGTATCATCACTTGTTCCGTGAATTAATAACAGCTTACCTTTAAGGTTATTCACATAATTTAGAGTGCTTGCTTCATCAAATCCCTTTTGGTTTTCTGCTGGAGTATCCATATAACGCTCACCATACATTGCTTCATACCATTTCCAGTCGGTTACAGGACCACCTGCAACACCCACTTTAAAAGTATCGGATTTGCGTAACATTAATGAAGTGGTCATGAATCCACCGTAACTCCATCCGTGAACGGCAAGACGATTGCCATCAACATAAGGCAATGACTTTAGGTATTCCACTCCTTTAATTTGGTCTTCCATTTCGTTTACTCCAAGTCGGCCATGGATTACGCTTTCAAATGCAAATCCTCTATTATCTGACCCTCTGTTGTCAACGGTGTAAACCAAATAGCCTTGCTCTGCCATCCAAAACATCCATAAGTTAGCACCATCTAAAAATGAATTGGTAATTAATTGTGCATGCGGGCCTCCATATACATAAACTAAAACAGGATATTTTTTTGTTGCATCAAAGTTACTCGGTTTAATTAAACGGGTGTATAAATCGGTTGTTCCATCGGCCGCTTTAATGGTTTTGATTTCGGAAGTTCCAATTTGGTAGCCTTCGTATTTGTTTTTGCTTACCAAAAGTGTTGAAGCATTAAGTTTTGCATCGTATAAAAGTGATTTTGAAGGTGTAGAGTGATTAGAAAACTCATCAAAAAACCACTTACCATCACTAGAAATCGATACATTGTGAACACCTTCATCTTTTGTGATTAAGGTTTGTTTTCCTTTAAGTGTTACTTTGTAAACCAACATATTTGTTGCATTTGCTCCCGTTGCTTTGAAATAAATTTCAGTTCCGTTTGTATTTGAACCTATAATTTCTCTTGCAGGAAATTGGTTTTTTGTTAATTGTTGGATTAGTTTTCCTTCAATTGTGTAGTAGTATAAGTTTTGAAATCCGTCTTTTTCGCTAAACCAAACGAAGTTATTGGAATTAGCATTTGGAAAAAAGGCTTCGTGCTCTGGCTCTACCCAAGCATTATTTTTTTCGTTTAAAATAGTTCTAACAAAATCTCCTGAATTTGCATCATATACATTTAAATACATATCGTTTTGCTCACGGTTCAATTCGGCAATCAATACATACTTCTCATCTGGAGTCCAAGAAAGATTGGTTAAATAGTCGTTTGCATTGCCACTTTTAGGATCAATAAATACCGTTTTACCAGTTGCTAGATTGTAAATTCCCACTCTCGGTTTTTCTGATTTTTGTCCGATCATTGGGTATTTTAAATTTTCTAATTTACCCGGAGTTTCAGTAATATCTAATAAAGGATAATCGGCTACTTCGCTTTGGTCTTTTTGATAAAACGCTAAATAAGAAGATTTAGGTGACCAGAATATTCCATTGCTAATTCCAAATTCGTTTCTAGAAATAGATTGTCCCGATACAATTCCTTTGTTATTCTCGTTGGTTACCGCTACTTTTTCTTTGTTTTTATTATAGAAAAACAAATTATTATCCACAGTTAACGCTAGATTGTTTTTGGCAGCATCAAAAGTTTGATTTTCATCTGAATTGGCACTCGCTTGAATGTTTTTTCCAGATTTAGAAGTTATAGAATATGTATAATATTTACCATTTTCAGAAATTAAAAATGATGTTGCATCAATCCATTCTAAGCCAGCAAAACTTTTAAGTTTCGTTCCTAAAGCGGAATTGATTTCTGCTAATGTAACTAACTCTTTTGCTTTGTTATCTGTTGCAGAGGCTTGCATCATTTTAGAATTACCCTCGGTGAAATAAACATAATTAGTGGTGTTTGGAATCCATTGAAATCCAGCTAATTTGTCAGCTTTAAAAGCTCTAGCTTGCTGCATTACTGCCTCGTCAAGTGTAAAAGTCTTTAATTGAGCTTGTGTAGTTAGTGCTACAAACAGACTAAATGCAATAATTATTTTTTTATGCATGGTTTTTATTTTTATTTATTAATTATTAATCTTCTTCTATTTCAAATTCGGCGTCTTTTTCCCAAATTTCCATTTCACAAGGTTTGCAATTGAATTTTAGTTTGTATTCCAATTCGCCTTGCTTTAATACCAATGGTTCTTTTACTTTTACGCCAAGGGTTTCTTTATGGTATTTAGGACATTTTTCTAATTCGTATTTGATGCAATATTTGGTTGTCATTACCCTTGATTTACCTGGATCCCATTGTAATTCGAAGGCCTTTTCAATTTCGGTTACGCCATGTCTTTCGTAAAACTTACGTGCCAATTTATTAGACACATTGTACATGAAATCTAATTTTGTTTCGGGATAAGGATGCGATGTTTTTACAATTTGATGTTCTTCCACTTTATAATTTTCTAATCGAATTTCAGATAATTGTTCGTAAACCAATCTACGCATTTCGTTAATTTTTGAAATAGGAAGAAACCAATTTTCAGAAAATTGAATTGTAATTTCATTTGCAGTATAAGGAGTAAATCCTGTTTTTGCTAATTGAATTTTTATATTTTCTTCAATTGATTCGTTGTTTTTGGTTGGTTCTTTTGGATGTTCCATCAACACTTTACTAGTATTTCCATCTTCATCGGTAGCTGTTAATTCAAATCCAGAAGTGCTTTCAGTTAACAATAATGAAGTGCCTATTTTTCTAATGGCACTGTCTTCTCGTTCCACAAGTTTGATGAATGCCGCATCGTTGTTTCTATAAATAAAGGTGCCGTCTTTTATTTCTTTCAAAACATTTGGAAAAACAAAACCATTTTCAGCACGGTTTACATAAATACCTTCTGCTTCATTATCGTCATTAATGTAGCACAAACCATCTCCGTTGTTTAATAAGTTGCCGTTCTCAATTTCATAGGAGTTTCCAACAGTGCGAACTAACTTACCTATATATTGCCCTTTCGATTTCGGACTTTCCCAAGAACCAATAGATTGGTGTCTTTCGTTAACGAAATAATCGGTATAACCTCTGTTAAAGGTTCTGTTTAATGAAGAGTCAAAAGTAAAGGTGCATTTACCAGAAGAAGCTTTGGTGTATTTTTCGTTTCCTTCTAAAAAGCTATCTAATTTTTGTCTCAAATAAGAAACATTATTCTTTACATAAACTACATCTTTTAGTCGGCCTTCAATTTTAAAAGAGCAAATTCCTGCTTCAATTAAATTCGGAATTTGGTCGGAAACATCTAAATCCTTTATAGAAAGAAGGTGGCTATTTTTAATTAAGGTATCTCCATTTCCGTCAATAAGATTGTATGGTAAGCGACAGTTTTGGGCGCAAGACCCTCTGTTTGCTGATCTTTCGCCATTGGCAACACTCATATAGCAGTTTCCGCTGAAAGAAACACATAAAGCTCCGGTTACAAAGAATTCTAATTCTACATCGGCTGTTTCACTGATTTCTTTTATTTGATGCAAATTTAATTCCCGAGCCAAAACCACTCTTTTTATACCGGCATCTTTTAAGAATTTAATTTTATCGGCATCTCTATTATTAGATTGTGTGCTGGCATGAAGCACAATAGGAGGTAAGTCCATTTCAAGAATAGACATGTCTTGAATAATTAGGGCATCGACTTTAATATCGTACAATTCCCAAATCATTTTGCGACACGTTTCTAGCTCATTATCATATAGAATCGTATTAATTACAACAAATACTTGAGCATTAAATAAGTGGGCGTATTTCACCAATTCGGCTACATCTTCAATTGAATTGGTGGCGTTAGAGCGGGCTCCAAATTGTGGTGCGCCAATATAAACTGCATCCGCTCCACTGTTGATAGCGGCAATTCCTTGAATTAAATTTTTAGCAGGAGCTAATATTTCTATTTTCTTTTTCATTATTTGATGGTTTTACAACTTGACTTTCGTCAAATTAAAAAGCCTGTAAAGTTCTTATTTTTTGTTGGAGATTTCTAATTTAAATCTTGATTTTTTTATTTCGAATTGAGTTAATATTAAATGTATTAAGCAAAAAAAATCCCAATCGTTAGATTGGGATTTTATATAAGTAAGTTGAATAAGTTGTACAAACGTTTTTTTATTTCACTTTTTTCACGATAGCTTTGAAAGCTTCTGGGTGATTCATTGCTAAATCTGCAAGAACTTTACGGTTCAATTCGATACCGTTAGCTTTTACTTTCCCCATGAATTGAGAGTAACTTAATCCTTCTAGTCTAGCACCAGCGTTAATACGCATGATCCATAGAGCACGGAAGTTTCTCTTGTTTTGTTTTCTATCGCGATAAGCGTAAACCATCGCTTTTTCAACTGCGTTTTTCGCAACAGTCCAAACGTTTTTACGACGACCAAAGAAACCTTTGGCTTGCTTCATTATCTTTTTTCTTCTTGCTCTTTTAGCAACTGAATTTACTGATCTTGGCATAATTTTCTTGTTTTTTTGTAGCAGGCGTCCCGAATTTAATCAAGGGAACTTAAAGCCATACTCCAAGGTTATTAAATTTGTTTTAACCTAAAGAATTAATGTTTAAAGCTTGTTATTAAGAACAACAAACCATTAACATTATATAATTCTTAATTGTTGTTTAATGCTTTTCATATCTGTACTGTGAACCAATGCAGAATGTGTTAAAGCTAATTTACGCTTTTTAGATTTCTTGGTCAAAATGTGACTTTTGAAAGCGTGTTTTCTTTTAATCTTTCCAGAACCAGTAACTTTAAAACGTTTCTTAGCACTAGATTTTGTTTTCATTTTAGGCATAATTTCCCTAATTTATTTAAATTCAACTTACTTACTTATCTTTCGTTTAAGATTTATTGTTTTAACTTAAAACTTAAATCTTAAAACTATTTTTTCTTTTTTGGAGCAATATACATGATCATTCTTTTTCCTTCTAAAACCGGTAAAGCTTCTACTTTTCCGTGGTCTTCTAAGTCTTGAGCTAATCTTAATAATAATATTTGACCTTGCTCTTTATAAATGATAGATCTACCTTTAAAAAATACAAATGCTTTTAATTTAGATCCCTCTTTAAGGAATTTCTCCGCATTTTTTCTTTTAAAATCGTAATCGTGCTCATCTGTTTGAGGACCAAAACGAATTTCTTTAACTACAATTTGCGTAGACTTAGCTTTTAATTCTTTGTCTCGTTTTTTCTGCATGTATACGAACTTTTTATAGTCCATGATTTTACATACAGGTGGCTCAGCATTAGGAGAAATTTCAACCAAATCTAATTCTAATTCATCGGCAAGACGCAATGCATCTGCAGTTTTGAAAATACCTGGCTCTACATTGTCTCCTACAAGACGTACTTCAGGAACACGAATAAAATTATTTATTCTGTGTTCATCTTTTTTTTCTACTCGAGGTTGATACCCCTTGTTGTTTCTAATTGCTATGGCTTAATTATTTTAGTTAAACTTCAAATGTTTTTAAGGTTTTGGCAACTTCTTCATTCACAATTGCAACAAAATCTTCTATTTTTACTGTAATATTTCCTTTTCCTTCTTGACCGTGTTTCCTTACTGACACGGTTCCATTTTTCTCCTCATCCTCCCCAACAATAAGCATGAACGGCATTTTTTGAACTTCCGCATCTCTAATTTTTTTACCAATTGTCTCGTTGCGGTTATCAATTAGGGCGCGAATTTCGTTATTTTCTAGCAGATTTAAAACTTTTTCTGCATATTTTTCATATTTCTCACTCAAAGACAGGATAATAGCTTGCTCTGGCATTAACCAAAGTGGGAAATTTCCAGCAGTGTGTTCTAGCAAAATTGCAATAAAACGCTCCATCGATCCAAATGGTGCTCGGTGAATCATTACTGGTCTATGTAGCTTATCATCAGCACCTTTATAAGTCAAATCAAAGCGCTCTGGTAAGTTGTAATCCACCTGAATAGTTCCTAATTGCCATTGTCTTCCTAGGGCATCTTTCACCATGAAGTCCAACTTAGGTCCATAAAAAGCTGCTTCACCATATTCAACTACAGTATTCAGTCCTTTATCACGAGCTGCATTGATGATAGCATTTTCTGCTTTTTCCCAATTTTCATCGCTACCTATATATTTATCTCTATTTTCTTGATCGCGTAATGAGATTTGGGCAGTAAAATTTTCAAACCCTAACGAACTAAATACATAAAGTACCAAGTCGATTACTTTTTTAAACTCACTATCCAATTGATCTGGTGTACAGAATATGTGTGCATCATCTTGAGTAAACCCTCTCACACGAGTTAATCCATGTAATTCACCACTTTGCTCATATCTATATACAGTACCAAATTCTGCATAGCGTTTTGGTAAATCTTTATATGACCAAGGTTTAGTGTTGTATATTTCACAGTGGTGAGGGCAGTTCATCGGTTTCAATAAAAACTCTTCGCCTTCAGCTGGAGTATTTATTGGTTGAAAACTATCCGCTCCATATTTTGCATAATGACCCGATGTCACATACAATTCTTTTTGTCCAATATGCGGAGTAACTACTTGTTCGTATCCTGCTTTTTTCTGAGCTTTTTTCAAAAATTGCTCCAATCTATCGCGTAAAGCAGCACCTTTAGGTAACCACAATGGCAATCCTTGTCCTACTTTAGTTGAAAAAGCAAATAAATCTAATTCTTTACCTAGCTTTCTGTGGTCTCTTCTTTTTGCTTCTTCTAATAATTCTAAATAATCAGTCAAATCTTTTTGCTTAGGGAATGAAATTCCGTAAACGCGAGTAAGCTGTTTGTTTTTTTCGTCACCACGCCAATAAGCACCAGCAACACTCATTACTTTCATCGCCTTGATAATTCCAGTATTCGGAATATGACCACCACGGCACAAATCAAAAAAGTTAGCATGATCACAAAAAGTAATCGTTCCATCTTCTAAATTCGATATTAACTCCGTTTTGTATTCGTTGTTTTTGTATACCTCTAATGCTTCTGCTTTAGATACAGGACGCATTTTAAATTCATGTTTCTCTCTAGATATTTCTAAAACGCGATCCTCAATTGCTTTAAAATCAGCGTCAGATATTTTGTTATCACCAAAATCCACATCATAATAAAACCCATTTTCAATAGCTGGTCCTAAAGTTAATTTGATTCCCTTAAATTTTTCTTCCAATACCTGAGCCATAACATGCGAAGTCGAATGCCAGAACGCTTTTTTACCTTCTTTATCATTCCAAGTATACAATACCAACGAACCATCAGTCGTTAATTCCGTCGATGTCTCTATAGTTGTACCATTAAAATAAGCCGAAATTACATTTCGAGCCAATCCTTCACTTATACTTTTCGCAATATCCATAGGAGTTGAGCCGTTCTCAAACTCCTTAACCGAACCATCTGGTAGAGTAATCTTTATCATTCCTAAAATTTTATGGACTGCAAATATAGAAGATTAACAAAACACACACAATAGATAATAGGTATAATATATAAAAGTATTTTTTTTGCAGCGAAAGTTCAGTGCTTTTTTGTAAACTGTTTTCCTGCTTTTCGTTACAATCTGTTTTGGCGTGGGACGAATCGATTTAAAGCAGCTATAATTCATCGCCAATCCAGGATTTCCACTTCAATCAGGGCTAGGGGG
>NZ_JBEIDX010000021.1:0-38443 GCF_040383245.1 Flavobacterium sp. | reverse complement strand
ACTGATCAAACAAATCAGTCCGCAAGGCCAAGGATGGGATGGAACCTACAACGGAAGTTTATTACCTTCTACTGATTATTGGTTCACTGTAGATTATACCGAAGCAGCAGCTTACAAACAATTTAAAGCGCATTTTACATTGAAGCGATAAACAAAAAATAATATTACTCAAAAGTGCTAGAGAAATCTAGCACTTTTTTAATTATATTAATTGACACTACTTATATTTATAAATATAAATTATTAAGGTGTGATTATTTGAATTGGATAATTATATTTATATAAATAAAAGGCACAAACTAAATGTTTATGCCTTTTTTTATTAGTAATCATTAATTATTAGTTGATAATAACTTTCTTCGTAGCAGATTTATCATTAGAAGAAACGGTTAATAAATAGATACCTTTTTCTAATTGACCAAAGTTAATTTCTTGCGTGAAGGTGGTATTTGTATTTTGGTAATTGTTAGAATAACATTTTCTTCCTTGAATATCAAATAAATCTACTTTAACTTCATCAGATGCAGATAAATTTATTATTACTGTTCCGTTTGAAGGGTTAGGAGTGACAGAAAAAGTTTCAAAATTAGTTTCATTATTTGCTAAAACGTAAGTTCCTGTAATAACGAAATTGTCAATTATGACCCCCTCATTTGTTACCATTGGATCAGAAACAAAATTAAATCTAAATACAATATTTGATTGCGGACTAGCTCCTCCATAACCAAACTCGGGCATATCCCAACTATAATTTACTTTATTTGAATTAATACCGCCTTGAAGATTTGAATCTCCACCAGCTCCAGTCCATTGAGCGCCTACACAATTTTCACAGTTGTTACCATTTGGAATATTTGAACTATTATACCATGTTATTCCTGAAGTTGCATCCCCAAGAATCGACCAATTTGTTCCTCCATTAGTAGAATATTCAACATTTAAATAGTCATAATCTGGTTCAAAATCAAATGCCATATCAAAGTTTATTTTAGGATTTTGATATTGTGATAAATTATAACACTGAGAAACTAAATAGGAAGTGGTATTATCTGTATATAAACCTGAAAGATTAGTGCCATAAACACTAGATCCACCAGAAACAATGTTGTTTAATATGTTTCCTGCCGCTTGACCTCTTTCCCAAAGTAAATTGGTGTTTCCTTTGTCAAATGAAATTAATTTGTCTGATTCCGTTTCAAATGTGTTAATACTGTTTACAACCCCTGTATCATTTACAAAAATTATTGTGCTTCGACTATTATTTTCATTATTACCATCATTTGTTAAAGATATAAAATAGTCAATAGTATGAGTTCCTCTTGATAATTCCCCAATTGATATTGGAAAATCAATTGTTTGGCAGGTAGATAATGATCCATTCCAATTTAAATTAATTAGAGCATTACCATCTATACTATAAGAAATGGTAACAGAGGATATTGTATTTGATCCAGAATTTTCAAATGTTACTATGGAATAATTTGAAGCATCGCATGAAACAGATAATGGTTGATCGATTTTTTTTAAAGAAACATCATTCGAATATCCTGAGAATTGATCTCCAACATTTACGGCATACCATGCGTTGGTTAACGAAATAACCTCGTTACTTAATCCACAATATAAATTGTTTGCAACTTGTATTGTTGCATTTCTCATATCAAAATAAGTTGCATTTGGAGTTAAATAATCTCTTTCTGCATAATATACAATTTGTGATGATTTAGCCATTCCTATTCCAGAAACAGAATATGTATTTGGTATAGGTGCATTGTTTGTACCAGACTTACCAATTGTAAGAATATAAAACCAATGGTTTAATACTCCACTGTTATTGTGTACGCCACATCGATCATTATTAGAACTTGGTATGCAATTTCCTTCATCGCCAGTGGTAGTCCAATTCGTTCCTAAATAAGTATCCGGATTACCTTCAGTTAATGGATTACTCATGCTTCTAAAAGGGCTTGCACTAAGGTCTTCGGCAATTTTCCATACTCCAGTCGCAAATGGATGTAAAATCGATCCAGTTCTTCCATAATGTTCAACGCAAGCGGCCCATATATCTGATAAACCTTCATTAATTGCTCCCGATTGATTTTGATAAGCTAAATTAGCAGTTGATGAGCAAACACCATGACCAATTTCATGTGCACAAACATCTAAAGAAGTTAAAATAGAAACCAAATTATTTCCGTCACCATATGACATTACTGATCCATTCCAAAAAGCATTTACTAAACTAGTGTTAGGATTAGTTCGATAATGAACATAACTTTTTAACATTGTACCATTATCATCGTAACTATTTCTGTTAAAAATATTTTTAAAAAAATCATAAGTCATTTCTGCACCCCAATGCGCATCTAAAGCACCTATATCTTTATTAGTGTTATTATATTCAGCTGTTGTCCAATTATTATCTGTATCAGAAAAATTTGTAGTTGTATAGTTAGGTGTTCTAGCACTATTAAATGTTTGTATACCACCACCTCTAGTATCATCTTTTAATATATATTTTTCAGTAGTAATATCAAATGTAGTTTTAATAGTTCTTGTGCCACTATATTTTGTATTAGCTGTACCATCAACAGAAGCTGTAACTTCTATATTATTTGATTTACTAATAGTATTTGCGTGTTTAATTATAGGGTTGAAATAAATGATTAAACCACTATGCGCATCAACGTATATTTCATCTCTTGCAAGAGGTTCAATTGAATAAATATCAAATTTATAAGCTAAATTTACTAAGCCGGTTTTAATATTTGGTAAAAATAATAATTCACCATTAGGTTTAGAATAATTCATAGCAATAGCATCTTGTGAAGATTCCCATAAATATTTTGTATTTGGCTTTGAATCTAAAATTTTATTGAATGCTTCTAAAGCTGATAGAGTTGGAGAACTATTAACCGCCGAAGCATTGTATATTTCTCCGTTAATTAAATATACTTCATCATTGATACTATGAGTAATAATTACTCCAAATTCAATTTTCAATCCTTTGTAATATTGTTGAAAATGTTCATGTTTTCTTCCTGTTTCATCAGTGTTTGAATAGGTAGGGACATATTTGTTAAGTCTGTCTAATTTGTTTTTAATTTTTATTTGTGAAATTGCATCCGCTTTTGGTAACGGATTTTGAAAACGCAACATTGTTTGAATTGGCTCTAATTCATTTAGTTTTTTATTGGTTTGCCCGATACTGATTTGCATTGCAATCAAAAATAAACAAACAGAAAGTACAGCTGATTTCATATATTTTTTTTGTTTAAATAAATCGTTCAAATATAATTAAAAGGTACATTAAACAAATTATAAATTATTTTGTTTACTAAATAATATTTAAGAATCAATAAAAAAGAAATCGAATTAGTTGCTTTTTAGTATTTGTTTACGGAATTTTGGTGCTTAATTTAGGATATGGATAATATACATTACATAAGTTCAGAAATACTAAGTCTAGAAACTTTACAAGAAATAATTTCACAAGATAAAAAGCTAGCGTTATCAGATGAATCTATTGAATCTATTGAAAAATGCAGATTGTATTTAGATACAAAAATGGCTTCTCAAAAAACGCCCATTTATGGTATAAATACTGGTTTTGGGTCTTTGTGTAATGTGATTATTTCAAATGATAATTTATCCAAATTACAAGAAAACCTAGTTAAGTCGCATGCTTGTGGTACTGGAGAAGAAGTACCTCATGATATTGTGAAAATAATGTTGTTGCTTAAAATTCAATCGTTAAGTTACGGAAATTCTGGGGTTCAATTGATTACAATACAGCGCTTAGTTGATTTTTACAATAATGATGTTTTACCAATTATTTATAATCAGGGTTCTCTTGGCGCTAGTGGTGATTTAGCTCCATTGGCGCATTTATCATTGCCTTTAATAGGAGAAGGTGAAGTATACTTTGATGGATTTCGTCAACCTGCTAATAAGGTATTAGAAAAATTTGGTTGGGAACCAATTGCATTGCAGTCAAAAGAAGGATTAGCCTTACTTAATGGAACGCAGTTTATGAGTTCTTATGGATGTTATATTCTGCTTAAAGCAATGAAGTATTCCTATTTTGCTGATGTTATTGCCGCCATTTCTTTAGAAGGTTTTGATGGAAGAATCGAACCATTTAATGAACTCATTCATTATGTTCGTCCACATAAAGGGCAAATTACTACAGCAAAAAGAATGACCGAATTACTAGAAGGAAGTCAAATTATTGCTCAACCAAAACAACATGTTCAAGATCCTTATTCTTTCCGATGTATTCCCCAAGTTCATGGTGCATCAAAAGACACTATTGATTATGTAAAAAAAGTTTTCAAAACAGAAATAAATTCAGTTACCGATAATCCAAATATTTTTGTAGGAGAAGATTTAATAATTTCGGGTGGAAATTTCCACGGTCAGCCACTTGCCTTGGCTCTAGATTTCTTAGCTATTGCTTTATCGGAACTTGGAAGTATTTCAGAAAGAAGAACCTATCAATTAATTTCTGGATTAAGAGGATTGCCTGCATTTTTAGTAGATAACCCAGGATTGAATTCCGGATTTATGATTCCACAATATACTGCAGCAAGTATAGCGAGTCAAAACAAACAATTAGCTACTCCAGCTAGTGTAGATAGTATTGTTTCAAGTAATGGACAAGAAGATCATGTTTCAATGGGAGCTAATGCAGCAACTAAATGTTTGCGTATTATGGACAACTTAGAACGTATTTTGGCCATTGAATTAATGAATGCCTCTCAAGCCATCGAATTTAGAAGACCTTTAAATTCAAGTGATTTTATTGAAATGTTTTTAAAATCCTACAGAGAAGAAGTTCCTTTTGTAAAGGAAGACCGAATTCTACATTATGATATTGAAAAATCTATTACTTTCTTAAATAGCTTTTTAGTTAATTTAGAAGAGTAAATTTAGAATTAGTTGTTTAATTTCCTAGGCTTTTATTATTTTTTCTTTTGTGATGGGTTTGTTTTAAATCATTATCTCCCGATATAATACTAATACTTCCATCAATTTCAAACATGGCTAGTTTTACATCTTTATAAAATTCAACGCCATGTTCGCGCATGGCTTCTTGTAATTCTTCTGACGAAATCCCTATTTTGGCTAAAGCTTTAAAATCTATTTTACCATTATGTATTAATATTTCGGGTTTATCTTGAAGCATTTCTTTAATGAATTTAGAATGCAACATGATCTTCTTAAATATTAAATTAATTAGAAATAACGCAAATGCAGCAACAATTCCACCAAGTAAGGAAGAGTTACTTCCTACCATAGCATTTTGAACCGAGTTGCTTATCAATAATATTAAAATTACATCGGCAGTATTGAGCTGAGATAATTCTTTTTTACCAAAAATCCTTAAGGCAATTATCATAAAAAGATAAACAAAAACACTTCTAAGAACAATGTCTAAGTAGGGGTTCATTAATTTTATGGTGTTAAATTAGTATTACCGGTTTCTTCTTAATGTTATTTTCAATTGCTTTTATCATTTCACTAGCAATATCTTTATTGGTTGCGCCTTCAATCCCTTCTAATCCTGGTGAAGAATTTACTTCTAACAATAAAGGCCCTTTTGAAGAACGAATAATATCAACACCCGCAACTTTTAAATCCATTGCTTTGGCAGCTTTAAGCGCAATTCTTCTTTCTTCGGCAGTTGGTTTTATGATTCCAGCTGTTCCACCCATATGAATATTGGCTCTAAATTCTCCCGGCGCTGCTTCTCTTTGAATGGCTGCAACAACTTTACCATCAACTACAAATAATCGTAAGTCTTTTCCGTTGGCTTCTTTGATGAATTCTTGAACTAATATATTGGCATTCAAACTTTTGAACGCGTTAATTACCGATTCTGCTGCCTTTTTGGTCTCCGCCAAAACTACACCTTTACCTTGTGTGCCTTCTAAAAGCTTTACAATTAATGGAGATCCACCAACCATTTTAATTAAATCGTCGGTATCCAAAGGAGAATTAGCAAATCCTGTAGTTGGGATATCTACACCGTTTCTAAGTAGTAATTGTAATGAAAATAATTTATCTCGTGATTGAGTTATGGCTGCCGCCGAATTCAAACAAAATACTTTCATAGCTTCGAATTGTCTCGTTAAAGCACAGCCGTAAAAAGTAATACTTGGTCTAATTCTAGGAATTACCGCATCAAAATAATCCAATACTTTTCCTCCACGATAATGAATTTCTGGGGTATCGGCATCCAGTTTCATGTAGCATTCTTTAATATTTAGAAAATGCATTTCATGACCACGCATTTCACCCGCTTCCATGATTCGTTTGTTACTGTACAATTCAGGGTTACTTGCTAACAAACCAATTCGTAATCCTTTTTTCTCTGAAAATTCAATATGATATAATTCCTTTAAGTTTTCAGTAGTATTTTGTCCTAATAAATATTTTTGTTCTGGATCTACTAATATTCTGCCGCTCATTGCCTCACGGCCCAACAACATACGAAATCCCATAGAATCTCTATTTGTTAAGGTCATTTCAATAGGCCAACTGTCGTTTCCAATGTTTATGTTAGTTTGAATTACATAGCGTTGCTCTCTATATCCGCTTGAACTTTTTACAATTCGTTTGTCAATTAATAAGGCTTCACAATGAATTACCGTTTTTAAATTGTTTTGAATTGGATTAATATCAAACTTCACCCAATTTACTCCCTCTTTAGTAAAAGGAATAATGTTAATTGCATGTAATGCAGAAGTTTTAGCACCCGAGTCAACACGTGCTTTAATTGCGGGAATTCCAAGTTCTGGGAAAGAACACCATTCTTCAGATCCTAAAATGATTTTGTTTTGAGGCATTATTTATATTTTAATATCGGTATATATTAACTTGTAGGTTTTTCTTTCTTTTCTACTTTAACGCTTAACTCCGTTGCGTCATCTTCAATATCCATGATGATTTCATCACCGCTTTCAATTTTAGAAGTAATGATTTCTTCTGCTAGTGAATCCTCAACATATTTTTGAATAGCTCTTTTTAGAGGTCTTGCGCCAAATTGCTTGTCGAAACCTTTTTCTGCTATGAAACCTTTTGCTTTGTCGGTAAGCGTAAGGTTATAACCTAATTCTTTAATACGAGCGTATAATTTCACCAATTCTAATTCGATGATTTGATCGATATCTACTTTTTCTAAAGTATTAAATACAATTACATCATCAATACGATTCAGGAATTCAGGTGCAAAAGTTTTCTTTAAAGCATTTTCTATAATGCTCTTAGAATTTTCATCGGCTTGAGCCACTTTGGCAGCAGTTCCAAATCCAACACCTTGTCCAAAATCTTTTAATTGACGCGCACCAACATTTGAAGTCATTATAATAATGGTGTTTTTGAAATCAATTTTACGACCCAGACTATCAGTTAGATAACCATCGTCTAAAACTTGCAACATCATGTTAAAAATATCGGGATGTGCTTTTTCAATTTCGTCTAGTAGTACTACGCAATAGGGTTTTCTTCTAACTTTTTCTGTTAATTGTCCACCTTCTTCATATCCTACATATCCTGGAGGCGCACCTACTAAACGCGATACTGCAAATTTCTCCATATATTCACTCATGTCAATACGAACCAGTGCATCTTCAGAATCAAATAATTCTTTAGCCAATACTTTAGCTAATTGGGTTTTTCCAACCCCGGTTTGTCCTAAGAAAATGAAAGAACCAATTGGTTTGTTTGGATCTTTTAGTCCGGTTCTATTTCTTTGGATAGAACGAGCAATCTTCATCACCGCTTCATCTTGTCCAATCACCTTACCTTTAAGTAGTTCGGGTAATTTAGCTAATTTATTACTTTCGGTTTGTGCTACACGATTTACAGGAATTCCAGTCATCATTGAAACCACATCAGCTACATTATCTTCAGTAACTTCAATACGGTTGTTTTTAGAATCTTCTTCCCATTGTTCTTGAGCAATAGCAAGCTCTTTTTCTAGTTTCTTTTCGTCGTCTCTTAATTTGGCTGCTTCTTCGTATTTCTGTCTTTTAACGACTGAATTTTTTTGTTCGCGCACTTCTTCCAATTGTCGTTCTAAATCTAGAATTTGTTTAGGAACATCAATATTAGTGATGTGAACTCGAGAACCCGCTTCATCTAAAGCATCAATAGCTTTGTCTGGTAAAAAGCGCTCCGACATGTAGCGATCGGTTAATTTTACGCAGGCTTCAATAGCTTCGTCAGAGTAAGTTACATTATGGTGGTCTTCGTACTTACCTTTAATATTATTTAATATTAAAATGGTATCAGTAACTGAGGTTGGTTCTACAATTACTTTTTGAAAACGACGCTCTAATGCGCCATCTTTTTCTATATGTTGACGGTATTCGTCTAATGTTGTTGCGCCAATACATTGAATTTCTCCTCTTGATAAAGCAGGTTTCAGCATATTAGAAGCATCTAAAGATCCAGTCGCACCACCAGCTCCAACTATTGTATGGATTTCATCAATGAATAAAATGATATCGTCATTCTTTTCTAATTCATTCATTACGGCTTTCATGCGCTCTTCAAATTGCCCACGGTATTTAGTACCGGCAACCAAGCTAGCAAGATCAAGTGTAACGACTCTTTTATTAAATAAAATTCGAGATACTTTTTTCTGAATAATGCGCAAAGCAAGACCTTCTGCAATAGCCGATTTACCTACGCCAGGCTCGCCAATAAGTAATGGATTATTTTTCTTTCTTCTACTTAGTATTTGAGAAACGCGCTCAATTTCTTTTTCACGACCTACGACAGGATCTAATTTTCCATCTTCGGCCATTTCAGTTAGATCACGGCCAAAGTTGTCTAATACCGGAGTTTTTGATTTTTTATTGGTTTTAGTAGTTGGGTTGTTAAAATTTTCTCCTTTTAATCCGTCATCATGAGAAGAGTCTTCATTAAAGGATTCGTTTTTTGGTAAGTTTTCTAAAAAATTTTCTTCTTTTGGCATAATATCTAAGTATTGTTCTTTTGCTACTTCGTAATCTATTTTTAGTTTATTTAGCAGCTTAGTTGTAGGGTCGTTTTCATTTCTTAGAATACAAAGCAATAAATGGGCAGTACTTATTGAATTACTTTGAAAAACTTTTGCTTCCAAAAAAGTCGTCTTCAATGCTCTTTCAGCTTGACGAGTAAGATGTAAATTCTTTTTTTCTAAGCTAACTTCTAAATTTGGATTTGGCGGACTTAATATTTCCACTTTCTTTCTCAAATGATCTAAATCAACAGATAGGTTATTTAAGATCGTTATCGCTTTGCCATTCCCATCTCTCAATATTCCAAGCATAAGATGTTCAGTACCAATAAAATCATGGCCTAAACGAAGCGCTTCTTCTTTACTGTAGGTAATTACATCTTTTACTCTAGGTGAAAAATTATCATCCATCTTTTTCTAAAATTAGTATTGTAAATCTAGTGTTTTTCATCAGTAATAACAAATACTATTCCTGATGAAAACCTGTGTCAGTAAATTGACAAAAAAATAATTATAAAATCCACCCTTATTTATCTAATTTATTAACCATTTATGGAGCCTATTTTGTTAATAAATCATTGAAATTAGTCGGTAAAAATGCTTTCAAGAGAATATAAAAAATGTAACTTGCACGTTTGAATTTAAAATTAATTTACTTTAAAAATTTATAAAATATGTCTGACGGAGAAAAGTTAATTCCTATTAACATTGAGGACGAAATGAAGTCAGCTTACATCGATTACTCGATGTCAGTTATTGTATCTAGAGCATTACCAGATGTTCGTGATGGATTAAAACCAGTTCATAGAAGGGTGTTGTATGGAATGTATGACCTTGGAGTTACCTCTAAATCTGCCCATAAAAAATCTGCAAGAATTGTAGGAGAAGTATTAGGTAAGTACCATCCACACGGAGATACTTCTGTTTACGACGCTATGGTTCGTATGGCGCAAGAGTGGAGTTTAAGATATTTATTGATTGACGGTCAAGGGAATTTTGGATCGGTTGATGGCGACAGTCCAGCTGCGATGCGTTATACTGAGGCAAGAATGAAGAAAATGTCGGAAGACATAATGGCAGACATCGACAAAGAAACAGTTGATTTTAAATTGAACTTTGACGATACGCTTTATGAGCCAACTGTAATGCCAACTCGTGTACCAAACTTGTTAATAAATGGTGCTTCGGGTATTGCTGTAGGTATGGCTACCAACATGGCTCCGCATAATATCACCGAAGTTATTGATGGTACGCTTGCTTACATTGATAATAATGATATTGAAATAGACGATTTAATTACACATATTAAAGCACCCGATTTTCCTACTGGAGGTGTGATTTATGGATATGAAGGCGTTCGTGAGGCATTTAAAACAGGTCGTGGTAGAATTGTAATCCGCGCAAAAGTGAACTTCGAAGAAGTACACGGAAAAGAAGCGATTATCGTTACCGAAATTCCATATCAAGTGAATAAGGCGGAAATGATTAAAAAAATCGCCGATTTAATTAATGATAAACGAATTGAAGGTATTTCAAATATCCGAGATGAATCGGATAGAACCGGTATGCGTATTGTTTTCGAATTGAAACGAGATGCTGTGCCAAATGTGGTTTTGAATACCTTATATAAATATACTCAATTACAATCTTCATTTAGCGTTAACAACATAGCCTTGGTTAATGGAAGACCGCAAATGTTGAATGTAAAAGATTTAATTCACTATTTCGTAGAACACCGTCACGATGTGGTGGTTAGAAGAACGCAATATGAATTAAGAAAAGCAGAAGAAAGAGCGCACATTTTAGAAGGTTTAATTATTGCTTCAGATAATATTGATGAAGTAATTGCAATTATTCGTGGTTCTAAAGACGGAGAAGAAGCAAGAGCTAAATTGATTGAGCGTTTCAGTCTTTCTGATATTCAATCTCGTGCTATAGTTGAAATGCGTTTAAGACAGTTAACAGGTCTTGAGCAAGATAAATTAAGAGCTGAGTATGAAGAAATTATGAAATTAATTAGTCATTTAAAGGATTTGCTTGCAAATAAAGATCTTAGAATGGCATTAATTAAAGAAGAGTTAATTGAAATCCGAGATAAATATGGCGACGAACGTCGTTCGGTTATTGAATATGCTGGTGGAGATGTAAGTATCGAAGATTTAATTGCAGATGAAAATGTGGTAATTACAATTTCACATGCGGGTTACATTAAACGTACTTCATTAACTGAATACAAAACTCAAAATAGAGGAGGGGTAGGTCAAAAATCTGCTGCTACAAGAGATCAAGATTTCTTAGAACATTTATTTGTTGCTACAAACCATAACTATTTATTAATTTTTACCCAAAAAGGTAAATGTTATTGGATGCGTGTGTATGAAATTCCGGAAGGAACAAAAGCAAGTAAAGGTAGAGCACTTCAAAACTTGATTAATATTGAAAGTGACGATAAAGTAAAAGCATTTATTTGCGCACAAGATTTAAAAGACCAAGATTACATTAAGAACCATTACGTAATAATGGCTACTAAAAAAGGTCAGGTTAAGAAAACTTCTTTAGAGAAATATTCAAAACCAAGAGTTAACGGTGTTGCTGCAATTACAATTAAAGATGGAGATGAATTGTTAGGAGCTGAGTTGACAAATGGAAACAGTCAAATATTAATTGCTGTTAAATCAGGTAAATTGGTTCGTTTTGAAGAAGCTAAAACACGTCCGATGGGAAGAACTGCGTCTGGAGTAAGAGGTATTACTTTAAGAGACGATCAAGATGAAGTTATTGGAATGGTTTCTGTAGATGAAAATAACATTAATGAAACACAATTATTAGTGGTTACTGAAAACGGTTACGGAAAAAGAACCAAACTTGAGGATGAAGGTGAGCCAGTATATAGAATAACCAACCGTGGTGGTAAAGGTGTAAAAACTTTAAATATTACTGAAAAAACCGGAGCCTTAGTTTCTATAAATTCGGTTACCGATGCCGATGACTTAATGATCATTAATAAATCTGGTTTAACCATCAGAATGGACGTTTCTACACTTCGTGTAATGGGTAGAGCTACGCAAGGAGTTCGTTTAATTAATATTAAAGAAAGCGACTCTATTGCTGCTGTAACCAAAGTTATGAAAGACGATGAAGAAGAGGCAATTGCTGCAGATGGAGAGGAATTAGAATTAGACCCAAATGCAATTATCGAAGATGATGCCGAAGATGATGAGGAAATTGTAGACGATGTAGAAGAGGATTCATCCGAAGAGGACGATTCAGAAGAATAAAAACAAATAAACAAACAAAGCCACGTCACTATACTATTTTAGAAGACATGGCTTTTTTATAACAAACAACAATTTAAATAGTTTCCTTATGAAAATTCAACAAATAATAATTGCAGGAGCATTATTAGTTTCTGTTAACACGTTCGCTCAGAAAGACGAATTAAAAGCATTAAAAAAGATATACAACAAAGAAGAGATAAAAGGAGCTGATTTAGCAGATTATAAATCTCTTGTAGAAAAAGTTCAACCTCTTGCAGTTGAAGAGGGAGATAAAGTGTATGCAAATTTTTATAAATGCATGATTCCGGTTCTTGAATACACTGCAATTGATAAAACAATGCCTCCGTTACAAATTCAGTTGGCTTTCGCCAAATTTGTTAGTCCAAGTGCGATTACTGAGTTAGCTACTGGATTAAATGCAACTTTAGATTATGAAAAGAAAACAGGTAAAAAGATTCAGACAGAAGATATCAATGAAACAATTTCTTCTTTCAAGCCAGAGTTGCTAAATTTTGCTGTTAAACTTGGAAATGAAAAAAAGTATAAAGAATCGGGAGATGTTTTGTATGCTATTTATCAATTAGATAAAAAAGATCAAGAAGTTCTTTATTATGCTGCCAGCTATGCTACTAATGGAAAAGATTATGACAATGCTTTAATCTATTATAAAGAACTAAGAGCTTTAAATTATACAGGTGAAGGAACCTTGTATTTTGCAAAAAATAAAGTATCAGGTGTCGAAGAAAGTTATACAAATAAAAATGTTAGAGATAACATGATACAAATAGGCACTCATCTTTCTCCAAGGGACGAAAAAATTCCTTCAAAAAAAGGAGAAATTGTTAGAAATATTGCGTTAATATTAATTGAGCAAAATAAAATAGATGAAGCTAAAACTGCAATTACAGAGGCCAGAAAAGAGAATCCTGAAGATGTGGATTTAATTGTTTCTGAGGCAAATATTTATTTTAATTTAAAAGATACTATTAATTATAAACGATTGATAAGTGAAGCACTAGAAAAGAAACCAAATGATGAAGTTTTGGTTTTTAACTTAGGTGTTACTTGTGCAAATGCTAATCAATTTGAGGATGCTGAAAAATATTACAATAAAGCTATTGAATTAAAACCAGATTTTTTAAACGCTTATATTAATTTAGCTGATTTAGTTCTTAAGCCAGATGTTAAAATTGTAGAAGAAATTAATAAACTATCTACATCAGATAAAGATCTAAAAAGATATGATGTATTAAAAACACAACGACAAAAATTATTTCAAAAAGCTATGCCAATTTATGAAAAAGCACATCAGTTAGATCCAAAAGATGAAGATATAAAAAGTGTATTAAAATCGGTTTATAGTTATTTAGAACTTTCAGATAAAATTAAAGCTCTAAAAGCAGAAAATTAATATGAAAATTAACTTATAGAAAAGGCTCCAAATTTGGAGCCTTTTTTAGTTAAAATTTTAATGCTATTATAAAAATGCCCATCTAAATCCAGAATATAAATCGGCTTGTTTACCATTACTAGTTAAGGATGATACAATTGAGTTAGATCCTAAATAAAAACCTCCTAATCGAAAACCAAAACCGATAGTAGTTCCAGAAATTTGATTGTTAGAAATAGGCACATATGTTTCAAAAAAACCTAAATTTACTCTAGGTGTTACCGAAACTATATTTTGAGCTGTGATTTGGTCGTTTTCTGAATCTTTGTTCAACTTTTGTTGTAAATATCCAGTAATGTATACTTTAGGTACTATTTTAAAATCGGTGTAAATTGAAAATAACGAAGGTAGATTCACTTTAAAATCTTTTTGACCATCAATTTTTGTTAAATAGCCATTTGAATTTAAAATATTTTCAACATCACCTAAATTGTTAGCACCGCTAAATGCATTTAAATTTAAAGGATTTGAAATGGGTATATTTAAAGAATAATTGGTTGAAGAATTATTATTGTCCTTGAATGTCATGCTTCCTAAATTTCTAATTGCCAAACCTGCCTTAATTTTATATTTACTTGGACCATCTTTTAATTTATAAGTTATCCCAAAATCAGCAGCTATTCCATTTAAACCTCCAAAAATAGTATTGGTATAATCATTAAAATTTGAAAAATTATTTGCTAAACTTCCAGAATAAGCAATATTTAATTGTGCGGGTTGATCTGTTGTTAAAAACGCATTTCCACCAACTTGTGAAATTTTACCATTCAATCCATTTAGTCCTATATTTGAATAAGAACCAGGGAATAACATTTTTAAAGTAATACCAGCGCTTATACTATATTTTTCTTTTTCAATAATTGGTCTAGCAACAGAAAATCCAATTTCTCCATATGAACTACCTATTAATCTTTGATTGCTATTGGTATTTAATAAAGTTAATGCTGAAGCTAAATTATTATCGCTAATGGCATTACCTATATTTGTATCAATATTTACAAGTTCATATTTCAAGTTTGCTTTTGAAGTTACAGCAAAACCCCATTTTAATAACTTTATTGCTACACTAGGCCCAATAATTTGGCCATCAAATTGAAAATTAACAGCTTCATTATCTTTAAAAATTATATCTTGTAAATTATTTCCTGAAGTAATGTCGCTAAAGCCAACTTTATTGTTGCTAGTATTAAAACTAACTCCATATAAATTGACTTCAAATTTTTTAGATAAATTAGAATATTCTGCTGGATTAATCATTCCGTTTAGTATTCCAACTCTACTAGAAGTACTAATTCCAGAGAAATGATCTTGTGAAAATACAATAAAATTGGAAAGTAATATCAGAGTAATTGTGATAAATTTTTTCATGTTTTCAGTAGTTTGATAAGGATATCTAAAGTTATAAAAAACAATTTTAATTAAAACTAATAATTATCATTATTTTATTGAATTCCAAATTATCTCATTTGGAGTAGGAGCTAGGAGCACCAATTCTTCTTTAGATACAGGGTGAATAAAAGCTAGCTTTTGAGCGTGTAAATGAATTCCGCCATCAGGGTTGCTTCTGTCAAATCCGTATTTTAAATCTCCTTTTATAGGACAGCCAATTGCAGCCAATTGCGATCTAATTTGGTGGTGTCTCCCTGTATGGAGGTTTATTTCTAAAGCTAAATAATTATTTAGTTCTTTGATTATTTTGTAATCCAGGGAAGCTCTTTTACTTTCTGGTACTTCTTTTAAATGTGCTTTTGAGCAATTACTTTTTTCGTTTCTTTTTAAATAATGAACTAAAGTATCCTCACTTTTTGGCGGCTTATTTTTAACAACAGCCCAATATGTTTTTTGAGTTTCTCGTTTGCTAAATAATTCATTTAACCGAGTTAGGGCTTTGCTAGTCTTTGCAAAAACTACAATTCCTGTTGTAGGTCTGTCCAAACGATGAACCACTCCTAGAAATACTTCTCCAGGCTTGTTGTATTTTTCTTTAATGTATTCCTTTACAATTTCCGATAGTGGTTTATCACCTGTTTTATCACCTTGCACTAAATCCCCAACACGCTTATTAATCACAATAATATGATTGTCTTCGTGTAGAACTTGGAGGTTGGATTTTGTGGAAATTATTTTTTCTGACAAGGCAAAACTATTTACTATTTTTTTGTCACTAAACTAATATTGCTCATTAGCATTTGGGAAATCCTGGCTTTTAACATCGGCTACATAATTACTTAATGCCGTAGTCATTTGTTCGTATAGATTTAAATACCTTCTTAAAAAACGGGGACTAAATTCATTGTTCATTCCAAGCATGTCGTGAATTACCAATACTTGTCCATCAACACCACCACCAGCGCCAATTCCTATTACAGGAATAGAGATGCTTTTAGCTACTTTTTCAGCTAGATGTGCCGGAATTTTCTCCAAAACTAATGCGAAACAGCCTAGTTTTTCTAATAGTTTTGCGTCTTCAATTAATTTTTCTGCTTCTTCATCTTCTTTTGCTCGAACGGTATAGCTTCCAAATTTATAGATAGATTGCGGAGTCAAACCTAGATGTCCCATAACAGGAATACCCGCTTTAAGAATTTTTTTTATTGATTCCTTAATTTCACTTCCACCTTCTAATTTTACGGCATGTCCACCGCTTTCTTTCATTATTCTAATCGAAGAACGAAGTGCTTCTTTCGGATCTGATTGGTAACTCCCAAAAGGTAAGTCAACTACAACAAGCGCTCTATATACTGCTCTAACTACAGAAGATGCATGGTAAATCATTTGATCTAATGTAATTGGTAAAGTAGTTTCGTATCCTGCCATTACATTACTTGCAGAATCTCCAACTAAAATCACATCTACTCCAGCAGAATCTACAATTTTTGCCATTGAATAATCATAAGCCGTAAGCATGGAAATCTTTTCTCCATTAGCTTTCATTTCAATTAACGATTTAGTTGTAATTCTCTTATAATCCTTTTTAGCTACTGACATACCCTTTAGATTTAAATTCGTAATCTTAATTTAAGTTTGTAAAAGTAGTAAAACCTATTTGTTATAATTAATAAATGAAAATAAAAATGGTTAATTTTGTATTTTAAATTTATAAAATGAAAATATTAAAAAAGCTTATTTGCTTTACATTAGTAATTTCTGCTTCTGCTTTTTCTCAAGCAACTAAAGATGTTACGATTTCAGTCTCAGGTTATTTAGAAACCTTTTATGCCAATGACTTTCAAAATTCGAATACAGAAAAAAAATTACCTTTCATGTATAATTACAACCGTCAAAACGAATTTAATTTAAACATTGGATTGCTTCGAACTAAAATAAATTATGAAAACGGTTATGCAAGTTTTGCTTTGCATTCGGGGACTTATGTAGAGGATAATTATGCAAACGAGAAAATTAAATATGTAAATGAAGCTTTTGTTGGATTGTATCTAGATAAAGAAAAGAAACACAATATTGAAGTTGGAATTATGCCGAGTTATATAGGTTTTGAAACTTCAATTTCTTCTTCTAATTTAACACTTACTCGTTCCTTATTAGGTGAAAATTCACCATATTTTATGACTGGGTTTAAATATAATTATTCACCTTCGGCAAAATGGAGTTTTTCCGGATTATTAACTAACGGTTGGCAACGAATTGCTAAACCAAACGCAAAAGCGCTACCTAGTTTAGGATCTCAATTAGTTTATAAACCAACCGAAAGTTCAACTTTCAATTGGAGTGTATTTATTGGAGATGAATCAATAGCGACCGATTTAAGAACGCGCTATTTTAGTAATTTGTATTATGATGTTAAATGGGATAGTAAATTTCGTTCTATCTTAGGATTTGATTATGGATTGCAAAAGAATAGTGTAGGGGAAGGATATGATAATTGGTTTAGTCCTGTGATGATTACACAATATACTATAAATAATAGATGGCAAACGGCAGTTCGTGCCGAATACTACCAAGATGCAAAAAATGTATTGATTGCTAGTGGTAAAGAATTTAAAACTTTTGGGACTTCTTTAAATTTCGATTACTTGCCCAATTCTAAAATGAAAATTAGATCTGAACTGCGTTACTTTAATTCAAAAGAAGCCGTTTTCTTAAGAAATGACTCGGCTGTAAATTCAAACTTGTTTGCAACGATGAGTTGGTGTTACGAATTCTAACAATCGGCAAGATTCACAGCAACAGCCAAGCCACCTTCTGAAGTTTCTTTATATTTAGAGTTCATGTCTTTGGCAGTTTGCCACATGGTGTCAATCACTTTATCTAAAGGAACTTTGGCATTTTTGGCATCGGTTTCAAGTGCTAGTTCCGCTGCATTAATCGCTTTAATTGCTCCCATAGTATTGCGTTCTATACACGGAATTTGAACCAAACCACCAATTGGGTCACAGGTTAATCCTAAGTGGTGTTCCATAGCAATCTCAGCTGCCATTTGCACTTGTTCTGGAGATCCACCTAATAATTCACAAAGTGCCGCTGCTGCCATTGCAGAAGATACGCCAATTTCTGCTTGACAACCTCCCATTGCTGCTGATATTGTAGATCCTTTCTTGAAGATACTTCCTATTTCCCCTGCTACCATTAAGAATTGCTTGATTTCTTTTTCGCCAGCGTTATGGTTTTCAATAACCAAATAATACATTAATACAGCTGGTATCACTCCGGCACTTCCATTAGTAGGAGCGGTAACTACTCGGCCAAGAGAAGCATTAACTTCATTTACCGCTAAAGCAAAACACGAAACCCATTTTAAGATTTGGCGGAATTTTACTTCGGTTTTTCTAATGGTTTCGAGCCATTCTTGAGGATTAGTATATTGGGCTTCACCAATTAAATTTTGATGCATATCAAATGCTCTGCGTCGTACATTTAATCCACCAGGTAAGATGCCTTCGCTATGGCAACCGATGTACATGCATTCGAGCATGGTTTCCCAAATGCGCATTAGTTCGTGGTTAATTGCTTCTTCCGATCGCATGGCTTTTTCATTTTCATAAACAACTTCCGAAATAGATCGGTTTTGTTCGTTACAAAAATTTAATAAATCTTGCGCGTTATCAATCAAATAGGGAAAAGCACATTTTAAGTTCTTATTCTTATTGGAATTTTCTTGATCTTCTTTCACTACAAATCCGCCGCCAATAGAGTAGAAGGTTGAGGTGTATTCCGAATTATCGTTAAAAGAAGCGGTGAATGTCATTCCGTTTGCATGGAAAGGAAGAAAGTTCTTGTTAAATCGAATGTCTTCCTCTGAAAAGAAAGGAATTTTAATTTCATTTCCTAATAAGATGAGGTTATTGTCTTTAATATCTTTTACTATAGAAGAAATTGCATCTACAGGAATAGTTTCTGGATCTTGACCGCTTAAGCCAAGCATCACGGCTAAATCGGTGGCATGTCCAATACCGGTTAAGGAAAGTGAACCGTATAAATCAACTTTAACAAAATGAACTTTATCTAGTTGATTTGATTCTCGAAGTTCTGTCAAAAATTGTTCTGCAGCACGCCATGGTCCTAGGGTATGAGAACTTGAAGGACCAACACCAATTTTAAGCATGTCAAAAATCGAGATACAGTGTTCCATAAAGAAATGTTTATTTTGAAAACAAATATACTAGAATAACTCATAAAATGATATTTGAAATTGGCTATTATTGAGAATATGATAATTCATCAAGTTTTTATTCATCTAAAATGTCATCTTGTCATATATAAATACGACAATTAGTATAAAAACTGACATTTTAATGTAATTGTTGCAATGGCACAAAGATTGATTGTTGCATGTCGAGTTATTAAATAAGTTTACAATTAAAATTAAATATAACAAAAAATGGGTAAAATAATCGGAATCGATTTAGGTACAACAAACTCCTGTGTTTCTGTAATGGAAGGAAATGAAGCTGTTGTTATTCCTAACGCAGAAGGAAAAAGAACAACACCATCTATCATTGCATTTGTAGAAGGCGGAGAAATTAAAGTAGGAGATCCTGCAAAAAGACAAGCAGTAACTAATCCAACAAAAACTATCGCTTCTATAAAGCGTTTTATGGGACAATCTTTTTCTGAAGTTTCGGCAGAAGCAAAAAGAGTTTCTTACTCTGTAGTAAAAGGAGACAACAATACACCTCGAGTAGATATTGATGGTCGTTTGTATACTGCTCAAGAATTGTCAGCAATGACACTTCAAAAAATGAAAAAAACTGCTGAAGACTATTTAGGTCAAACAGTAACTGAAGCAGTTATTACAGTTCCTGCATATTTTAATGATGCGCAACGTCAAGCTACAAAAGAAGCTGGAGAAATTGCTGGTCTTAAAGTAATGCGTATTATCAACGAACCAACTGCTGCAGCGTTAGCTTATGGTTTGGATAAAAAAGGAACCGATCAAAAAATTGCTGTTTATGATTTAGGTGGAGGTACATTTGATATTTCTGTTCTTGAATTAGGAGACGGAGTATTTGAAGTATTATCTACAAATGGAGATACGCACTTAGGTGGAGATGATTTTGACCACGAAATTATTGACTGGTTAGCTGCTGAATTTTTAACTGAAGAAGGAATTGATTTACGTTTAGATCCAATGTCTCTTCAAAGATTAAAAGAAGCTGCTGAGAAAGCAAAAATCGAATTGTCTTCTTCTGCAGAAACTGAAATCAACTTACCATATGTTACTGCTACAGCCTCTGGACCGAAACACTTAGTTAAAAAATTATCTAGAGCTAAATTTGAGCAATTAACAGATGCTTTAGTAAAACGCTCTATGGCGCCAGTTGCTAAAGCATTAAAAGATGCAGGTTTATCTGTTTCTGATATTGACGAAGTAATCTTAGTTGGAGGTTCTACTCGTATGCCAAAAATTGCTGAAGAAGTTGAAAAATTCTTTGGTAAAAAAGCTTCTAAAGGTGTAAATCCTGATGAGGTGGTTGCAATTGGAGCAGCTATTCAAGGTGGTGTACTTTCTGGAGATGTTAAAGATGTATTGTTATTAGACGTTACTCCTTTATCATTAGGAATTGAAACAATGGGTGGAGTTATGACAACACTTATTGAATCAAATACTACGATCCCAACTAAAAAATCTCAAGTATTCTCTACTGCTGCCGATTCTCAACCATCAGTTGAAATCCATGTATTGCAAGGAGCAAGAACTATGGCGGTTGACAACAAAACAATTGGTCGCTTTCACTTAGATGGAATTCCACCAGCACCAAGAGGGGTTCCTCAAATTGAAGTTACTTTTGATATTGATGCTAATGGTATCATCAAAGTTTCTGCTACTGATAAAGGAACAGGAAAATCTCATGACATTCGTATCGAAGCTTCTTCAGGTTTAACTGCAGAGGAAATCGAGAAAATGAAAAAAGATGCAGAAATGAATGCAGAAAGTGATAGAGTTGCTAAAGAAAAAGCTGAAAAATTAAATGAAGCAGATAGCATGATCTTCCAAACTGAGTCTCAATTGAAAGAACTTGGAGATAAATTATCAGACGAGCACAAAACTGCAATTGAATATGCATTAACCGAATTAAGAATGGCGCACCAATCTCAAGATTTGGAAGCAATTCAAAAAGGTTTAGACAATGTTAATGCAGCTTGGAAAACAGCTACTGAGGCAATGTATGCTCAAGGTGGTGACCAAGGTCAAGCGCAAGAAGCTCCTTCTCAAGAAGCACAAGGTGATAATACACAAGATGTAGATTTTGAAGAAGTAAAATAATACGCTTCTGATTTAATTCAGAATCAAATAAAAAGCCAGACTATTTAGTCTGGCTTTTTTTATTACTTAGGATTGGTTTTACTTTTTATTAAAGATTTTAGTTATAACAAAAACATGTGGAAATGTAATTGCTGCCAAAAATGAGAAAAAGATGGCGTTAAATAGTTGTTTGTCTTTAAATATAAAGTACAATGATACTATTCCTATAATTGATAATGCCCAATAAATTAATGCTGATTTACAATAGGTAATAAAATTCTGAAAAGATAATTTTCCATATAAAAAATTCATTTGTTCTATTATAGAAGGAATGCTGTGCCATAAAATAAAATAAATTGCAAATCCCCAAATTAAACTTGATGCTTTAAAAATTACTGTAAATATTAATAAGTAAAATAGTTCAGTTAAAATTTTCACCCTAATTTTTTCAAATTTAAAATACGAATAGCCAATAGCTATTATGAATAAGGACCCTATACAATTAAATAAGAGAGGAATTAAAGTATTAGAGATTTGAAATTTACTTATTTCAAATATTATCTTTTCCACTTCAGAAGCATGGAATATAAATAATAACATAAAAATAAATAATCCATAGGTAAAGCTAATTGAATACGAAATCCATTTTGGGTAATTTTTAATTAATTCTATCCATTGTTGTTCTCCAAAATGAAATGCACTTACTAAAATAAATAATATAAGAGTAAGTCCAGGAATAAAGTAAAATAAAATAGCGCAAAAAATAATTACTAAAACATAGTTTAGCAATGATTTAATAAAATTATAGGTCTTTTTTGGGCTATTATTTTTTTTAATAAGTAGCAAATCATTCGCTCCATGCAATATTCCAAAGGTAAAAATCAAAGAAAAACCTAAAAATATTTGAATTTTATTAGAAAAAAATGAAACTATCCATAAACCAAAAAAGCTTGCTATGATTGAGATTTTCGAAATTTTACCCATAAAAATTTAAATTATGTTTAAAAATTTATAAAAAAAAATAAACAAATAGTTTTTTTATTATTAATTTTTTTTATTAAGTTTGTTTAACAAATCTAATTAAAAACCAATTTAAAAACCAATTAAAATTAATTTTATGACAAACTTTATGATTATCCCAGGAACAATTTCCAAATTATTGCCTACTGATTATGTAGGATTTACATTTTTTATTGGCTGTATGGCTATGATGGCTGCTTCAGCTTTTTTCTTTTTATCATTAAATCAATTTGATAAAAAGTGGCGTGTTTCTGTACTGGTTTCAGGTTTAATTACCTTTATTGCTGCAGTACATTATTTTTACATGAGAGATTATTGGACTGCTTTTCAAGAGTCGCCAACTTTCTTCCGTTATGTAGACTGGACTTTAACTGTTCCATTAATGTGTGTTGAGTTTTACCTAATCTTAAAAGTTGCAGGTGCAAAACAATCTTTAATGTGGAAAATGATCTTCTTATCTTTAGTAATGTTAGTTACTGGATATGCAGGTGAAACTATTGATCGTCCAAACGCATGGTTATGGGGATTAATTTCAGGTATCGCTTATTTCGTAATTGTTTATGAAATTTGGTTAGGTGAAGCATCTAAAATTGCTCAAGCTGCAGGTGGAAATGTATTGTCTGCACACAAAATCTTATGCTGGTTCGTATTAGTTGGTTGGGCAATTTATCCTTTAGGATATATGTTAGGAACTGACGGATGGTACACTGGTATTTTAGGTAAAGGAAGTGTTGATGTTGCTTACAATATTGCTGATGCTATTAACAAAATTGGATTTGGACTTGTTATTTACAACTTAGCTCAACAATCTCAAAAAGACTAATTTCTTTTTTTAGATAAATTGAAAGCCAGACTAAATAGTCTGGCTTTTTTTTTGAAGTATTTGATAGTAATCACAATATACTTTTTGTTTTTTGTTGATTTTCTATTACTAAAATTAGAATTAAAGTATTAGTAAAGGTGTTTCGATTGACTAATATTCGTTAATATTTTCTATTAAATGAGTTGCAAAACCTACTTTTTTAGATATAACTCTATACAATTCTACTAATATTGTTATGGAATTGAATTGTTTTTTGTTTTTATCAATCTATTGATTTATTCTAATTTCAAACATTTTATCCCAATTTTTTCCTGTTACAAAAAAGGTTTTTGTTTTTGGGTTATAGGCAATTCCGTTTAAAACATCGGTGTCAGGAAGTTGTGTTATTTTCTTTTCTAAATTAGACATGTCAAGCATAGCTTCAACAGCACCGTTCTTCGGATTGATGATGATAATAGCTTTTTTAAGGTAAATGTTACTGTAAATTTTTCCGTCCACCCATTCTAACTCGTTAACTTCTTTAATCTTGTTGTTTTCAGAATATACATTAATATGGTCGGTTGTTTTTTGGGTTGCCGGATCCATTGTCCAAATTTTTTCAGAACTATCATTAAAGTAAATATTCTTTCCGTCATTAGTCATTCCCCAGCCTTCCGGTTTGTCAAATATAAAAGTAGATTCTAACTTCCATGTTTTAGCATCGTAAATAAATCCGATATGTTCTTTATAGGTTAATAGGTAAATTTTGTCATTCAAAATGGTCATTCCTTCGCCAAAATATTTGTCTTCTAATTTTAGGCTTTTAAGAATTTTACCTGTCTTATAATCGGTTTTCAACAATCTTGAAGTTCCATATTGCCCAACACTTTCATATAAAGTGTCTTTGTAAAATTCCAATCCTTCAGTATATGATTTAATGTCGTGAGGGTAGGTATTTACTATGGTGTAGGTTAATACTTTTGGAGCAAATTCTGAAACCAATTCAATTCTTGTGGAATCAATTTCTGTATTTCCCTCAAAATATACATTCGCTTTTAAATTTTGGTATCCCAATTTTTGATCCTTTAAAGGATAGCTTAATTTACCGTTTCCTTTAACCGAACCTATTTTTAGGTTGTTAATTGAATAAACTATACTATCAATCTTTTTATTACTGCTGTCAATCACCTCTAGTTTAACCGACTCCTTACAAGTGTATTGCGCTTTTAATACCGCTTCATTAAAGCTAAAATAGCTTTCGCTAGTATCTGCAACTTTGCAACTTACTGCCATTAATGAAGCTAATAAAATGAATTTAAACGTGTTATAATTTTTCATTATAATTAGATTAAAAATTAGAGATACAAATGTATTATTTAAGATGTTAATTTCTTGCAAAAATATAAAAAGATTGTATCTTTGCGTTGGCAAGTCCTACACGACCAGCTCCTGCAAAATCCTCCAGGATGGGAACATAGCAAAGGTATGTGGTTGAGCGGTGCGATGTAGGTCGCTTGCCATTTTTTTTCCGAACTTGGTTCGGATTTTTTTTTATAACTACTTCTGAGTTTTAATTCACTTTTTAGAAAAAAGCAATCAAATATTAATTTTAGTTTTTATCTTTAAACTTTAAATTTTATACCATGAAATTCCAGCCAATAGTCCCAATGATTTGGACTAAAGAATTACACGAAACCGTCGATTTTTATTGTGATATTTTAGGATTTACCTGCGGAAAATATAGTGAAGATTGGGGTTGGGCAGCCATTCATAAAGACGATTGTGAAATCATGATTTCCAAACCAAATGAACATACACCCTTTGAAAGACCTTATTTTTCAGGTACCTTTTATATTAAGACCGATGACGTAGATACGCTTTGGAATCAAATAAAAGATTAAGTGAAAGTTGCCTACGAGATAGAAGATTTTGATTGGGATATGCGCGAGTTTGCTATATACGATAATAACAGTTATATGATTCAGTTTGGGCAAGATTTAGTAAAAAAATAAAGAAATGAGTAAAGTAGTATTTATTACCGGAGCTTCTTCAGGAATTGGAAAATCAATTGGAGAGTTTTTGCATGCCAAAGGATTTATTGTATACGGAACCAGCAGAAATCCAGAGCGAATTACTGATTCGGTATTTCCTTTACTTGCTTTAGATGTTCGAAATAAAGAAAGTATTACTCAGGCTATTGATACAATTTTGCAAAAATCGGGAAGGATAGATGTAGTTATTAATAATGCTGGAGTTGGGATTACAGGTCCGATTGAAGAAATTCCTACCGAAGAAATCAAAAATAATTTCGAGACCAATCTTTTTGGACCTATCGAAGTAATGAAAGCAGCATTGCCTGCTATGCGTTCGCAAAAATCAGGATTGATTATTAATATAACCTCAATTGCAGGATATATGGGATTGCCTTATCGCGGAATTTACTCTGCTTCCAAAGGTGCTTTAGAACTTATTACCGAAGCGCTGCGAATGGAAGTAAAATCCTTCGGAATACACATTACAAATGTGGCTCCTGGTGATTTTGCTACCAATATAGCTGCCGGAAGATTTCATGCGCCGCTAATAAAAGAATCTGCTTATGAAATTCCTTATGGAACTACACTACGCATGATGAATGAACATGTAGATAGTGGAAGCAATCCTGATGAAATGGCCGAAGCGATATATAAAATTATACAAACACCAAGTCCGAAAGGACATTATAAAATTGGTGCTTTCATGCAAAAATTCTCCATCGTTTTGAAACGAATTTTACCTGATAAAGTCTATGAGAAAATCCTCATGAATCATTATAAGTTATAGATAATGGAAGTTTGAATAAGTTATTTTAAGATCAGCTCCTAATAAATTGATTATTGAAATTGAAATTTGTAATTTTGCAAAATAAACACAACTTTATAACATACAAACTATGAAATTTTTTATTGACACAGCAAACCTAAATGACATTAAAGAAGCGCAATCACTAGGGATTTTAGATGGGGTTACAACCAATCCTTCGTTAATGGCTAAAGAAGGAATTACTGGAAAAAACAATATCTTAAAACATTACGTTGACATTTGCACTATCGTGGATGGTGAAGTAAGTGCCGAAGTAAACGCTACCGATTATGAAGGAATGATCAAAGAAGGTGAGGAGTTGGCAGATTTACACGATCAAATTGTAGTAAAAATTCCAATGACAAAAGACGGAATTAAGGCATGTAAATATTTTTCTGATAAAGGAATAAAAACCAATGTAACTTTAGTGTTTTCTTGCGGGCAAGCTTTGTTAGCTGCTAAAGCAGGCGCTACATTTGTTTCTCCATTCGTTGGTCGTTTAGACGATGTTTCTACAGATGGCTTGAACTTGATTCAAGAAATTAGAGAAATCTATGACAATTATGGTTATGAAACTCAAATCCTTGCTGCTTCAGTTCGTCATACTATGCACATTGTAAATTGTGCTAAAATTGGTGCTGATGTAATGACAGGGCCATTATCTGCAATTTTAGGGTTGTTAAAACACCCACTTACTGATATCGGATTGGCGCAATTTATTGCTGATTTCGAGAAAGGAAATAAATAATCCCAAATTTATACTTCCTACTAAAGCGACTTTCAGAAATGAAAGTCGCTTTTTTATTTAGCTATTTTTAGAGATTATGGAACTAATGGAAAATCAGTGTCTTGAGACCAAGTCCTTGATCCTTACTTTAAATCTTCCTCAAAATACACATCAAACAAGTTAGTGAAACCGTTTTTAATGGTTTTGTCGGAATTAATAATTAAAGTGCGGTGTACTTTGGTAATGGCCCATTTGCTTTTGATGTCTTCAAAATTGGCGCAGTGCAATTCGGTTATACCTTCAAATTTGTATTTAGGTAGGATTTCTTTCCATTTATAGGTGTTTGCATCTAAGTTGATGGCAATAAAATTGTAATTAGGGTATTTATCTTTAAGATCCAATACTTTTTTGTGAGCAGCGAGTAAATGCGAAGATAATTTTTCACTCCAAAAGAAAACCACCGAATTTTTCGTAATAACTGCATCTGAATTGGTTATTTTCCCATCAGGAGTAATTAATTGTACAGAAGGAAGTTTTTTGCCTTTAGTTAAGGATTGAATGGAATTTCCAATTTTCAAAACTTCATTCTTTTTACTGTTATCAGTAGAATATTTATGGTAGGTTTTTAAGAATTCCTGATTATTCACCATGTTTTGGTCTTCCAACAAATATTTTAGCGCAATATTATTTAACACCATATTTCTGATGTGCTCATTTTTAATAAGTGTATCGGCAATGTTTAGTTTGTTGATGTTGGTTTTTAAAGCCAAATCTACTTCCGAGAAATGATTGTGGTAGTGAATTGAACCTACGTTGTTTAACATGTGATCTAAATACATTACAAAGGGAGAAAAATCAGCCAAAGCCTCATTACCAAAATCAATTTTATTCCTAAATGCATAGTAGTTTTTTGGAAGTTGTGAGGTAACATCTTCTCCAGTTCGCATCTCATGAATCATTGGATAAATTTCCATTTTGGTATAATGTGGAAAATTTACAATTGCTTTTGCGTATACATCAAAGGCATCATTCCATTTAATTTCTTCTTTTTTGGATGCGTAATATTTTTGATTATCTATGTTGGTTTTATTAATGTGTTGGTTGTAGCGGTTCCATTTATAATCAAATACTTCAAACAAATTGTCTTTGTCTTTTTCATTACGCAAATACATATCCATTAAAAAGTTGTTTTTTTGATCACCACGACCACAAAAATTAACTGATTCGTCAAAATCTTTAGAATCTACATGCACTTTGATACTGTCGTTTTTATCAAAATAAACATATTGGTATTCGGGTTCTATTTTAAAGGTGTATAAACCTGGAGCAAGTGAATCAAATTTTTTAAAGAAAGTATGATCTTCATTAAGAGGAATTGAATCAATGATTACATTATTTTTGCAAAAAAGCACATAGTTGCTAGTAGGATTCAATACTTCTCCTCCAAAATAAGCTGTATAATCTTCGCCTGAAAACTCCTTTTTGCAAGAAGTAAACAAAGCTAGAATCAAAGTAAGGAATACTAGTGTTTTATAAAATGTAAATACTTTCATTTGGATAATAATGCAAACAAAAGTATTTAGATGGTTTTGATTATATTGTTAATCAATAGTTAAATTACTTTCCGATACAGAAATTGGCAAAGATATTACCCAGTAGTTCATCGTTAGTGACTTCACCGGTAATTTCTCCAAAGTAATATAAAGCTTGTCGAATATCAATTGCCATTAGATCCGATGGGATGTTGGCTTGTAAGCCAAAGCTTACTTTCTGAATTTCTTCTAAAGCTTTAAGTAGTGAGTCGTAATGCCTTGTATTTGTGACTATTGTTTCGTTATTTCGTAACGCTCCAGTATTTACAAAAGCAAGTAATTGCGTTTTTAAATTTTCAATTCCAGTTTTGTTTTTTGCACTTAAGAAAATTGTTTTTACTTCTAAGTTTTCAAGTTGTTTTTGAAGTGTTTCTTTTTCTTTTTCCGAAATTAAATCTGTTTTATTTACAACAACAATAAGCGGTTTTAATGGGTATTTATTTTTTACTTTTTCAATTTCGTTAATGTATTCCGAACCTGAAACTTTAAACTTTAAACTTTCAAATAAATACAAAACTACTTGAGCTTGTTCGATTTTCTCGAATGTTTTCTTAATTCCGATACTTTCAATTACATCTTGGGTGTCTCGAATTCCTGCGGTATCAATAAATCGAAAACCAATCCCACCAATTACCAATTCGTCTTCAATAGTATCTCGTGTAGTTCCAGCAATCTCTGATACAATAGCGCGTTCCTCGTTTAAAAGCGCATTCAATAAAGTAGATTTTCCTACATTGGGTTCGCCAATAATCGCAACTGGAATTCCGTCTTTAATTACATTTCCAACTGCAAACGAATCGATTAATCGTTTTAAAACAAATTCGATTCGATATAATAAATCATGAAATTGAGTTCGGTCAGCAAACTCAACGTCCTCTTCGGCAAAGTCCAATTCGAGTTCAATTAACGAAGCAAAATTTAATAATTCTTCTCTTAGTTTAGCTATTTCACTACTAAAACCTCCACGCATTTGTTGCATAGCAATTTGGTGCGATGCCTCATTATCCGAACTTATTAAATCGGCTACGGCCTCAGCTTGAGAAAGATCTAATTTTCCATTTAAAAAAGCTCTCAAAGTAAATTCACCTGGTTGTGCCATGCGACATCCTTTTCGCAATAACAACTGAATAATTTGCTGCTGAATGTAAGTAGATCCGTGGCATGAAATTTCAACTATATTTTCTCCAGTATAGGAATTTGGGTTTTTAAAAAGGGAAAGTAATACTTGATCGTAAGTTTTTCCTTCATCCGTTATAGTTCCTAAATGAATTGTGTGCGTTTTTTGGGTAGTAATATCTTTTCCAGAAACGGATTGAAATACTTCCGATGCGATCCCTATTGCAGCTTCCCCCGACATACGAATGATGGCAACTGCACCCGCACCGGATGGAGTAGCTAAAGCAACAATTGTTTTTTGATCTAACATAGAAGTTTTAGTTTATTGAACTGCAAAGGTATCACTTTTATATTTTTGAAAAAATAGAATTTTTAGCATTAATTGTTAGGCCAACATGCTTTTCCATAAAAAGTATAATACCTATATTTGCCATAAATTTATAGGAATACTTTTGTTGTTTCTGGCTAATCTTTTAATCTATTACAATGACATTAATAAAATCAATATCTGGAATTCGTGGAACTATCGGCGGTAAAGTAGGGGATAATTTGACTCCTGTAGATGCTGTAAAATTTGCATCAGCTTATGGAACTTTCTTGAAAGAAGGAAGTGGTGCGTTAGAAAACGGAAGAAAGTTACTCGTTGTTATTGGTCGTGATGCCAGAATTTCTGGTCCTATGATTCACAATTTGGTTATTAATACCTTAGTTGGACTTGGAATTGATGTAATTGATTTGGGTTTGTCAACAACTCCTACTGTGGAGATTGCAGTACCTCTTGAAAAAGCCGATGGTGGAATTATTTTAACGGCTTCGCACAATCCAAAACAGTGGAATGCCTTAAAGCTGTTAAATTCTAAAGGTGAATTTTTAAGTGGAAAAGACGGCGAACGCATATTAGAGATTGCTGATGCCGAAGCTTTTGATTTTGTTGATGTTGATTCGTTAGGAGAAGTGATTTCGAACGATGCCTATATGGATATTCATATTGATGAAGTTTTGAATTTACCTTTAGTTGATGCCGATGCCGTTGCTAAAAGAAAATTTAAAGTTGTTGTTGATGGGGTGAACTCTTCGGGTGGAATTATTATACCGAAGTTGTTAGAGCAAATGGGTGTAGAATGTGTGAAATTATATTGTGAACCAAACGGTCATTTCCCTCACAATCCGGAGCCATTAAAAGAACATTTAGGTGATATCTGTAAATTGGTTGTTGAAGAAAAAGCTGATTTCGGAATTGTAGTTGATCCCGATGTTGATCGTTTGGCTTTTATTTCAAATGATGGAGAAATGTTTGGTGAAGAATATACTTTGGTGGCTTGCGCCGATTATGTATTGAGTAAAACTCCAGGAAATACGGTTTCTAACATGTCGTCTTCGCGTGCATTGCGAGATATAACAAATAAGCACCAAGGAAACTATCAAGCGAGCGCAGTAGGTGAGGTGAATGTGGTTGCTTTGATGAAGGAAACTAATGCTATAATTGGAGGAGAAGGAAACGGCGGAATTATTTATCCAGAATCACATTACGGTAGAGATAGTCTTGTAGGTGTAGCTTTATTCTTAACACACTTAGCCAATTTAGAAGTGACTGTGGCCGAATTAAGAGCGAGTTATCCGCAATATTACATGAGTAAAAACAAAATTGAATTAACTCCACAAATTGACGTGGATGCAATTTTAATTGCCATGACCGAAAAATATAAAAACGAGGATATTACTTCAATTGACGGAGTTAAAATTGATTTTGCTTCCGAATGGGTGCATTTAAGAAAATCCAATACTGAGCCAATTATTAGAATATATACCGAAGCTCCAACGCAAGCAGCTGCTGATGCATTGGCAATTCGAATTATTGTTGAGATTAAAGCCGTAGCCGGAATTTAATTTCTAGGAACTACATGATAATCTAGAGCAGCCAATTTTATCTCTAGCCCAATCAGGTCTTTTTGCAAACCATTTTTCATGTTCTGGTTGATCAGAATAGGGATTTTTTAGTAGTTCGTATAATTCTTCTAATATTGAATAGTCCTCATTATTTGCTGTATCAATTGCTAGTTGCGCCATGTAATTACGCAAAACATACTTAGGATTTACCAAATCCATTTTAGTTTTTCGATCAGCATCTGATACAGTTTCTAGATTGAGTCGCTTTAAGTATTTTTCAAACCAGCGCCCCCAAGATTTTAATAGTTCTTTTTTTATTTCTTCCGGTTTGTAAAATGCTTCGTGAATGGTAGCAAGCGCACTTCCTGCAGAATCACTTTTTTTCACCCAACTTAATTCTCTGAAAAAGATTGTCATATCAGTTTCAGATACTTGCAGTACTTTTTCAAGCGAATCAATTAATCGTTCATCTTCTTTGTATTCTTGGTGCAAACCTAATTTAGCTCGCATCATTTCAGTGTACTTAGAATCGTAATTTTTTTTGAAATCGGCTAATATTTTTTCAAGTGGATTAGCTTCCTTGATTAAAGGATATAAGGCATTCGCCAAATGGTATAAATTCCATTGCGCAATACTAGGTTGGTTTTCAAAACGGTACCTGCGGTGCTCATTATCAGTGGTGTTTGGTGTCCAATTGAAATTATAATCTTCCAACCAGCCATAAGGTCCATAATCAATGGTGAGCCCTAAAATTGACATGTTGTCGGTATTCATAACTCCATGCACAAAACCTACGCGTTGCCAGTGCACAATCATTTCACACGTTTTATCTGCAACTGCTTTAAAGAAATCTAAATATTTAGTTACTCCAATAGAAGTAACTTCAGGAAAGTGCTGTTTTATGGTATAATCGGTAAGTTGTTGTAAGGTTTTTAGGTCATTTTGTGCTGCAAACAATTCAAAATTTCCAAATCGAATAAAGGAAGGGGCCACTCTGCAAACAATAGCTCCCTTTTCATATTCGGGATTTCCGTCGTACATCACATCTCTTAAAACTTCGTCTCCGGTGAGAATTAAGGATAAAGATCGGGTAGTGGGAACGCCCAAATGAAACATTGCTTCACTGCATAAATGCTCTCTTATCGATGATCTTAAAACAGCTAAGCCATCTGCTCTTCTAGAGTAGGGAGTGCTTCCTGCGCCTTTAAGTTGCAAGGCGTGTATTTGATTGTTGAATTTTATTTCTGCTAATAAAATGGCTCTCCCGTCACCCAATTGACCAGCCCAATTGCCAAATTGATGTCCGGCATAATTCATTGAATACGGTCTCGAATTTGGAATCAATTTCTTGCCCGAAAAATAGTTTACAAATAAATCGCTTTCAGTATCTTCTTTAGATATTCCTATTAATTCTGCTGTTTCTTTTGAAGCATGAATTAATTTAGGGTTGGATGGAATTCTTGGATTTACGAAGGAAAAACAAGCGTTTACTACTTGTCTCGTTTCGTTCGTTTCGATTAAATCGGCAGGTAAATTATTCGAAAAATTATTTTCTAATTGTAAACGCATTTTGTTTTTATAGGTTCTATTTCAAATATAATAAAAAAATAATTAATAGTAGTATATTTGAAGTCAAATTAGTAGCAATGATTTCGATGCAAACCAAAACCGAATTAGAAGTTTATTTTGAACAATTCCGAAAGAATATTATCGGAATTGACCAAGAGTTTGAATCTCCTTTTGGAAAGAAGAAAATTATTTATACCGACTGGACTGCAAGCGGTCGGTTGTATCGTCCAATTGAGGAAAAAATGATGAATCAATTTGGTCCATTTGTTGCTAATACCCACACCGAAACTACAGTTTCGGGAACTGCCATGACCATGGCATATCACGAAGCCAAACACATTATAAAAAAGCATGTTAACGCTACCGAAGACGATGTATTAATTAATACAGGAACCGGAATGACAGGCGTTGTGAATAAATTTCAACGTATTTTGGGATTAAGAATTCCTGAAAATTTAAAAGAATTTACCAATATCCCTGCTGAGTTAAGACCAATCGTATTTATTTCGCACATGGAACACCATTCCAATCAAACTTCTTGGTTGGAAACAATAGCCGATGTGGTGGTAATTCCTGCTGATGAAAAGGGTTTGTTTTCTATTGAAAATTTAAAAAATCTAATCCAACAATATCAAAATAGAAGTTTTAAAATAGCTTCAATCACTTCTTGCTCTAATGTAACCGGAATTAAAACACCTTACCATGAAGTGGCTAAAATAATGCATCAAAATAATGGTGTTTGTTTTGTGGATTTTGCTTGCTCAGGGCCTTATGTTACAATAAATATGCACCCTCAAGATTCGGAGAGCTATTTGGATGCTATTTTCTTCTCACCACATAAATTTCTTGGTGGACCTGGAACTTCTGGAGTTTTAGTATTTAATAAAAATCTATACAAAAACAGTGTTCCCGATTGTCCGGGTGGCGGAACTGTAAGTTGGACCAATCCTTGGGGAGAACATAAATATATTGACAATATTGAAGATCGCGAAGATGGTGGAACTCCGGGTTTCTTACAGGTGATTAAAACGGCTTTGGCTATCCAGTTAAAAGAAAAAATGGGAGTTTCAAATATTTTGAAACGCGAACACGAATTGGTTTCTTTTATATTTGAAGCATTAAAAGATAATTCAAACATTGTGCTTTTAGCAGAAGAAAATCAAGATCGATTGGGTGTTATTTCTTTTTATATTAAAGACTTGCATTTTAATTTGGGTGTAAAAATGTTGAATGATAAATTTGGTATTCAAACTCGTGGGGGGTGCAGTTGTGCCGGTACTTACGGGCATTATTTGCTACATGTAGATCAAGAAACTTCCAATGATTTGGTATGCCAAATTACATCTGGTGACTTAATTAAAAAGCCAGGATGGATTCGTATGTCAATACATCCAACAACAACTACCGAAGAAATAATATTTGTTTGTGACAGTATAAACGAATTAGCAAACCATTATAAAGAATGGGAGAATGAGTATCAATATGAGCCTAAAACCAACGAGTTTGTTCATAAAAACGCTATCCATTCCGAAAAGGAAATGGTTAATGGTTGGTTTTCTGTTTAATTTAATTATTTATACTTTACAGGTCCAGTCAAAAGTATCTTCAGCTTTTTTGTACTGAATTTTTGTAAGTTTATCTTTTAATTGATGCGCAAAGGAGTTTTCTAATTTTGGTAAAGAATATTCTACATCTTTAAATGAAAATGCACTAATTGGACTTACAACCGCAGCAGTTCCTGCCCCAAAGATTTCTTTTAAACTACCATCTTTTGCTGCGTTTACAATTTCGTCAACTAATACGGAACGAATTTCAACATCCATACCTTCTCTTTTTGCAAGATCGATTAAACTTTTACGCGTTACCCCGTCTAATATTCTTTCACTAGTTGGCGCGGTAAGTAAAGTATCGTTAATTCTGAAAAACACATTCATAGTTCCGGCCTCTTCCAGTTTAGTATGGGTAGCATCATCGGTCCATATGATTTGTTGGAATCCTTTATCATTTGCCAATTTAGTTGGGTAAAATTGTGCCGAATAGTTTCCGGCTGCTTTTGCAGCACCAATTCCACCATTTGCCGCTCGGCTATAATGCTCTGCAATGATTACTTTCACCTCTCCAGAATAATAGGCTTTTGCTGGAGAAAGAATAATCATAAATCGGTATTGTGTTGAAGGTTGAGCAATCACACCTGAACCCACAGCAATCATAAAAGGACGAATATATAAAGTATTTCCAATTCCTTTTTTTACCCAATTGCGATCTAAATCCAGAATAGTTTTTAAGCCATCCATGAAAATATTTTCAGGAACTTCAGGCATTGCCATACGAACAGCCGATTTGTTAAAACGCTGAAAATTTTCTTCAGGACGAAATAACCATACCGCATCTTGATCGTCTTTGTAAGCTTTCATTCCTTCAAAAATAGCTTGACCATAATGAAAAACTTTGGCTGACGGATCAATCAAAAAGGGTTCGTAAGGTTTAATTATTGGTTTTTGCCAAGATCCTTCTTTGAAATCACAAACCAACATGTGGTCGGTAAAAACATTTCCAAATGCAAGGTTTTCAAAATCAATTGTATCTATTTTAGAAGTAGAAGCTTTAATTAGATCAATTTCTAGAGTATTTTTTAAACTCATCCAGCGTAATTTAATAATATTTAAAGTTATTCAATAATCTAAAAATCAATTAGTTGAATATCGTGATTAAATATTTATTTTGTTGATTAATAATAATTTGCAAAACTACTAAAAAAATGAATAGTTAAATTAAAAAAAAGCAAGATTATTTCGTGTTTATTTTCAATATATAACTATTTTTGTATGTATAAATAATTGAAAATGAAAAAAATAATTTACGTTGTTACAGTACTACTAATGGTTGCTAGTTGTAATAAGAAATCAGAGGTAAAACCAGTTGAAGAGGCGGCAGCTTATGTTAAATTTGGTGATAGTATATCTGCTGATGGTGCTATTAGTAAAGAAGAATTACTAGCTAAGTATGATTCATTAAAACCGACCGATACATTAGAAGTAAAGGTGCTTTCTAAAATTGTTGATGTTTGTCAGAAAAAGGGATGTTGGATGAATATTGAATTAGGTTCTGGTAAATCGGCATTTATTAAATTTAAAGATTATGGATTTTTTGTACCAAAAAATGCAGCAAATAGTGAAGTAATCATTCACGGAAAAGCCTTTGTAGAAGTAACTTCTATTAATGATTTAAAAGAATATGCAAAAGATGCTGGTAAATCAAAAGCAGCAATTGACAGCATTGTAGCTCCAGAAACTAACTATTCCTTTATGGCGGATGGCGTTTTAATTAAAAAATAAAATGAATAAATATTTAATTTTATTGATGGTATTTTGCTTTTTTTCTTGTCAGAAAAAGGAGCAAAATACCGCTAATAATGAAACTTCTTGTAAAAAAGAGAAAAAGTTTGAAATGTACGAATTATCTGAAATGGCATCGCTTATGGAGCAGATGTATGTTTATAATTTGCAAATAAAAAGTAAAATTGAAAAGGGAGAATCTGTCGGTGAATTTCCAGAATTCTTCAACAAAATTTATACTGCAAAATTCACAGACAGTTCTGATAAAGATCCATTTTTTGATGAAAAAGCCAAGGCTTTTATTGTTTCTCAAAAATTAATTTATTCGGATCCAAAAAATGTAAAACAAAACTTTAATGATGGAGTAACGGCTTGTATTACCTGTCATCAAGGTAAATGCGGAGGACCTATTCCGAAAATTAAAAAATTATACCTAAACTAACTCTTGAAACGCGAAATTATTCAAACCAAGGATGGTTCTACAACCATTCATTTGCCCGAATGGGAGGAAAGCTATCATTCTAAACATGGCGCTATTCAAGAGGCTTACCATGTTTTTATAAAATTTGGATTTGATTTATTTAAAGAACAACCTTTATCAATTTTAGAAATAGGATTTGGTTCTGGGTTGAATGCATTTATAACTTTTTTGGAAACAAATAAATACAAAAAAGCTGTTGATTATGTTGGGGTAGAAGCATATCCAGTGTTGCTTGAAGAGGCAATTTTAATGAATTATGTTTCTGAATTACAAGCCAATGAATATCAAAGTGATTTTGAAACCATGCATCAATTAACCTGGGAAGAAAAGCACAATTTATCCGCTAATTTTAGTCTAACTAAACGCCAACAATTCTTTCAAGATATTAACGATAGAAATCAATTTGATTTAATTTATTTCGATGCATTTGGTTTTAGAGTACAGCCTGAATTATGGTCTTTGGACATCTTTAAAAAAATGTATGTTGCCCTTAAATCTGGTGGAGTTTTAGTTACTTATGCATGTAGATCCTCCATTAAGAATGCCATGCTTGAATGCGGATTTAAAGTTGAAAAACTTCCTGGTGCTCCTGGAAAACGAGAAATGCTTCGAGCAACAAAAGCGTAATTACTTAGTAGCTTTCGGGCTTATTATTTGAACATTCTGAAATACAATTGCACCTTTAATAACTCCAGCTATAGTTGAGCGCAGGGCATCGATGATATGAATTTTCAATTCACTTTTTGGATAAATCAAACTCACTTCGCGTGCTGGTTTTGGTTCAACAAAATGTCTTAATTTTGCTTGGTCTTTCTCTTTTAAATCTAATGTATGTAGGTAGGGTAGCAAAGTAGTTCCAAGGCCTTCATCTGCTAATTTAATTAAGGTTTCAAAACTTCCGCTTTCAATTTTGAAATGATTGTTTTCTAAATTTTTATCGCTTTTGCATAAGTTTAATATACTGTCTCTAAAGCAATGTCCGTCTTGTAGTAAAAGAATTTCATCTAAATTCAAATCGCTAATTTCAATTTCTTTTTTATTAAAGACGCCATGATTTTCAGGTATATAGGCTACAAAAGGTTCGAAATACAAAACGATTTCTTTTATCTTTTCTTCATTTAGAGGAGTAGCTGCGATTGCAGCATCTAAATGCCCATTATTTAATTTGAAAATGATGTCCTCGGTATGTAATTCTTCAATTATTAATTTAACTTTTGGGTATTTTTTTATAAAATTATTCAAAAACATCGGTAAAAGCGTAGGCATTATTGTAGGAATTATACCTAATCTAAATTCTCCTCCAATAAAGCCTTTTTGTTGGTGTACAATGTCTTGAATACGGTCGGCTTCGTTTACTATGTTTTTTGCCTGATTAACAATTTTGTGTCCAATTTCTGTAAGTTGAATTGGTTTTTTTGTTCTATCAAAAATTTGAATTCCAAGTTCTTCTTCTACTTTTTGTATTTGCATACTTAAAGTAGGTTGCGTAACGAAACATTTTTCGGCAGCTAAAGTGAAATTTTTATATTCAGCAACTGCTAGAACATATTGTAATTGAGTTATGGTCATGACTATAATTAATTATTATGCAAATATAAAATCAATAAATTAAATTTATATATATAATATTGTT
>NZ_JBEIDX010000020.1:0-48641 GCF_040383245.1 Flavobacterium sp. | reverse complement strand
CGAAAACAAAGAAAATAGCAAATAAAACAAAGATACCTGTAATCTCTTTTCGCACTACTTTTTTCCAACTTAAGGACAAATCAGCCTTTATGAAATTTTTAAAATCAGGGACAAATGCTGGTACTTTATTAGACCAATCGGTATAAATACTTCCGAATTTATTTCTTAAAAATTGCTCCTCTGCGTACATTATTCTCTCATAATATACCCAATAGGAAAGGGTAAATGCAACAACAAACCAAAAATTTCCAGATAAAATTGCAGGTCCAAGCCACATGAAATAATTTCCCACATACAAAGGATGTCTTACTAAAGAATACATTCCTTTTGTATTCAAAGTATCCGCCACTTGATTTTTTACAGTTCTACCCGATGTGTTTTTAGGTGTAAACCCAATAACGCAAATCCTAATGAATAAGCCAAAAAGTCCAATTGCAAGACAAAACATCTCAAAATAAATCTCGTATGGTGAATTTTTCAGAAAAAAAGAATCAGGATTTAATTCTGTTTGAATAAAAAGTACAAAACCTATTACCAAAATAATGATAGGTAAAACACCTCTATATCTAAAGAGCCAAAGTCCTTGTTTTTCAAATTCTTCTTGTAATGCCATAGTTGAATTTATTTTATTAGTAAACTAGATATTACACATTAAATCTAAAGTGCATTACATCACCATCTTTTACAATGTATTCTTTTCCTTCTACTCTTAACTTTCCAGCTTCTTTTACTTTAGCTTCAGAACCAAAGTTAGAGAAATCTTCAAATGCAATCACTTCAGCACGGATGAATCCTTTTTCGAAATCGGTATGGATAACTCCTGCTGCTTTTGGTGCTGTATCTCCGATGTTAATAGTCCAAGCGCGAACTTCTTTAACACCAGCCGTAAAATACGTTTGCAATTTTAATAATTTATACGCTGCACGAATTAATACAGCCGAACCTGGCTCTGTTAATCCCATGTCTTCTAAAAACACTTGACGCTCTTCGTAGCTTTCTAATTCGGTAATATCTGCTTCTGCTCCTACTGAAAGAATAATCACTTCTGCATTTTCATCTTTTACTAACTCACGAACTTGGTCAACATATTTGTTTCCGTTTACAGCTGAAGCCTCGTCTACGTTACAAACATACAAAACAGGTTTTGTGGTGATTAATTGGAATTCTTCCATCATATCCACCTCATCTTGATTTTGAGGAACCACCGTACGAGCCGATTTTGCTTCCATCAAAGTCTCACGAATTCTATCTAACAATGCTTTTTCAGCTTGGGCTTCTTTATTTCCAGTTTTGGCAGCACGATTGGTTTTTTCCAAACGTTTTTCAACTGTTTCCAAATCTTTTAATTGCAATTCAATATCGATGGTTTCTTTATCGCGTATTGGATTTACATTACCATCAACGTGCACAATATTATCGTTATCAAAACAACGTAAAACGTGAATAATAGCATTACATTCTCTAATGTTTCCTAGGAATTGATTTCCTAAACCTTCTCCTTTACTTGCTCCTTTTACCAAACCTGCAATATCTACGATATCTACAGTTGCCATTTGAACACGCTCTGGCTTAACTAATTCTTCTAAACGAACAATTCTTGGATCGGGTACATTTACCACACCAATATTTGGTTCGATAGTACAAAAAGGAAAGTTTGCACTTTGCGCTTTTGCATTTGATAAACAATTAAATAAAGTTGATTTTCCTACATTAGGTAAGCCTACAATTCCTGCTTTCATTATGAATTTGTTTTAAAAGTGTGCAAATATACTTCTATTAATTGAAAGTTTAAAAGTTTTTGAAACACATTCTATTATAATAATTAGTGCAAAAAAAATCCCGAAGACAGCTTCAGGATTCGTTTCTATTTTATAAAAACTATTCGTTGTGTAAAAACGATTGTCTGTTTAATAAGGTTTCTTCGCTTTCCACATGATTATCATCAGGAACACAACAATCTACTGGACAAACCGCAGCACATTGTGGCTCTTCGTGAAACCCTTTACATTCGGTACATTTCCCTGGAACAATATAATAAATATCATCAGAAATTGGAGTTTGCGCTGCATCAGCATCAATTTCAGTTCCGTCTGGTAAAATAACTTTTCCTTTCAACTTGGTTCCATCTTTATAACGCCAATCATCAGCTCCTTCGTAAATAGCTGTATTTGGACATTCCGGCTCGCAAGCTCCGCAATTAATACATTCGTCTGTAATTATAATAGCCATAACATTATATTTAGGAATTGAGATACTACCATTTGGGATTTAAAAAAATATTCGTAAATCCATAATCGTAAATCCTCAATACTTTTGTTTAATTTTGTGCAAAATTACAATCAAAACCATTCATATACAAGTCACAAATGTTACAAATCGATAAAAAAAAGTGTTTTATTGCTTTAGGAGAGTTTTTAAGTCAATTTTCATTGGATAAATCTACCAAAAACGCTGCCGTAAAAAACAATGATTTGTTTTATGATGAATTTCTAAAATTGATTGAATTATCACAATCTCACAATGGCTGGTTTACTCATGAACAAGTATATTTTGCAATACAATCCTGGGCAGAAGCGTTAACAGAAGCTAATTTAAACGAGTGGTTATCCAACTATGATTTTAGCAATATAAAACCTAAAACGGTTGGATTAATATTGGCTGGAAATATTCCGTTGGTTGGATTTCATGATTTTTTATCGGTGGTGATTTCCGGACATAAAGTACAGGTTAAAACTTCGTCAAACGATCAAAAATTATTACCTTTTTTAGCCAATTATTTGATTTCTATCAATCCAGAAATTAAAAACTACATTACATTTACCGATGACAAATTGGAGCATTTTGATGCCGTTATTGCTACAGGAAGCAATAATACGTCGCGCTATTTTGAATATTATTTTAAAGACAAACCAAGTATTATTCGAAAAAATAGAAACTCCGTTGCCGTGTTAACAGGAAATGAAACTGCGGAAGATTTAGAGAATTTAGGCGAAGATATTTTCAGGTATTTTGGATTGGGATGCCGCAATGTTTCTAAATTATTTGTACCAAAGGGTTACAATTTTGATGCCTTTTTTCAAGCCATTTACAAGCAAAAAGAGGTGATTTATTATGAAAAATACGCTAATAATTACGATTACAATAAAGCGGTCTTCTTAATGAGTAATTTCAAATTATTGGATAACGAGTTTCTAACCATAAAAGAAGACACCAGTTACTCCTCTCCCATTTCGTCTTTGTTTTATGAATATTATGAGGATATTGAATTACTAAAAAATCGACTTGAAGCTGATGCCGATCAAATTCAGTGTATTGTTTGCAAGGATTATTTTGAAAACAGCATCCCATTTGGGGAAACCCAAAAACCAAAACTATGGGACTATGCAGACAATGTCAACACCATAGATTTCTTATTGCAACTTTCTTAAATTTACCCAATACATTATTGATATAATATGTTATGAACTATTACGATTTCGTTAATAACATACCCTGATTTTTGATAAAATATAACTACAATTCCGATTGGTATTTCCGAAATTTGCACTTTAAAAATTTGGAACTACTACCATGAAAAAACACAACTACAGCGCAGGACCTTGCATTTTACCACAAGAAGTATTTGAAAAATCGGCGCAAGCTATTTTAAATTTCAATAATTCAGATTTATCTTTATTAGAAATATCGCACAGAAGCAAAGATTTTGTTGCCGTTATGGACGAAGCAAGAGCCTTAGTTTTAGAACTATTAGGACTTGAAGGTAAAGGATACCAAGCACTATTTTTAGCAGGAGGCGCTAGTTTAGAGTTTTTAATGGTTCCTTATAATTTAATGCAAACCGATGGAAAAGCGGCTTATTTAGACTCAGGGACATGGGCAAACAACGCCATTAAAGAAGCAAAACATTTTGGTGAAACGGTAATTGTAGCTTCGTCTAAAGAGGAAAATTACAACCACATTCCAAAAGGATATAATATTCCTGCGGATGCTTCTTATTTTCACTGCACTAGCAACAACACAATTTTTGGAACCCAAATGAAATCGTTTCCAGAAACAAATGTTCCTGTGGTTTGCGATATGAGTTCGGATATTTTTTCTAGAACTTTAGATTTCTCTAAATTTGATTTGATTTATGCGGGAGCGCAAAAAAATATGGGACCTGCAGGTACAACTTTGGTGGTTGTGAAAGAAGAAATATTAGGAAAATCAGGTAGATACATTCCGAGTATGTTGGATTACGAAAAACACATCAAAGCAGAAAGCATGTACAATACACCGCCTGTTTTCCCGGTATATGCTTCGTTATTAACGCTTCAATGGTTGAAAAACTTGGGAGGAATTGCTGCAATTGAAAAAATTAATGAGGCTAAAGCAGCTTTGCTTTATGCTGAAATCGACAGAAATCCATTATTCAAAGGTGCGGCTGCCGTTGAAGACAGAAGTATCATGAATACTACTTTCTTATTGAACGACGAAAGCCACGCTCCTATATTTGACAAAATGTGGAAAGAAGCTGGAATTTCTGGATTACCAGGACACCGCTCTGTTGGTGGATACCGCGCATCAATGTACAATGCAATGCCTCTAGAAAGTGTACAAGCATTGGTTGATGTAATGCAAGCCCTAGAAAAACAAATTTAAATTATTAATATAATAGAGGCTCGAATATCTCGTCCCTCACAATTACAATAAAAATGAAAGTATTAGCAAACGACGGAATTTCAAAAAGCGGAATTGAAGCTTTAGAAAAAGGAGGTTTTGAAGTAATCACTACTAAAGTTGCACAAGAACAAGTCGCCAATTTTATAAATAATAATGATGTAACCGTTTTATTAGTAAGAAGTGCAACCAAAGTTCGTAAAGACATTATTGATGCTTGCCCTGGCTTAAAAGTTATTGGCCGTGGCGGTGTTGGAATGGATAACATCGATGTAGAATATGCGCGTGCCAACGGAAAGCAAGTAATTAATACACCAGCATCTTCTTCAGAAAGCGTTGCCGAATTGGTTTTCGCACATTTATTTTCGGGGGTTCGTTTCTTACACGATGCCAATAGAAACATGCCTCTTGAAGGAGATTCCAATTTTGATGGATTGAAAAAAGCATACGCAAACGGAATAGAATTGCGTGGTAAAACTATTGGAATTATTGGTTTTGGAAGAATCGGTCAAGCGGTTGCTAAAATGGCACTAGGACTTGGAATGAAAGTTATTGCTGCCGATAAATTTGTAAGTAAAGCCGAAATTAAAGTTGATTTTTATAATGGCCAATTTATTAATGTAGACATTATCACCGAACCATTGGAGGATGTATTCAAGCATTCTGATTTCATTACATTACACGTGCCTGCACAAGACGGTTATGTTATAGATGCAGCTGAATTGGCTCAAATGAAAGACAATGTAGGAATTGTAAACTGTGCGCGTGGCGGAGTTATTAATGAAGTAGCTTTAATTGAAGCTTTAGATAACAATAAAGTCTTATTTGCAGGATTGGATGTTTTTGAAAACGAACCAACTCCAGAGATTAAAATTTTAATGCATCCAAAAATTTCATTAACTCCACATATTGGGGCAGCAACTTTGGAAGCACAAGATCGAATCGGAACCGAATTAGCAGAACAAATAATAGGACTTTTGAAATAATATTTCCTAAACCCATTACATTAAAATCCAAATTTCACAATTTGGATTTTTTTATTTAAAATAGTTCAATTAATACAAATAGAATAATAATTAAGTAATTTTGTACTCTATCTAGTTAAGAATGGCAAATTTAAAACAGCGTTGGAATCTAAAAAATAATTGGCAAGTAGTTGTCATTATTTTGGTATTTGCCCTAACTGGATCTACCGCAGCAATGTTGTCTAAACCTATTCTAAACTGGTTGGGTATTTCAAAAGACACCCATCACCTTGCACTTTATATTCCGCTATATATTGTAATCATTTTTCCAATCTATCAAATTTTATTGGTTTCGATTGGATTTATTTTTGGGCAATTTGACTTCTTCTGGAGAATTGAAAAGAAGATGCTTCAAATGCTTAAACTTGGATTTATAGTCGATTTCTTAGAAAAGAAAAAAGGAACTAAATAGTTCCTTTAATTTTTATTTTTCTTTATTTATCAAACTAAAAAAGTCATTTCGATTTTCTTTCTCGTTAAACACTCCCCCATATTGAATCGTTGAAGTATAACTCGATTCGTCTTTGATACCACGGCTTGAAACACAAAGATGTGTTGCTTCCATAACTACAATTACATTATCAGTTTCTAAAACGGTTTTCAATTCGTTAAAAATCTGCATAATCAAACGCTCTTGCACTTGAGGACGACGCGAATAATAATCTACAATTCGATTTAATTTAGATAAACCAATTACTTTTCCGCTGGAAACATAACCAATATGTGCCTTACCTATTATAGGTAAAAAATGATGTTCGCAAGTAGAATTAAAACTAATATTGGCTTCAACCAACATTTTATCATAATGATAACTGTTATCAAAAACAGAAATTTTAGGCTTATTTGCAGGATTCAACCCCGAAAATATTTCTTGAATAAACATTTTGGCAACTCTGTGAGGTGTACCCTGAAGGCTATCATCAGTCATATCCAATCCCATTTCTTCCATAATGCTATGGAAATGATTTTCAATTGCAGCCATTTTATCAGCATCCGATTTAGCAAATGCATCGGCGCGTAATGGTGTTTCGGCAGAAGTCATTTGGTGATTGTCTCCAATTAAATCGTAAATCTCTTTATCTAATATTGTTTTCAAAAAAATGTAGTTTAAATTTTGTTTAACAAATGTACATAATAATTAAACAAAAAACAACATTAAATAAAAAATTAAATAATTATTGGGGTATAAATAATATCTATATGTGTTATAATTATCAAAATACTTTGTTACTTTGTGAAAAATTGAAGCATGATTAAAGCCCATAACATTCAAAAATACTACGATAGTTTACAAGTACTAAAAGGTGTGGATTTACATATTAAGAAAGGAGAAATCGTTTCAATTGTTGGTGCCTCGGGAGCAGGAAAAACTACACTTTTACAAATTTTAGGCACATTAGATAAACCATCAATTGAAAATGAAACTTCCTTATTTATAAATGGAGAAGATATTCTGAATAAAAATGATAAAATGTTATCAAAATTTAGGAATAATCATTTGGGATTTATATTTCAATTTCACCAATTATTGCCTGAATTTACTGCTCTAGAAAATGTTTGTATTCCAGCTTACATAGCCGGAAAAGATAAATCGGAAACTGAAAAAGAGGCCAAAAAACTGCTAGATTACTTAGGACTTTCGCATAGGATGGAACACAAACCCAATGCCCTTTCTGGCGGAGAACAACAACGTGTTGCCGTGGCTAGAGCTTTAATCAACAAGCCTTTGGTGATATTTGCCGATGAGCCTTCCGGGAATTTAGATACGGCTTCTGCCGAAAATTTACATCAATTGTTCTTCAAACTTAGAGAAGAATTTGGACAGACCTTTGTAATTGTTACCCACAACGAAGAACTTGCCAATATGGCCGACAGAAAACTGGTTATGGTTGATGGATTGATAAGCAGCTAGAAATTTTCGTATCAATGAATAAATTAGAATTAAAATCATTTCTTGACGAAAAAGTAGCACTTTACAATCGTCCTAATTTTATTGAAAGCGATCCTATTCAAATTCCGCATCGGTATACCTTAAAAGAAGATATTGAAATTGCTGGATTTCTTTCGGCTACAATTGCTTGGGGAAACCGTAAAATGATCATTCAGAATTCTAATAAAATGATGGATTTATTAGGGAACTCACCTTTTGATTTTATTCAAAACCACGAAAAACACCACCTTGAAAAACTAGAGAAATTTGTTCACCGAACCTTTAACGGCCACGATTTTATTTATTTCATAAAAAGTCTTCAAAACATTTATTCCAACCATGGCGGAATGGAAGCAATTTTCAACAAGTACCAAGAACCGGATTCTTTGCAAAATGCAATAAGTGAATTTAAAAAAATATTTTTCGAATTAGATCATTCTGTTCGTACAGAAAAGCATGTTTCTGATCCAAGCAAAAATTCCTCTAGTAAACGCATTAACATGTGGCTTCGTTGGAATTGCCGTCAAGATACAAATGGAGTTGATTTAGGAATTTGGAAAAACATATCTCCTTCTAAATTAAGTTGCCCGCTGGATGTACATTCGGGAAATGTAGCCCGAAAATTGGGTTTGTTAACAAGAACTCAAAATGACGGAAAAGCCCTTGCCGAACTGGATGCAAACCTTAGAATATTAGATCCTGAAGATCCCGTTAAGTATGATTTTGCTCTATTTGGATTGGGGGTATTCGAAAAATTTTAATAAATAGAAATCATTAGTTTAAATTCATAATTTCCAATTATTATTCTATTTTTGTACAAACCTAAACACTTCAAATATGCTAATAATAGGAATTGCTGGCGGAACAGGATCTGGAAAAACTACAGTAGTTCAACAGATCATGAACGAACTTCCTGAAACTGAAGTTGGAATCATTTCTCAAGATTCCTATTACAAGGAAACCAACGGCATGTCTTATGAGGAAAGATGCAACATCAATTTTGACCATCCTAGAGCGATTGATTTTGAGCTTTTAGTTCAGCATTTGAAGGAGTTAAAAAAAGGAAAAACAATTAACCAACCGGTATATTCATTTGTTACCCACAATAGAACCGATGATACCGTTACGACTCATCCAAGAAAAGTAATGATCGTAGAGGGTATTTTAATACTTACCAATCAAGAACTTAGAGAGATGTTTGACATTAAAGTTTTTGTACATGCCGATTCGGATGAACGATTGATTCGAAGATTAAAAAGAGATATTGCAGAGCGTGGAAGAGATATGGAAGAAGTGTTGAATCGCTACCAAACTACATTGAAACCTATGCACCAACAATTTATTGAACCTACTAAAGCCTTTGCCGATATTATCATTCCGAATGATAAATACAATACCGTTGCCATTGATGTAGTTCGTGCAGTAATAAACCAACGACTAACTTAATTCAAATGAAAAATTGGTATGAAAATTTATTGCTTCAGTATCCTTTCCTAAAGTTTTTAGGGAGTAGGTATACTTTGGTGTTTTTATTTTTTACCGTTTGGATGGTTTTTTTAGATAACCAATCGTATTTAGATCAAAGAATCTTAAACAAGCAAATTGACGAATTAGAGGACAATAAAACCTATTACAAAGAGGAAATTGCTAAAGACGAACAAAGCATAAAAAAACTTAAAAACCCTGGGCAAACCGAACGGTATGCAAGAGAAAAATACTACATGAAACGCGACAGCGAAGACATCTATATTATTGAATTTGAAAAGGACAAAATTAAAGATAGTATAGAAAAAGCGAAGCGTTAACTACTTTATTCTGCAAAGATTCGCAATTATCTCATTCAGGAATTACATTTTATTAAGTGTATATCTAATTAACAAAAAATCAAAATAATTTCATTTTTGATAGCTATTTTATCCTAAATTTGAAGTAATAATAAGCAAAATAATTTTGAGAACAAAAAACACACTTTTTTCAGAATTTGAAAGCGTTGGTTCCAAGCAATGGAAACAACAAATTCAATACGAATTAAAAGGAGCTGATTATAACGAAACCCTAGTTTGGGAAAGCCCTGAGGGAATTAAAGTTAAACCTTTTTACCATAATGACGAGGACGGTAAAACTATTGAAAATAACACTCTATTTAAACCTTTTGCAATTGTGCAAAACATCTTTGTTCATGATGTTAAACTCTCTAATCAAAGAGCATTAGACACTTTGAGTAGAGGTGCTGAAATTATTCGGTTTACTCTAGAAAATGAATCGATTGCAATTGAAGAATTAATGCATAATCTACCCGAAGAAAATGTAACGTATTACTTGAATATACCTTTTCTATCTAAAGAATATTGTGCATCAATTCAAGAGTATGCTCTCAAAAATAAATTCAATTTTGTTATTCTAATAGATCCTATTGGGCAATTGGCTAAAGATGGAAATTGGTTTGATTCTTTTGAAAAAGATTTTGAAAACCTACAAACTATAACATCCAATACCAGTTTTCCTGTTATTAAAATAGATGGTGGATTATACCAAAATGCTGGCGCTACGATTGTGCAACAATTGGCATACACTTTAGCGCATGTAAATGAATATTTTAATAGAATTCCAAACATAAACCAACCCATTTCAATTGAAGTATCCGTTGGAACAAACTATTTCTTTGAAATAGCAAAACTTCGTGCCTTGCGTATTCTATTCAATACATTGGCTAAAGAATACCAACACGATTTTGAGTGTAACCTTATTGCAACGCCTAGTAAACGTAACAAAACCATTTACGATTACAATGTAAATATGTTGCGCACCACTACCGAGTGCATGAGCGCTATTCTAGGTGGAGCTAATGCAGTGGCTAATTTACCTTATGATGCGTTGTACCATAAAGACAATGAATTTGGAGATCGAATTGCACGAAATCAGTTGTTGATTTTAAAACACGAAAGCTTTTTTGATAAAGTAAAAAACGCGGCAGATGGAGCTTATTATATAGAATCGCTAACCGAACAATTGGCCGAAAAAGCACTTTTATTGTTTAAAGAAATTGAAGAAAAAGGTGGGTTTTTAGCGTTATTAAAAGAAGGAGTTATCCAAAGAAAAATTAGCGAAAGCGCGCAAAAAGAACAAGATTTAATTGATAGCGGCAAAGAAGTTTTATTAGGAACCAATAAATATCCTAACAAAAACGACCGAATGAAAAACGACTTGGAATTGTATCCTTTCTTAAAACAAAATCCAAGAAAAACGTTGATCACCCCAATTATTGAAAAAAGATTGGCTGAAAAATTAGAACAAGAACGTTTATCTCAAGAAGCATAACATGAGAAAAAACATACAACATATTACAATTAGCGGAAACCAAAAATCTTCCGAAACTCAATTTCCAATCGCTAATAATTTTACAACTGCGGAGGGAATTGAAGTGAAGTCAACTTATACTAAAGAAGACATTTCTAATTTAGAACACCTTGGTTTTGGTGCTGGCTTTGCGCCAAATTTAAGAGGCCCTTATGCAACCATGTATGTGCGTCGCCCTTGGACGATTCGGCAGTATGCAGGATTTTCAACTGCTGAAGAAAGCAATGCTTTTTACAGAAGAAACCTTGCCGCAGGACAAAAAGGATTATCGGTTGCTTTCGATTTAGCAACGCATAGGGGTTATGATTCGGATCACGAACGCGTTTTTGGAGATGTAGGAAAAGCGGGCGTTGCCATCGATTCGGTTGAGGATATGAAAATATTATTCGACCAAATTCCACTTGGCGAAATGTCGGTTTCTATGACGATGAACGGTGCGGTTTTACCAATTATGGCCTTTTATATTGTAGCTGCCGAAGAGCAAGGTGTAGCACCCGAATTACTTTCGGGAACCATTCAAAACGACATTCTTAAAGAGTTTATGGTGCGAAATACCTATATCTATCCGCCTACTCCTTCTATGAAAATCATTGCGGATATATTTGAATATACCAGCAAAAACATGCCTAAATTTAATTCGATTTCTATTTCGGGTTACCACATGCAAGAAGCTGGAGCTACCGCAGATATTGAGTTGGCTTACACCCTAGCCGACGGATTAGAATACATCCGAACTGGTTTGGCCACCGGAATGAAAATTGACGAATTTGCTCCGCGACTGTCCTTTTTCTGGGCAATTGGAATGAATCATTTTATGGAAATTGCCAAAATGCGTGCCGGTAGAATGTTATGGGCAAAATTGCTAAAACAATTCAACCCAAAAGATGAAAAATCACTGGCATTACGAACACATTGCCAAACATCGGGATGGAGTTTAACCGAACAAGATCCCTTTAATAATGTAGCTCGAACTTGCATTGAAGCAGCCGCTGCCGCATTTGGGGGAACCCAATCCCTTCATACAAATGCATTGGATGAAGCAATTGCATTGCCAACCGATTTCTCTGCAAGAATTGCTAGAAATACCCAAATATTTTTACAAGAAGAAACCAAAATTTGTAAAACTGTAGATCCTTGGGCAGGAAGTTACTATGTTGAAACTTTGACCAAAGAAATTGCAGACAAAGCATGGACTTTAATTGAAGAAGTTGAAGAATTAGGCGGCATGACTAAAGCCATCGAATCGGGGATTCCTAAATTGCGTATAGAAGAAGCCGCTGCTAGAAAACAAGCGCGAATTGATAGTAGTCAAGATATTATTGTTGGAATCAATAAATTCCGTTTGGAAAAAGAGGATCCGCTACAAATTTTGGATGTAGATAATGACATGGTTCGCAACCAACAAATAGAGCGTTTACAACAAATAAAAGCCACTCGAAATTCAGAAAAAGTAAAAGAATGTTTGGCCAAATTAACGGAAGCTGCAAAAAATTCTAACGATAATTTATTATCTTTAGCCGTGGAAGCTGCAAGATATAGAGCAACTTTAGGAGAAATAAGTGATGCTCTTGAGGAAGTTTTTGGCAGATATAAAGCACAAATTAGATCTTTTAGTGGCGTGTATAGTAAAGAAATAAAAAACGACGAAAGCTTTGAAAAAGCAAAACAATTAGCCGATGCCTTCGCTAAAAAAGAAGGACGTCGCCCAAGAATTATGATTGCCAAAATGGGGCAAGACGGTCACGATCGTGGAGCCAAAGTTGTGGCAACCGGTTATGCTGATGTAGGATTTGATGTGGATATTGGTCCGTTGTTTCAAACTCCTGCAGAAGCTGCGAAACAAGCCGTTGAAAACGATGTACACATTCTTGGTGTATCTTCCTTAGCTGCTGGACATAAAACTCTTGTTCCTCAAGTGATTGAAGAACTAAAAAAATACGGTCGCGAAGATATTATGGTCATTGTAGGTGGTGTAATTCCGGCGCAAGATTATCAGTTTCTATTTGATGCAGGTGCCGTTGCCGTTTTTGGTCCTGGTACAAAAATTAGCGAAGCTGCAATAAGTATTTTAGAAGTTTTATTGAAGGATTAATTCCAATATTCGAATAAAATAACCTTAATAAATTATAAAAGCACTAACAATAAGTTGGTGCTTTTTTCATTATATTTGAAAAACAAATAATACGAAATATGGATTTTTCAGCAAAAATGCTTCGCGATGATGCCCTTAAAGGCAAAGTAATTGTAGTAACTGGTGGTGGAAGTGGATTGGGTAAAGCCATGACAAAATACTTTCTAGAATTGGGAGCCAATGTAGCCATTACTTCTCGAGATCTTGACAAATTAAAATCAACTGCATCAGAATTAGAAACTGCAAAAAGCGGAAAATGTTTGCCGTTGCAATGTGATGTTCGCCATTACGACCAAGTAGAAAATATGCTCGCGGAAGTATTAAAAGCTTTCGGAAAAGTAGATATTTTATTAAATAATGCAGCTGGAAATTTTATTTCCCCGACTGAACGCCTTTCGGCAAATGCTTTTGATACCATTATAGATATTGTATTAAAAGGTTCTAAAAATTGCACTTTAGCTTTTGGAAAACATTGGATTGCTCAAAAACAAACCAATTGCAATGTTTTAAATATAGTAACTACTTATGCTTGGACCGGTTCTGGATATGTGGTTCCGAGTGCTACTGCCAAGGCAGGAGTATTAGCAATGACAAGGAGTTTGGCTGTAGAATGGGCAAAATATGGTATTCGCATGAATGCCATTGCACCAGGACCGTTTCCTACTAAAGGTGCATGGGAGCGCTTACTACCTGGAGACATAGCGGATAAATTTGACATGTCAAAAAAAGTCCCTTTGCGACGTGTTGGAAACCATCAGGAGTTAGCCAATCTTGCGGCTTATTTAGTTTCTGATTTTTCTGCTTACATTAATGGAGAAGTTATTACTATTGATGGTGGCGAATGGTTGCAAGGTGCCGGACAATTTAATATTTTGGAGAAAATCCCGGCAGAAATGTGGGATATGCTTGAGGCAATGATTAAAAGCAAAGGCAGTAAATAATTATTTTTTGACCTGAAGGTTTCAGGTTCAAAACTTTACACTAATGTTAACAAATAACACTTTTATAAACCATAATTAATTGTATTTTTACGATTCAAAATTTGAATAAATAAATGGGTAAAATCATTGCAATTGCCAACCAAAAAGGTGGTGTCGGAAAAACTACAACTTCGGTTAATTTAGCCGCATCCCTTGGTGTGTTAGAAAAAAAAGTGTTACTAATTGATGCTGATCCACAAGCAAATGCGAGTTCGGGATTGGGTATTGAAGTTGAAAATGTTGAAATTGGAACCTATCAAATTTTAGAACATAGTAATACACCACAAGAGGCCATTGTAAAATCGACTTCTCCTAATGTAGATGTTATTCCTGCTCATATTGATCTTGTTGCCATCGAAATTGAATTGGTAGACAAGGAAAATAGAGAATACATGTTGAAACAAGCGTTGGCAAGTATTAAAGACGAATATGATTATATTTTAATTGACTGTGCTCCTTCTTTAGGATTACTAACTCTTAATGCATTAACTGCTGCTGATAGTGTAATTATTCCTATTCAATGCGAGTATTTCGCACTTGAAGGATTAGGGAAATTATTAAATACTATTAAAAGTGTTCAAAAAATTCACAATGCTGAATTAGATATTGAAGGATTATTACTAACTATGTATGATACCAGATTACGTTTATCTAACCAAGTTGTAGAAGAAGTTCAAAAGCATTTTAATGATATGGTTTTCAAAACCATTATCCAACGAAATGTAAAATTAAGTGAAGCACCAAGTTACGGAGAAAGCATCATTGCATTTGATGCAACCAGTAGAGGCGCTAGTAATTACCTTAGCCTTGCAGAAGAGGTAATTCAAAAAAACAGCATATAATTTATGGCAAAAGCAATAAAAAAACAAGCATTAGGACGCGGCTTATCCGCTTTATTAAAAGATCCAGACAACGATATTAAATCGGTTGAGGATAAAAATGCAGATAAAGTTGTAGGAAATATTTTGGAAGTGGAGATTGATTCAATTGAAATTAATCCATTTCAACCTAGAACAAATTTTAATGAAGAATCTATAAAAGAATTAGCGACCTCTATTAAGGAACTAGGCTTAATTCAGCCAATTACCGTTAGAAAATTAGCTTTTAATAAATACCAATTAATATCAGGAGAGCGTCGTTTAAGAGCTTCTAAATTAGTTGGATTGCAAACGGTTCCCGCTTATATTAGAATTGCAAATGATAACGAATCTTTGGTTATGGCATTGGTTGAAAACATTCAACGTCATGATTTAGATCCAATTGAAATTGCACTTTCCTATCAACGATTAATTGATGAAATTCAATTAACTCAAGAACAAATGAGCGAACGAGTTGGTAAAAAACGTTCTACAATTGCTAATTATTTGCGTTTATTAAAATTAGATCCGATTATTCAAACTGGTATTCGTGATGGATTCATCAGTATGGGTCATGGTCGTGCCATGATTACAATTGAAGATCAAAATGTTCAAACAGACATTTACCAAAAAATTGTGAGTCAAAACCTATCGGTACGTGACACCGAAGCATTGGTAAAAAAATACCAAGACGGACAAAAACCGGTAGCCAAAGCGAAACCGAATACTTCATTTGTAATTTCAGACACTCAAAAGAAAGCAATTACTAGCTTTTTTGGAGCTAAAATTGATGTGAAAGTTGCAGGAAATGGGAAAGGTAAAATTGCCATTCCGTTTCATTCTGAAGAGGATTTTAATAGAATTCTTAAACTAATCAACGGTTAGTGATTCGCTATTTCTACATACTACTTTTCTTTTTAGGAAACTTTACCCTATCGGCACAAACCGAAATGGAACCCGAAATCCGTGTAAAAGATACCATAAAAAAAAGTGGAATAAATATGCTAGCGCCTTCAAAAGCAGCATTTTATTCGGCTGTTTTACCAGGTCTTGGGCAAATTTACAATAAGAAATATTGGAAAGTTCCTTTGGTTTATGGAGCGCTTGGAACGACCATCTATTTTTACATAAGCAACAACAATAAATACCATGCTTATAGAGATGCTTACAAGCGAAGATTAGAAGGTTTCAATGATGATGAATTTACTTATCTTGATAATTCTCGATTAATTGCAGCTCAAAAATTTTACCAAAACAACAGAGATCTATCTGCCTTACTTACTGGTTTGTTTTATATATTAAATATTGTTGACGCCAATGTTGACGCTCATTTAATGCAATTTAATGTGAATGACAACCTTACAATTAAGCCCGATTTTTATAGAAATGAATTTTCTGCAAATCAAAATTTAGGAATTAGCTTGACTTTAAAATTATAAAGTTTTCTTAATTTGTAACAAATAAATTCAAAACCCTACTAATCTCAAATGAAAATAGCGCTTTTAGGATACGGCAAAATGGGAAAAGTAATTGAAGGAATTGCTTTAGAACGCGGACATGAAATTGTGCTAAGAAAATCTAGTAGCTCCAGTTATGCCGGACTTGAAAATGCGGATGTTGCTATTGATTTTAGTGTGCCTTCTTCTGCTGTTGCAAATATTTCAGAGTGTTTAAATAATGGAATTCCAGTAGTTTCTGGAACAACAGGTTGGTTAGAGGAATATTCTAATATGGTGGCACTTTGTGAGCAAAAAAATGGAAGTTTTATTTATGGATCCAATTTTAGTTTGGGTGTAAATTTATTTTTTGAACTGAATGTTTATTTGGCAAAAATGATGTCGAAATTCAAAAATTATTCAGCTTCTATGGAAGAAATTCACCACACACAAAAACTAGACGCCCCAAGTGGAACCGCAATTAGTTTGGCAAAAGGAATAATAGAAAACACCAATTATACCAATTGGACATTGGATGCAAATCCAAAAGAAAATGAAATTTCAATTGAAGCACTTCGAATAGAAAATGTTCCTGGAACTCATAGTATTTTTTACAATTCCGAAGTAGATACAATTGAAATTAAACATACAGCTCATAGCCGCGACGGATTTGCTTTAGGATCTATTATTGCTGCCGAATGGCTGGTTGGAAAAAAAGGAGTATTCTCAATGAAAGACGTATTAGAATTAAATTAATTATATAATTTTATTTAAAGTTTACGAAAACTATCTAAACTTTAAACCTTAAACTAAATTACTATGAACCTATATCAATGGATTATCTTTTTCCTAGCAGTTCAAGCAGTTCACTATTTTGGAACTTGGAAATTATACGTAAAAGCAGGTAGAAAATCTTGGGAGGCAGCTATCCCGGTTTACAATTCAATTGTATTAATGAAAATTATTAATCGACCTACTTGGTGGACTTTTTTACTTTTCATTCCTGTTATTAATTTAATCATGTTTCCGGTTATTTGGGTAGAGACTTTAAGAAGTTTTGGAAGAAAATCTTCATTAGACACCTTTTTAGTTATTGCAACTTTCGGACTTTATATCTATTATATCAATTTTACTCAAGATGTAAATTATATTTCTAATAGAGATACCAATGCTGCAACTAAAACTGGAGATACTGTAAGTTCACTATTGTTTGCAATCATTGTGGCGACTTTTGTACATACCTATTTCATTCAGCCTTTTACAATTCCTACTGCATCGTTAGAAAAATCATTACTTATAGGTGATTTTCTATTTGTAAGTAAAATGAATTACGGAGCAAGAACTCCAATGACTTCAGTTGCTGCACCTATGGTTCATGATACGTTGCCGCTAGTGCATATAAAATCGTATTGCAAATGGCCTCAATTACCTTATTTCAGATTTCCAGGTGTTGAAAAAATTAAAAACAATGATATTGTAGTTTTCAATTGGCCGGTGGATACCGTTGAAAAGTTCTTCGATACGTCTGGTAGAAAAGCAGATAAACCGGTAGATAAAAAATCAAATTATGTAAAAAGATGTGTTGGAATTCCAGGTGATTCATTAGCAATTAAAGACGGAATTATTTTCATTAACGGAAAAGAATTAATACTTCCAGAAAGAGCAAAACCTCAATATTCCTATAAAATGGCTATTGATCCAACAGCTACAATCGAATTTGAATCGTTGTTCAAAGAATTGGATATTACCGACAGATATGGTATCAATAATACAAAAGACACCATTTATTTTAGTGCATTACCGGCTTCTAGTGTTGAACGATTTAAAGGTGTTGCTGGAATAAAATCGGTAACGCGAATCATTCACAAAGAGGCAGATCGCTCAACTTTCCCTCATACTAAAGATTGGAACGTTGATAATTTTGGACCAATTTATATTCCGCAAGAAGGAAAATCAGTAGCTATAAACATGGAAACTTTACCGTTTTATAGTCGAATTATTACGGAGTATGAAAAAAATAAATTGGAGATCAAAGGATCCGATATTTACATTAATGGTAAAAAAACAAAATCATATACCTTCCAACAAGATTATTATTGGATGATGGGTGATAACCGTCACAACTCGGAAGACAGCCGTTTTTGGGGTTATGTTCCAGGTGATCATATTGTTGGTAAACCAATATTTATTTGGATGAGTTGGGATTCAAACGGTGAAGGAATTATGAATAAAATCCGTTGGAATAGATTGTTTACAACCGTTAGTGGTGAAGGCCAACCAGAATCATATTTCAAATATTTCTTAGGTTTATTGGCCTTATATTTTGTTGGCGAGTACTTCTGGAAAAAACGCAAAGCTGATAAAAAAATCTAGTTGCAATTTTAATTGAATGAAATCTATTTTAATTCATCCAAGTTACTTTCCTTCTATAAGTCACTATATCGCTATGATAAATGCTGAAGCTGTGACTTTAGAAATGGAAGATAATTTTCAGAAACAAACCAACCGAAATCGGATGTATATTTATAGTCCGAATGGAATCCAACTATTAAATATTCCTATTAAACACTCTAAAAATACACATCAAAAAATTCAAGATGTAAAATTGGAAACTGCATTTGATTGGCAAAAACAACATTTCAAATCATTGGAAGCTGCCTATAGAACTTCCCCATTTTTTGAATATTTTGAAGATGACTTAATGCCGATTTTCACTAAGAAACATACCTTTTTAATGGATTTAAATTTGCAAACCATGGAATTGGTTTCAAAATGTTTGGGCATGGATTTCAATCCACAAAAAACAACAGAATATTTTCATGAAGTTCCCGATCATGAAGATTTTAGGTACTTAATCAACGGAAAAAAAGACACTACTCAATTAGAATCGTATACTCAAGTTTTTGAAGAAAAACATGGATTCCTAAATAATCTTAGCATTTTGGATTTGTTGTTTAACGAAGGGCGTTACGCAAAGGATTATTTAAAGAGACAAACGCTTTAATTATTCCATCATCAATCTTGTTGTAATTGGATAATGATCGGAATTTTTAAATGAAGGGAAGTTATCAAAGCTTTTTACTATCATTTTTTTATCGGCAAAAATATAATCAATTCGTGCAGGATAGTATTTAAAATTATAGGTTTCCCCAAAACCATTTCCAGCTTCTTCAAAACAATCACTTAAATTTCCTTTTATACTTCGATACACATACGAAAAAGCACTGTTATTCATATCTCCACAGATTATCATTGGATAATGACAGTTCTTTTTGTGGTTTCTTAAAATTTCGGCTTGAAGTTGTTGTTTTTTAAAAGCGAGACTTATACGCTTCAACATCATTTGTGATTTATGCTGACTAATAGAATCTACATTGTCTTGTATTTCATTTACATCGGGAGAAATTTTTATTGACTGTAAGTGCATATTATAAACCCGAATCGTGTCTTTACCTTTTCTAAGATCTGCAAAAACAATCAAATTATTTGACTCCGGAAATTCAATATTTCCTTCATTTACAATTGGATATTTTGAGAAAATTGCCTGACCCGTTTTTATGTTATCGCCTTTCATAAAAATAAACTTGTGCTTATAAACCCGCAAATCTACTTTGGCTGTTTTTGAATATTCCTGAATACAAAGAATATCAGGATTTTGATCATTAATAAATTGACGTATGGTATCACCAATATGTTCTTGAGGTATCCAATTGAATAGATTAAACAAACGTACATTGTAACTCATTACAATAAAATCTTTATCCTCTTCGGGAGTTGGATTGGATGAAAATTTGTAAAACTTATTTATAAAAGTGATTCCGATAATTAATACGATACCCGAAATAATCATTTGGCGTTTTAATTGAAATAACCAATAAAGAAAAAACAATCCGTTTATAATTAAAAATAAAGGAAGTATTAATGTCAATACCGATAAAATTGGAAAAAAATTGGGAGCTAAAAAGGGTAAAACATAAGCAAGGAAAGTCAATACAGTAAGCACTATATTGAAGGAAAACATTACTTTATTTACCCACGATAGTTTATTCATATTTTTTAAGATACTAAGGTATTTAGTTTCTCAGTTTTTTTTGAAACAAATTAAACCTTAAACTTTAAAACTTCCCTCTATTTCCCTGCTTTAAAAAGAAATTCTTTTTCTTCGGCAGTTAAGGCATCGTAACCCGATTGGCTAATTTTATCTAAAATTTCGTCTATTTGCTGCTGGTGTTTGTCTTTTATTACAATCTTACTAGCAGATTTAGTAGAGGGCTTTTTAGGATTTACATGTACTTTTCTAAACGGTGTTTTTTTACTAGGTTGAAACAAATTAACAAAAAAATCCAATACCTTACTCACAAGAATACTTAAATCAGTTCCATTTATTAATAGTTTGATGTAAACAAATCCAAAAAAAGCACCAGCCAAATGTGCAATATGGCCACCTGTATTTTCTGTCATAACATGCATTGCATCAAGCAATAAAATTACAGCAGTTAAATGCCAAAGTTTAATAGTTCCAATTAACAACAACCGAATCTGCATTAGAGGTTGATAGGTAGTCGCAGCAACTAATATTGCCATCACTGCTGCAGAAGCACCAACTAAAGTGGAGCTTAAATTCAAGAAATAATATCCTAAAACAAATGCCAATCCAGCAAAAATTGCGCTTAGAACATACAATCCTAAAAATTGCTTTTGGGTGAAAAAGGTTAGAAATAGTCGGCTTGAAAAATTCAACACCGACATGTTAAAAAACAAATGCCAAAAACCACTATGCAAAAAAGCATAGGTTAATAAAGTGTTTGGAAAATAAACTAAATCGTTTGGATTGGAAGATAAAACTAACCATTTAGGATACGAAAAAGCACCAACTTTAAATTGATAGAAAAAAATCAGCGATACTAGAAACGCACCTACATTCCAATAGATAATTCTATTGGCCACGCCACCAATTTTATATTGCAATTTAATATCGTCAAATACGGTCATATTAATTCCAGCGATTGTGTTTAAACTGATTTTTCTTCCAATACCACATCATAATAAAGCCTGTTATTGCTCCGCCAATATGGGCAAAATGTGCAACACCAGTGCTTCCGGCACCAAATATTGATTGACCATTAAACCCTAAAAATAAATCGATTACTAATAAACCTGGCACAAAATACTTGGCTTTAATTGGAATGGGAATAAACATAATTCCCAATTCGGCCATTGGAAACATAAAAGCAAAAGCAACTAACAATCCGTAAATAGCTCCCGAAGCACCTACAACAGGAACTTTAGACAACATAGACGCTTGAATAATTGAATTAAATTGCTCTTGTGAACAATGTGCAGCTTCTAAAATGGTTTTCATTTTGCTCGGCAAAAGATGCCCATCTGTATCAAAAACCGATTGGAAATCGGCGTTAAGCAAAAGATGCATATCTGAATCTGACAAATTTAAATTGGCAACCTCCGAAAGTAAATTGTGAATTTGAATATAATTTACCGTTGAATGCAACAATGCAGCACCCAATCCACAAGAAATATAAAAAAATAAAAATTTGGTTCCTCCCCAAAAATGTTCCAATGCACTACCAAATGAAAATAAAGCAAACATATTAAAGAAAATATGCGTTATTCCTCCATGCATAAACATATGCGTTAAGGGCTGCCATAGCTTGAACTTATCACTTTCGGGATAATACATTGAAAATAAATCAAATGTACCAGGCACAACTTGTGTACCAATGAAAAAAATAATATTTATTATCAAAAGTTGTTTAACAACTGGCGTTATTCTCATCATAAGGTAAATCTTTTATCAATATCTTCTACACGCATCGTGATGAAAGTTGGTTTTTGAAATGGAGAAACATTAGGCTCCTTACAAGCAAATAAATTATTAACTAAATTTTCTTGTTCTTTTTCTGTTAAATACATTCCGGTTTTAACTGCTAAACTTTTTGCCATTGATTTAGCAATAGTATCATTTTGACTAAAGCTACTATCGGGAATTCCGTCTTGCAAATCGCTAACTAATTGTTCTAATACTAATTTCACTTCACTTTCGGTAGTATTTGATGGAATACCTAAAATATTTAATTCTTCAGATTCCCAACTAAATACAAATCCTATTGTTTCTAGAGCGGGTTGTAATTCGGATATTATCTTTAATTCATTTACAGAAAACGAAACCTGCAACGGAAATAACAATTGCTGGCTCGAAGCCTGCTGCACGGTCATGTTAGTTAATAACTGTTCGTACAAAACACGTTGGTGGGCACGGTTTTGGTTTATGATAACCATCCCCGATTTAATCGGACTAACAATGTATTTTTTTTGAATTTGATAGGTGTGTTTTGCAACTTGTTCTTCTTCTTTTTCGTCAAAAAAAGAGGCCGTTACTTCATCATTTTCAATTGAAAAATTATCAATTTCAAAAGTATCTTGCTTTAAACCTACATACAAACTTTCCCAATTTTGAGTAGTATCAACCTTTTTAAAAGAAGAGGATGTACTTCCACTTGAATTAGAATGGGTTGGCTTTTCATCTGAAAATGGATTAAAGGTACGATCCACTTGAACTGTTGGGTATTCTGCACTTTTATTTTGATAATCATAGGGCGTATCCAAATTTGGATCTCTATCAAAATCTAATATTGGAACGACATTAAATTGACCCAAACTATGTTTTATAGCCGATCTTAAAATAGCATACAGTGCTTGTTCATCATCAAACTTAATTTCAGTTTTGGTAGGATGAATATTGATATCAATAGTATGTGGCGGCACATTTAAATAAATAAAATAACTTGGTTGCGCGCCGTTAGGAAGTAGCCCTTCATAGGCATTCATCACAGCATGGTGCAAATAATTACTTCTAATGTATCTGTCGTTCACAAAGAAAAACTGCTCCGCTCTATTTTTCTTTGCAAATTCTGGTTTGCCAACAAATCCTTGAATGCTTAAAATATCGGTATGTTCTTGAATAGGAACTAATTTTTCATTAGTTTTTCCAGAAAATATTGTTACAATTCGTTGTCTTAAATTGGAATTTGGCAAATTAAACATCTCACTTCCATTGTGATACATTGTAAAATAAATGTTGGGATGTGCCAAAGCAACCCTTTGAAATTCATCTAATACATGTCGAAATTCTACCGTATCCGATTTTAGAAAATTTCTCCTTGCCGGAATATTATAAAATAAATTTTTTACTGCAAATGAAGTACCTTTTGGTAAAACGGCAGGCTCTTGAGAAACAAATTTACTACCTTCAATAATTATATGATTCCCTAATTCTTCTTGATCTTGCTTCGTTTTCATTTCCACATGCGCAATCGCAGCAATGGACGCTAATGCTTCACCACGAAATCCTTTGGTATGAATGGAAAATAAATCTTCGGCTTGTCTAATTTTGGAAGTAGCATGACGCTCAAAGCACAAGCGTGCATCAGTAACACTCATCCCTACTCCATTATCAATAACCTGAATTAATGCTTTACCCGCATCTTTAATTATCAATTTAATGTCGGTTGCTTTTGCATCTACCGCATTTTCAAGCAATTCTTTAACTACCGAAGCAGGTCGCTGAACTACTTCTCCAGCGGCAATCTGGTTGGCAACATGATCGGGAAGTAATTGAATTATGCTTGACATTTTTTATGGGGTTCTGGGTTTTGGGGTCCGAGGACTTAGAAAACAAAGTTAACAAATTTAAGTAAAATCTATAGGTAAATTTAGTTAAGAAGGTGTAAAAAAAGAAAAACCTATTCGTCAAGAACAGGTTTTATAATTATAGTAGTTTAAAACTTTATTCTTTTTCTGATATTCGACGTAATTCGGCCATTTTTATTGCGGCAATTGCAGCTTCGGTTCCTTTATTTCCATGAACTCCTCCACTTCTATCAATCGATTGTTGCTCATTATTATCGGTCAATAAACAAAAGATAACTGGAACATCAGTTTGTACATTTAAATCTTTAATTCCTTGGGTTACGCCTTCGCAAACAAATTCAAAGTGCATGGTTTCACCTTTAATAACGCATCCTATTGTAATTACAACATCAACATTTTGGGTAACAATCATACGTTGCGCTCCATAAACTAGTTCAAAACTACCGGGAACATTCCAACGAATGATATTTTCTTGTACCGCACCGCAATCTAAAAGCGCAGTTAAAGCGCCGTTATAAAGCCCTTCGGTAATGTGATCGTTCCACTCTGAAACAACAATCCCAAACCGAAAATCTTTCGCATTTGGGATTGTGTTTTTATCGTAATTTGATAAGTTCTTATTAGCTGTAGCCATTTTTATAGTTTTCAGTCCTCAGTTTACAGTGTTCAGAAAAGCATTAAACTGCAAACTGGACATTGAATACTGAATACTAATTACTGCGCCATTCCAATTAAAGCATCAATATTTTGAGCTTCAGGAGTTGCCTCGTATTTTTCTTTTATTTCAGTAAAATATTTTAAAGCCGATGCTTTGTTTCCTAATTCTAAAGCAGTTTGTCCTGCTTTAAATAAATATTTAGGTGTTGTAAATTCGTTAGTGTTTAAACGAGCGGCTTTTTCATAGTATTCTAATGCTTTGTTTGCATCATTTTTTTCTGACCACGCATCTCCAATAGCACCTAATGCAATTGAGCTTAAAAAATTATCTTTAGAAGAGAATTTCTCTAAATATTGAATTGCAGTATCGTATTTTTTCAAATATAAATTTGCAATACCTGCATAATAGTTGGCAATGTTACCAGAATCTGTTCCTGCATATTGCTCAGCAATTCCAACAGCACCTTGTTTTCCTTCAGATCCTTTTAAAACTAAATTGTATAATGAATCTTGTGATTTAGGATTCGTTGCATCTGCAGCCAATTGAAAGTTTTGTTGGGCTACAAATAAATCAGAAGTTGCTTCTTCTTCTTTAGGCTCTACAACAAATTTTTGATAAGATAAATATCCTACTGTAGCAATTACAACTACTAGTAAAGCATTTAAGATGTATTTTTGGTTTTTAGCAACCCAATCCTCAATTTTAGAAGCACCTTGATCAAGTGTATCAAAAGCTTTTGCTGTTGTACTATCTTTTTCGTCTACATTTGGTGTATCCTCGATAAAATTATTATCTAATTTTTCTTCTTTCTCTTTTGGAGTTTTGTAACCTCTTTTATTATAAGTTGCCATTTAATTTAAATTTAGTGTGTGCAAAAATAAAATATTTATTGATAATTAAAAGCGATTTTTATCGATATTTTTCAATAATTTGCAGGCACCTAAAAAAAGATTAAAATTAATACTGCTTTTTGTAGTATTTGCAAGCTGTAACACATGTTTTTAAAAAAGATATCTCTATTTAATTATAAAAATTTTTCGGAAGTTTCCTTCGAATTTGACGACAAAATAAACTGTTTTGTTGGTAAGAATGGTGTTGGAAAGACCAATGTGCTCGATGCAGTGTTTCACTTAGCAAATGGAAAAAGTTATTTTAATCCGCTTGCAGTTCAAAATATAAAGCACGATGAAGATTTTTTTGTAATTGATGGAACTTTTGAAAAAGCCAATCGCCAAGAACAGATTGTTTGCAGTTTTAAAAAAGGACAAAAGAAAATTTTAAAGCGAAATGGCAAAGCGTATGAAAAGTTTTCGGATCATATTGGATTTATTCCAGTGGTTATTATTTCTCCTGCCGACAACGATTTGATTATTGAAGGAAGTGAAACCCGAAGAAAATTTATGGACACGGTAATTTCACAACTGGACTCCTCCTATTTACAAACCTTAATTCAATATCATAAAATTGTAAGTCAGCGCAATGCCTTATTAAAATATTTTGCTCTTAATCATGTTTTTGAAAACGAAACTTTATCGATTTACAATGAACAACTAAATGACTTTGGAAATGTAATTTTTGAAAAAAGAAAAGAGTTTATTGCCGCATTTTTACCCATTTTTAATAAACACCATCAAGCCATTACTGGATCGGGAGAGTCGGTACAATTAGTTTACGAAAGTCATTTACTTGAAAAGGATACCTTAACGCTATTAGAGCAGAATTTAGCAAAAGACAGAGCTTTGCAATATACTTCGGTGGGAATTCATAAAGACGATTTGGTTTTTCAAATTGATTCCTACCCTATCAAAAAATTCGGATCACAAGGTCAGCAAAAGTCCTTTTTAATTGCATTAAAATTGGCTCAATTCGAATTTGTAAAAAAACAATCCGGGGAGAAACCCATTTTACTATTGGATGATATTTTCGATAAACTTGATGAAACTCGGGTTGGTAAAATTGTAGAAATGGTTAATCAAGAAGAATTTGGACAATTATTCATTTCTGATACGCATCCCGAACGAACAGAAAACATTGTAAAAACTACGCATCAGAGTTACAAAATATTTAACTTGTAACTATTTGAATTAAATCAAAAAAAGAGTATGATCACAAAAGAAGCTTTGCAATTTTTAAACGATTTGATTGCCAATAACAACACCGAGTGGATGCACGCAAATAAAAAGCGTTACGAAGGTTATAAAAAAGATTATCATCAATTTATTGGTTCCATTTTATCAGAGATGAAGCAGTTGGATCCGTTTTTAGAACCATTAGAAATTAAAAATTGCACTTTTAGAATCAATAGAGACATTCGTTTTTCAAAAGACAAATCGCCCTACAAAACCAATATTGGCGTTTGGATGTCACAGGATAGAAATCAAAAAAACGCACCCGGATACTATATTCATTACGAACCTGGAAATTGTTTTATTGCAGGTGGCGTATGGTGTCCGGAAGCCAATGAATTGAAAAAAATTAGAAAAGAAATTGAATTTTTTCATGATGATTTAGAAGAAATTGTTTCAAATAAAAATTTCAAAAAAGAGTTTGGCCAATTGGATCGAGGGGAAAATAATGTATTGAAAAAAGCACCGAAAGATTTTGATCCAAATCATCCTGCAATTGAATTTTTAAAATTAAAAAGTTTCACAACAACTCATAAAATTAATGAATCTGTATTTACCGATGCAAATTTCAGCAAAAAAATAGCAGGGCAATTAATTCTGTTAAAACCATTAAATGACTTTCTAAGAAGAGGCTTAGAAACCGATGAATAAATTCAATTAAAAATACAAATTAAGAAATTCTAATTTAGTTACTTTTGTAAATCACATTTCGAAATTACTTATGCAAATTCAAAATAACTTTTCCTTAAAAAAACACAACACCTTTGGCATTGAAGCGAAAGCAAAACAATTTGTTGCCGTTCATTCGATTGAAGAGTTGAAACAAATTTTAGCAACTTATAAAACGGAAGCCAAATTTATTTTGGGTGGAGGAAGCAACATGCTATTGACTCAGGATATTAATGCTTTAGTAATTCATGTTGATTTAAAAGGAAAGAAAATCATCAAGGAAGACGATGATTATGTTTGGGTTGAAAGTCAAGCAGGAGAAGTGTGGCATGAATTTGTTTTGTGGTCAATCGATCAAAATCTTGGTGGATTAGAAAATATGTCGCTTATACCAGGTAATGTTGGCACTACCCCGGTTCAAAATATTGGTGCTTACGGCACCGAGATAAAAGACACTTTTGTTTCTTGCACTGCCGTAAATATTGACTCGCAAGAACTGAGAACTTTCACTAAAGAGGAATGTAAATTTGGCTATCGTGAAAGCATTTTCAAGCAAGAAGCCAAAGATCAATATGTAATTACATCGGTGGTTTTCAAACTAACCAAAAGAAACCATAAAATAAACACCGCTTATGGTGACATTACCAAAGAATTAGAAAAAAACAACATAGTTACTCCAACTCTAAAAGAGGTTTCTAACGCGGTAATTGCCATTCGCCAAAGCAAACTACCCGATCCGAAAGAATTAGGAAATAGTGGAAGTTTTTTCAAGAATCCAATAATCCCAAAGGAATTGTATGAAAAAGCACATGCGCAGTTTCCAGAAATGCCACATTATGTAGTTTCTGAAACCGAGGTTAAAGTTCCTGCAGGATGGTTAATCGAACAAGCTGGATTTAAAGGGAAACGCTTTGGAGATGCCGGAATTCATAAAAATCAGGCCTTAGTTTTAGTAAATTATGGCAATGCAACAGGGCAAGAAATTCTTGCAGTTTCAAGAGACATTCAAGCTACAGTTTTAAATAAATTTGGGATTGCAATTGAAGCGGAAGTGAATGTGATTTAATTCGAAAATTTCACTTGTCATATTTCGTATTTCAAAATTGAATTTTGTACTTTTGCACTCGTTAAAAAAAAGACAATAAAGCCATTATGCTACTAATTTTACTTTGTTTATTTATTGCTGTTGTAGTTGTTCAATTTATATATTACATCGTGTTTTTTGGCAAATTTTCATTTGCTAAACCACAAGTCTCAACTCCAAAAAGAGTACCCATTTCTGTAATTGTATGCGCTAAAAACGAAGAAGAAAATGTAAAGAACTTTATTCCTTTATTAGCACAACAAAACTATCCCGATTACGAAATTGTATTAATTGATGATGCTTCAAGCGACGATACCTTAGAATTATTTGAAGCTTTTGAAAAACAATATTCCAATGTGAAATTGGTTAAAGTAGAAAATAACGAAGCTTTTTGGGGAAATAAAAAATTTGCACTTACCCTTGGAATTAAGGCGGCGAAAAACGAATATCTTTTATTTACAGACGCCGATTGCTATCCGGTTTCCACTGAATGGATTAAAGAAATGAGCTCACAATTTACCATCGAAAAAACAATCGTTTTAGGATATGGTGCTTATGAAAAAGTCAAAAATTCCTTTTTAAATAAGATCATTCGTTTTGAAACAATGCTTACTGCAACCCAATATTTTTCTTGGGCAAAATTAGGCAAACCTTATATGGGAGTTGGAAGAAATATGGCTTATAAAAGAGAAGAGTTTTTTAAAGTCCGTGGATTCATGGATCACATGAAAATTAGATCTGGAGATGATGATTTATTCATAAACCAAGCGGCAAACTCAAAAAACACAACAATTTGTTATTCTGCAGAAAGCTTTACATTCACAAAACCAAAAACTAGTTTTAAAGAATGGTTTGCACAAAAAAGAAAACATATTGCAACATCTGAACATTATAAAGGATTTGACAGAGCACAATTGAACCTGTTTTATATTTCCCAATTATTATTTATATTAATTCCTATTATATTACTTGCATTCCAATATCAATGGATTGTAGTGCTTAGTATTATTGGATTTCGCTATATTTTTGCATGGACAACAATGGGATTCGCAGCAGGAAAACTAAAAGAAAAAGATGTAATGTATTGGTTTCCAATAATTGAAGTAATTATTATATTTACTCAATTAAATATTTTCTTTTCTAATATGTTCTCAAAACCGGTGCAGTGGAAATAATTTCCTATATAGAAAAAGCTAAGAATGGTGACCAAGTGGCATTCACATTTATACTAGATCATTATTGGAATGAAGTGTATGGCTTTATGCTTAAACGCACCGAAAATGAAACCGATTCGGAAGATATTACTATAGAGACTTTCTCCAAGGCATTTGATAAATTAGCTACTTATAATCCAGAATATCAATTTAACACTTGGCTGATTGCTATTGCCAAAAATGTACACATTGATTTACTTCGCAAAAAAAAGTCAAGTTTATTTGTAGAAATCACAGAAGATCAAGACCAACAAGCACATAATGTAGCTGATAATTCCCCGTCTGCAGAAGACGAAATTATTACGGAGCAAAACCTAGCTCAACTTCTTCAGTTCATAAAAGAGCTAAAACCTCATTATCAAGAAGTAATACAATTGCGTTATTTTCAAGAGATGAGCTACCAGGAAATTTCAGAACAATTAAATGAGCCTTTAAGTAATGTTAAAATCAAATTACTTAGAGCCAAAAAACTACTTGCAGAGATTATCCAAAATAAGCATTAAGAATAATTCCTATTAGTAACAAATTTGAAGTTAAATCATAAAATTTAGATTTTTTTTCAGAATTGTTTTTCTTATTTCTAAATCCAATATACTTATCTTTGCTATCGAAAAATTAAGGCATGGAATCAATTTCTGAAAATACATTACCTGTAGGTAAACCAAAGTGGCTCAAGGTTAAATTGCCAATTGGACAAAAATACACCGAATTAAGAGGCTTAGTAGATAACTATAAGTTAAACACTATTTGTGCATCGGGCAGCTGTCCAAATATGGGCGAATGTTGGGGAGAAGGAACTGCAACTTTTATGATTCTTGGAAACATTTGCACCCGATCTTGTGGATTTTGCGGAGTAAAAACTGGCCGTCCAGAAACGGTTGATTGGGATGAACCCGAAAAAGTGGCTCGCTCTATAAAGATCATGAAAATTAAGCATGCCGTAATTACAAGTGTAGATCGAGACGATCTTAAAGATATGGGTTCTATCATTTGGCTTGAAACAGTTCAAGCGATTCGAAGAATGAATCCAAACACAACCTTAGAAACTTTAATCCCAGACTTTCAAGGAAACACTAGAAATATTGACCGAATTGTTGAAGCCAATCCAGAGGTGGTTTCTCACAACATGGAAACCGTTCGAAGATTAACAAGAGAAGTTCGTATTCAAGCAAAATACGATAAGAGCTTAGAAGTGTTGCGCTATTTGAAAGAAAAAGGAATCCGTAGAACCAAATCGGGAATCATGCTTGGACTTGGAGAAACCGAGGTAGAAGTTATTGAAACCATGCAAGATATTCGCAATCAAAATGTAGACATCATTACTATTGGACAGTATTTACAACCAAGTAAAAAACACCTTCCGGTAAAAGAATATATCACTCCAGAGCAATTTGAAAAGTATGAAAAAATAGGAAAAGAAATGGGGTTCCGTCATGTTGAAAGTGGCGCCTTAGTTCGTTCTTCTTATCATGCTGAAAAACACATCCTTTAATTCAACTAATTGAAAACAAGAATTGCCATAAACGGTTTTGGAAGAATTGGAAGAAATCTTTTTAGGTTGCTCCTTAATCATCCAAATATTGAAGTCGTTGCAATTAATGATATTGCAGACAACAAAACCATGGCACATCTTATCAAATATGACAGTATTCATGGTGTTTTGCCTTATGCTGTTTCCTATTCTGATAAAGCAATTATAGTAGACGGGAAAGCATATTCATTTTTTCATGAAAGTGAAATTTCAAATTTACAATGGAACGATATCGACTTTGTAATTGAAGCAACCGGAAAATATAAATCCTTTACTGAGATAAATGCCCATATTGCAGCTGGAGCAAAAAGAGTAATTCTTTCTGCACCATCAGAAGTTTCCGAAATAAAAACTGTGGTTCTTGGAGTTAACGAACATATCTTAGACGGAACAGAAATTATTGTTTCCAATGCAAGTTGCACAACGAATAATGCGGCACCCATGATGCAAGTGATTCATGATTTGTGTGGCATTGAACAAGCTTACATCACTACAGTTCACTCCTACACCACCGATCAAAGTTTGCACGATCAACCCCATCACGATTTACGAAGAGCACGAAGCGCAAGTCAATCGATTGTTCCTACTACCACTGGGGCGGCAAAAGCGCTGACTAAAATATTTCCAGAATTGGATGGTAAAATTGGAGGTTGTGGAATTCGAGTTCCTGTTGCAGATGGTTCCTTAACGGATATCACTTTTAATGTGAGCCGAAAAGTAGCTATTGAAGAAATTAATTTGGCATTTAAAAAAGCTGCAGAAACTAACTTAAAAGGCATCCTAGATTACACCGAAGATCCTATTGTATCTGTGGATATTATTGGCAATAAAAATTCCTGTGTTTTTGATGCACAACTTACCTCTGTCATCGATAAAATGGTCAAAGTGGTGGGTTGGTATGATAATGAAATTGGTTATTCGTCTCGAATAATAGACTTAATTCAATTTATCAATAAGTAATTAATACTGGGAAATCAATTCTTTTATTAATTTTCGAACAGAAGGTTCTGCTTTTTCTGCAGCCTTCAACACTTCGGCATGATTGACTTCTTCAATATTTTCCTCATCACCCATATCGGTAACTACAGACAATCCGAAAACTTCCATATCCATATGGCGCGCCACAATAACTTCGGGAACGGTAGACATCCCTACACAATCAGCACCAATATTTTTAACCATTCGGTATTCTGATAAAGTTTCAAATGTAGGTCCTTGCAATCCCATATAAACACCTTCCTGAACTTCAATATTTAGCGAGGCAGCAATTTGTTTTGCTTTAAACAACATGGCTTTACTATAGGGCTCGCTCATATTTACAAAACGGGGGCCAAATCGCTCGTCATTTTTTCCTCTTAACGGATGTTCGGGCATCATATTAATATGATCTTTTATCAAAATAATGGAACCGATTTTATAGTTAGGATTCACGCCACCTGAAGCATTTGAGACAACTAATTTAGAAACTCCTAACATTTTCATCACCCTTACCGGAAAAGTCACTTGCTTCATATCATAGCCTTCATAATAATGAAAACGACCTTGCATTGCCACAACTTTTTTGTTTCCTACAGTTCCAAAAACTAGAGCGCCTTTATGACCTTGAACTGTTGATATTGGAAAATTTGGGATTTCAGAATAAGAAATACTGTATTCAATTTGGATGTCTTCGGTGAAACCACCTAAACCAGATCCTAATATCACACCATATTCTGGAGTAAAACTGAATTTACTTTGAATAAAACTAACGGTTTCTTGAACTTGCTCCCACATAATTTTTTATTTTATTATCTAATTCTTCACTTTTTGAAAGAAAATTACTTTTAATTGGCAAATAATAAATTGGGGCATTTAAGTTTCGATTAGCTAATCGCACAAAATCTTTTTCAGTCGTAATTATGATTTTGTTTTTTGCTTTGTCTTCAATTTGTTGAATGTCTTTTTCGGTAAAAAAATGATGATCAGGAAATACCATGCATTCGTCATTTGCAGCATTTAGATGTTTAAAAAACGGCTCTGGTTTAGCAATACCTGCAACAACAAGTTTATCTAACGATATTACTTCACTTAGTTTTTTGCTTTCATTTTGATTATAAACCAAATCATCATAATCAATAAAGCTAAAAAAAACAGGGACCTTTGCTCCTATTTTTTCCTTTATATTTTGCTGTTCCATTTCTGATAAATCTCTAGGGCATTTGGTAATGATAATTAAATCGGCACGACTTGCTCCGCTTCTACTCTCTCGAAGATTTCCTGTTGGAAGCATGAAATCTTTATAAAATAAATCATCAAAAGCAGAAAGCATTATATAAAAACCAGCTTTCACTCGTCGGTGTTGAAATGCATCGTCTAACAAAATAACATCAGGCTTCTCTTTTAAAGAAAGTAATTTTTCAATTCCATTTTTTCTATCCGCATCCACAGCAACTTGAACTTGGGAAAATTTCTGATGTATTTGAAAAGGTTCATCTCCAAGAATTTCAGCAGAAGAATTAGAATCTGCTAAAATAAAACCAGTTGATTTTCGCTTGTAACCTCTGCTTAAAGTGGCCAATTTATAGTTTGGCGAAAGCAACCGAATTAAATATTCTATTTGAGGGGTTTTTCCTGTTCCACCCACACTAAGATTTCCAACAGCAATTACGGGAATGTCAAACGAAAATGACTTTAGAAATCCAACATCATAAAGGAAATTTCGCACAGAGGTTATCCATCCATAAAGAATGGCAAAAGGAAATAATAAATACCTTAAAATAATCATAGTACGAAAGTAACATTTTTTTATCTTTGGAATGTATTTTATTTTAAAAACACATAATGAAAATAAAAGAAATCATTACAATTCTAGAAGAAATGGCTCCTTTGGCTTACGCCGAAGATTTTGACAATGTAGGACTGTTAGTTGGGAATGAAGATGAAAATGCAACTGGAATATTAATTTGCCATGATGCATTAGAATCTGTTGTGGATGAAGCTATTGCTAAAAAATGCAATCTAATTGTATGTTTTCATCCAATAATTTTTTCGGGAATGAAAAAAATTACTGGAAAAAATTATGTAGAACGTGCTGTACTAAAAGCAATAAAAAATGATATTGCTATTTATGCTGTACATACTGCACTAGACAATCATAAAAACGGAGTGAACAAGATTTTTTGTGATGCGCTTGGACTAGTGAATACTAAAATATTGGTTCCAAAATCTAATTTTATTCAGAAACTTATTACTTACACAATCCCAGAAAATGCAGAACAAGTTAGAAATGCATTATTTGAAGCTGGCGCAGGAAAAATAGGAAATTATGAAGATTGCAGTTTTAATTCTCAAGGAATAGGAACTTATATGGGAAATGAAAATAGCAATCCTGAAATTGGAGAGCGACTTGAATTTGTTGAAGCCAAAGAAATTAAAATTGAAGTAACTTTTGAAAAACATTTGCAAAGTAAAATTCTGAAAGCATTATTTAAAAATCATGTTTATGAAGAAGTTGCTTATGAAATTTACGATTTGCAAAATCAACATCAAAACATTGGCCTAGGAATGGTGGGAGAATTAGAAAAGCCACTGTTTGAAGATGAATTTTTATCGTTTGTAAAATCAAAAATGCAATGTGGCGGAATTAGACATTCATCTCTATTAGGAAAATCAATAAAAAAGGTAGCCGTACTTGGAGGTTCTGGAAGTTTTGCTATAAAAAATGCAATTCAAGCTGGAGCAGATGTTTTTTTAACAGCCGATTTGAAATACCATAACTTTTATGAAGCTGAAAACAAGATACTTATAGCCGATATTGGTCACTATGAAAGTGAAAGATATACAAAAAATTATATTGTTGACTATCTTAAAGAAAAAATTACTAATTTTGCAATCGTTTTATCAGAAGAAAATACTAATCCTGTTAAGTACATATAGAAAATGGCTACTAAAAAAGAATTGAGCGTTGAAGAAAAATTAAGAGCGCTTTACGATTTACAAATTATCGATACAAGAATTGACGAAATTAGAAATGTAAGAGGTGAATTACCTCTTGAGGTGGAAGATCTTGAAGATGAAGTAGCGGGTTTAACTACTCGTTTAGAAAAATTAGAATCAGACTTAGTTACAATTGAAGATAGTATCAAAGCTAAAAAATTAGCTATTGAAAACCACCAATTAGCTATTAATAAATATACAGAACAACAAAAAGAAGTTCGTAATAATAGAGAATTTAATTCTTTAACAAAAGAAGTTGAGTTTCAAGAATTAGAAATTCAATTAGCTGAAAAACAAATCAAAGAATTGAAGGCTTCTACAGAACACAAAAAAGAAGTTATAGCTAATTCTAAAGAAAAATTAGAACAAAAATCGAATCACTTAATGCATAAAAAAGCTGAATTAAGTGAGATTATGGCTGAAACTGAAAAAGAAGAAGCCTTTTTAATTAAATCATCTAATGAATATGAAGGTGCTTTAGAAGAAAGACTATTAGGAGCTTACAAAAGAATTCGTTCAAGTGTAAGAAATGGCTTAGCTATAGTTTCTATTGAAAGAGGTGCTTCTGCAGGATCTTACTTCACTATTCCTCCACAAACACAAGTTGAAATTGCAGCTAGGAAAAAGATCATCACCGATGAGCATTCTGGTAGAATCTTAGTTGACGCAAGTTTAGCTGAGGAGGAAAGAGAAAAAATGGAGAAATTATTTGCAAAAATGTAATATCTTAAATCCCGATTAAATCGGGATTTTTTTATGAAAAAAAATATTCAGAATATTCTTGTTAAAAGTATTGGAGGTTCCATTAACCTTTTAAGCTATGTTGCTCCCAAGCAATCATTAGCTTTGGCGTATAAATTATTTAGCGAACCTAGAAAAGGTAAAATCAACAAAAACAAAATACCCAAAACTCTACAAAAATGCACCTTGCAAACACACCAACTGGGTGGTCAAGAATTTTGCACCTACCATTGGGAAGGAAATAACGAAGTGATTTTACTTGCGCACGGATGGGAAAGCAATGCCTCTAGATGGAAAAAAGCATTACCTTATCTTAAGAAAACCGGAAAAACTATCATTGCAATGGATGCTCCTGGACATGGATTTAATACAAATAAAGAATTCAATGTGCCATTATATTCTGAGTTTATTGAATTACTTGTAAAAAAATACAATCCTTCAATTGCTATTGGACATTCTATCGGAGGAAATGCTTTGGCGTATTTTCAAAAAAATTACACACATAATTTTGAAAAATTAATATTAATCGGTGCACCGAGTGATTTTAAGATAATTATGAATAATTATTTTAAAATGTTGGGATACAATAACAAATTGCAAATGCAGTTTCAAAATTATGTTTGGAATAGATTTAATATTAAAATCGATGATTTTAATGCCTCTGACTTTTTAAAAGACTGCACTATTAAAGGAATTGTAGCACACGATCAAAAAGATTACATGGTATTAGTTGACGAAGGAAAGAAAATTGCTAATTCCTGGAAAACTTCAGAATTTATAATTACAAATGGATTAGGCCATAGCATGCACGACGCTAATTTGTATAAAAAAATTGTGGATTTTATAGCGTCCTAATTTTTAAACTACCAAAAAACAAAAATATTTATTATTTCAAATTGATTACTTTTACCAAATGGAAGAGCAACTTGTACGCATTAATAAATTTTTATCTGAAACGGGCTTTTGCTCCCGTAGAGAAGCCGATAAACTAATTGAGCAAGGAAGAGTTACTATCAATGGAGTCGTACCTGAAATGGGTACAAAAATATCTTCAAATGATGAAGTTCGTGTAAACGGAAAATTAGTCCGTGAAAACAGAAAAAAGAGAATCTATTTAGCTTTTAATAAACCTGCCGGAATTGAGTGCACAACCAACCAAGATGTTAGAGATAATATTGTTGATTATATAAATTACAATGAGCGTATTTTTCCAATTGGAAGATTAGACAAAGCCAGTGAAGGTTTAATTTTTATGACAAACGATGGTGATATTGTAAATAAAATATTACGAGCTAGAAACAATCATGAGAAAGAATATATTGTTACGGTAAACCGACCAATAACTGATCGATTTATTGAGCGAATGGCAAATGGAATTCCGATTCTAGATACCGTTACCCGAAAATGTAAAGTTGAGCAGGTTAGTAAATTTGTTTTTAGAATAATTCTAACTCAAGGTTTAAATAGGCAAATTAGAAGAATGTGCGAATATCTAGATTATGAAGTTACCGCTCTAAAACGAACTCGAATAATCAATATTTCTCTGGATGTTCCGCTAGGAAGATTTCGTGAATTAACAGATAAAGAAATTGAAGAGCTTAATCAATTAATAGAACCATCAAGCAAGACAGAAGAAGCTAGTTTACCTAAAATTATTAAATATAAATAATTCATTTTCAATTATTTAAACTAAATTAATTAAACTATATATAGAATAAAAAATGAGCATCGATAAAAACATCAAAACCGAAATAGATCGTTACCTAAAATACAATTACTCCAAAAAAGATGTTGTTGCTTATTTAAAAAGAGATGGATTTAGCGACACCGAAATAAAAGAAAATATTAGTGTTTTCAACAAGGCAGATTCAAATTATTTTAGCAATGTCTTGCACTTTTTACCAGTCTTGCTATTCTTAATTTTAACTACTCTTTCCTTTATAGGGCTATTTTATTCTGAAGAACATTTGTTTAAAAAAGTTGGCTTTATCATAACAACATTAGCACTAATTTATACAACTATTGGATTTTGCAAAAACAGACCGGCTTTCATTATCACAACTGGTGTATTGATTTTGATTTCAACAATCTATTATAGTTACACCTTTTTAATTGTTTGAGGAGTGGATGAATTTGGATTTTCACTAAGCCTAACGTCAAAAATAATAGTATTAGCTTTACATCTATTAACTTTAAGAGGATGCTATAAAATATATAAAGCAGTTAATTAAATAGCTTATATGTTTTTCTTCATGATAAAATCATCCATTACATAGCCATTTCCAATTTCTACAACAACAGAATCTGCGATTTCAAATTGGTTATGTAAATAAAAATCTTTGGCTTTATTGTATTTGTTTACATTCAGAATTAATGCAGAATTGGAGTTCTTATTTGCATTTTCTTGAATATAATTAATCAATTCCTTCCCTACTCCCTTGCCCTGAATTTCAGGCAAAACATAAAGTTTGTGGATTTTTGTATAATTAGATTCATCATAATTTAACTCATACGAAGCAAAACCAATAAAATCAGTATCAATCTTAGCCAAAAGAAAAACATTTTTGTTTCTCAATTGATTACTTAACGAATTGTCGCTATACATCATATTCATCATGTAATCCAATTGCTCTTGAGACAAAATAGCACCATATGCTTCTGGCCAAATAGCTTTAGCCAGATTTTGTATGATTCCCAATTGAGATTCAGCAGCGACAGTAATGGTCATTTATTTTCTAGCTCGGTTTTGCTCTCTTGCTAAAAGAGTGTTTTTTAACAACATAGCAATTGTCATTGGACCAACGCCTCCTGGAACCGGAGTGATGAACGATGCTTTTTTGGAAACATTTTCAAAATCAACGTCACCAACAATTTTATATCCCTTTTCAGAAGTTTCATCAGCAACACGAGTGATACCCACATCAATTACAACTACATCATCTTTCACCATTTCAGCTTTTAAATAATTTGGAACTCCTAAAGCAGTAATAATAATATCGGCCTGAGAAGTAATTTGATTGATGTTTTTAGTGTGACTGTGCGTCAAAGTTACGGTTGAATTCCCTGGGAATTGATTTCTTCCCATCAAGATACTCATTGGCCTACCAACAATATGGCTGCGCCCAATTATTACAGTATGTTTACCGTCCGTTGGCACCTTATATCGCTCCAATAATTCTAATATACCAAACGGTGTAGCCGGAATAAAAGTACTCATATCTAATGCCATTTTACCAAAATTCTCTGGATGAAAACCATCCACGTCTTTACTCGGATCAATAGCATTAATTACGCTTTGTGTATCAATTTGCTTTGGCAAAGGCAACTGAACAATAAATCCATCAATATCTTCATTTTGATTTAGCTCCTCAATTTTCTTAAGCAATTCGGTTTCGGAAGTAGTACTTGGCATTTTCACCAAAGAAGACTCAAAACCTACTCTTTCGCATGCTTTCACTTTACTACCAACATAAGTCAAGCTAGCCCCATCATTACCAACAATTACCGCAGCTAAATGCGGAACTTTCTCTCCGTTATCTTTCATTTTCTGAACTTCGGCAGCAATTTCGTTTTTAATATCTTCTGATACTTTTTTTCCGTCTAAAATAGTCATTTCTAAATATTTGTGTGTTGTTGTTTGTATTTTTAATTTAATAAAAAAGACGTGATAATTCACGTCTTACTTTTACATTTTAGGCATACCTCCTGGCATTCCACCCATCATGCGCATCATGTTTTTTCCGCCTGGACCTTGCATCATTTTCATCATTTTGCTCATCTGTTCGAATTGCTTCATCAGTTGATTTACCTCTTCTATTTTTCTACCAGATCCTTTTGCAATTCTGGTTTTTCTTTTCATATCAATTATTGAAGGTCTACTTCTTTCAATTGGAGTCATTGAATAAATAATAGCTTCAACATATTTAAAAGCATCATCTTCAATTTCTACATCTTTCATTGCTTTTCCAGCACCAGGAATCATTCCTATTAAATCTTTCATGCTTCCCATTTTTTTGATTTGTTGAATTTGAGACAAGAAATCATCAAAACCGAATTCATTTTTAGCAATTTTCTTCTGTAATTTTCTAGCTTCTTCTTCGTTATATTGCTCTTGAGCTCTTTCCACTAAAGACACAACATCTCCCATTCCCAAGATACGATCAGCCATACGAGAAGGATAAAACACATCAATCGCGTCCATTTTCTCGCCAGTACCCACAAACTTAATTGGCTTGTTAACTACCGATTTAATGGTAATTGCAGCTCCACCTCTAGTATCTCCATCTAATTTTGTAAGAATTACTCCGTCAAAATTAAGTCTGTCATTAAATGCTTTTGCTGTATTAACCGCATCCTGACCAGTCATTGCATCAACAACAAACAAAGTTTCATGTGGCTGAATTGCTTTATGAACATTCGCAATTTCGGTCATCATTTCTTCATCAACCGCCAAACGACCTGCAGTATCGACAATTACTACATTAAAACCATTTGCTTTAGCATAAGCAATAGCTTTTAATGAAATATCAACTGGATTTTTATTTTCTGGCTCTGAATATACTTCTACACCTATTTGATCTCCAACAACATGCAATTGATTAATCGCCGCAGGACGATAAATATCACAAGCAACCAAAAGTGGTTTTTTATTCTTTTTTGTTTTAAGGTAATTAGCTAATTTACCAGAGAATGTAGTTTTCCCTGACCCTTGCAACCCCGACATTAAAATAACTGTTGGATTCCCAGATAAATTAACTCCAGCCGCATCACCACCCATTAATTCAGTCAATTCGTCTTTGACTAATTTAACCAATAATTGCCCTGGCTCAAGAGTTGTTAATACATTTTGACCCATTGCTTTTTCTTTTACTTTAGTAGTAAAATCTTTAGCAATTTTAAAGTTAACATCGGCATCTAGTAAAGCACGACGCACTTCTTTTAAAGTATCGGCAACATTTACTTCTGTAATTTTTCCATGTCCTTTTAAGATATGGAATGCTTTATCTAGTTTTTCGCTTAAATTATTAAACATATTTGGTGGGATTATCTAAAAATAAAATGCAAATTTAATCAATTAGACCGAAGTATAAAGTAATAAATAAAAAAAACCACTCGAAAATCGAATGGTTTTTTTTATGAAATTATTATTGTTATTTAATTTTTTTCGAAAGTTAAATAATCTGTTCCTCCATTACCTCCACTTACATCAATTAATTGAATTTTAGTAGATGTATATGTTACAATATCCCAATCATCTGTAAGATCAGCAAAATTCGCTGGTGTAGTGAATCCAATGTTAAAATCTAAATCATTATTTGGATTATCATCATTACTATTACTTGATGTTACCGACCAAGTTCCGTTGTATGTATTGGAACCATTTGTTGCTATTAAAGCACTACCTGAGCCAAAAGTAAAATTATAACCCGTAAAATTTGAAGTCTTAATTGTTCCTGAATCGTTATACAGTGTTATCTTCCATGTTCCTTGATTAACCGTATTTATTACCGGTGTAGGATCAGCTGCTGAATTTGAATTATTATCATCACTACTACACATTGAGGCAACGTTTAGCATAAATATGCAAATTAAAACTGGAATTAATTTTAAAATTTTCATAGATGTAAAAGTTTAAAAGTTAAATAATTATTTTCAAAAGTATGACATTTATAATAACTAACAAATTTTCAAAATATTGTACTAGCAAGTTAATTACATTCTTTCCGGAACTTCAATTCCTAATAACTGAAAAGCTAATTTTATAGTTTCAGCTACTTTATTAGACAACTGCACTCGGAATATTTTTTTAGCTTCATTTTCTTCCCCAAGAATTGAAACTGTTTGATAAAATGAATTGTATTCTTTTACTAATTCATAGGTGTAATTCGCAACTAATGCTGGACTATGATTGCTTGCAGCATCTTGAATTACTTGAGGAAACAACGCAATTTGCTTCAATAATTCTTTCTCCTTAGAATGAATTGTATCTAAAGCGACAGTAACACTTAAATCAAAATCTGCTTTACGTAAGATAGATTGAATACGAGCATAAGTATACTGAATAAAAGGACCTGTATTTCCTGCAAAATCAACTGATTCTTCAGGATTAAACATCATCGATTTTTTCGGATCTACTTTAAGCATATAATATTTTAAGGCTCCAAGCCCAATTGTTTTATATAAGTTATCTTTTTCTGCGTCTGAATATCCATCAAGCTTTCCTAATTCCTCAGAAATAGATTTTGCAGTGGCTGTCATTTCCTCCATCAAATCATCAGCATCTACAACAGTTCCTTCACGAGATTTCATTTTACCAGAAGGCAATTCAACCATTCCATAGGATAAATGATATAGATTTTCAGCCCATGCAAATCCTAATTTTTTCAAAATCAGGAACAGTACTTTGAAGTGATAATCTTGCTCGTTACCTACAGTATAAACCATTCCGCCTACATCTGAAAAATCTTTAACCCTCTGAATAGCAGTGCCAATATCTTGCGTCATATAAACTGCCGTTCCATCTGAACGAAGTACAATTTTTCTATCTAAACCATCAGGTGTTAGATCAATCCAAACAGAACCATCGGGATCTTTTTCGAATATTCCTTTTTCTAATCCAAATTGAACAACTTCTTTTCCTAAAAGATAGGTATTTGATTCGTAATAATAAGAATCGAAATCAACACCTAAATTAGTATAAGTTTTCTCAAATCCATCATATACCCATTGATTCATGGTTTTCCATAATTCAATTACCTCAGGCTTTCCAGCTTCCCAATCAAGCAACATTTGTTGTGCCTCGATCAAACTTGGAGCTAGTTTTTTTGCATCATCTTCTGATTTACCTTGAGCCATTAAAGCCGAAATTTCTGCTTTATAAACCTTATCAAATTGAACATAAAAATTACCAACTAGCTTGTCTCCTTTTAAACCCGTTGACTCTGGAGTTTGTCCTTCGCCATATTTTTTCCAGGCCAACATCGATTTACAAATATGAATTCCTCTATCGTTTATGATTTGGGTTTTGTATACTTTTTTTCCTGCAGCTTTTAATATTTCTGCCACTGAATAACCCAAAAGATTGTTCCGAATATGACCAAGATGCAGTGGCTTATTGGTGTTAGGGGAAGAATATTCTACCATTACCGCATTCGCATTTCCGTTATTTGCAGAAGCGGAAACAAAACCAAAAGTGGAATTTTCCTTTATTGAATTGAAAAAATCTAAATAATAAGCGTCTGAAATTACAATATTCAAGAAACCTGCTACAACATTAAATTTTTCAACTTCTTTGATATTTTCAACCAAATATGTTCCAATTTTAGTGCCAATATCAACTGGATTCCCTTTAATTGTTTTTAATAAGGGAAAAATAACTACAGTAATATCTCCTTCAAAATCTTTCCTAGTTGCCTGATATTCAATTTTTTCAATAGTAGCACTAAATTGCTTTTGAATTGCTTCAAAAATAGCTGGAGATAAAATTTCTTGTAATGACATTATATTGTTTTTTAAAGGTGCAAAGATAGAATTTTATTAACAAAATTAGGTGTTGCTATATAATCAAATATGATAAAAAAAACTCGAATTGCAATTCGAGTTTTAAATTATTATTACCATTTAATTATTGCACTTGCCCATGTAAATCCACTTCCAAAAGCAGCCAATACTATGTTGTCTCCTTCTTTTATTTTTCCTTGTTCCCATGCTTCTGTCAATGCAATCGGAATAGAAGCAGCTGTAGTATTACCGTATTTTTGAATATTATTAAAAACTTGGTCGTCATTTAAATCAAACTTTTTTTGAATGAATTGAGAAATTCTCAAATTAGCTTGGTGCGGAATTAGCAAATCAATATCTGAAACTTGAAGATTATTTGCTTGCAAAGCTTCAATAATAACTTCTGTAAATCTTACAACTGCATTTTTAAATACAAATTGACCATTCATATGTGGAAAATAACTTTCGTCATCTGGACTATTATCCTCTAAAATATCTGTTATCCAACGACCTCCCATGCCTGGAGCAAGTAAAGCCAACTCTTTTGCATGTTCCCCTTCTGAATGTAAATGTGTTGAAAGAATACCTTTTGATGGATTTTCCTCTCTACTCAATACAGCAGCTCCTGCTCCATCGCCAAAAATCACAGAAACACCTCGACCACGATCGGTCATATCCAATCCTAAAGACTGAAGTTCTGATGCAACAACTAAAATATTTTTATACATTCCGGTTTTAATAAATTGATCTGCTACCGAAAGTGCATAAACAAAACCAGAACACTGATTTCTGATATCTAACGCTCCAATGGTTTTTAGTCCAAGTTCATGTTGCAAAGCGACACCAGGACCAGGAAAATAATAATCTGGGGAAATTGTTGCAAAAACTATAAAATCAATATCTTGATAATCAACACCAGATCTTTCAATAGCAATCTTTGCTGCTTTTACTCCCATTGTCGTAGTAGTATCTTCACCTTTAACTATGTGTCGTCTTTCTTTTATACCGGTGCGCTCTTGAATCCACTCGTCTGTGGTATCCATTATTTTAGACAGATCATCATTTGTTATTATATTATCTGGAACATAATAACCTAAACCACTTATTTTAGATTGGAACATTGTAAATGAATTTAAAATATTGGCATAAAATTATAGAAAAGGGATGATGAAATCTAATTTTATTTTTAATTATTAAAAAAAGCAGCTATTATAGCTGCTTTTTTAATAAAATGTTATTGAAAAAATTATATTTTAGTCACAATGAATTCACTTCTTCTATTAGCTTGATGTTCCTCATCGCTACATTTCACACCATCTGTACAAGCATTCATTAATTGACTTTCTCCATAACCTTTATATGTTAGTCGATTTTTACTTATCCCATGATTAATTAACCATTTTTTAGTTGAATTTGCTCTATTCTGAGATAAAATTCTGTTATATTCTGAAGTATTTCTAGAATCAGTATGTGAACGAATATCAATTTCCATTTGCGGATATTGGTTCATAACTTCAACTATTTTAGACAATTCTATTTCTGCATCAGGACGGATATTATATTTATCTAAATTAAAATGTATTGGATTGATATTATATAATTTCATTAAATCATCTGATTTATGAATTATTTTGGTTCCAGTTACAGGGATCTCTAAATAAGTATTTTCCCCTTCCTTTATTTTCAATTCCTGAGTTAATAATATAGAAGTATCTTGCTTTTCAATTTTTAAATAACAAATCTTGTCGCATTCTTGCAATCCAAAATCAAACTTTCCGTCTTTACCAGTAATAAGCTCTTGAAGAACTTTATTGTCTGCATCCAAAAGCGAAACTTTAACATTAAACAATGGCAAACCTGAATCTTTATCTACTATAATACCGTCTAGATTTTGTTCACATTTAATGAATAATTTTTTTGTTTGCTTTATCTTATAAATATCATCACTACCTACTCCACCAATACGATTAGAAGTTACATAACCATAGCCAGAACTTTCATTTATCAAAAAACCAAAATCATCGTAAGAACTATTTACTGGCTCGCCAACATTTATTGGATTTCTAAAACTATTGTCTTTATTCATTTTTGAAACAAATATATCCAATCCTCCAAGACCTGGATGTCCATCTGTGGCAAAATACAATTCACCTGATTTAGTTAACATTGGAAAAGTTTCACGTCCTTCAGTATTAATTACAGGCCCTAAATTAGTTGGAGCTCCAAAAGTACCATCTTCATTAATTGCAACTTTATAAATATCAGATTGTCCATATGTTCCAGGCATATCCGAGGCGAAGTAAAGCGTATGCTCATCATCACTTAATGTTGGGTGCGCTACATTATAATTATCACTGTTAAAAGAAAGCTCTTTAATATTTGTCCACTTTTCACCATTTAAAGTTGCTCGATACAATTTTAACAATGTAGTTTTATCTGCATCAGCACCTAACTTTCCTTTTATATAATTATTTCTAGTGAAGTAAACTGTTTTTCCATCTTTTGTAAATACAGGAGAAGATTCATTTACTCTAGAATTTATTTTTGAACTAAATTTTTTAGGATTAGTCAATAATCCTTCCGAAATAATATCTGCTTTATACAGATTGGTAAAACCTTCACCCGTCCAAGAATGACGTCTATTAGAGAAACTTCCCGTATCTTTAGCAGAGGCAAAAACAATTTTATTATTATAAAAAGCACTGCCAAAATCAGAATATTTAGAATTTATTCCAGCATTTTCAAATTCATAACGGCCCGAATTGCTTTTTATTTCTTCCAAATAATCCAAATGAGATTTAGCTAATTTTGACCTTAAATCATTACTTTTTATTTTATTAAACTTAAGCATTATACTATCCGCTTTAGAATAATTTTTAATTGCTTTGAGAGATTGAGCATATCGATAATAGTATTCCGAATCAATATTTTGACTAAAGTTAAATAATTCAGAATACCATTTAGAAGCATTTTCTAAATCAGCTTTAAAATAATAGGCATTACCTAAATTTTGCAATAAATCTTGGGACTTATTTCCATTTGATATTAACTTTTCATAATTTTTAATAGCAGAAACATAATTAAAATTATTATATTCTTTATCTGCTTTGATATCTTTGTTATTTTGTGAATAGTTACTTATTGAAGCTAAACACAATAATGATAGAATTATATTATTACTATTTTTCACAATTATATTTTTTTTAGAAAATTTCAAAATGTTTGCTTTCATGATTTCAATATTTTTAGAAGAATCTTGGAGAAACAATTCTGTTTTGACGATTGAACAATTCAAATCTTAAAAATAATTCATGAGAACCCGAATTATAATGAGTTAGATTAGTAGTATCTAGATCGTATCCATATCCTATATAAAGTCCGTCATTAATTTGAAATCCAGCCATTAAGCTTGCTGCAGCACTCCATCTCCAAGCAGCACCTAGAGTAAACTTATCATTGAATAAAAAATTAGCCGATAAATCTAATTGCAATGGAGCTCCTTCAACCAATTTACTTAGAAAAGCTGGCTTAAATTTTAAATTAGAATTTAAGTCAAATACATATCCTCCGATTAAATAGTAGTTCATTTTTTCTTTATAAACTGCATAATCCGAATCACTGTACCTCTTGGTTTGAAAAAAATTTGGAATAGAAAACCCTAAATAAGATTTATCCGAATGCAAATAAATTCCTGCGCCAATATTAGGTGAAAATCTATTTGTATATGTCTGTAGAGAATTATCAGCAGTGTAAATATTTAATTTAGATGCATCAAAACTAAATAAATCAATAGAACCTTTAACACCAAATGACAATTTAAATGTTTCCGAAGTTTTTATAGTATGAGATACATCAGCTGAAATATTATTTTGATCAGTTGGGCCAAGCCTATCATTTACAAACGACAAGCCAACCCCTAAGTTAGTATTTTCAATAGGTGAATTAATAGTAATTGCATTTGTTACCGGAGCACCATCTAATCCTACCCATTGAGATCTATGTAGTCCAAATACACTTAATACACCTCGAGATCCAGCATATGCAGGGTTTATATTAATTGTATTATACATATATTGAGTATATTGTGAATCTTGTTGCGAAAAACTAACCAAACTCACTAACAATAAAGAAGTAATAATTATTTTTGTTTTCATAATTTTAATTTTAATCAAAGAAACTTAAAATTAAGTGTCTTTGACATTTTAATATTTTCTTATTTTGTTAAATAAAGGAAACCTGATTTAGACGAAATTATTCCATTAATATCTTTATATTTTAAAATATAATAATAGGTTCCATTAGGCAATGCATTAGATTGATTAATGGTAACTCTACCTTCAGAATATCCATTAAATACTCTCGTATTATTATCATAACCTTCTACATCATATACTTTGACGCCCCATCTATTATATATTTCAACTGAATTATCGGTAAAACAATCTAAACCTCTAATATAAAAATAATCATTATTTCCATCATTATTTGGTGTTACGGCATTAAAAACTTCAACTTCACAGCCTTTTATAACGGTAATTGTCGCTGAATTACCAGAATTACTTGTGCTATCAGATAAGTCATTTACAATTATTCCAGAAGGTGCAGTTCCAAATACAGTTGCTTGATTACTTACGCTTCCGTTAATTATATCTTGTACTGTAACAGTATAAGTAGCGTTAAAAGAAGTAGAGTCAACATTTCCAACTCCTAGAGAAATTGGACCGCCAGTAACTAAAACTCCAGGAAGTGGATCATTCAAGTTAATATTTGTTAACGGAACTAAACCGGTATTAGTAATCACAAAAGTATAAATTATATTTTCACCAACTTGAGCAATTCCATCTTGATTTATATCATCAAGTTGTGCAGTTTTAATTAATGCTATACTAGAACAATTAATATTATTAACTGGATTAATAACAACTGGTAAAGTTATCGGCGATAAACATCCATTAATAGCGGAAGAAATCGTATAACTTCCTGAAGGAGCTGTAACTGTACCTGCTAAAATTGTCACACCTGTTGATGGTGTTACGGTGTAGGTATAAGAAGCGTTATAATTCGTTATTGCAAAACTTCCTGTTGATACATTACATGTTG
>NZ_JBEIDX010000019.1:0-54709 GCF_040383245.1 Flavobacterium sp. | reverse complement strand
CTTAACGAGAGGAGGTGTCTATATTATGTTAATTATACCAATTAAAGACGGAGAAAATATCGATAGAGCATTAAAGCGCTATAAAAGAAAATTTGATAAAACAGGAACTGTTCGTCAGTTGCGTGCACGTCAAGCTTTCATCAAACCTTCTGTTACAAATAGAATGAAAATCCAAAAAGCGGCTTACATTCAAAACATGAAAGACAAATTAGAAAGTTTATAATCAATTTTCTATTTAAATAATAATCGTTAGTAGTTAAAGTTTCATAACTTTGTTACTAACGATTTTTTTATTGGTTTAATTTCAAATAAATCTTTCACTACTTTAATTATTATAATTTGACTTATCCAAAAGCTTTTCAAGAATACCTTCAGCTCGAAAAAAATTATTCCTTGCATACGGTTAATGCCTATGGAAATGATTTAATTTTCTTTCAGGAGTTTTTGAAATCTAATTTTGATACAGAAAAGTTAGAAGAAGTGAATTATAGCATGATACGAAGTTGGATTGTTTCGATGGTCGACGCAGGTGTTTCCAATAGTTCTGTAAATAGAAAAATATCTTCTTTAAAATCCTTTTACAAATTCTTACTAAAGATTAAAGTAATTGAGTCTAGTCCTTTATTAAAACACAAATCGTTAAAGACGCCTAAGAAATTACAAATTCCATTTTCTGAAAACGAACTGGATATGGTGTTAAATAATTTAAAGTTCCCAGATGGATTTGACGGAATTCGCGATAAATTAATCATTGATCTTTTTTACACTACCGGAATACGAAGAACAGAATTGATTGGTTTGAAAATGCAAAATATTGATTTACAAAATCGTACACTTAAAGTATTAGGAAAAAGAAATAAAGAGCGAATACTTCCAATTGTACCCGTTATTGCAGTGCAAATTGAAAAATATTTAGCCGAAAGAACTAAATTATTATCAATTAAAGATTCGGACTATTTTTTCTTACTGTTAAAAGGTGTTAAATTAAATGATTCATTTGTGTATCGATTGATAAATTATTACTTTAGTGATGTTTCCGAAAAGGTAAAAAAGAGTCCACACATATTAAGACACACTTTTGCGACACACCTATTAAATAACGGAGCCGATTTAAATTCAGTAAAAGAATTATTAGGACATGCCAGTTTAGCTTCAACTCAAGTATATACCCACAGCAGTTTATCTGAGTTAAAAAAGATCTACGGACAGGCCCATCCCAGAAACAAAAAATAGTAATAATCATAAATTTAATAGTCATGAAGGTAAATGTAAATGCAGTTAATTTTTCCGCAGATAGAAAATTGGTTGATTTTGTTCAAATAAGATTAAATAAATTAGATAAATTTTATGACAAAGTTGTTTCCACAGAGGTATTTTTCAAAGTTGAAAATACAAGTGATAAGGAAAATAAGATTGTTGAAGTAAAAGTCAATGTTCCTGGAGATGAATTTTTGGTTAAGAAAAAATGCAAAACATTCGAAGGTGCTATAGAATTAGCTGCCGAATCTTTAGAAAGACGATTAATAAAAAGAAAAGAAAAAGTCAGAATTTAAAATAAATGAAAATTTTATAAAAAATATTTTGTAACATAAAATAAATACCTACATTTGCAGTCCGTTAGAAATAGCGGACTTTTTTTATTGCCAATGCCAGCGTAGCTCAGTTGGCTAGAGCAGCTGATTTGTAATCAGCAGGTCGTGGGTTCGAGTCCCTCCGCCGGCTCAAAGCCAGTAAGGTGTAATATTAAAAGTTGGGGAGATACTCAAGCGGCCAACGAGGGCAGACTGTAAATCTGCTGACTACGTCTTCGCAGGTTCGAATCCTGCTCTCCCCACAGAATTTTTTTAATTAAAATTTTTACAGAGCTTGCTTTGTAAAAAATTTTTATTTGAAAATTTAGTAAGGGTTCACCTTACGGATCACAAGCTCGCTTGTAATCCTTGATGTCTTTAGGTTTGCGCTTAAAGAGTGTTGGTGAAAACTTTACGTTCCTTGCCGACTTAGCTCAGGGGTAGAGTGCTTCCTTGGTAAGGAAGAGGTCACGGGTTCAATTCCCGTAGTTGGCTCAAGATTAAGAAATTTGAACACTAATAAATATAATAACTAAGTTTAAAATTAATTGAAATGGCAAAAGAAACCTTTAACCGTTCGAAACCACACTTAAATATTGGTACGATCGGACACGTAGATCACGGAAAAACAACTTTAACTGCAGCAATAACTAAAGTGTTATCTGATGCTGGTTACTGTCAAGCAAAATCATTTGATCAAATTGATAATGCTCCAGAAGAAAAAGAAAGAGGTATTACTATCAACACTTCTCACGTTGAGTATGAAACAGCTAATCGTCACTACGCACACGTAGACTGTCCAGGTCACGCGGATTACGTAAAGAACATGGTTACTGGTGCTGCTCAAATGGACGGTGCTATATTAGTAGTAGCTGCAACTGATGGACCAATGCCACAAACTCGTGAGCACATCCTTTTAGGACGTCAAGTTGGTATTCCTCGTATCGTTGTATTCATGAATAAAGTGGATATGGTTGACGATGCTGAGTTATTAGAATTAGTTGAAATGGAAATCAGAGATTTATTATCTTTCTACGAATATGATGGAGATAATGGTCCTGTAGTTCAAGGTTCAGCTTTAGGTGGATTGAACAACGATCCAGCTTGGGTTCCAAAAATTATTGAATTAATGGAAGCTGTAGATGCTTGGATTGAAGAGCCAATTCGTGATACTGAAAAACCATTCTTGATGCCAGTTGAGGACGTATTTACAATTACTGGTCGTGGAACTGTTGCTACAGGTCGTATCGAAACAGGAGTTTGTAATACAGGAGATCCAGTTGAAATCATCGGTATGGGTGCTGAAAAATTAACTTCAACTATTACAGGTATCGAAATGTTCCGTCAAATCCTTGATAGAGGTGAGGCTGGAGATAACGCAGGTATCTTGTTAAGAGGTGTTGCTAAAGAAGATATCAAAAGAGGAATGGTTATCGTTAAGCCAGGATCTGTAAAACCACACGCTAAATTTAAAGCTGAGGTTTATATCTTGAAAAAAGAAGAAGGTGGACGTCACACTCCATTCCACAATAACTACCGTCCACAGTTCTATGTACGTACAACTGACGTAACAGGAGTTATTTCTTTACCTGCAGGGGTAGAGATGGTTATGCCTGGAGATAACTTAACTATTGATGTTGCTTTATTAAGCCCAATCGCTATGAACGTAGGATTACGTTTTGCTATCCGTGAAGGTGGTAGAACAGTAGGTGCTGGTCAAGTAACTGAAATCGTAGAATAAATTTATTTTAAATAAAAATTCAGCAGAGGGTCTTTTTAGACTTCTCTGCTGGCTTTTATAATAAAACGGGCGTAGTTCAAGGGTAGAATAGCGGTCTCCAAAACCGTTGATGGGGGTTCGAATCCCTCCGCCCGTGCCAAAAATATATATAGCATTATGTCAAAAGTATTTAATTATTTTTCGGAGGCATTTGAAGAATTAAAATCAAATGTTACATGGCCAGAATGGGCTGAAGTTCAAAGATTAACTATTGTAGTTGCTCTTTTCTCAGTACTATTTGCTTTGGCTACATGGGGAGTTGATGAACTTTGTTCTAGAACCATTGCTAGTTTTTTCAAATTGATTAAAGGATAATATTTTTATTATGGCTGATAATAGTGTGAATAAATGGTATGTTGTAAGAGCTGTTAGTGGACAGGAAAATAAAGTTAAATCTTATATTGAAACTGAAATTAGCCGTTTAGGAATGAGTGAATACATTTCACAAGTTCTTGTGCCAACAGAAAAAGTAGTTCAAGTAAGAGATGGAAAAAAAATATCTAAGGATAAAGTTTATTTTCCAGGATATGTTATGATCGAAGCTAATCTTGTTGGAGAAATCCCACATATCATTAAATCAATAACAGGAGTTATTGGTTTCTTAGGAGAAGTAAAAGGGGGCGATCCAGTGCCTTTGCGCTTATCTGAAGTAAATAGAATGCTTGGTAAAGTTGATGAACTTGCAGTAAATGTAGATACACAATCAATACCATTCAAATTAAATGAAACAGTTAAGGTTATTGATGGACCTTTCAATGGATTCAACGGAACTATTGAAAAAATTAATGAAGAAAAGCGTAAACTTGAAGTAATGGTTAAAATTTTCGGAAGAAAAACACCATTAGAATTGAGCTTTATGCAAGTTGAAAAAGTATAATTTTTGTTACATATATAATAAACCGCATCAATCGCTTCCAATTGAGAGATGTAAAATTTTTAAAAAATGGCTAAAGAAATTAGTAAAGTAGTTAAACTACAAGTTAAGGGAGGTGCTGCGAACCCGTCGCCACCGGTTGGACCTGCTTTGGGAGCTGCTGGAGTTAATATCATGGAATTCTGTAAGCAATTTAATGCTAGAACCCAAGATCAACCCGGCAAAGTTTTACCAGTACAAATTACTGTGTATAAAGACAAATCGTTCGATTTTGTTGTAAAAACTCCACCTGCTGCTATTCAATTATTGGATGCTGCTAAATTAAAATCTGGTTCAGGCGAGCCTAATAGAAAAAAAGTTGCTAATGTAACTTGGGATCAAATTAAGGTTATTGCCGAAGACAAGATGGTTGATTTAAATGCTTTCACAATTGAAAAAGCAATGAGCATGATTGCTGGAACAGCTAGATCTATGGGTATAACTGTAACTGGAGATTCTCCTCTAAATTAAGGTAAGAAATGGCAAAATTGACAAAAAAACAAAAAGAGGCTGCTTCAAAAATTGAAAAAAACAAACTATATTCTTTAAAAGATGCTTCATCTTTATTGAAAGTAGTTGCTTCAGCAAAATTTGATGAGTCGGTAGATATTGCTGTTCGTTTAGGAGTAGATCCAAGAAAAGCAAATCAAATGGTAAGAGGAGTTGTAACTCTTCCTCATGGAACTGGAAAAGACACTAAAGTATTAGCTTTAGTAACTCCAGATAAAGAAGCAGAAGCTAAAGCAGCTGGTGCAGACTATGTAGGATTAGACGATTACCTTCAAAAAATTAAAGATGGTTGGACAGATGTTGATGTAATCATCACTATGCCAGCTATTATGGGTAAATTAGGTCCATTAGGACGTGTATTAGGTCCTAGAGGTTTAATGCCAAACCCAAAAACTGGAACTGTAACCATGGAAATTGGTAAAGCAGTTGCTGAGGTAAAAGCTGGTAAAATTGACTTCAAAGTTGATAAAACTGGTATCGTTCACGCAGGAATTGGAAGAATCTCTTTTGAAGCTGACAAACTTGTAGACAACGCTCACGAAATTATTCAAACATTAATCAAATTAAAACCAACTGCAGCTAAAGGTACTTATATTAAGTCTATCCACTTATCAAGTACTATGAGTCCTGCTATTGCTTTAGATCCTAAAGCAGTATAATTGGTAGTTAAACAAATTTTATTATGACTAGAGAAGAAAAATCAATCGCGATAGAAGATTTAACTGCAAAGTTGGCAGAATCTAATGTAGTATATATAGCAGATACTTCAGGATTAGATGCAGAAACTACTTCAAGTTTAAGAAGAGCTTGTTTTAAAGCTGGAATTAAATTAGAAGTTGTAAAAAACACTCTTTTAGAAAAAGCAATGGAAGCTTCTGACAAAGAATTCGGAGATTTACCTTCAGTTCTTAAAGGAAATTCATCAATCTTTATTTCTGATGTTGCAAATGCACCAGCTAAAATAATAAAAGATTTCAAAAAGAGAGCAGATAAACCTAACTTTAAAGGAGCATTTATCAATAATGAAATATATATTGGTGAAAATCTTTTAGACAGTTTAGTATCTATTAAATCTAAAGAAGAAGTTATTGGAGAAATCATCGGATTACTTCAATCACCAGCTAAGCGAATCCTTTCTGCATTATTAAACAATGCACAATCAAAAGGAGTAGCAGCAGAATAAATACGCGCACGAGTAAACAAAAATAAATTACAAAACATTTTAAACGATAGAAAAAATGGCAGATTTGAAACAATTCGCAGAACAATTAGTTAATTTAACAGTAAAAGAAGTTAACGATTTAGCTACAATATTAAAAGATGAGTATGGTATCGAACCAGCTGCTGCTGCAGTTGTGGTTTCTGGTGGTGCTGCTGGTGGTGGTGATGCTGCTTCAAGTGAGCAAACAGAATTCACTGTAGTACTTAAAGAAGCAGGTGCTTCTAAACTTGCAGTTGTTAAAGCAGTTAAAGAATTAACTGGTTTAGGATTGAAAGAAGCTAAAGATATGGTAGACGGTGCTCCAGCTAATATTAAAGAAGGAGTATCTAAAGCTGAAGCTGAAGGTTTGAAAAAATCTTTAGAAGAAGCTGGAGCTGTTGTTGAATTAAAATAATTTAACAATGGTTTTAGAACTAGGTTTAGGCCTTGGACAATAACGTCCAAGGGCCTAAACCATTTTTCGTATAATATATTTATTGCAAATTTTATTATGTAATTTATAAAATACGGATAAAAAAATTAATCACTACGATGAAAGAAATGAACTAAATTTTCCTGGTTTATTTATAAGATGTGCTGATTAATAAAAGGAAAAGTATAGGTTAAACAGTGTTTTTACACAAAAATTACTTTTTTTTAATCAAAATTTTGTCCATTGATGATAACAAATCAGACTGAAAGATTGAATTTTGCCTCAACGAAAAATATACCTCAATATCCAGATTTTCTAGATGTTCAGGTTAAATCGTTTAAAGATTTTTTCCAATTGGAAACTAAATCAGATGAAAGAGGCAACGAAGGGTTATACAACACCTTCATGGAAAATTTTCCAATTACCGATACAAGAAACCAATTTGTATTAGAATTCTTAGATTATTTTGTTGATCCACCTCGTTACACCATTCAAGAGTGTATCGAAAGAGGTTTAACTTATAGTGTTCCTTTAAAAGCTCGTCTTAAATTATATTGTACCGATCCAGAACATGAGGATTTTGAGACTATAGTTCAAGACGTTTATTTAGGAACAATACCTTACATGACACCAAGCGGAACATTTGTAATAAATGGAGCCGAGCGTGTTGTTGTATCACAATTGCACCGTTCTCCTGGAGTGTTCTTTGGACAATCTTTCCACGCAAATGGTACTAAATTATATTCTGCAAGAGTAATTCCTTTTAAAGGATCTTGGATAGAATTTGCAACCGATATCAATAATGTAATGTATGCATATATTGATAGAAAGAAAAAATTACCAGTAACTACACTTTTACGTGCTATTGGTTTTGAAAGAGATAAAGATATCCTTGAAATTTTTGATCTTGCTGAAGAAATTAAAGTTTCTAAATCAGGACTTAAAAAATATGTAGGTAGAAAACTTGCTGCGAGAGTATTGAACACTTGGCACGAAGATTTTGTGGACGAAGATACTGGAGAAGTTGTATCTATTGAGCGTAACGAAATTATTTTAGATCGTGACACTATCTTAGATAAAGACAATGTAGAAGAAATTCTAGATGCCGATGTAAAAGTAATCTTATTACACAAAGAGGATAATAATCAAGTAGATTATGCTATTATCCACAATACATTACAAAAAGACCCAACAAACTCTGAAAAAGAAGCTGTTGAGCACATCTATAGACAATTACGAAATGCAGAACCGCCTGATGAGGAAACTGCACGTGGGATTATTGATAAATTATTCTTCTCAGACCAACGTTACAACTTAGGTGAAGTAGGTCGTTATAGAATGAACAAAAAGTTAAACCTTGATCTTCCAATGGAAAAACAAGTTTTAACTAAAGAAGATATCATTACCATTATAAAATATTTGATTGAGTTAATAAATGCAAAAGCAGATATTGATGATATTGACCACTTATCTAACCGTCGTGTAAGAACTGTTGGAGAACAACTTTCACAACAATTTGGTGTTGGTTTAGCTCGTATGGCTAGAACCATCCGTGAGAGAATGAACGTTAGAGATAACGAGGTGTTTACACCAATCGATTTGATCAATGCTAAAACATTATCATCGGTTATCAACTCTTTCTTTGGTACCAACCAGTTATCTCAATTTATGGATCAAACCAATCCACTTGCAGAGATTACGCACAAAAGAAGATTATCTGCCCTTGGGCCAGGTGGTTTATCTCGTGAAAGAGCCGGATTTGAGGTTCGTGACGTTCACTACACACACTACGGTAGACTTTGTCCGATTGAAACACCAGAGGGACCAAACATTGGTTTGATCTCTTCTCTAGGAGTTTACGCTAAAGTTAACGGAATGGGATTCATTGAAACACCATACCGTAAAGTAACTAATGGACAAGTAGATTTAAATTCTGAACCTATTTATTTAAGCGCAGAAGAAGAAGAAGGAAAAATGATTGCGCAAGCAAACATTGAAATGGATGCTAAAGGAAAAATTACTGCTGATAAAGTAATTGCTCGTGAAGAGGGTGATTTCCCAGTAGTTGAACCTTCTTCGGTTCATTACACTGATGTTGCGCCTAACCAAATTGCTTCTATTTCAGCTTCATTAATTCCGTTCTTAGAGCATGATGATGCGAACCGTGCCTTGATGGGATCTAACATGATGCGTCAAGCCGTGCCATTATTACGCCCTGAAGCTCCAATTGTTGGAACTGGTTTAGAGCGTCAAGTTGCTTCTGATTCTAGGGTATTAATTAATGCAGAAGGAAACGGAACTGTAGAGTATGTTGATGCTAACATGATTACTATCAAATACGACAGAACTGAAGAAGAAAGAATGGTAAGTTTTGATACAGATGAAAAAACATACCAATTAATTAAATTTAGAAAAACCAACCAAAGTACTTCTATTAACTTGAAACCAATCGTAAGAAAAGGTGACAGAGTTCAATTAGGTCAAGTTCTTTGTGAAGGATATGCTACTCAAAACGGAGAATTAGCAATCGGTAGAAACCTTAAAGTAGCATTTATGCCATGGAAAGGATACAATTTCGAGGATGCGATTGTAATTTCTGAAAAAGTAGTTCGTGATGATATTTTCACTTCAATCCACGTAGATGATTATTCATTAGAAGTTAGAGATACTAAATTAGGAAACGAAGAGTTAACTAATGATATTCCTAACGTTTCTGAAGAAGCTACTAAAGATTTAGATGAAAACGGAATGATTAGAATTGGAGCTGAAGTTAAACCTGGCGACATTCTTATCGGAAAAATTACTCCAAAAGGAGAATCAGATCCTACTCCAGAAGAAAAACTTTTAAGAGCTATCTTCGGGGATAAAGCAGGTGATGTAAAAGATGCTTCATTAAAAGCTTCTCCTTCTTTACATGGTGTAGTTTTAGATAAAAAATTATTTGCAAGAGCAGTAAAAGATAAACGTAAGCGTACAAAAGACAAAGACGATTTGACTGCACTTGAAATGGAATTTGAAACTAAATTCGTTGATTTAAAAGACAAATTAATTGAAAAATTATTTGTAATTGTTAATGGAAAAACTTCGCAAGGAGTTATGAACGATTTGGGTGAAGAAGTATTACCAAAAGGTAAAAAATACACTCAAAAAATGCTTTACGCTGTAGAGGATTTCGCTCACTTAACAAAAGGTCAATGGGTTGCAGATGAGGATACAAACCGTTTAGTAAACGATTTGATTCACAACTACAAAATCAAATTAAACGATTTACAAGGAGCGTTGCGTAGAGAGAAATTCACTATTACTGTAGGAGATGAATTGCCAGCAGGAATCTTGAAATTAGCTAAAGTATACATCGCTAAAAAACGTAAATTGAAAGTTGGGGATAAAATGGCGGGTCGTCACGGTAACAAAGGTATTGTTGCTCGTATCGTTCGTCATGAAGATATGCCTTTCCTTGAAGATGGAACTCCAGTAGATATTGTATTGAATCCACTTGGTGTACCTTCTCGTATGAACATTGGACAAATTTATGAAACCGTTCTTGGATGGGCTGGTCAAAAATTAGGTCGTAAATATGCAACACCAATCTTTGATGGTGCAACTTTAGATCAAATTAATGAACTAACAGACGAGGCAGGAATTCCAAGATTTGGTCATACGTATTTATATGATGGAGGAACAGGAGAACGTTTCCACCAAGCAGCAACAGTTGGAGTTATCTATATGTTGAAACTTGGACACATGGTTGACGATAAGATGCACGCACGTTCTATCGGACCTTACTCACTTATCACACAACAACCACTTGGAGGTAAAGCTCAATTTGGAGGTCAGCGTTTTGGAGAGATGGAGGTTTGGGCACTTGAAGCTTATGGAGCATCAAGTACACTTCGTGAAATCTTAACAGTTAAATCGGATGACGTAATTGGTAGAGCGAAAACTTACGAAGCAATCGTTAAGGGAGAAACTATGCCAGAACCAGGTTTACCAGAATCATTCAATGTATTAATGCATGAATTGAAAGGACTTGGTTTAGACATCCGTTTAGAAGAATAAAGCAGTTCTGTATTCAGTTCCGAGAAATCGGAACTGAATACTTATTTATAATAAGTTTTTAAAGATTTATACCCGTAAACCGTTCCGATTTTTTATTGAACCTTTTGGTTTTTTAACTAGCACCTGCAAATACAGTTTGAGGTTTAGAGAAGTAATTCGAGGTAGTAACTTAATGGTTAGGTTTCTTTAGGAAGCAAAATCATAAATCTAAGTTCAATTAATATAATAAATCAATAGTAGAAACTATGATGAATAACAGAAATAAAGACAAGAATGCACCTAAAAGATTTGAGAAAATCTCTATTGGATTGGCTTCGCCAGAATCCATTTTAGCTGAATCAAGAGGTGAGGTTTTAAAACCAGAAACAATTAATTACAGAACCCATAAGCCAGAACGTGATGGTCTTTTTTGTGAGCGTATTTTCGGTCCAGTAAAAGATTTTGAATGTGCTTGTGGAAAATATAAAAGAATTCGCTACAAAGGAATCGTTTGTGACCGTTGTGGTGTTGAAGTAACCGAGAAAAAAGTACGTCGTGATAGAGTAGGACACATCAATCTTGTTGTGCCTATCGCTCACATTTGGTATTTCCGTTCACTTCCAAACAAAATTGGATACATCCTTGGATTACCATCTAAGAAATTAGATATGATTATTTACTACGAAAGATACGTAGTAATCCAAGCAGGTATTGCAGTTAATGCAGAAGGAGAACCATTACAACGTTTAGATTTCTTAACAGAAGAAGAGTATTTAAATATTTTAGATACCCTTCCAGCAGATAATCAATATTTAGATGATTTAGATCCAAATAAATTTGTTGCCAAAATGGGAGCAGAGTGTATCATGGATTTATTAGCTAGAACGGATCTTGATGCGCTTTCTTATGAATTACGTCATGGTGCAAATCATGAAACTTCTAAACAAAGAAAAACGGAGGCTTTAAAAAGATTACAAGTAGTAGAATCATTCAGAGATTCAAACCTTAATAGAGAAAATCGTCCAGAATGGATGATTATGAAAGTAGTTCCAGTTATTCCACCAGAATTGCGTCCGTTAGTGCCACTTGATGGTGGTCGTTTCGCAACTTCCGATTTGAATGACTTGTACCGTAGAGTAATCATCAGAAACAACCGTTTAAAAAGATTAATGGAGATTAAAGCTCCTGAAGTAATCTTAAGAAACGAAAAGCGTATGTTACAAGAATCTGTAGATTCATTATTTGATAACACTCGTAAAGCTTCAGCGGTTAAAACAGAATCAAACAGACCATTAAAATCGTTATCGGATTCCCTAAAAGGAAAACAAGGTCGTTTCCGTCAAAACTTACTTGGAAAACGTGTGGATTATTCTGCTCGTTCGGTAATTGTTGTTGGACCAGAAATGAAATTGTTCGAATGCGGACTTCCAAAAGATATGGCTGCCGAACTATACAAACCATTCGTTATTCGTAAATTAATCGAAAGAGGAATCGTTAAAACAGTTAAATCGGCTAAGAAAATAATTGACAAAAAAGAGCCTGTAGTTTGGGATATCTTAGAAAATGTAATTAAAGGACATCCAGTATTACTGAATCGTGCTCCTACCTTACACAGATTAGGAATTCAAGCTTTCCAACCAAAATTAATTGAAGGAAAAGCAATCCAATTACACCCTTTAGTATGTACGGCGTTCAACGCGGATTTTGATGGGGATCAAATGGCAGTTCACTTGCCACTTGGACCAGAAGCAATTCTTGAAGCACAATTATTAATGTTGGCTTCTCATAATATCTTGAACCCTGCTAATGGAGCTCCAATCACGGTACCTTCTCAAGACATGGTACTTGGTCTTTATTACATGACCAAAGAAAGATTGTCAACACCAGATCATAAAATTTTAGGTCAAGATTTGACTTTCTACTCGGCAGAAGAAGTAAACATTGCTTTAAATGAAGGAAGATTAGAATTGAATGCTCGTGTAAAAGTTCGTGCAAAAGATTTTAATGATGCAGGAGAATTAGTATATAAAGTTATCCAAACTACAGCAGGTAGAGTACTTTTTAACGAAGTAGTTCCGCCAGCAGCTGGATACATCAATGAAGTATTAACTAAAAAATCTTTAAGAGATATTATCGGAAAAATCTTGTCGGTAACTGATGTTCCTACAACTGCAGCTTTCCTTGATAATATGAAAGATATGGGATACAAATTTGCCTTCAAAGGTGGATTGTCATTCTCATTAGGTGATATTAGAATTCCAGAACAAAAAACCAAGTTAATTGCAGATGCAAGAGAGCAAGTTGAAGGAATTTCCTTAAACTATAACATGGGACTTATTACCAATAACGAGCGTTACAACCAAGTTATTGATATTTGGACTTCTGCAAATGCACAATTGACGGAGTTAGCAATGAAAAACATTAGAGAAGACCAACAAGGTTTCAACTCGGTGTATATGATGCTTGACTCTGGAGCAAGGGGTTCTAAAGAGCAAATTCGTCATTTAACGTGTATGCGTGTTTTTATGGCTAAGCCTAAAAAATCGACTGCAGGTGGTGGTGAAATTATTGAAAACCCAATTCTTTCTAACTTTAAAGAAGGTCTTTCTATCCTTGAGTACTTTATCTCTACTCACGGTGCTCGTAAAGGTCTTGCGGATACGGCTCTTAAAACTGCAGATGCTGGTTACTTAACTCGAAGATTACATGATGTATCTCAAGATGTTATTGTAAACTCTGTTGATTGTGGTACTTTAAGAGGAATTGAAGTTTCTGCATTAAAGAAAAACGAAGAAATCGTTGAAACATTAGGAGAAAGAATTTTAGGACGTGTGGCATTGCAAGATGTTATCAATCCTCTTGATTCTAATATATTAGTTCATGCAGGTGAACAAATTACTGAGGCTATTGTTAAAGCAATTGAAGAATCACCTGTTGAAAAAGTAGATGTACGTTCTCCATTAACATGTGAAGCTAAAAAAGGTATTTGTGCTAAATGTTACGGACGTAACCTAGCAACCGGAAAAATGACTCAAAAAGGAGAAGCTGTTGGAGTTATCGCAGCCCAATCTATTGGAGAGCCAGGAACACAGTTAACACTTAGAACATTCCACGTAGGTGGGGTTGCAGGTGGAGTTTCTGAAGAGTCTAGTATCATTGCTAGATTTGGCGGTAAGCTAGAAATCGACGATTTAAAAACGGTTGTTGGAGAAGATGCAGATGGAAACAAAGTAGATATTGTTGTTTCTCGTTCTACAGAATTAAAATTAATCGATGTTAAAACCGGAATCTTATTAAGCACGCATTACATTCCTTATGGATCTGTAATTAATGTTAAAGATGGCGATGTGGTTGAAAAAGGTGCTGCTATCTGTAAATGGGATCCGTATAATGGAGTTATCGTTTCAGAATTTACTGGAAAAATTGCTTACGAAGATTTAGAGCAAGGACAATCATATATGGTTGAAATTGATGAGCAAACAGGTTTCCAAGAAAAAGTAATTTCTGAAGGAAGAAATAAAAAATTAATTCCAACCTTATTGGTTTATGGTAAAGACGGAGAATTAATTCGTTCTTACAACTTACCAGTAGGAGCTCACCTTATGGTAGAAGATGGAGAGAAAATTAAAGCAGGTAAAATCCTTGTTAAAATTCCTCGTCGTTCTTCTAAAGCAGGTGATATTACAGGAGGTTTACCAAGAATTACTGAGTTATTAGAGGCTCGTAATCCTTCTAACCCAGCTGTAGTATCTGAGATTGATGGAGTAGTTACTTTTGGAAAAATCAAAAGAGGTAACCGTGAGATCATCATCGAATCTAAATTTGGTGAAGTTAAAAAGTACCTAGTGAAATTATCAAGTCAAATCTTAGTTCAAGAAAATGACTTTGTAAAAGCGGGAGTGCCATTATCAGACGGAGCAATTACTCCAGAAGATATTTTAAGAATTCAAGGACCATCTGCTGTTCAACAGTATTTGGTTAACGAAATTCAAGAGGTATACCGTCTTCAAGGGGTAAAAATTAATGACAAACACTTTGAGGTAGTTATTCGTCAAATGATGCGTAAAGTAAGAGTGGAAGATCCAGGAGATACTTTATTCCTAGAAGAGCAATTAATTCATACTTCTGATTTCTTAGTTGAAAATGATAAATTGTACGGAATGAAAGTAGTTGAAGATGCTGGAGATTCTGATGCTTTAAAACCAGGTCAAATTGTTTCACCTAGAATTCTTAGAGATGAAAATTCTTTATTGAAACGAAATGATAAAAATTTAGTTGTAGCTCGTGATGTTATTACGGCAACTGCAACTCCAGTTTTACAAGGTATTACAAGAGCATCGCTTCAAACGAAATCATTTATTTCTGCGGCATCGTTCCAGGAAACTACCAAAGTATTAAACGAAGCAGCTGTAGCTGGAAAAGTTGATACTTTAGAAGGATTGAAAGAAAATGTAATTGTAGGACACAGAATTCCTGCAGGTACAGGTATGAGAGATTACGATAATGTAATTGTAGGTTCTAAAGAAGACTACAATGAAATTATGGCTAGTAAAGAAGAATATATTTATTAATTATGAGCGATAACGAACAAGTACAGCCAGGGCAAATCAATATTGAATTGGATGAGAAAGTAGCCGAAGGAATTTATTCTAATTTGGCTATCATCAACCATTCACCATCAGAATTTGTATTAGATTTTGTAACGATCATGCCTGGTGTTCCAAAATCGAAAGTAAAATCGAGAATTATCCTAACACCGCAACATGCTAAAAGGTTGCTTAAAGCAATGGGAGAAAACATTCACCGATTTGAACAAGCTCATGGCGAAATAAAAGATTCCGAACAACCGGTAATTCCTTTAAATTTTGGTCCAACAGGACAAGCTTAATATTTAAAACTCCTCAATTTATTATTGGGGAGTTTTTTTATATGAATTTATAATTAATTAAATTAAAACAGGTTTCAATATTAATGTGTATAAATTTGATAGTATTCTTAATAAAGTTTATCAAAGTACTCTAAATAATTAAATCGAAAATCCTAAATTTGCATGCAACTACTAACTATTTGGCAAAACAACAACTAATGAAATATAATACAAGACCTCAAGCTATTCTACTTCTAGCTGACGGAACTATTTTTCACGGAAAATCTATCGGAATTTCGGGAACTACCTTTGGAGAGGTATGTTTTAATACTGGAATGACAGGTTATCAAGAAATTTTTACAGACCCTTCTTATTTTGGTCAAATCATGGTAGCCACAAATCCTCATATTGGAAATTATGGGGTCAATGAAAATGAAGTGGAGTCGGATGGAATTAAAATTGCCGGCTTAGTTTGTAAGAATTTTAGTTTTAATCATTCGCGTCCCGATTCTGAAAGTGACTTATATGCTTATTTTGAAAAACAAAATCTAGTTTGTATTTCTGATGTAGATACCAGAGCACTTGTAAGTTATATTAGAGATAATGGAGCGCAAAATGCAGTGATTTCAACAGATGGAACTTCTGTTGAAGAGTTAAAAAAACAATTGGCTGCGGTTCCAGATATGAAAGGATTGGAATTGGCATCTACAGTTTCTACCAAAGAGCCTTACTTTTTTGGTGACGAAAATGCAACCTATAAAATTGCGGCTTTAGACTTAGGAATTAAAAGAAATATCCTACGAAATCTTGCAAAAAGAGATTGCTATATTAAAGTGTTTCCGTATAATTCTTCTTTCGCAGATTTACAATCATTTAATCCCAATGGATATTTTCTTTCTAATGGACCTGGTGATCCAGAGCCACTAACTGTAGTTCAATCAGTAGCGAAAGAAATCATAAATTCGGATAAACCTCTTTTCGGAATTTGTTTAGGACACCAAATTATTGCTTTAGCAAATGGAGTGTCTACTTATAAAATGTTTAATGGACACAGGGGAATTAACCATCCTGTGATGAATATCCTTTCCGGGAAAGGTGAAATTACCTCTCAAAACCACGGATTTGCAGTTAATAGAGAAGAGCTAGAAAATCACGCCGATCTAGAAATCACGCATTACCACATTAATGACAATACGGTAGCGGGTATGCAAATGAAATCTAAAAAATGTTTTTCGGTGCAATACCATCCAGAGGCAAGCCCTGGTCCACATGACTCTTCTTATCTTTTTGATAAATTTATAGAATCGCTTCAATAACTGCAGTATTCAAAATAAATTACTGTTACTAAATCGTTTGAGTTTATAAGTTTTTCAAAAAACAAAGTAAATTTTTTCCAATATCATTAAATTTGTATACAATTTTTGATGATTTAATGGATAACAAATAAATAATTTATAAATAATGAGCATTATTATTAAAGTACACGCAAGACAAATTTTAGATTCTAGAGGAAATCCTACAATCGAAGTAGATGTGATTACCGAAAATGGCGTTTTAGGTCGCGCTGCAGTTCCTAGTGGAGCTTCAACCGGAGAACATGAAGCAGTAGAACTTCGTGATGGAGGAAAAGCTTACATGGGAAAAGGAGTTTTTAAAGCGGTTGAAAATGTTAATACTAAAATTGCTCCCGAATTATTAGGAGTTTCTGTTTTTGAACAAAACTTAATAGATCAATTAATGATCGATTTAGATGGTACTGCAAATAAAGGAAATCTTGGTGCTAATGCTATTCTTGGTGTTTCTTTGGCCGCTGCCAAAGCTGCTGCTAACGAATTAGGATTGCCATTATACCGCTATGTTGGTGGAGTTTCTGCAAATACTTTGCCTGTGCCAATGATGAATATCATCAACGGAGGATCACATTCTGATGCGCCTATTGCTTTTCAAGAATTTATGGTAATGCCAGTAAAAGCAACTTCTTTCACTCATGCTATGCAAATGGGAACGGAGATTTTTCATAATTTGAAAAAAGTATTACACGACAGAAATTTATCTACCGCAGTTGGAGATGAAGGTGGTTTTGCACCAAATCTTGAAGGTGGAACTGAAGATGCTATCGAAACTATTAAAAAAGCGGTTGAAAATGCCGGATATAAATTTGGTGACGAAGTGATGATTGCTTTAGATTGTGCTGCTTCTGAGTTTTATGTTGATGGAAAATACGACTACACAAAATTTGAAGGTCCAAACGGAAAAATTAGAACTTCAAGAGAACAAGCAGAATATATGGCTGAATTAGCTACTAAATATCCTATCATATCTATTGAAGACGGAATGCAAGAAAACGATTGGGATGGTTGGAAATATTTAACTGAATTAATTGGAGATAAAGTTCAATTAGTAGGGGATGATTTGTTTGTAACTAATGTGGAGCGTTTATCAACCGGAATTGAAAAAGGAATTGCGAATTCAATCTTAGTTAAAGTAAACCAAATCGGAACTTTAACAGAAACGATTGCTGCTGTAAATATGGCTAAAAATGCGGGTTATACTTCAGTAATGTCACACCGTTCTGGTGAAACAGAAGACAATACCATTGCCGATTTAGCAGTGGCTTTAAATTGTGGTCAAATTAAAACAGGATCAGCTTCTCGTTCTGATCGTATGGCAAAATACAATCAATTATTGCGAATTGAAGAGGAGCTAGCAGATACTGCTTATTTCCCTGGATTGAAAGCATTCAAACAAAAATAATAAATAAGTAAATTATTATAAAAGCCCTATAGTTTTATAGGGCTTTTTTTTGATTCAATTCAATCTATATCAAACATGTAATTTTTATTAAAAAATTAACTAAATCATTACTTTAATTCTTTTTTTATTCATTTGGAATTCCATAATTTTGTTATATTATAAATATTCAGACTTAATTTCCAATTATATCATGTCAAAAACAGCAATATTAGAGTATGATGGTAAAAAATTTGAGTTTCCAGTTATTATTGGATCCGAAAATGAACCTGCTATCGATATTAACAAACTACGCGATTTAACAGGTGCTATCACTCTTGATCCAGGTTATAAAAACTCGGGTTCATGTCAAAGTGAAATTACCTTCTTAGATGGTGAAGAAGGAATTCTTCGTTACAGAGGATACGCTATTGAAGATTTAGCAGATAAAGCTAATTTTCTTGAAGTGTCTTACTTAATCATTTTTGGTGAGCTCCCTACAAAAGAGCAATTAGAGCAATTTGAAAACGACATTCGTAAATATACTTTAGTGAATGAAGAAATGAAAAACATCATTGATGGTTTTCCAAAAACAGCGCATCCAATGGGTGTTTTATCTTCATTAACTTCTGCATTAACTGCTTTTAATCCAAAAGTAGTAAATGTTGAAAATGAAAAAGAAATGTATGAAGCGGTTTGTAAAACAATCGGTAAATTTCTTGTAATTGCAACTTGGACCTACAGAAAAATGATGGGTTACCCATTAAATTACTATGATAATACCAAAGGGTATGTAGAAAACTTCATGAAATTGATGTTTGAATTACCAACTGGACCTTATGCAAAAAATCAAGTGGTAATTGATGCTTTAGATAAATTATTTATTTTACATGCAGATCATGAACAAAACTGTTCAACTTCTACAGTTAGAATAGTTGGTTCTTCTCACGCGGGATTATTCGCTTCTATTTCTGCTGGAGTTTCTGCACTATGGGGTCCACTTCATGGTGGAGCAAACCAAGCGGTTTTAGAAATGCTTGAAGCAATTCAAAAAGACGGAGGTGATGCTAATAAATACATGGCAAAAGCAAAAGATAAAGACGATCCATTCCGTTTAATGGGATTTGGTCATAGAGTTTATAAAAACTTTGATCCAAGAGCAAAAATCATTAAAAAAGCTGCCGATGAGGTTTTAGCTACTTTAGGAGTTGATGATCCAATTCTTCAAATTGCTAAAAAATTAGAAGAGGCTGCATTAGTAGATGAGTATTTTGTTTCTAGAAAATTATATCCAAATGTTGATTTCTATTCGGGTATCATCTACCGTGCCTTAGGTATTCCAACTGAAATGTTTACCGTAATGTTTGCAATTGGTCGTTTACCAGGTTGGATTGCGCAATGGAAAGAAATGCGTGTAAACAAAGAGCCAATTGGTAGACCAAGACAAGTTTATGTTGGGCACCCATTGAGAGATTTTGTTGCAATGGATAAAAGATAAAAATCTATCAATACTTATAAACAAAAGCTTCGCTATTCAGCGGAGCTTTTTTATATTTGCTATAAAGCAAAAAATTTATGTTGCAGTTAAATGTAATAAATGAAACTTCAAGATTAAGAGCAGTTGTATTGGGTTCTGCTGTAGATAATGGTCCTACGCCAACTGCAGAAGAAGCCTACGATCCAAAATCATTAGAACACATTCTTGCAGGAACTTATCCAGTTGAAGAAGATATGGTAAATGAAATGGAAGCCTTTAATAAAGTGTTTCAAAAGTATGATGTAGAGGTATACCGTCCCGAGCGAATTGAAAATTACAACCAAATATTCACAAGAGATATCGGATTTGTAATTGATGATGTCTTTATCAAAGCGAATATTCTTCCTGATAGAGAACGCGAATTAGATGCTATTCAATATGTGATAGATCAAATGGATCCTGCTAAAGTGGTTCGTCCGCCAGATGAGGTTCATATTGAAGGAGGCGATGTAATGCTATGGAATGACTATATTTTTATTGGTACCTACAAAGGATCTGACTATAAAGATTATATCACAGCCCGAACCAATATGGCGGGTGTGAATTACATAAAAAAATTATTTCCGCATAAAATTGTAAAAGAATTTGATTTAGTAAAATCCAAAATGGAAGCCCGAGATAATGCCTTGCATTTAGATTGTTGCTTTCAGCCAATTGGAGAAAATAAAGGAATTATTTATAAAAGTGGTTTCAGGGAAGAAGCCGATTATAGATATTTATTGAAACTATTTGGAAAAGAAAATTTATTTCACATTACCCGCGAAGAAATGTATCACATGAATTCCAATGTGTTTTCAATAGCTCCTGATGTTGTAGTTTCCGAAAAAAACTTCACCAGACTAAACACCTGGTTGCGAGAAAAAGGTTTTACAGTTGAAGAAATTCCTTACGCAGAAATAGCCAAGCAAGAGGGTTTATTGCGTTGTTCGACTTTACCATTACTAAGAGATTAATAACCGTTTAGAGTAAAGATTCATTGAAACTTTAAACTTTAAACTTCAAACAAATAAACCATGAACCAAACCACCAATTCTATTTTAATGATTCGTCCTGTGGCTTTTCGTATGAACGAGCAAACGGCTGTAAATAATTATTATCAAAAGGTTTTAGACGGATTGACTCCGCAAAATGTGAATGCAAAAGCACAAGAAGAATTTGATGCATTTGTAAACAAACTTCGAATGGTTGGTGTGGATGTAACTGTGGTTGAGGATAATCTAAATCCGGATACTCCAGATAGCATTTTTCCAAATAATTGGATTTCATTTCATGAAAATGGCGATGTGGTTTTGTATCCAATGTTTGCAGAAAACAGAAGAGCCGAACGCAGAGAAGATGTTTTGGATATTCTAGAAGATGCAGGTTTTCAAATAAACGATGAAGTAATGGATTATTCTTCTGCGGAGGAGGATGGGTATTATTTAGAAGGCACTGGAAGTATTGTTTTAGATCGTGAAAACGGTAAAGCCTATTGCGCACTTTCACCGCGTGCCGATGAGGAACTTTTTATTGAGTTTTGTGAAGATTTTGATTTAAGTCCGATCATTTTTGAAGCTTTTCAAACGGTTAATGGTGAACGAAAATTAATCTATCATACCAATGTAATGATGTGCATAGGAGATACTTTTGCAGTAATTTGTTCCGATTGTATCGATGATAAAAAAGAGCGCAAAATGGTTTTAGACAGCTTGCGATCTGATGAAAAAGAAATCATTTTGATTACAGAAGATCAAATGAATAATTTTGCTGGAAACATGTTAGAGGTTTTAGGTTCTGACGAGAGAAGATATTTGGTCATGAGTTCTTCGGCATACCATTCATTAACCAAAAAACAAATTGCACAACTTGAAGAACACCTCACTATAATTCATTCTAGTTTAGATACTATTGAAGCTTGTGGTGGCGGAAGTGCTCGTTGTATGATGGCAGAAATTTTTCTTCCAAAAGAATAGTTTGACACAAAAATATATGAAAAATAAAAAAACACTTGTTCTTGGAGCTTCTACTAAACCAGAAAGATATGCCTTTAAAGCAATAACTATGTTGGTAGAAAAAGGGCATTCCGTTCTTGCTATTGGTCAGAACCAAGGGGAAGTTGCCGGAATTTCCATTAGAACTAAAAATATTCCACTGAAAAACATCGATACGGTCAGTCTGTATTTAAATCCGTTGCGTCAAAGGGAATACTACAATTACATCATCGAAACCAAACCAAAACGAGTAGTTTTCAATCCGGGTACAGAAAATCCAGAGTTTTATCAGTTATTAAAATCCAATAATATAAAGGTAGAAGAAGCTTGTACTTTGGTTTTGTTGGCAACCAATCAATATTAAAATTTAGTTTGACTTGTAGCGGGTTTGCTAATTAGTAGCAACCCAATAAATGTAATCAATCCGTTTACAATGATTAATTCATTATCGATTACATATTTTCCAAAAAGCCTTTCCGAATTTTGAGTAATCAAAAAACAAATTGCCGGGGAAATTAGGCAAATAAATGGCACCAATTTGTCATGAACTGCTTTCGATTTCATAAATAATCCAAAGGCAAATAAACCTAGCAATGGGCCGTAAGTGTAGGTAGCAATTTTAAATACCATTTTTACTACCGAATCGTCATTGATGGCGTTAAATAAAATAATTACCAAAAACATCAAGATCGAAAATCCTACATGTACTAAATGTCGCGTTCTAACAATGTTGGGTTTGTTCTGATTTTCGGTTTTGTCCATTCCCAAAAAATCAACGCAAAACGATGTTGTTAAAGCCGTTAAAGCACTATCGGTAGTTGCAAAAGTTGCTGCTGTTAATCCCAATAAAAACACAATTGTTGGAATAATACTTAAATGATGGATGGCAATTTCAGGGAAAAGTAAATCGGTCCTAGCTACTCCATTTACTTGCGGAACTGCAATTCCATTTTTATCTGCATAAAGGTAAAGTAATGCACCAACGCTTAAAAAGAAGATGTTGATTACAAGAAAAATCCCGGTGAAAGTGTACATGTTTTTTTGTGCTTCGCCGATGTTTTTACAGCTTAAATTCTTTTGCATTAAATCTTGATCCAATCCAACAGTTGCTATAGTTACAAAAATTCCACCTAAAATTTGCTTCCAATAATAAGTTCCTGCTAAATAATCTTCATAGAAAAAAACTTTCGAATAGTTGCTGTTTTTTACCTGTTCAAATGCTTCAATCATATTGAAATTCAAACTCTGGCAAATGAAATAGATGGTTAAAAATACCGAAGAAATTAAAAAGAAAGTTTGTAGCGTATCGGTGATAATAATTGTTTTTAATCCCCCTTTATATGTATAGGCAAAAATTAATCCCAAGGATATCAATACAGTTACTGCAAAGGGAACATGTAGTGCGTCAAACACATATTTTTGCAACACAAAAACAACCAAATACAATCGAAATGCAGACCCTATAGTTCTTCCTATTAAGAAGATACTGGCTGCAGTTTTATAGCTTACAACTCCAAGTCGCTGCTCAATATAGCCGTATATTGAAGTCAGATTCATACGATAATACAAGGGCAATAAAAGTTTGGCAACAATAATAAAACCAAGTGCACAACCTAATACAAACTGAAAGTATTTAAATTGTAAATCGGGGTTGCCTACCTCACCCGGAACCGAAATAAAAGTAATTCCAGAAATGGCGGTTCCAATCATTCCAAAGGCAACCAAATACCATTTGGAATTTTTATTGGCCTTGAAAAAAGTATCGTTGTCTGAACTTTTTTTACTAACCAGTGCAGCGATTAAAATTAGTATACTAAAATAGATTACAATTAAAATTAATATAGCTATTGGAGACATAGTTTTGGTTTTTTAGTTGGGCTAAAATAGTAAAAAAGATGCAAGTTCGAAGTTGAGAGCACGAAGAAAGTTCGACGAACAGAAATTCATCTAACTTCCAACTTTATTTTTTACTTTTGCTTCATGGAATTTTCATCAAAATTATTAGAAAAAGCAGTCAATGAAATGGCGCAGCTACCTGGAGTAGGAAAGCGAACAGCACTTCGATTGGTACTTCATTTATTAAAACAACCTTCAGAGCAAACGCAGTATTTGTCTCAAGCACTTATAACGATGCGTGAAGAGGTGAAATTTTGTAAAAATTGCCATAATATTTCTGATATTGAAGTATGTGAAATATGTTCTAATTCTTCAAGAAATCATTCGGTAATTTGTGTTGTAGAAGACATTCGCGATGTAATGGCTATAGAAAATACCAACCAATTTAAAGGAGTTTATCATGTTTTGGGTGGGAAAATTTCTCCAATTGATGGAATTGGTCCAAGTCAGTTAAATATTTTTACTTTAGTTGAAAAGGTAAAATCGGGTGCTGTTGAAGAAATTATATTTGCATTAAGCTCCACCATGGAAGGCGATACTACCAATTTTTATCTGTACAAACAGCTTAAAGATTATTCCATTAATACTTCAACAATTGCTCGTGGAATTGCCGTGGGAGATGAATTGGAATATGCCGACGAAGTTACCTTAGGAAGAAGTATTGTACAAAGAGTTCCCTATTCATTCACTAATGGATAAATAACATTTCAAATGGCACTTTTTTTTTAACTATTAAGTATATTTTAATTTAGTTGGAAATTGATAGTGAAAATAAAATAAAATCTTAATTTTGCCCCTTATTAGTCTATAAATAAATTATAGAGTTAATATAAATATATAAACGAAAAAATAAATGAAAATTACAAACATTTGTTGTATTGGAGCTGGATATGTTGGAGGGCCAACTATGGCAGTTATTGCTCAAAAGTGCCCAAATATCAAGGTAACGGTAGTTGATGTTAATGAAAATCGTATCAATGCTTGGAACAGCACAAATGATGAAGAATTACCAATATATGAGCCAGGTTTAGCAGATGTTGTTAAAGAAGCAAGAGGAAGAAATTTGTTTTTTTCAACTGAAGTAGAAAAAGCTATTGATGAAGCTGAAATGATATTTATTTCGGTGAATACCCCAACAAAGACATATGGTGCTGGAAAAGGGATGGCTGCCGATTTAAAATATATTGAATTGTGTGCACGTCAAATTGCAAAAGTTGCAAAGACGGATAAAATTGTTGTTGAAAAATCAACGCTTCCAGTACGAACTGCTAGTGCAATTAAAGAAATTTTAACCAATACCGGAAATGGTGTTCGTTATCAAATATTATCTAATCCAGAGTTTTTAGCTGAGGGAACTGCAGTTGTCGATCTTTTCAATCCCGATCGTGTTTTAATAGGTGGAGATACTTCACCAGAAGGTCAAAATGCAATTCAGTCTTTAGTGGATGTTTATTCAAACTGGGTGCCAAAAGATCGTATATTAACAACCAATATTTGGTCATCCGAGCTGTCTAAACTAACAGCAAATGCTTTTTTAGCGCAACGCGTTTCTTCAATAAATGCAATTTCTGAACTTTGTGAAAAAACAGGAGCTGATGTAAATGAAGTTGCTAAAGCTATTGGAATGGACAGCAGAATTGGGCCTAAGTTTTTAAAAGCTTCGGTTGGTTTTGGGGGATCTTGTTTTCAAAAAGACATATTGAACTTAGTATACATAGCTAAATCATTTGGACTAAATGAAGTAGCTGATTATTGGGAACAAGTAATTATCATGAATGATCATCAAAAAAGAAGGTTTTCAAAAAATATTGTAAGCACTTTATATAATACAATATCGGGAAAGAAAATAGCATTCTTTGGTTGGGCATTTAAAAAAGATACAAACGACACTAGAGAATCAGCTGCGATTTATGTGGCAGATGATTTAATAAATGAACAAGCTTCAATTTCGGTATTTGATCCAAAAGTTAGTCATGAGCAAATATTATTTGATTTAAATTATTTAGAATCAAGAACACAAGCTCAAAATGCAAAATATATTATATCTAACGATAACGCCTACGAGGCATGTAAAAACGCTCACGCTATAGCAGTATTAACAGAATGGGATGAATTTAAAGAGTATGATTGGCAAAAAATATATGACAGTATGTTAAAGCCGGCTTTTGTTTTTGACGGAAGAAATGTACTAAATGCTGATGAACTACTCAAAATTGGTTTTGAATACCAAGCTATTGGAAAATAAAATAATTTAATTTATTTTATTTATTATCTGAATACTGCTAAGAGTATACCGGCTAAACTTGCCAATACACTTGAAATCCCAACAATTTCACTTGTGCTCGTTTTTTGTCTTTCTGGTTTTTCGGGTACAACAATTTTACTTCCAGGCAGTATTTTTGGATAACTATGAATACCAAAAAATGAACTGCTAGTACTAGCTGATCCATTAGCATTTACAACATATACTTTTTTTAGCCATCCTTTGTCAGTTACACCTCCTGAGTTGTTTATGTAGTATTTTAATCCTTTTCCTTTTTTATAGGGAACTTCGCTATTAAACCTTACACCTCCAGTAACTGCTACTGTATAACTTTTGTTAGAGATTTGTATTGCATCACCTTGCTCCAAAATTAAATTTCGGGTTCCAATTGGATCTTGGTTGATTGCTTTCCAGTCAATTGGAATTATCAATTCATTTCGAATCACTCGTATTGCATCTTGATCAGCTTCATCTGTTAATCCACCGGCTCTTTGAATAAAATCTAAGATGCGTTCTTCCTTTTTCACAATGGCATAACCACCTGGATATAAAACTTCCCCAGTTAAAGTAATCATTTGAGGTGTTTCAAAAGTAACAATACGACGCACCACTACATTGTCTTGTGCTTCTAGAAGGAAACTGGCTGCCGAATCGGGATTTTTTGGATCTATTGAAAGATTGAATGAAATAATTTTTTCTTGATCGTTAGCATTATATGCTGCATCTTTTTTATTTCGAAACACCGTAACCGAGCTAGCAGCAATGTTTGTAAAATATTCAGATTCTAATAATAAATCATATAATGTCATTCCTGACACATAATTAAAAGTTCCTGGTTTACGAACTTCACCAGATATAGAAATTTTATAGCTATCCAATAATTCTTGGTTGAAAAATACCATAACGATATCTTCTTTTTGAAGTGTCATATTGGCTGTAGTATCACCGTTTAATGCAGCTTGTAAATTAAAACTAATATATTCTTTTGTTAAATCCTCTTTTTGTCGAATAAGAGAAGCTTTATTTAAAAAAACATTTTCTTTAACGCCGTCGGCTTTAACTACTAAATCTTTAATGGTCATTAAACCAGTAAGTGGTAAACTGTATTCTCCAGGACGAAAAACGGCTCCTTTAATTTGAACTCTGTTTTCGTAACGATCTAAAATTTTGTCAACACTTATTAAATCTCCTGCTTTAGGAACATAAGTTGAAAAGTTATTTTCATTTAAATCGGTGACTTTTAATTCGGTTCTGGTTTTTTGTTTGACCAAGATTCTATTTTTATAAGCATTATCAGTAAATCCTGATGCATAAGTAATAATTTGGTGTAAATTCTCACCGGTTCCTATTTCAAAAATTCCAGGTCTTTTAATTTCACCTTCAAGAGTAATTCTTCCATCGTAACTTGGTATACGAATTACATCATTGTCAGTTAATGAGATATTATCACTTTGATCTCCTTTAGATAAAAAACGATACAAATCTATAGTGCGAATAACTTTACTATTTCTGATTAATTCGATTTTTCGGTAACTGCCAATATCACTCGGACCGCCAGCTACATGTAATGCATTATAAACCGTACTCATGGCGCTCAAACGATAATTGCCTGATTGTTGCGCTCCAATTATTGTTACTAATATCGAACGGTAATTGGAAACACTTACAGATAATTTACTATTTCCAGAACCAACGGTTGAGTAGATTCGACTTACTTGTTTTTGAATTTTACTTTTTGCCGCATCAAAGCTTAAGCCACTGACAAAAACTTCACCTACATTTGGAATGTTAATGGTTCCGTTTTTTGATAACGATCCTGAATAGGATAATTGTTGTACACCATATATATTTATTTCCAGTTGATCACCTGGTCCTAGAATATAATTGGGTGGTGTTGGCATGTTTTGATTAGGTTCAAACGACAAACTTTTTGTTGTAAACAATTCAGATCCAAAAACATCAATTTTTTTCTTATTAAGTTGTACTGTATCGATTAATTGTGTTTTAAGACTGTTTTCTTTTTTTTCTTTTTGTAGTTTTTGTTGTGCACTTGTTGCCTCCAACCTTACTTTTAATTGTGCAAACTCTAAGGCGTTAATTCCTTTTGCTAGCGCAAGGGGCTCAACTTGTTCCAAAGTCATCTGATTGGCTTTGAGTTCTTTTCCAATTTGTGCGATTTCAGCTTCCGAAAATTGAGCGGCTTTTATCTGACTTAAATCTTTTCCTTTTAAAAATTCTTGCCCAATTGAAAAAGTCGAAAATAAGCCGAATAAACAAACAAATAAAATACGCTTCATGTGTTGAATGATAATTGTTTTATGCAGCAAATATAATAAAAACTTTGTTAGCTCACACAAGTTCAATTTTATTGAAAACAGTATATTTGCATTATGAATTGGTATGCTGTTTATACAAAACCACGCAACGAAAAAAAGGTTGCAGATAATCTTAATTCTTTAGGAATTGAGGCTTATTGTCCAATGGTAACTTCTGTTAAACAATGGAGTGATAGAAAGAAAAAAGTTGCTTTGCCGGTATTACCATCTTATGTATTTGTAAAAATTGAAACAGCTAATAGAAATAATGTTTTTCAAGTTCCGGGAGTAGTACGCTTTGTTTTTTGGTTAGGTCAACCAGCCATAATTAGAGAATTAGAAATTGAAACATTAAAGAAATATCTTACACTAGATTACACTTCAATAGAACAATCTCCGCTTAATCGTGGTGACAAACTAAAAATTCCTTATGGCCCATTTAAAGGACAAGAAGGATTAATTAAAAGTACTACAAATTCTAAAATTCAATTATCACTAGAGTCATTAGGAATTTTACTTACATTAGAAAAACCTAAGAATTTGAATATAGAATTATAAGTTAATTTCTATTTTCAATACATTTCTTATACATAATCGGCAGTATTTTATGGCATTTTTTCTATATTGTTTAATTTAATATTTGAAATAAATAAAAATAAGAGTACTTTTGTTATTCAAAAATCATTATTTGTGTTAGCTAACTTAATTACTTCCAAAACAAGATTGCGCTTGCTAGTGAAATTTTTCATTAATGCTGCTAATGAAGGTTATTTGAGAGGTTTGGCAACTGAAATGCAGGAAAACACAAATGCTATCCGAAAAGAATTAAATAACTTAGCTGAAGCAGGATATATTCTTAGAGTGGAACAAGATTCGAAAGTAATATACCGTGCCAACAAGCTTCACCCTTTTTTTTCATTACTTCAGCAAATTGTTCGTAAACACATTGGTTTGGATGATATTATTGAAGCTGTGGTAACAAGAATAGGGGAGGTTAAGCGTGTTTTTTTGATAGGAGATTATGCTAAAGGAATAGATTCTGGCCTTCTAGAAGTGGTAATTGAAGGAGGATTAATCCATGAACAGTATTTAGACCAATTGAAAGAAAAAGTAGAAAATGAAATTCATAAAACCATTATTTTTCAAGTCACACAGCGATTTGAAGGTGATGGTTTGTTGATTTTTGAACAAGAATAAGCTAGTTAAACTAGCCTAAATATTTAATAAGTTAGACAATTAATGGGACTGACAGGGCGAAGCCATTATTAGGATTTGAATTTTTTATTCCTAGTTACCCCAACCCCAGCATCTCAAACTTACTATGGAACCAAAAACTATTATTTCAGTAACAGGACTCGGCTATGTAGGATTGCCATTAGCATTAGAATTTGCTAAGAAATTTAAAGTCATAGGTTTTGATATAAATAAAGACCGAATTGCCCTAATGAAATTGGGTATTGACCCTTCTAATGAATTGTCTAATCATGCATTTAAAGATGTAAATATTAAATTTACTTCAGATGTAGAAGAAGCCAAAGTTGCTAATTTTCATATAATTGGAGTACCAACCGATATTGATAAGAACAAAGTACCAAATTTAAATCCTTTAATTAGTGCTTCTAAAAGTATTGGAAAAATTCTAAAAAAAGGAGATACTGTAGTTTATGAATCTACTGTTTATCCAGGATGTACAGAAGAAGATTGCATACCTGTATTAGAAAAGTACAGCGGTTTAAAAGCAGGTGTAGATTTTAATTATGGTTACAGTCCAGAACGCATTGTTCCAGGGGACAAAATTAAAACCGTAACCAAAATTTTAAAAATTGTTTCTGGTAACAATCCTGAAGCATTAGATGTAATTGCAACAGTTTACGGTTCAATTATAGAAGCAGGTTTACATAAAGCACCAACAATTAAAGTGGCCGAAGCCGCGAAAGTGATTGAAAACACCCAGCGAGATATCAATATTTCATTAATGAATGAATTGGCAATAATTTTTGATAAAATGGGAATTGATACCCAAGCCGTAATAGAAGCTGCAGGAACCAAATGGAACTTTCATAAATACCAACCAGGACTAGTGGGAGGACATTGCATTAGTGTGGATCCTTTTTACTTAATGCACAAAGCGAAAAAAATTGGTATAGACCCTCAAGTTATTGCAGCGGGACGCCGAGTAAACGATTACATACCTACCTTTATTGCCAAACGTGTAGTTCAATCCTTAATTGAAAAAAACATAAATCCAGGTAAGGCCAATGTATTGGTTATGGGGATTACTTTTAAAGAAGATGTTTCAGATATTCGTAATTCTAAGGTTATTGATCTTATTAAGGAATTACAAGACTTTTCTATTGAAGTAGAAGTAGTTGATCCTTATGGTGATCCAAACGAAGTTTGGCATGAGTACAAAGTTAAAGTGCAATCAAAACCAACCAAAAAATACGATGCAATTGTATTGGCTGTAGGTCATCAGGAATATAAAAATATGACTTATTCAGAGTTTGAAAAACTATCAAATGGCCCCGTAAATTTATTCGATATCAAAGGCATCCTAAATAAAATTGATTTCAAAAATTATTGGAGATTGTAAGTAATTTTCAATGAGCCAATTTGAAGATTTGAGAATGAAATCCTTGGTGAAACTAAGTGATAACTTTTCGAAACAACAAAAGTGATAAGTGAAAACTTGAAACCTGAAACTTGAAACAAAATCATAGATTAATACATATGGAAACAACAAACGACGAAATCACACTTAAAGAAATTCTTGTAAAAGCTAAAGAGTGGTATATATATCTTTTATCTAAAAAGAAAAAAGTAATACTGGCAGCAATAGCTGGAGCAATTTTGGGTTTAGGATATTCTATTTATAAAAAACCTGTTTATACAGCCAAACTTACCTACGCTTTAGAAGACGGAAAAGCCGTAGGAGGTGGATTAGGAAGTTTGGCCAGTTCTTTTGGATTCGACATTGGAGCAACTAGCGGAAGTAGTGGTGCCTTTTCTGGTGCCAACCTAATGGAATTGTTTAAATCGCGCACAATGGTAGAACAAACCCTATTGGCACCTGTAACCCAAAATAACAAAACCATTTCTTTAGCAGAAATGTATATTCAAGATAAGGAGTGGCGTGAAAAATGGGAAGAAAAACCTTATTTAAAAGTCATAAAATTTATACCTAATGCAGATAGAACTAAATTCACTAGAGTTCAAGACAGTATTTTTGGAGTAATTTACAAAGATCTTTCAAAAAACTGTTTAACTGTTGAGCAAAAAGACAAAAAAACAGCTATTGGAACTATTACTTTAAAAGGTACTAACGAATATTTTGCACAGCAATTTGCCTTGGCTTTGTCAAAAACGGTAACCGATTTTTACATAGAAACTAAAAGTAAACGCGCTAAGGAAAACATGGACATCTTAGTACGACAAACCGATTCAATCCGTGGCGAACTCAACGGTGCAATTACAGGTGTAGCTGTAGCCAATGATAATACTTTTGGACTTAATCCTGCACTAAATGTAAAACGCGTTCCATCTGCCAGAAGACAGGTAGATGTTCAAGCCAATACTGCTATCTTAACCGAAATTGTTAAACAAGCGGAGTTAGCCAAAGTAACCTTAAGAAAAGAAACCCCATTAATACAAGTCATCGACAAACCGATTTTACCGTTACCAAAGGAAAATTTTGGAAAAGTTAAAGGAATTCTATTAGGCGGAATCTTAGCCGGGTTTTTAACCATTTTAGGATTGATTGTAATAAGGATTTTTAAAGAAATTGCGGGTAGTTAATTTGAAAATTTGAAGATTTGACCCGAGGCACAGCCGAACCGTGCGTAGCTAAACCTAAAATTTGAAACTTTAAACCTGACCCGAGGCGAAGCCGAACGGTGCGAAGCAAAACCTTAAAAAAAACTAAAATGAAAAAAGCCATAATAGTAAGCGGATATTTCAATCCCATCCACAAAGGGCACATTGAGTATTTCAATAATGCCAAAGCAATGGGCGATTACCTTATTGTAATTGTCAACAATGACAAACAGCGTGCCTTGAAAGGCAGTAAAGAATTCCAACAAGAAGTCGAACGCGTCTTTATAGTTTCTAATATTAAAAGCGTTGACCAAGTATTTCTCTCCATTGATGAAGACCGTACTGTTTGCGCTACCATACAGCACATACACGAAAAATTGCACAACGAATATCAACTTGCTTTTGCCAATGGTGGTGACCAAAATAATAATTCAATACCGGAAGTTCCTGTTTGTGAAAAATTAGGAATAACATTACTGGATGGGTTAGGGGACAAGATTCAATCATCAAGTTGGTTGTTGAAATAACAAACATGAAACAATTCAATTAATGAAAGGGTTAAGAGAAAAAGCCATAAAAGGAGTTAGTTGGAGCTTTGTAGATAATATTGCCAACGCAGGTATTACTTTTATAGTCGGAATAATATTAGCCCGTATTCTTTCACCAGCTGAATTTGGCCTCATTGGTATGATAACGATTTTTATAGCAGTGTCTAATTCAATAGTGGATAGTGGTTTTTCAAGTGCATTAATTCGTAAAGTGGAGCCAAAAGAAGTAGATTATAATACGGTTTTTTATTTTAATCTGTGTTTGGGAATTGTCCTTTATCTAATTTTGTTTTATTCTGCACCTGCTATAAGTTGGTTTTTTAAGGAACCTAATCTGATTTCTATTACCAGAGTAATGGGTACTATATTAATAATTAACGCTTTTGGTATAGTACAAAGAAGTTTATTGGTAAAAGAAGTTGATTTTAAAAACCAAACAAAAATTTCAATGATTTCTTCAATTATAAGTGGTATTGTTGGCATAACGATGGCTTTAAAAGGTTTTGGAGTATGGAGTTTAGTAAGCCTGCAAATATCACGGCAATTATTAAATACCATCTTTTTATGGGTTATTAGTAAGTGGCGACCAGTTTTGGAGTTTTCAAAAGATAGTTTTCAAGAACTCTTTGGTTTTGGTTCAAAGTTATTGATATCAGGATTAATGGACACCATTTATAATAATATTTATTTTTTGATTATTGGTAAGTATTACTCTGCTGTTCAATTGGGTCAATATACTCGCGCCGAACAATTTAATTCAATTTTTTCAAGCAATCTTACAAGCGTTGTACAACGTGTTAGTTATCCCGTATTATGCAATATACAAGATGAGGATGAACGACTAAAATTGACATATCGACGTGTAATTAAAGCTACAATGCTGGTTGCATTTACCTGTATGTTAGGATTAGCCGCTATTGCAAAACCACTAATTCTATTAACGATTGGTGAAAAATGGTTGCCATCAGTTACCTATCTTCAAATTATTTGTTTTGCAGGAATGTTACAACCTTTACATGCTATTAATCTAAACATGTTAATGGTAAAAGGTCGCTCTGATTTATTTCTAAGATTGGAAATAATTAAAAAGGCTATAGCTGTTGTACCAATATGCTTAGGTGTTTTTTACGGTATTGAGCTTATGCTATGGGGGAGTGTGTTTATCTCTTTTGCGGCCTATGTATTAAATAGTTATTATTCTGCAAGGCTAATCAACTATTCCATCTGGGCCCAAATAAAAGATATTTATCCTTCATTTTTGGTTTCCATTTTTGTAGCTGCAGCTATGTTTTTATTTACATTATTCAATTATTCTGTATGGATTACGCTACCCTTGCAATGTACCTTCGGATTTATAATAACTATTGCAACATTCGAAATCATAAAATCAACGGAATATTTTGAACTAAAAGGGATTTTACTTTCAATAATTAAAAGAAAATAACATATCAAAGAAATCAAAATGATAAACGTAACTAAAACTTTTTTTCCGTTAATTGAAGAATATAATGCTCAAGTTCAAAAAATCTGGGAAAACCAATGGTTAACTAACAGAGGAGCACTAGTTCTTGAATTAGAGGAAAAATTAAAAGAATATTTGTCGGTTTCCAATATCATTATCATGAATAATGGAACAATACCAATTCAGATTGCTTTAAAAATTTTAGGGAATAACTCAGAAATAATTACAACTCCTTTTAGTTATGTAGCCACTACCGCAGCTATTGTTTGGGAAAATTGTACGCCAGTATTTGTTGATATTCATCCAGACTATTTAACTATTGATGAAACTAAAATTGAGGCTGCTATTACACCTCGTACTAAAGCAATATTAGCTACTCATGTTTTTGGAAATCCTTGTCATATTGAAGCTATTAAAACCATTGCCCAAAAACATAATTTAAAGGTTATTTATGATGCAGCGCATGCTTTCGGAGTAACTTATCAGGGAAAGTCAATTTTTGAATATGGCGATGTTAGCACCTGTAGTTTTCATGCGACTAAATTGTTTCATACAGGTGAAGGCGGGGCTATTTTTTGCAGGGATACCCTTTTAAGAGATAAAATATTTTACAGCCATAATTTTGGTCATAATGGCCCACATGAATTTCATGGATTGGGAATTAATGGAAAAATTTCTGAATTGCAAGCGGCTATGGGATTGTCTGTTTTTCCTCATATGGGAGAAATTATCGCGGGTAGAAAAAAAGTAGTTGAATATTATAATGCAAATCTTAACTTCACGAAGCTTTCAAAAATTAAAATTAGAGAAAATACTCAATGGAATTATAGTTATTATCCAGTTGTTTTTGAAACAGAAACGAAATTATTGGAAGTGCAAAAAGCGTTGAATGAACAACAAATATTTCCAAGACGATATTTTTATCCGTCTTTGAATAAAGTAAATTATGTGAATAGTAATGAAATGAAAGTTTCAGAAAGTGTGGCTTCAAAAATATTATGTTTGCCTTTGTATATGAATTTAGATTTATCAAGTGTAACTAATATTATAAATATTTGTAATTTGATAAATAATTAAAATTATGAAAGTAGCGATAATGCAACCTTATTTTTTCCCTTATATTGGGTATTTTCAATTAGTAGCTGCGGTAGATAAGTTTGTAATTTATGATGATGTTAATTTTATTAAAGGCGGATGGATTAATAGAAATAAATTATTAATCAATAAAAAAAGTAGTTTATTTACTGTTCCTCTAAATAAATCAAGCTCATACACATTGATAAATGAAACTAAAATAAATTTGAAATTTTATAATATTTGGAAAGTTAAATTTTTAAGATCTTTAGAACAATCTTATAAAAAAGCACCCTATTTTACAGAGGTGTATAATTTAATTAAAAATGTATTAGAGATTAACGAGAATGATTTAATTAGTGAATTAGCAGTAAATAGCATAAAAAATGTTATTGACTACCTACAACTAGATACAGAAATTTGTGAAACATCAGAAAATTATAATAATAAAACAAAAAGCGGACAAGAAAGAGTTTTGGATATTTGTGGGATAGAAAAAGCGTCACAATACATTAATCCGATTGGAGGAATAGAATTATATTCTAAGAAGACTTTCAAAGAAAATGGTATAGTACTTAATTTTATTAAGTCGAAACCAATTATATATACTCAGTTTGATAATGATTTTTCACCTTGGCTTTCAATTATAGATGTCTTAATGTTTAACTCTGTTAGCGAGGTGAATAAAATGGTTAACCAATATGAATTGGAATGAAAGCAATAGGAGGCTATTTTGAATTAGAATTAAAAAAGAATGAAGAATATCATAAAGATGCTTTATCTTTAAATACAGGCAGAAATGCTTTGGAGTATATTTTAAAAACAAATACTTACACAAAACTTTATATTCCATATTTCACCTGTGATGTTTTGTTGCAGCCCATATTAAAGTTAAAATTAAAATTTGAATTTTATTCAATAGATGAAAAATTAGAACCCATTTTTGACTATTCTAAAATGGAAGAAGGGGAATGCTTCTTATATACGAATTATTTTGGTCTAAAAGATTCATTTGTTAAACAACTATCTGAAAAATGTAAGAATGTAATTATTGACAATGCTCAATCGTTTTATTCTAAACCAATTAGTAATTTTAGCACATTTTATTCCCCTAGAAAATTTTTTGGAATATCAGATGGGGGCTACTTATACACAAGTAAAATAATTGAAGATGCTTTAGATCAGGATTTGTCTTACGATAGATTTGCACATTTATTGAAAAGGATTGATATGAGTCCGGGAGAAGGAAGTAAATGTTTTTCATTAAATAATGAGAAGCTAAATAACCTACCAATTCGTAAGATGTCAAATTTAACTAAAAGGATGTTAGAATCTTTTGACTATGATTTAATTGCTAAAAAAAGAATTGATAATTACCTATTTTTAGATGAAAAATTAGGGAAGCTTAATAAATTAAAAATTAATTTTGATAAAAATCAGGTTCCCATGGTCTATCCATTTTGGGGGAATAATGAGTTGAGAAAAAAATTGATTGAAAACAGGATTTATTGCGCAACTTATTGGCCTAATGTTAAAGAATGGACTAGACCTAATGACCTAGAATATAAACTTACAGAGGAGATGATTTATCTGCCAATTGATCAAAGATATGATTTGAAAGAAATGGAATTAATAGTTAATATGATTATTAATGTATAAAGTTCTAATTAGACCTTTAATAATTTCTGATGCGCAAATTTCCTTTAAATGGCGTAATGATCCTAAAATTTGGGAACTGACTGGTTCCAAACCAAAACAAGAAATTACTCTCGAAATTGAACATGATTGGATTAAAAAAGCAATTGCTGATAAGACCACAAAGCGCTTTGCAATTCTTGTTGATGATGTATATGTAGGCAATATACAATTGACTGATATTATTGAATATGATACAGCTCAATATCACGTTTTTATTGGAGATAGAAATTATTGGGGAAAGGGAATAGCGAAATTAGCAACCAATCAAATTTTATATTATGCCAAAGTAGTGTTGGGGCTAAAAAATATTTTTCTTAAGGTTAGAAAAGAAAATTTTTCAGCCATAAAAGTTTATAAAAAAAACGGTTTTAAAATTGTAAATGAAAAAGAGGACTGGATAAAAATGAATTGTGATATTTCACAACTTGAAACAACTACTGCAAGTGTTTTTGTAATGGTTTATAATCATGAGAAATATATTGCTGAGTGTTTAGAAGGTATTTTAATGCAAAAATGTAATTTTAATTTTGATATTGTTGTTGGAGAAGATTGCTCAACCGACAAATCAAGAGAAATTTTATTAGAATATCAAAATAGATACCCAGGAAAGTTTAAATTATTACTACATGAAACCAACATAGGCGCTGCCAATAATCAGATGGAAGTGTTTAAAAACTGTAAGGGCAAATACATTGCCATGTGCGAAGGGGATGATTACTGGATAGACCCATTAAAACTGCAAAAACAAGTAGATTTTTTGGAAGCAAATGAGGATTATGTATTAATTCATTCTGATATTTTTCTAAAAAACAGCAGTGGCGAGAATATTAAAAGTGCGAGGAATACTATTTCAAAAATAATTAGATGGCCAAAAAATAATGACTATAATGTTGTTAAATATCTAGTAAAGGGGAATTATATAATGACTCTTACAGTATTGATTACAAAAAACGCTTTATTTAAAGCATTAAATAAGATTACTGAAAATGATAATGAAATAGCAACTATCGATTATACAATATTTCTGGAATTGTCAAAATTAGGTAAAATACATTATCAACAGGAAAAAACCGCAGTATATCGTATTTTACCTAATTCAGCATCAAATAACACTGATTTAGATGCTAGGCTCAGCTATATCGAGTCAACAATCAATATTTCAAGATTTTATAACCAAAAATTCACAGTTGGAATATGTAAATTATACTTCGATAGAGTACAATTAAGTGCCCAATTATATGAATTTGCTAAAAGGGGATTAGTTATAAAATGCATAAGTACTTTTTATAGGGGTATTAAATCTGATAAATTAAATATTTTAAGATTGAAAAATTATTATTATTTCATAGTTTTAATAGTATCAAAAATAAAATAAAATGTATAGTTTAATTAATTTTTTACCAAGTCTTATTTTTATATCATTATTGTACTACAATACTAAGAGCGTAGGGAGGATTATTAGTTTATCTAATTTCATTATTTTATTATATACAGTTTCAATGATTTGCTTTGGTATCTTTAGCTTAGTAGATTCAAATTACTTTATTAATTTAGAATCGTTTTTTATTGTATTTTTTTCGATACTAATATTAAATCGACCTTTAGCTAAATTTGAAAAAAAAATTACATCTGAAATAAAAATTATTGAGCTTGCAAAAAAGAGATTTAAAGTTCTCGTTTTTTTAATTGTTGGTATTAGTCTCTATTCCATATTCTTTTTTGGGAAAAATATACTTCAAGTTTTTAATTCTGACTTATCTGTTTTAAGAAATCAAATATTGGAAGATGGAGGTTTTTATAAAAGCAGTGTTTTTTCAAAGATTGCCGTTTTTGGAGCTTATTTATCCCCTATAACACTTTTTTTATATTTTTATTTACTTACAGTTCATGAGAATTATAAATTAAGAATATTTTTACTTTTCTCTTCAACTTCATTTATTTTTTACACACTTAATGTAGCTGGACGTGATGGAATAATAATTTGGTTGATAACTTATTTAGCCCTTTTGTGTCTTTTTTATCCTCTACTAAAAAGAGAAATAATAAAAAATCAAAAAAAACTTATTTTAACTGGTATGATGATTTTTTTACCAATCATGTTAATAATATCGTATGCACGATTCGAACGATTTCAAGTTGAAGGATCTGATAATACTAATAAAAACGTTTTATTTTCAATGATTGCTTATATAGGCATGCAACCTTATGAATTGTCAGACAGAATTGAACAGCTCAAAACAATTGAATACGGAGGGGAACCGAGATCAATTTATCCTTTATTGTTTAATATTCGAGATCAGTTTATGGGCATAGCTAATGATTCAGATATAAATAACAGACTTGAATTGCGTTCAGACTCTTTGGATTTAGGATTCAAAACCCAAATGTTTGTTTACTATATTGGAGATCTCCTTACAGAATTAGGAATGTTAGGTTTAATTATTGTCACTTCCATCATATATTATATTTGCAGAATTAATTTAAAAATTATTGATGGCTCTATATCTATTTCTAGGTTATTAATTAGTTTTACGTGGTATATGATAATAATTGTTGGTGTTTTTTATTTTTATTACGGTCAAGTAGTAGGAAATGTTTTCCTGTTAACACCATTTCTAATACATTTTTACTTAAAGTTAAGATTTACATGATTTCAGTTTGTATTGCAACCTATAATGGAGAAAAATATATAAAGGAGCAATTAGATTCAATAATTAACCAATTAGATAAGAATGATGAGATAATTATTTCTGACGACGGTTCATCAGATAATACAATAAAAATAATCGAATCTTATAAAGACGATAGAATTGTCTTGTACAAAAATTCTTTTAAAAATGTTGTTCTTAACTTTGAATTTGCTATCGATAAATCTAAGGGGGATTACATATTTTTATCAGATCAAGATGATATTTGGCATAAAGATAAAGTCAAATCCTTTATGTTCTGCTTTTTAAAAAATTCAAATTTAACATTGCTAATTAGCGATTTTCAAATAATTAATCAAAATGGTTTAAACTTAGATGGTGTTTACAATAAAAATGAATTCTCAAGTAGTTTAGTAAAAAACGTAATAGTAAATCATTTTATTGGATGCGCAATGGCTTTTACTAGTTCTACAAAAAATGTAATTATGCCTTTTCCCAAGAATATAGCAATGCATGATTGGTGGATTGGTACTTGTAGTATAATTCATGGAGAAGTAAACTTTATAGATATAAAGCTACATTTTTATAGGAGACATGACAATAATATAACAAAAGAAGAAGGCGCAAAAGTTGGAATAAAATTAATTTGGAGGGTTAATTTAATTGTAAACTTAGTTATTAGATATTTTAAAATCAAACTTAATAAATCAATCAGATAATGAAAATTCTTGTAATTCTAGCAGCCTACAATGGTGCTAAATACATTGAAGAGCAAATGGATTCTATTTTAAATCAAGATTCAGTCTCTTTAGATATAATGGTATTCGATGACTGTAGCACCGATAATACAATTGAAGTCCTAAATAAATATAAATCGAATGCAAATGTATCAATAAATAAAAGAGAAAAAGGAACAGGAAATGGATGTCATAATTTTTCAGATGCAATTCAGTCCTTACCCAATGACCTAATAAATTCCTATGATTTTATAGCATTTGCAGATCAAGATGACATTTGGCTTCCAAATAAAATGTTTGAAGCAGGTAAAATGCTTAAAATTGAGCAGTCAAGTTTATATTTTTCAAACTTGATTGTATGGGATGAAAAAACCAATAATAAATCAATACTCAATAAAAGTTATCCTCAAAAAAAATATGATTTTTTGTTTGAAGGAGGCAGTGCGGGCTGTACTTATGTTTTTACAAATGATTTTTGCTTAGGATTAAAAAAAATATTAAAGAACACCAATTACTATCAATGGGAGTACTTCTCTCACGATTGGTTTGTTTACTTTTATGCAAGAGTCAATGGACACATTGTTTCTATTGACAATAATGCTTATATAACGTATCGTATTCACGCTAACAATTCTCATGGGAAGTTAAACCAGATTTCTTTATATGCAATTAAAGAGCGATTAAAGTATATAAAAAATGGCTGGTATTTTAAACAGATAAAAGGATTTAGTGCATTTATAACTCCAGTCTCTATTGAAAGTAAAATATATCATTTATATGCTAAAAATTATTTCACAAGGTTGTATGTGCTACTAAGGTATAACTTCGAATTAATGCGCAGTACTAAAAAATGTATTCAGTTTTTTATTATTAGTCTGCTACCATTAAAAATTAATAAATAAGTATGTATAAGAAATTCAGTAAAAGACTAATCGACTTAATTGGTTCTCTTACAGGACTACTATTATTAAGCCCATTATTATTAATTGTAACCATCTGCTTATTTATTGCAAACAAAGGTAAACCTTTCTTTTTTCAAACCCGACCTGGAAGAAATGAAAAATTGTTTAACATTGTAAAGTTTAAAACCATGAACGACAAAAAAGATGACGCAGGCAATTTGTTATCCGATTCGAAACGATTGACCAAAGTAGGTGTTTTTATCCGTAAAACATCTTTAGACGAAATTCCACAATTAATAAATGTACTTATTGGGGATATGAGTTTAATTGGACCTCGCCCATTATTACTTAAGTATTTGCCATATTATACAGCTGACGAAAGACTAAGACACACTATAAGACCAGGTATTACGGGATGGGCTCAAATAAATGGAAGAAATGGCGTAAACTGGGATAAAAGATTAGCTTATGACATTGAATATGTCAAGAATATGAGCCTTAAACTAGATTTGAAAATATTCTACAAGACAATTATAAGAGTTATTACTTCTCAAGATATACTTTTAAATCCAGAGTTAATTATGAAAAACTTAGATGATGAAAGAAAAATATAATATAAGATTTGCCACAAAAAAAGATATTTCCTCAATTGTATTTTTAGTTAGAACTGCGTTTGAAAAAAAATATTTAATACCTTCAGTTTATAGGGGAAAAGGAATTGATGAATTTATTTTAGGAGAGTTAGAAAATAATTTTTCGAAATTTAAATATTTTCTTATTTGTGAAAAAGATAAGGTAATTGGTTGCGCCGAATTCAAATTTTATAGTTCTGATTTAAAAGTTTTTTTTAGTTTACTTTCAATACGAAATGAATATAAAAGTAAAGGAATTGGTAGGATTTTATTTGAACATTGCATGAGATATTTTCTTAATGAAGGTTTTAAATCTATAGAATTAGATGTATATAAAACTAATTTTAACGCTTTAAATTGGTATGAACGTTTTGGCTATAAAAAAGTGGATTCACAATCATTTTATAAGCTAAAATTAGAAGCGATAACTCAAAGGAAGAATGATATATATATTCAAAATTATCCACAGTATAAAATATTGCACAAGAAGCTAGGATTTTCTTTTTTAGAAGTGGTAATTAAAGATAAATCGTTTAAGTTTGGTGTTGTTGAGAATGATCTTATTATAAGAGGCTCTTATGATTCATCAGTAAAGCAATATTTAAAATACTTATGTGAAATGCTTAAACTTGAAAATATATATTTCATTGGTAATCCTTCCAAATTCAAAGAATTTGAATTTATTGATAATATTTACCGAATGAAATTAAATTTAGATTATGATAACAAAAAAAGCATTAAATAAAGAGCTTTTTATAAGAGAATGGATGCATACGAATTCAGCCAGAGATGCATGGAGTAAAATTATAGATGAGTATAAAGTTCTTAATCCAGTTGGCAAAATATTATTACCATCATATATTGGTTGGTCTTCAAATGAAGGCAGCGGTATTTTTGATTCAGTTGCCAATTCAGGGTTGGATTATGAATTTTATGAATTAGGACTACGACTAGAAATAAATCTTGAAGATTTAAAGAGCAAGGTAAGAGAAAATGAAACCCCCCTAGTTTTATTAGTACATTATTTTGGATTCGTTGATCTTGAATATAATCAAATAACAAATTGGTTAGTAGATCATAGTATTTTCTTTGTTGAGGACTGTGCTCATGCATGGTTAACAGATTTAATTGGAGGAAGGTCAGGAAGGAAGGGAAACTACTCTTTCTATTCACTACATAAACTACTTCCTTTGTCAACTGGAGGAGCTATGGTAAATAATAATCCTAACTTTAATAAAAATATTGCTAATATGAACCCTTTCTTAGAATTGAATTATGATTTATTTTCTATTTTTAACATTAGAAGATCCAATTATAAATATTTATATGATTTATTGAAGGATGTCTCTGGAGTAGAAGTAATTTACGAAAATTTAGAAGAGGGTATTTGTCCTCATACATTTCCGGTGATTGTTGAAAATTATGATAGAAACAATTTATATCATGAAATGAATGAGAAAGGTTTTGGACTTGTTAGTCTATATCACACGATGATAGAACAGCTTGAAAATGATTCTTCATTGGCTTCATCAAATTTATCTAAGAATATTATAAATTTTCCGATCCATCAAGATGTTAAAAAGGAAGATATGGAAGAAATGGTAATACAATTAAAAAAAATATTAAAAGTTTAAATTTGACGAACCTTTCAGATATTAGATATCTTGCTAAAGATTTACATATGTCGCATGAGCCAGTTTTTTTATGGTACATTAAATTAGTGCATGAAGTAACTAAATCTAATATGTGGAAACAACTTTCGCTAATAAAAAGTCAAAAAAAATAAAAATGTATCTGATTAAATGATCTTTAAAAAAAGAATTAAGTTTCTTTTTTTAAAGACACTAAAATAGTAAAAATACTAATTAATTCGACCATGCTGCTACATGATTTGACAGCCATAAATCAAATGACATTAAATATCTATATTCTTATCACTAATCAAGATACAGAGTTTCTTGAAAAAGGAAATTTTGAAATAATAGACTTGGATACTTCTGTGAGAATGGTCTGCCCAATGAAAACTATTTTAAATAATCTGAGAAATTAAATGCTTAATATTCATAAATTAGATACGGATGAAGGTCTTACTAGTTATAAAGATCTTTTAAAAAATTTAAATTCAACTAATCCCTATTATTCAATAGATTACATTAATTTTTCTAGTGGCGGCTTGCTAAACCTAATTTGTTTTTCATTTAATCCAAGAAAAGATGAAATTATTTTAATGCCAGGATATATAAAGCCCATAATTATTGATAATATTGAATCAGGATATTTTGATTTTATATCGCCATATGGATATTCAGGGCCAATTTGTACGTCAGGAGTTGATAATTTAGATTTTAAATTTTTTTGGAGTGCATTAGATAAATGGTATAAAGAGAACAATATAGTAACCGAGTTTATTAGGTTTAATCTTTTTGGAAATCAAATTGAATATTCAGGAAATAGTTTTCCAACTATGCTTAATGTTAAAGGGCAGATAATTGATGAAGACGCTCAATGGAATTCATTTGATTATAAGGTTAGAAAAAATTATAAAAAGGCTATACGAGAAAATCTAAAAAGCGAAATTTATTTCAAAAACATAAAACAAGACCAAATTTTAGAGTTTTATGATATATATAAAACTACAATGGACAGAAATGGCGCAAAAGACAGTTTTTTTTATTCATTTTCTGAGTTTAAAAAATACATTATTCAAAACGAGGAAAATTGTGTAATTTGTACCGTTTATCATAATGAAATTCCAATTTCTTCAGAATTAATACTAGTTTCTCAAGACACAATATATTCTTTTTTAGGAGGCACTTTAAGTAATTATTTTGATAAAAGACCAAATGATTTTCTCAAAGTTCAAGTTATAAATTGGGCAAGAAATAACGGAAAAAAATATTTTGTTCTTGGAGGAGGATATGGTTTTGAAGATGGAATTTTTAAATATAAAAAATCCTTTTTCCCTTTGGATGTAGTCAATTATTATACTGGAAGGAAAATTTTGAACAAAAAAGTTTATGATCAATTAGTTACTAAAGCATTTAATTTCAAATCATCAGAAGGCATGGATAAACTATATATTGAAGATAATAACTTTTTTCCGTTATATAGGAAAAAAGATTGATTTTATTTTGTTTAAAAATTGTTTTGGTATGCTTTACCAAATTTTATAGATTTAAATATCAACTATTTCTCTTGTATCAAAAACGAAGGAACAAAAAGATAAAGCGGTATTTTACGCAAATCAATCCAGAGATCTTGCTCCACATTACTAACATTCAGAAATTGTGTATAATTACCGCATAAGTAATATTTGTTAAGGAATTGTATTTAATGATAATTTAAATTATTTTTGTATTAAAAGAGTTGTTAAATTAAATAATATTTAGTTTTGAAGACTAAGATATATTTATGATAACCGCGTTTATAATCGTTCAATCAAATAACGAAAAAATCGCGATTAATTATTATATAAAATCTATGGAAAAAACAGATTATCAAATTGACGGAAAGAAGTATTCCATTTCAATAGAAGATTCTCCCTTATTTGAACTTGGTAAAGACGAAGTGCTTTCAACAAAAGATTCGGATATAACTTTTGGGCAGCCATGGTATAATATAGGATTTTCAGAAAAAGATTTTCTTAGTAAAGAAGAATTCAAATCATTATTAGCTGGTCTTACTTCTAGTATTAAAGAAATTATTCAAAAAGAATTATCAGTAAATACTGAGGGTTTTGAGCTTGAAAACTACCATAATTTTGTATTGGACGATGCTAAACATTTCAAAATTGTGTCCAAAACAAGAGACTTGTTTGCAGAAGATTTCAATTATCCTGTAATGGAACTAACGAATCGTTTGTCAGAAATTCTAGGTTTCAATCTAACTGATATAAATCCGAAGGACCAACAAAAAGTCCACATCATAGTCCGTATTAATAGACCTAAATCCAACGATTATAATCCACCACACAAAGACATTTACGAAGGAGTTGATAATGATTCGTATATTCCTAAATTTGTAAATTTTTGGATTCCTATAGCTGGGGTTACAAAGAATTCATCTCTTCCACTTGCCCCAGAAAGCCATAAACTAAATGAAAAATTAATCTACAGAACATTCGATGGAGGTATGATGGAAGGTAATAAATATAGAGTAAGAATGATAAAATCTTGGAATAGGGAAAATGGACTCGTAAGGTCTACTGTTCAAAATGGGCAAGTTTTAATTTTCTCAGGACATCTAATTCATGGACTTGCTATAAACAATGAGGAGGATAAAACAAGAGTAGCGTTAGAATTTCGACTTTTCAAAAAAAATGATTAAATACTTGTTCTGATAAAAGAATATTTGAAGAAAATCATTAGTAAAGAGAAATGCATCAAGGGGGTTTGTAATAGTAATTGATACCTACATTATTTTAAACACGTTTATGTTATCTTTTATTAATAGGTTTAATTACAACTTAAATTTTTATTTGAAAGTTTTATAATCAATCAAATAAGTTTAAAATATTTTATTATTTTTAATTTAAGCAGTACTACAATTGATAAATACAAAGCAAATATAATTTCAGTAAAAAATTAATATGTGTTCAAAAATATGGCTTTCCTCGCCACACATGGGAGGAACCGAACAAAAATACATACAAGAAGCTTTTGATGCCAATTGGGTTGCTCCATTGGGTCCTAACGTTAATGGATTGGAACAAGACTTAGAAAGTTATTTAGGCAATCAAACTCATGTAGGAGCTTTAAGTTCAGGAACAGCTGCTATCCATTTAGGTTTAATTTTATTAGGTGTACAAGCAGGAGATGAGGTTATTTGTCAAAGCATGACTTTTTCTGCTTCTGCTAACCCCATTTTGTATTTGGGTGCAACCCCAGTTTTTATAGATAGTGAGGAGCAAACCTGGAATATTTGTCCTGTTGCTTTAGAGCAAGCCATTCAAGATCGAATACAAAATGGTAATAAACCAAAAGCAATTATTGCCGTACATTTATATGGTGTGCCATATCAAATTGAAGAGATAAGAACTGTTGCAGATAAATATGAAATACCTATTTTAGAAGACAGTGCAGAGGCATTAGGTAGTACCTACAAAGGACAAAAATGTGGCACTTTCGGTGATATTGGAGTATTGTCATTTAACGGCAATAAAATCATTACTACTTCTGGTGGAGGAGCTATTGTAACGAAATCAGTTGCCCAAAAAGATAAAGCTATTTTCTTTGCTACGCAATCACGGGATAATGCACCGCATTATCAACATAGCGAAATCGGTTACAACTACCGTATGAGTAACATTTGTGCTGGTATTGGTAGAGGTCAAATGGAAGTCTTAGATGAACATGTTGCCTTACGAAGACAAATGCACGATTTTTATATAGAAATCTTTAAATCGATTGAAGGTGTGGAAGTATTTTCTACTCCAAACGACGATTATTTCGCGAATTATTGGTTGAGCGCCATTATTATAGATGAAAAGAAAACCAACGGCATTACAAGAGAAACACTTCGCTTAGCACTTGATGCTGAAAACATCGAGTCTCGTCCTTTGTGGAAACCCATGCATTTACAACCCATTTTTGAAAAGTATCCTTATTACGGAACAACAGTAGCAGAAAGTTTGTTTGAAAACGGTTTGTGTTTGCCTTCCGGTTCCAATCTATCTGATGATGATAGAAATAGAATTAAAGAGGTAATTCAATTTGTATTTTCAAATCAAAAATAATAATAAAAGCTCGTTAAGAAAATAGAAATTATCAAAGTAAAATGAAAAAAATATTAATTACCGGTGGTGCTGGATTTATTGGGTCGCATGTAGTACGCCGATTTGTAAATCGGTATCCAGAGTACCATATCTATAATTTAGATGCTCTGACCTATGCAGGAAATTTAGAAAACATTGCCGATATTGAAAAAGCACCGAATTATACTTTTGTGAAAGGTGATATTGTAGACGCATCATTTATTGATGCCTTATTTGTAAAACACCAATTTGACGGGGTATTACACTTAGCTGCAGAATCGCATGTTGACCGCTCTATTACCGACCCGTTGGCATTTGTGAAAACCAATGTTATAGGGACTATGAATTTATTAAATGCAGCTAAAACAATTTGGAAAGACAATATACAAGGCAAACGCTTTTACCATATTAGTACCGATGAGGTGTATGGGAGTTTAGGCGCTAAGGGCTTATTTACAGAAACAACGGCCTACGATCCTAATTCTCCTTATTCAGCATCTAAAGCCAGTTCTGATCACTTTGTTAGAGCCTACGGCGAAACATATGGTTTACCCTATGTAATTACCAATTGTTCTAATAATTATGGACCCTTTCATTTTCCCGAGAAATTGATTCCTTTATTTATTAATAACATCATTAATAATAAGTCTCTACCTGTTTATGGAGATGGAAAATATACCCGTGATTGGTTGTTTGTAGAAGATCATGCAGTTGCAATTGATTTAGTTTTTCATGAGGGTATAAACCACGACACCTATAATATTGGAGGATTTAACGAATGGCAAAATATTGATTTGGTAAAACTTCTTTGCAAATTAATGGATGAAAAATTAGGGCGTTCAACTGGGGAATCAGAAAAATTAATTACCTATGTAAAAGATCGGCCAGGGCATGATTTGCGCTATGCTATTGATGCAACTAAGATTAATAAAGAATTAGGTTGGAAGCCATCAGTTACTTTTGAACAAGGATTAGAAAGAACTATTGATTGGTATTTGGCCAATGAAGAGTGGTTAAAAAATGTAACCTCGGGCGCTTATGCAACATATTATGAAAAGCAATACAAATAAATTATTGTTATTAAATATATAAAAAAAAGCCGCAATATATGTGGCTTTTTTTATGCTTTATGAACAAATTAATTTACAATTTTAATATTACATTTAGACCGCCTCGATAAGGCAACCATTCTCCACTTTTATTGAATTTTTCGGCTCCATCATATCTTTCTCCTGTGTTTGCATTATAACCTTTGTAAATACTTTGTACAGTTCCTCCGCCTAAAAATGCTTCCAAAGCAATTTTTTCAGAAACAAAATATACATAACCTATACTAACACCTGCCATGTAGTTATAACCTACTTGATAGTTAGGAGTATTTTCATAGCCATATTTTTGCAATTTAAAAGTACTTCCTCCAATGTGCCCGCCAACATAAATTCCTTTTTGATCTTTATGAGGATAATACCTTAGCTCAGGTGTAATAATTAAAAAACGTAAAGGCATGTTGTTGTAACTGTTAAAAAATGAGCCAATTGCATCAATATGAAAAGTCAGGTGAGAGTTTAAAGTTCTTTCATATCCTAATGATGGAAAACCTAACAGAGTAGTAGCAGCATTTATGCTTAATCGATTTTGACCAATTGCTATTGCCTGATAAAGAAAAGCAAATAAAATTAAAGCTCGTTTCATGTAAAAAATATTTGATGTAAATATAGCATTTGTATTTGGATTTTATTTTGGTTTTGATTTTTGTGAAAATTATGATATGTCTGAACTATTGTGTAACTTGTATTAAAATTGTAAATTTGTGTCAATAAAATAATAAAATGCTACATAAAATAAAGTCTTTAATTAATCTAAAAAGAATTAAGTTTCTTCCTTCTTGGTTAATATTATTTATAGATATAGTTATTGTAACTATAGTTATGCTGATTAATTTTGTGGTTTTTAAGTTTATAGGAGTTAAATTTTATGACACATTACCTGCAATATACAGGTATAGTATTTTTTTAACAGTAGTAGTTTTTTATTTTCTTAAGTTTAATACTTACACAGGAGTAATTCGTTATTCTAGCATGAAAGATGCATTGCGTATTTTTAAAGCAATTACTTTTTCATTTCTAACTATAGTTATAATTGATCTAATTTGTTACTTTATTTTTGGAGCTCATGTTTTTGTTTTACTAATTATCTTTTTTTGTTCGTTATTAATATTATTAACATTAATTACCTTTAGAATTTTTGTAAAAATACTTTTCAAATATTTATCCGGTACAGTAGAAAAAGAAATTACAGAAGAGCTAGTTATTATTGGAGTAAATAGTACAACAATAGCATTGGCAGAAGCCTTTTTAAGTGACACTAGTCTGTATAATTTAGCATTTTTTATTGAAAAAAATAAGTATTTAAATGGCAAAAAAGTATTAGGAATACCTGTAATTGCCAAGTCTAATTCAATAATTTCAATATTGCGTTTTCATAAAATTAAGCACATTGTATTAATTAAAAACTTTTTACCAGAAAAAGAAGAATTAGAATTGCTTGAAGAATGTTTAAAATACAATATTAATGTATATAATCCAAAATTGGAAAGTGGTTTTAATTCAACTATAAATACTGTAAAATCATTAAAGAAATATACCATTGAGGAGCTAATGTTTAGAGAAACTATTAGCATTGATAATCCAAGTGTAATCAAAACCTTTTCAAACAAAACAGTTTTAGTAACCGGTGGTGCCGGATCTATAGGAAGTGAAATTGTGAGCCAAATAGCAAAATTAAATCCAGATCGTATAGTGGTTTTAGATCAAGCTGAAACACCATTAAATAGTATACAACTTTCTATATCAGCTTCTTTTCCTAATATTATTTGCGAATATGAATTGGTGGATGTGACTAATAAAAACGAGCTGCAATCAGTATTTAATAAATACAACCCTAAAGTAGTCTTTCACGCTGCAGCATATAAGCATGTACCTGTATTGGAAACCAATTACATGCAGGCAATTAAAGTGAATATTTTTGGAACTAAAAATGTCATGGATTTAGCATTTGAACATGAAGTAGAACGATTTGTATTTGTTTCTACAGACAAAGCTGTGAATCCAACAAATGTTATGGGTGCTTCTAAGCGAATTGCCGAAATAATGGTGCAATCACGATATAATGTGCAAACAGATCCGGTTAAAACTCAAATTATTACTACCCGTTTTGGAAATGTATTGGGATCTAATGGTTCAGTTGTTAACTTATTTGAAAAACAAATTAAAGAAGGCGGACCAATAACAGTTACTCATCCAGATATTAATCGATTTTTCATGACTATACCTGAAGCTTGTAAGTTATTATTAGAGGCAGCAACTATGGGAGCAGGAGGTGAAATCTATATATTTGATATGGGTAAGCCAATCCGAATTAAAGATTTAGCTGAAAAAATGATTCGGCTAAGTGGTAAAAAACCTTATGAAGAAATCGATATTGTTTATACAGGTTTACGTCCTGGAGAAAAATTATACGAAGAACTTTTAGCTGATACTTCCAAAACTTTGCCAACTTATCATCCAAAAATAATGATTGCACAAGATCCAGCATATTGTTATGAAAAAGTGCAAACATTTTTAGATAAATTGAATTCCAATTCCTATGCTAACAAAGAGGAATTAATCACAGTGATGATGGAGATGGTGCCCGAGTTTATTCAAACTTCTCAAGAATTGAAATAATTTAAAAATAAGCTATGATGGTCTTATATGTTTTTTTTGGAATATGTATAACCATTCTATTAATTACTGCAATTGATACAAAGTCCAATGGTTTTTTCTTGCAGGAGCGCATAGGGCAGTACGGAAAAAAGTTTACTATATATAAACTCCGCACTTTGCATTCCCAAACACATCATCTATCTTGTTGGGGAAAATTTCTTCGTAATTATAAAATAGATGAACTCCCACAATTACTCAATATTATAAAAGGCGAAATGACCTTGGTAGGCCCTAGGCCAGATGTGCCTGGTTATGCCGATTTATTGGAGGGAGATGATCGTAAAATTTTACTACTTAAACCCGGAATTACAGGTTTGGCTTCGCTTAAATACCGTAACGAAGAAACCTTGTTAGCCTCCATGCCCAATCCTCAAGAATACAACGATACGATTATTTATCCAGATAAAGTAAGGCTTAATCTTTTGTATCTAAAAAATAAATCTATTTGGCTTGATCTTAAAATATGTTTTTTTACTTTATATACTAAAAATTTGGTTGTAGAGGATTTATTGTAAGAAAAAACAACATTAATTAAATCATTTGTTGATACTTTCCTACATAATTAACAATTTGTTAATATTTTTTTGCTTTCACCAATGATTATTTTATTATTTTTGAATGGAAGGATAACAAATCCCTAATAGATAATTTTTAAAACAACAATTTTATGAAATACATACTACCATTTAATTTTTTAATGCCTTTGGCAACAAACAAGCTTGAAGGAAAAATGTTTAGAAAACTGCTAGTGCTATTTTTGATGTTTATGGGAATGGGTGTGAGTTGGGGGCAGACGAATCCGACCCCACAAAGTTTACCATATACACAGAACTTTGGATCTTCTACTTTTACCACTATGCCTGCAGGAATGGCAGGATGGAATGGCGTTAATGGTGCTAATGTGACCACTTTAACTTTAGCTGAATCTAGTTCAGTTACTGGAAATGCAACAATTGCTGTCGCTACTGCCACAACAGCATCAGGAGGTACTTTTGGGTTTATGACTTCATCAAATGCTAGACCATATATTCAAACAAGTAGCAATGGTAGTAATGGTGCAAATCAACTTGCCCTTGCAATTAATACTACTGGTAAAGAGAATGTTACAATAGCTTATGATGTTGAAATTATTTCTGCTCAACCAAGAACGGTTGGGATTGTGATGCAGTATAGAATTGGCACATCTGGTTCTTGGACAACGGTTACAGTAGCAGGAAATCCTTATTCTCAAGCAGGAGGAACTACAGGTGTTAAAGCTTCTCCTTCTATAGTTTTACCATCAAACGCAAATAATCAATCGGTTGTACAAATTCGATGGGCTATATGGAGAGGAATAGAAAGTGGTAATTCATCTGGTATTGGTATTGATAATATTAATGTAACTGCAACTGAAGCTGTAACCCCATCAATTGCCCTCTCATCTCCAACTATTCCAACGTCAAATATAAATAATAACAGTACCAATAATATTATTGGAGCTGTTCAATTAGATGTAACTACAGCTGACGCAACTTTAAATGGGGTTACTTTTACAACTGCAGGAACCTATACTGCTGCAGATATTGCTGCTAATGGTTTTAAGTTTTGGTTAAGTAGCAGCGCTACAGATATATCAAGTGCGACACAATTAGGGGCTTCACAAGTTGCAGCAACAAATGGAAGTAACATAACAGTATCTGGTTTATCAAATACTATTACAAACGGAACAACAAGGTTTGTTGTTTTGTCTGCTGATATAGCGGTTTCACCTACTAATGGTGCAACTATAGGAATTGCTAATACATCTCATTCAAATATTACTTTTGCATCCGGTTTAAAAACAGGCACCGATCCTTTAGCTGCTAGTACTACGAGAGCCATTGCTGTTGCTGTTCCAAATATTGCTATTTCAAGTAATCACCCAACAGCATCTAGTATTAATCAAAATGCCAGCAACCAAGTTTTTGGTTCGATTGCTTTAGCTGCTACTACTGCTAATGCCTCTTTAAATAGTATTACAATTACTACTGGTGGAACCTATCAAATTAATGACTTAGTGGCTTCAAGTTTTAAATTATATTACACCACTACCAATACTTTTTCTACTGCTACTCAGCTAGGTTTGGCTCAAGCAATTGTTGCTTCAGGAAATACAATTACATTTTCAGGTTTAAGTCAAATGATTAATTCAGGGGTTACTGGGTATTTATGGTTTACTGCTGATGTTGCCTACAACGCAGTTAACGGAAGAACTTTATCAACTGCTTCAACTGCATTTAACAATGTTACTTTTGCAACTGGTAACAAAACAGGAGCTGATCCAGTAGTCGCTGGAAACGATCATACAATTACAACTGTTACGCCAAACGTAACTATTTCACAGGTGGGTCCAACGATTGGGAACATTATAAATAATATAAACAATCAAATATTATATCAATTAAGTTTTGTAACTACAGATAATGCAACAGATATTAATAGTTTAACTTTAACTACTGCCGGTACTTATTTACCTAGTGATTTAACAGCAAATGGTTTTAAACTTTGGTACAATACCGTAAATAGTTTATCGGGTGCAACACAACTAGGATCAGGACAAGGAATTGTTTCAACAGGAAATAGTATCACATTTTCAGGTTTGACACAAAAGTTAAATATTGGAACTAGCTTTTTATTACTAACTGTGGATGTTGCTTCTGGAGCTACTCCCGGAAATAATATAAATATTACGTCTACCCCTTTTGCAAATATTTCTTTATCAGCGGGAAACAAATTAGGAACCGATCCCTCAAATGCAGGTGGGTTAAAAACTATTAGAATAGATGTTGCTGTTGGAGACGTGGTTATTAATCAGTTTAGTCCAGATTATTTAGGTGGATCTAATGAGTATGTTGAAATAGTAAATAAAACAGGAAATACCATCGATTTGTCTACTCTCAAATTATCATATCAATCAAGTTCAGGGAGTACAGGAAGTGCTGGAGCAACTCTATCAGGGAGTCTTGCACCATACAGTTTTTGGTTATTATCGCCAGATGTTACTATAGCTGTTGGTCTTACAAGTATCATAACCGCAGATGGTTCATTTACTGCAGGTTTCGCCGTGGCGAGTGGTCAAATAGCTATACAGCGCGTTTCAGACAATACAATAATTGATGCTGTTGGATATGGGACTTTAACCGGAGGAACTTTTTCAGAAGTCACTGCCGCTCCAACACCACCAACAGATGGTGGTTTAATAAGAGTAACAGATGGAGTTGATTCTGGTGTTAACAGCACAGATTTCTCAACAGTTACTAATGGAAACATTTATTTAAGAAATAGCAATTCAAGATTAGGAATTTCAGGCAGCACAATCGGTGCTGGAACTTACAGAGATTTTGTTGTAACTGGAAATACCTCGTTGAGCGGTGCTGTGAATGTTACAAATAGATTATCACTAATTGGTGGAACTTTAACTACTAGTGGTAACTTAACTTTAAAATCTTCATCAACAGGAACTGCAAACGTACCACCAATTACTGGTTCAATATCAGGAAATGTTACCGTAGAGCGTTACATTCCGGCCAAAAGAGCGTATCGTTTTGTCAGTTCGTCGGTTACAACTACAACAACAATTAAACAAAACTGGCAAGAAAATGCGGGTACTACAGCAGGATTAGGAACGCATATTACT
>NZ_JBEIDX010000018.1:0-55120 GCF_040383245.1 Flavobacterium sp. | reverse complement strand
TCCCCCTAGCCCTGATTGAAGTGGAAATCCTGGATTGGCGATGAATTATAGCTGCTTTAAATCGATTCGTCCCACGCCAAAACAGATTGTAACGAAAAGCAGGAAAACAGTTTACAAAAAAGCACTGAACTTTCGCTGCAACTATTTTTTCTTATTAATTTTAGTTGCTAGCTTCTCCCAATGTTCATTTAAGGCATCAATCTCAATTGGGTTTGCAGATTTCTGCTCCTGTAATCTACCGGTAGAAAATGCTCTATATAATATTGTTTCGATTAGATAATCTTCATTGCTATTAAGAGGATCATAAATTTCTTTTAAATTAATTTTAAAAAAATAGGCTGCGTTGTTTGACCAAAAGGCCTTCCAACCACTTTTATAATCTTTTATTAAGTTGTAGGTTGAAACTCCGGTTTGACGGTAAATTAACTTAACCAATATTTGACCTTGCTTATGGGATAATTTTTTTAATTTGTCTTTGAATTCATTATTAAGGTAATCTTCTGCTAACTTAAAATACCTTCTTTTTTCTTTATTGGATTGAAGATTCCCCATGTTTTTATTAAGCAATGCTAACCTTTCTGCAGCAGTTTTAGCATAAGGATATACTTTGAGAACACGATTTTGAAGCGTTAAAAATTCTTTTTTTTCTTCGGGACTCATTCTCACTTTAGAAAAAGAAACATCATTCAATAATATAGTGTCCATTTTCACAGAATCTAATTCTTTAAGGACAGGCTCTTTCTCAACAATAATTTCATTATTTACTTGCGCAAAAGCAGGTGCTGAAAAAATAAAAAACAGAATTAAAAATTTTGACTTTAACATAGCTGAAAAATTTAGGGTAAAAATATATATTATCCCTAACAAGTGTAATGCCAAATTTATATTTTAGCAAAAAAATATTTTATGTCAAAAAAATCAATACTTACCGATTCGTCAATTCAATTTTTAGAAAAATATCTAAATAACCCATCGCCAACAGGATATGAAGCTGGAGGGCAGAAAATTTGGATGAATTATTTAAAACCTTATGTAGATACCTTTATTACGGATACCTATGGAAGTGCCGTTGGAATTATTAACCCAGATGCCGAATTCAAGGTAGTTATTGAAGGTCATTCGGATGAAATTTCATGGTATGTAAACTATATTACCGATAACGGATTAATTTATGTTATTCGAAATGGTGGTTCTGATCATCAAATTGCACCTTCTAAAAGAGTGAACATTCATACTAAAAATGGAATTGTAAAAGGTGTATTTGGATGGCCAGCAATTCACACTCGTAATAGAGGAAAAGAAGAAGCGGCTAACTTACATAACATTTTCATTGATTGCGGTTGTTCAAGCAAGGAAGAAGTTGAAAAATTGGGAATTCATGTGGGTTGCGTAATTACTTATCCGGATGAATTTATGATTTTAAACAAAGATAAATTTGTTTGTAGAGCTATAGATAATCGTATGGGCGGATTTATAATTGCTGAAGTAGCTCGTTTATTGAAAGAAAATAAAAAGAAACTTCCCTTTGGATTGTACATCGTAAATTCGGTACAAGAAGAAATTGGTCTTCGTGGAGCTGAAATGATTACGCAAACCATCAAACCAAATGTAGCTATTGTAACCGATGTTTGTCACGACACTACTACCCCAATGATTGAAAAGAAAATTGAAGGCGACTTACAAATAGGTAAAGGACCGGTTATTGCCTATGCTCCTGCAACTCAAAACATTCTTAGAGAACTTATTGTTAGCACAGCCGAAGAGAAGAAAATTCCGTTTCAAAGACACGCTACTTCAAGAGTTACTGGTACCGATACGGATGCTTTTGCATACAGTAACGGCGGAGTTGCATCGGCATTAATTTCTTTAGCTTTACGTTACATGCATACAACTGTAGAAATGGTACATCGTGAAGATGTTGAACATGTAATTGAGTTAATTTATGAATCGTTATTGAAGATTGAAAACAACCACGATTTTTCGTATTTCAAATAATACTTAATTTATCTATTATATTAAACTTTGTTATTTACCTTTATAGAATAACTTCTAAATAAAACTAAATGAAAAAAATAGTTATACTACTAGCTTTGTTGAATTTTACTATTTCTTGTTCTCTAAAAAATAAAAAAATAACTGGAAATGAAAAAATAACAACAATTACAAGATCAACATCTGACTATGAAGGTATATCTATTTCTGGATCGTTTGATGTAAAGTTAATATCTGGCAAAGAGGGAAACATTTCAATAAAAGGTGATGAAAATTTATTAGAATTTATTGTTACAGAAATCAATAATGGTAAATTATTAGTTTATTTTGAAAAATATAAAAACATTCAATACAATTATAACTCCTCAATTGAAATTACAATTCCTTTTGAACAAATAAATCAATTATCTTTCAATGGTTCTGGAAATTTAAAAAATACTGATTTGATTAAAACGGAGAATCTAAATATTGAAATGACCGGCTCTGGAAATACTTCATTTCATGCCGATACAAATAGTTTAAAAATAACTAAATCCGGATCAGGGAATCTTAATGGAAAAGGAATGACTAACAATATTGAAATCAATTCTGATGGTTCTGGAAATGTAACTATGTTTGATTTGAAATCAGAAAATGCAGTTGTAAGTCAAACGGGATCGGGAAATATAAAAGTAAATTGCTCAAAAAACCTAGATGCGAAAACAATTGGTTCGGGTACTATTCAATATTCTGGAAATCCTGAAAAAATATCTAAAAACACCACCGGCTCTGGAAGTATTAATGGAAATTAAATTTCTTGAAAAATAAAAAAGTCCCAAATAATTGGGACTTTTTTATTATCTATTTTTTAAATATTCCATTACATTTTTTTCGATTCGCTCTTGTATGTTTGAAATATCCGCTTTTTCAAATTGCTCTCCTAAAATATTTTCAAACAACTCAATATAACGCTGTGATACAGAGTCAATATATTCATCGGTCATATTAGGAATAGTTTGACCTTCTTTCCCTTGAAAATTATTTTCAATCAACCATCTACGAACAAATTCTTTAGACAATTGCTTTTGCTCCTCACCTGCATCTTGTCTTTCTTGATACCCTTCTGCGTAAAAATAACGAGAAGAATCGGGAGTGTGAATTTCATCAATTAACACAATAACTCCGTCTTTGGTTTTTCCGAATTCATATTTGGTATCCACCAAAATCAATCCGCGAGAAGCCGCAATTTCTGTTCCACGTTGATACAAAGCACGCGTATATTTTTCTAATACTAAATAATCTTCTTCCGATACAATTCCACTTGACAAAATCGCTTCACGAGAAATATCTTCGTCATGAACGCCCATATCCGCTTTGGTAGTTGGTGTGATTATTGGCATTGGGAATTTATCATTTTCTTTTAAACCTTCTGGCATTTCAACACCACAAAGTATTCTTTTTCCTAATGCATATTCTCTTGCAGCATGTCCTGAAAGATAACCACGAATAACCATTTCAACTTTAAAAGGTTCGCATAAATGTCCAACAGTCACATTAGGATCTGGAGTAGCAACCAACCAATTCGGAACAATATCTTGAGTCAATTGCATAAACTTAGTCGCAATTTGATTTAAAATTTGACCTTTGTAAGGAATTCCTTTTGGCATCACCACATCAAAAGCCGAAAGCCTATCGGTGGCAACCATCACAAGAAGATCATCATTGATGTTGTATACTTCACGAACTTTACCTCGGTAAACAGATTTTTGATTTGGAAAATTAAAATTGGTTTTAGTTATTGTATTCATTTGTTGTGTGTTGTTTTTGCAAAAGTAATAGGTTTCAAAATAATACACAACGATGAAATCGCATTTTAAAACATAAACCCTTTCTATGCCCAATAAATTTCTAAAATTTGCTACATTTGTATCTAAGATATTGGTATCAATTTTAATTTATAACAAGTATGCAACAAATTCCTAGCGTTGACTTACGTGATTTCCTGTCGGATGACCCGGCACGTAAACAAAAATTTGTAAATGAAATCGGAAGAGCCTACGAAGATATTGGCTTCGTGGCATTAAAAGGACATTTTTTAAATGATCAATTGGTAGAAGATTTATATTCGGAAGTTAGGAACTTCTTCACTCTGCCTTTGGAAACTAAAGCTAAATACGAGATTCCTGGCATTGGCGGACAAAGAGGGTATATTTCTTTTGGGAAAGAACATGCAAAAGGAAGATCTGCTGGTGATTTAAAAGAGTTTTGGCACTTTGGCCAATATGTAACTGCTGATTCAAAATATGCAAATGAGTATCCCGAAAATGTTACCGTTTCTGAATTGCCTAATTTTAATTCAACCGGAAAAGAAGCCTACAAGCAATTGGAAAAAACCGGAATTTATGTTTTAAGGGCTTTGGCAATTCATATCGGATTAGACGAATTTTATTTTGATAAATTTATTGAAGAAGGAAATAGTATTTTACGTCCTATTCATTACCCACCAATTACAGATGAGCCAAAAGATGGCGCTGTGCGTGCAGCTGCACATGGTGATATTAACTTAATTACGTTATTAATGGGTGCGCAAGGAAAAGGATTGCAAGTGCAAAATCATTCCGGCGAATGGCTTGACGCAATTGCCCAACCTGATGAATTGATGATTAATGTGGGAGATATGCTATCACGCCACACCAACAATAAATTAAAATCAACGATTCACCAAGTGGTTAATCCGCCAAGAGAATTATGGGGAACCTCAAGATATTCTATCCCGTTTTTTATGCATCCGGTGAGTGATATGAATTTGAATTGTTTACCTGAATGTATTGACGAAAATAATCCGAAACAATTTGAAGATATTACCGCAGGAGATTATTTAAATGAACGATTGGTAGAATTGGGATTGATAAAGAAATAACAGTAATGGATTTACAAGATCAATTAAAAAAACTATTTCCAGACCATGTAGTTTCTTCCGAGCCTGAAAAAACAGAGGAAGTAACTCATGAATTGTTGATTCAAAAAGAGCCAATGATTTGCAAATTTGAAAAACGAAATGGCAAACCAACAACTATTATTGAAGGTTACGATGGAGATGAAGAAGATTTCAAAATTTTGGCAAAAGAAATAAAAACCAAACTAAGTGTTGGTGGAAGTTTTAAAGACGGAGCCATTATCATTCAAGGGAATTACCGTGACAAAATAATGCAAATTCTTCAAGCTAAAGGATTTAAAACAAAACGAGTGGGCGGATAAATTGCCTGCTTTTAAACAAAACGACATGATTGCATCATCCGAATTAATATTAAATCCAGATGGAAGTGTATACCACCTCAATCTGAAACCGGAACATATTGCCACAGACATCCTTTTTGTTGGAGATCAAAATCGTGTAGAGAAAATTACCAAACACTTTTCGAGCATAGAATTTTCTTTGCAAAAAAGAGAATTTAAAACCCAAACCGGAATCTATAAAGGAAAACGAATCACCGTTATTTCAACCGGAATTGGACCCGATAATATTGACATTGTAATGAACGAATTGGATGCGTTAGTAAACATTGATTTGGAAACTAGAACCATCAAAGAAAAACTCACTTCTTTAAATATTATTAGAATTGGAACTTCGGGTTCATTACAAGCAAACATTCCTTGTGACAGTATAGTTTTAAGTCAATATGGACTAGGTTTAGACAACATGCTTCGCTCCTATTGCATTGACGAAATTTCGGAAACCGAAATTGAAGATGCTTTTATTAAACAAACCAATTGGGATTTAAAAAAAGGGCGTCCTTATGTTATTAGAGGAAGTGAAATCCTGGAAAAAAAATTTGAAAGCACTACTATTTATAAAGGTTTCACAGGAACTGCCGGAGGATTTTACGGTCCGCAAGGGCGTGTTTTACGAATGCCAATTCAAGATACGGAACTGAATAGCAAAATGGATCAATTTGAATTCAATGGCATTAAAATGACCAACCTTGAAATGGAAACAGGGGCTATTTACGGTTTAGGAAAACTTCTTGGACATCAATGTTTATCATTAAATGCTATTATCGCCAACAGAGCTACGGGAACTTTTAGCGAAGATCCTTATAAATCAGTAGATGCTTTAATTGTATATGCTTTAGATAAATTGGCAGAATAATTTATTTAATACTCCTAAATTATGAAATCCCTAAAAATAGCAGGTGTACCCGAACACTTTAATCTTCCTTGGCAACTGGCAATTGAGAATAATAAATTCCATGAAGTTGGCATCGATTTACAATGGACCGATGTACCAGAAGGAACCGGAAAATTATGCCAAATGCTTCGAGATGGATCTACAGATATTGCTGTAATTCTTACTGAAGGAATCATTAAGGATATAGTGAATGGAAACAATAGTAAAATTATTCAGATTTATGTTGAAAGTCCATTAATATGGGGGATTCACGTTGGTGCTGATTCAAAATATACCACCCTCTCCGATTTAGAAAATACCAAAGTTGCCATTTCTAGATATGGATCGGGATCGGAATTAATGGCCTATGTCAATGCAGACCAACAAGGATGGGACAAAAACAGTTTAACGTTTGAAGTTGTAAATACCATTGATGGCGCGGTAACAGCATTAACCAATGGGACCGCTGATTACTTTATGTGGGAACATTTCATGACCAAACCCCTTGTAGATAAAGGCATTTTTAGAAGAGTTGGCGATTGCCCTACTCCGTGGCCTAGTTTTGTAATTGCTGTTCGAGAGGATGTCCTTCAACAAAATCCAGATGAAATAAAGAAGCTATTAAATAGCATCAACGAACAAACGAGAGTTTTTAAAAGTATACCTAATATAGATTCTGTTTTGGCAACAAAATTCCAACAAAAAACTGAAGATATTCAACAATGGCTAAAGTTAACCGAATGGTCTCAAAACAACCTATCGAAAGAAATGACGGATACAATTCAAAATCAATTACTGGAATTACAAATAATAAACAAAAAAGCTACTTTTATAAACTTGGTAAAAGCACTTTAGCTTTTGATTATGAAGCAAAAAATAAACTCACTTTACACTAAAATTTCTGATAAATTCACGATTAAAAAACCGTGGGATATCATCATTCTTTTTGTTTTAAATGTATTAATTACCATTCCGATTTTCATCATTTCGCATCAAAATTTAATTGAATACAATTGGTATCTGCATTTAGATCGTGTTTTAATTTTTGTAGTGATATTAATTATAATTCAATTGATATTGTATGCCATGCGACGCATTATATTGATTAGTATTATCCTCTATTTAATTGCATTAGTTTACGGAACTTTTTTTGGCAAATACAATTTCGAAACAGTATTTAATGAATACCAATCAATGCTGTTTACCATGTCGAACAATCCATATCCGCAAGATATTATTGTAGACAAACTTTTACCCTTTCCTAACAAAATAAAAACACTAAATGCCATAGAATACGAAAATCCAAAAGTGCGTGATTTTGCAATTAGTTCAGTTAAGAAAAATTTCAGGGGTGAAAAAGATTACCCAGAATACCTAACTCTAATTCAGTGTTTTGCTGTTTTTAAAGAAATAAATACTAATTGGACCTATGTTCATGATCCCAAAGGGGAAGAATATATTGCCCCGGCAAGTGAATCAGTACTTTATTTATCTGGTGATTGTGATGATCACTCCATATTAATGGCAGCCGCAGTAAAGTCAATTGGCGGAATACCAAGACTAATTCATACCAACGGACACATTTATCCTGAAATTTTAATTGGAAAAAGAGCAGAAATGGAAACCGTAAATTATCTGATCAAAAAGGTTCTTTTCCAAAAAGAAAGTTACAGAAAAACTATTCATTATCATATTGACGAACGGGGAAATGTGTGGCTAAACCTAGATTATACTGCGAAATATCCAGGCGGACCTTTTATGAAAGAAAAAGTGTTGAGTGCTTTAACTTTAGAATAATTACCATTCAATTTCTGAGATTCCATTATTTATTAAATACAAATTGGTGTCTTTAAAATGCTGGTTGCCAAACCAAAAACCTCTGTTGGCACTTAATGGCGATGGATGCCCCGACTCTAAAACTAAATGCTTTGTACGATCGATTTTAATTCCTTTTTTTTGTGCAAATCCGCCCCAAAGTAAGAAAACGATATGTTGTTTTTCTTCCGATATTTTTTTAATCACCGCATCGGTAAATAAATTCCATTTTAAGTGTTTGTGGCTGTTAGCTTGGTCTTTACGGACGGTCAAACTGGAATTCAATAATAAAATGCCTTGCTTTGCCCAACGCTCCAAATTCCCAGAGGTAGGAAAAAAAATGCGGTCGTATTCGGAGTTAATTTCGGTGAAAATATTCTTTAAGGAAGGTGGAATCGGGATTTCATCATCTACAGAAAAACACAAACCTTTGGCTTCACATTTTCCGTTTACCTCGCCGTGATAAGGGTCTTGCCCAATAATTACCACTTTCAAATCTTGAAAACTGCATTTTTCGAAAGCATTGAAGACAAATTCTTTTCGGGGAAAACAAGTATGCGCAGCATATTCCTGTTCTACTTGCTGCATTAACTCCAAGAAATAGGGTTTCTCAAATTCAGGTACTAGTAGTTTTTGCCAGGAATTTTCTTGGATAAACATTTTATAATTTTTTTCCAAAATTAGGAATTTATAACCTAATTCCCTTTAAACTTTGTAAATTTGAAAATTCGTAAACTCATCCATGATTTCAATTACTCAAAAGACACTTCAAGACCTAGAATTTAATACTGTTTTGCAAACTATTTCGGATCGTTGTAATACCGAAATTGGCAAGCAAAAAGCATTAGAAATTACTCCATTTCAGAATAAAATAGTGTTGTTGCAAGCTTTACATCAAACTTCGGAGTATGTTTCATCGTTTGCGAATAATAATGCCATACCAAACCATGGATTTGAGAACAGTACCAACGATATTAATTTTCTAGCAATTGAAGATAGTTTTCTAGAAGTTGCAAGTTTTAGAAAATTAGCTACTCTATCGGAAACTGTAAATGTGTTACTTCTGTTTTTTAAAAAATTCCACGAATATTATCCGAAGTTGAATGAAAAGGCTTCCCAAATTGAATATACTAAAATCATTGTTCAAAGGATTGATGAAGTAGTTGATAAATACGGTGTGATAAAAGACAATGCTTCCCCCGAATTAATTCACATCCGCAGAGAGATGAGTACCGTTCGAGGAAAGGTAAACCAAAGTTTTGGCACCGCTTTAACTCAATACAATTCTTTGGGATACTTGGATGATATTAAAGAAAGTATTGTTGAAAATCGTAGAGTTTTAGCCGTTTTGGCTATGTACCGAAGAAAAGTAAAAGGTTCTATTTTGGGCAGTTCCAAAACTGGAAGCATTGCCTATATTGAACCCGAAGCCACTTTAAAATATTCAAGAGAATTAAGCAATTTAGAATACGAAGAGCGTGAAGAAATTACCAAGATTTTAAAGAAACTCTCGAACGAAATACGCCCATTTGTTGAATTACTGCATACCTACCAAGACTTTTTAAGCGATATAGATGTCATTGCAGCTAAAGCCAAATATGCAAACAAAATAAATGGTTTATTGCCTAACATTATTGAAGAAAAGCGTCTGTTTTTTAGAGAAGCCTTCCATCCTATTCTGTATTTGAATAATATGGAAAAGAAAGAAGTGACTTTTCCACAGACGGTAGAATTAAATCAAGACAACCGCATTATTGTTATCTCTGGGCCTAATGCCGGTGGTAAAACCATCTCGCTAAAAACTGTTGGATTACTGCAATTAATGCTGCAATCGGGAATGTTGATTCCGGTGCACGAACGTAGTGAAACCTTTCTTTTTGATCGCATCTTGACCGATATTGGTGACAACCAATCGATTGAAAATCATTTAAGCACGTACAGCTACCGATTAAAAAACATGAATTATTTCTTAAAGAAATGCAATTCAAAAACGCTTTTTCTAATTGATGAATTCGGAACCGGTTCCGATCCCGAATTGGGAGGTGCACTAGCGGAAACTTTTCTTGAAGAATTCTATCACAGAGAAGCTTTTGGTATCATCACGACCCATTATTCAAACTTAAAAATATTAGCCAACGAGTTGCCGCATGCCAGCAATGCCAACATGTTGTTTGATGAAAAATCATTGGAACCATTATATAAATTAATCTTAGGGCAAGCCGGAAGTTCGTTCACCTTTGAAGTGGCTCAAAAAAATGGCATCCCATTTGGATTAATTAATCGTGCGAAAAAGAAAATTGAAGGCGGAAAAGTGCGATTTGATAAAACGATTGCTACGTTGCAAAAAGAACGCTCTAAAATGGAAAAAACTTCTAATAATTTGAAAGAAGAAGAAACCAAAGCGCGTGAAGAAAGCAAGAAAATGGAGCAAATAAATATCAAAATTAAAGACAAGTTGGAGCGCTATCAAGAATTGTATGATGCTAACCAACGCCTTATTTATATTGGTCAAAAAATTGATGATATTGCCGCTACTTATTTCAACAACAAAGACAAGAAAGTGCTTATTGGAGAATTTCTAAAAATGGTAGAGATTGAAAACAGTAAACGCAGAAAAGTTTCAGTAAAAGAAAAGAAAGCGCAAGAAGTGATTCAAAAGAAAATTGTAAAGGAAGTTACAGTTAAAGTGGAAGAAATCCGACAAGAAAAGAAAGAGAAGAAAATCAAAGCCGCCTTAGTACCAGAAAAGCCTAAAATGGTACTTAAAATTGGAGATCGTGTACGCATGCACGATGGTAAAGCTATTGGGACTTTAGAAAAAATTGAAAAGAATAAAGTGGTGGTAAATTATGGTGTCTTTACTTCTAAAGTGAATCTAGATTTATTGGAATTTGTGGAGCGTCCGAAATAAAATTTAATAGGCCTTAGTAATAATTGGGTTAGTTGGCGCCATTTTCCTTATGATGGGTAGTAACAAAAATAAAAAAGACTAAGTTAAGCTTAGTCTTTTTTATTTTAATTCAATTTATTATTTACCAAATCACCACACGCAATGAATCCGGTTGGTACATTGGACTTCCGGGTTTGATATTAAATGCTTTATAAAATTCAGGAATATTACTCAATGGCCCGTTAATTCTATATTGAGCAGGTGAATGCACATCGCTCATAATTTGTTGCGAAAGGGCTTCTTTATTGGTATTCACCATCCAAGCATATGCATAAGCTAAGAAATAACGTTGATCTGGATTGAGTTTGCTAATTAGTTCTTTGCTCGTGTATTGTTTGGTTTTTTTGAAAGCCTCATAACCCATAACTACACCACCCAAATCGGCAATATTTTCTCCCTGTGTAGCAGAACCATTAATGTTTTTATCACCTACTTTATACTTGTTGAATTGCGAAACGATTAACCCAGTTTTAGTTTGGAATTTCTTTAAATCTTCGGCAGTCCACCAATTATTTAGGTTTCCTTTTTCGTCATACTGACTTCCTTGATCGTCAAATCCGTGGGTGATTTCGTGTCCAAAAGTAGATCCGCCTATAATTCCATAAAGAATCGCATCGTCGGGCATTCTGCCTTCGTATCCTGGCACTAAAATATTACAAGCCGGCACACAAATCTCGTTGTTACTTGGATTGTAATAAGCATTATAGGTTTGCGGATACATACTCCACTCCGTTCTATCCACCGGTTTTCCGTATTTATTGGTCATGTATTGGTATTGCCAAACATTAGCAGCCATCACATTTTTACAATACGATGTTCTATCAATTTTCATGCTACTCATGTCTTTCCATTTATCTGGATAACCCACTTTCATCACAATTTTACTCAATTTGTTAAGCGCTTTTACTTTGGTAGCAGCGCTCATCCAATCAAGTTTTTTAATGTGATCTGCATAAACTTCGCGGATGTTATTTCCTATTTCTAGTAATTTCTCTTTAGATCCTTCTGGCAAATACTCTTTCACATACACTTGCCCTATTAACTCTCCAAGCGAACCATCGGTTTGCTCAACACTTCTCTTCCATCTTGGCTTTTGTTTTTTTACACCTCCCATAACGGTCGAGTAAAATTTGAAATTTTGATCTTCAATTGGTTTACTTAAATAGGCCGCATAAGTATTCACTAAATCCCATTTTAAATAGGTTTTCCAATCGGCAATAGCATAACTTTTAACATAACCACTCAATGCTTTATAAAATTCTGGTTGCCCAACAATAACCGAATCGGCTTTGGCAATTCCTAAATCTTTTAAGGTAATGTTCCAATCAATATTTGGAGTAAGCGATTTAAATTGTTGCACACTCATTTTGTTGTAATTTTTTACTGGGTCACGCAATTCTTCCAATTTTCTTGAAGCTTTTGCCAAATCAGTCTCTAATTTCATGATTGAAGTCGCGTTTTGACCTGCAACAGCAGCATTCACGCCAAGCAATTGCATCATCGCCTGAATGTGTTTTACATACTCATTTCGGATGTTTACGGTTTCTGCATCGGTATTAAAATAATAATCACGTTGTCCAAGACCTAAGCCACCTTGCATAAATTGCAACGCGTTTTTCGAACTTATTTTGTCATCTTGCGAAACGTAAAAACTAAATCCTGCACCTGATCCTATGGTGTGCATGTGCGCCATTGTTTTTAACAAACTTGGAACATCTGTTATCGCATCAATTTTTGCTAATTCACTTTTTAGTGGTGAGATTCCGGCTTTATTAATTGCAATGGTATCCATAGCCGAAGCATAAAAATCACCAATTTTTTGCACATTACTTCCTTTTGCCGCATCGGTTTCTTCAGCAGACTTTTCGCAAATGGATTTGATTTGGTTGTTGATGGTATCTTGAATCATTCGGAAAATTCCGTTGCTTCTTTCAGAAGAAGGAATTGGATGTTGCTTGAACCATCCGCCGTTAGCGTAATGAAAGAAATCTTCAGACGGATTTACAGTAGTGTCTCTATTGGTAATTAAAGGATCTACAAAGGGCGCTTCTTTTTTAGCACAACCAATTAAATTGGCAGCAATTAAGGCACCTAATACAATTTTATAACTATTTTTCATGGAACTAATTTTTTGTTTATTTGAATTATAAATAACTTATTAATTTTCAAATCTAAGAAATTTTAAACAGGAACAGAAATTAATTTTATTCCTAAAATAATTTACAATAATTTTAGCACATCGATCGTTGTAATTAAAGTAAATTGCACCTCAATTGAGACACTATGGATAAAATCAAAATACTTTGGGTGGATGATGAAATTGATTTATTAAAACCACACATCCTTTTTTTAGAGCAAAAAAATTACGAAGTCACTACCTGCAATAACGGTAGAGATGCTGTTGATGTATTTGCTGAGCATAATTTTGATGTGGTTTTTTTAGATGAAAACATGCCCGGAATGAGCGGCTTGGAAACCTTGGCAGAAATTAAAGAAAAGAAATCTTCTACACCGGTAATCATGATTACAAAGAGCGAAGAAGAATATATCATGGAAGAAGCTATTGGATCTAAAATTGCCGATTACTTGATTAAACCAGTTAATCCAAATCAGATTTTATTGAGTTTGAAAAAGAACTTAGATCATTCGAGATTGATTTCGGAAAAAACTTCTTTGGATTACCAAAAAGAATTCCGAAAAATAGCAATGGAATTAGCCATGGTAAACTCATACCAAGATTGGATTGAATTATACAAAAAGCTGATTTTCTGGGAACTGGAATTAGAAAATATTGAAGATTCTAATTTGATTTCCATATTGGAATCTCAAAAAGTAGAGGCCAATTCGCAATTTGGCAAATTCATAGAGCGCAATTACGAAGATTGGTTCGAGCCAAATACAGATAAACCAGTGCAATCACATACGCTTTTTAGAGAATTAGTAGTACCCGAATTGGTGAAAAAAGACAAGCCAGTTTTGTTTGTGGTAATTGATAATTTGCGTTACGATCAATGGAAAGTAATGGAAAGTACCATTAATAATTATTACAAATTAGAGAAAGAAGTGCCGTATTACGCCATTTTACCAACGGCTACACAATATGCAAGAAACGCCATTTTTTCAGGGCTATTGCCACTTGAAATGGAAAAACAGTTTCCACAATATTGGAAAAACGATGTGGATGAGGGTGGAAAAAATTTATATGAAGGCGAATTCCTATCGGCTCATTTAAAACGATTTGGATTAAATATTAAGGAAGATTACTTTAAAATTACCAATTTGGTCGGCGGAAAAAAACTAGCCGATAATTTTAAATCTTTAAAAGACAATAACCTTGTAACAGTGGTTTACAATTTTGTAGATATGTTATCGCATGCCAAAACAGAAATGGATGTGGTTAAAGAATTGGCTTCCGATGATAAAGCCTATCGTTCATTGACTTTGAGTTGGTTTAAGAATTCCCCATTGTTGGATATTATTCAGCAAGCACAAAAATTGGGATTCAAATTAATCATCACCACCGACCACGGAACGATTAATGTAAAGAATCCATCAAAAGTAATTGGCGACAAAAACACGAGTTTGAATTTACGATACAAAACCGGCCGAAGCCTCACCTATGAGGACAAAGAAGTTTATGCTGTGAAAGATCCTAAAAAAATTGGGTTACCCACAATAAACATGAGCAGTTCCTATATTTTTGCAAAGAATGATTACTTTTTGGCGTATGTAAATAATTACAATCATTATGTAAGTTATTACAAAAACACCTACCAACACGGTGGAATTTCGCTTGAAGAAGTTATTGTACCATTATTAGTTTTTAATCCAAGATAATGAATAGTAAAAAAATGGAGCTAATTTTTTCTTTAGAAGAAATCGATTCAATTGCAAATCAAATCCTTGCAGCAAACCCAAACAAAGTACTTCTTTTTAACGGAGAAATGGGTGTAGGAAAAACAACTTTAATCAAGTCATTAGCAAAAAACCTTGGCGTAAATGATGTAACAAGCAGTCCAACCTTTTCTTTAGTTAATGAATATCAAATTATTGATAATCAATATATTTATCATTTTGATGTCTATCGATTAAAAAATGAAATGGAAGCCATGGATATGGGGATTGAAGATTACTTATATTCTGGGAATTGGTGCTTTATTGAATGGCCTGAAAAAATTCCGAATTGCATTCCTGATCAACATTCAACTATTACAATTGAATTACTTCCCGACGGAAAAAGAAGATTGACTTTGGAGTAATTATTTTTTTTGTAACTTGGTCCTTTAATTAATTGGAAAACATGGCCATTACACCATTTACAAAGCAGCAATTGATACCTCAGGAAGAAAAACTAGAAATCACTCGTCAAAAAAGCGAGTTATTTATTGGAATTCCTAAAGAAACTAGCTACCAAGAACGTCGTATTTGCTTAACTCCAGATGCTGTTCATTCGTTAACTTCACATGGACATCGTATTTTAATTGAAGCTGGAGCTGGTGAAAGCTCAAGCTATAGCGATAAAGAATACAGTGATGCAGGCGCCGAAATCACCCAAGATACCAAAAAGGTTTTTTCTTGCCCCATGCTTTTAAAGGTGGAACCACCAACTATGGCCGAAATCGAAATGATACAATCCAATTCGATACTAATTTCTGCAATCCAATTAAAAACTAGAAAAAAAGAATATTTTGAAGCGCTTTCGCAAAAGAAAATTACCGCGTTAGCCTTTGAATACATAAAAGACGAAGACGGATCCTACCCTGCCGTTAAATCATTGAGCGAAATTGCAGGAACTGCTTCCATACTAATTGCAGCTGAATTAATGATTAATCAGCAATTTGGAAAAGGGCTTTTATTTGGAAACATAACCGGAGTTGCTCCAACAGAAGTAGTTATAATTGGCGCAGGAACTGTTGGAGAATTTGCAGCTAAAACAGCAATTGGATTGGGTGCTAATGTAAAAATATTCGACAATTCGATTACTAAATTGCGTCGTTTACAAAACAATATCAATCAACGAATATTCACATCAACTATACAGCCAAAAGCATTATTAAAAGCTTTAAGACGCTGTGATGTTGCGATAGGCGCAATGAGAGGTAAAGAGCGATCTCCAATTGTGGTAACCGAAACTATGGTTGATTTCATGAAAAAAGGTGCCGTAATTGTTGATGTGAGTATTGATACTGGAGGCTGCTTTGAAACATCAGAAATTACAACTCATGAAAAACCAACTTTTATTAAAAGTGATGTAATTCACTATTGTGTCCCTAATATACCTTCGCGTTATTCAAAAACTGCTTCACTTTCGATCAGCAATATCATTACGCCTTATTTACTTCAAATTGCTGAAGACGGCGGAATTGAAAGTTCGATACGATGCAATTTAGGAATGAAAAATGGCGTATATTTATATCACGGAATTCTAACAAACAAAGCAATTGGAGATTGGTTTGACCTGAACAATAGCGATATTAATTTAATTGTTTTTTAATATTTAGTGCTATCAATTATTGACTTCTTTGCTTTACCTTTGCAGAAATAAAAATTAGAATGAAATTTTACCAGCGTTTTGCCTACTATTTAATCGGATTAGTTATTGGAAGTTTTTTTGTGGCTGCCGTTTTATCTGGAAAAGATTCTCGATGTAACTATTTTCCGAATGCTCGAGTATTAAATGATTTAAGAAACAAACCTTTTAATTACAGCATTGAAGCTTCTCGCAAACTAGCAGAAGATTGGATTGATACGATCGATATTAAAAACACACTAACTTATGGTGATGTAGATTTTGATAAAAGCAATATAAAATATCAAAAAGGAAAGTTGTATATCATAGAAGGCCAAACTATGAGAAAGGACACCATTACGCTTCGAGTTATCAACTACTCTAACAAAGCGGTTTTAGAAGATATCATCAGAAAGAAATAAAAACAAAAAACTCCAATTTTCATTGGAGTTTTTTTATGCTTATTTAATAAATTCTATTTTCTGAGCTTCTTCAGTATTTATGCTGTCAAAAAAACCTTGTTCATTCATCCAGTCGTCACTAAACACTTTACTCATATATCGCGAACCGTGATCAGGGAAAATAACAACCACATTACTTTCCGTGGTAAACTCGCCTTCTTTGGCAAATTGTTTCACCGCTTGTAAAGCAGCTCCAGAAGTGTAACCTACAAATAATCCTTCTTGTTTTACAATTTCTCTTGCAGTGTGGGCACTTTCTTCATCGGTAACTTTCATGAATTTATCAATCGAATCAAAGTCGGTGGCAGTCGGTATTAAATTTTTACCAATACCTTCTATGCGATACGGATATATTTCATCCGTATCAAACTCTTTCGTTTCATGGTATTTTTTCAACACCGAACCAAAAGCATCAACACCTAATATTTTAATATTTGGATTTTTCTCTTTCAAAAACTTCGCCACTCCAGAAATAGTTCCTCCAGTTCCGCTACAAGCTACTAAATGCGTTATTTTTCCGGCAGTTTGATCCCAAATTTCGGGTCCTGTAGAAAAATAATGTGCATCAATATTTAATTGATTAAAATATTGATTAATATAAACCGAACCTTTTGTTTCTTCATGCAAACGCTTAGCAACATTGTAATACGAGCGCTCATCATCTGCAGAAACATTGGCAGGACAAACATAAACTTTAGCTCCAAGACTTCGAAGCATGTCTATTTTATCTTTCGATGATTTAGAAGTAACTGCAAGAATACAGTTGTATCCTTTTATGATGCTAACCATTGCCAAACTAAATCCGGTATTACCCGAAGTAGTTTCAATGATTGTATCTCCAGGAGAAAGAATACCTTTTTTTTCGGCTTGTTCAATGATATATAATGCGATTCTGTCTTTGGATGAATGCCCTGGATTAAAAGCTTCCACTTTAGCATAATAGCTACCTGGAAAGTCTTTGGTAATTCTATTAAGTTTAATAAGAGGAGTGCTTCCTATTAATTCCAGAACATTATTATAGGCTTTTATTTCTTCTTTCATAAAATAAAAAAAATTTGACAGAACCATTACTTAGTATAGGTACCGTAACCTTGCAAATCTAATAAATTAATTTTTAATTTTTTCCAATTCAAGCAAAAAACTGAATTCCTTAGCCAATTCTTTTAAGGCTTCAAATCTACCTGAAGCACCTCCATGACCAGCGTCCATATTGGTGTCTAAAAATAATAAATTCGAATCGGTTTTCATAACTCGTAGTTTAGCAACCCATTTTGCTGGTTCCCAATATTGTACTTGCGAATCGTGCAGTCCTGTAGAAATATACATGTTAGGATAATCCTGTGCAACCACATTATCAAATGGCGAATAAGACAACATGTACTCGTAATATTTCTTTTGATTTGGATTTCCCCATTCGTCGTATTCTCCTGTAGTAAGTGGAATGGATTCATCCAACATGGTTGTAACCACATCAACAAAGGCAACTTGAGCAATGATTCCGTTATATAAATTGGGCGCCATATTAACCACAGCTCCCATTAACAATCCTCCCGCAGAACCGCCTTCGGCATATAAATGCTCTGGAGATGTATATTTTTCTTGAATTAAAAATTCCGAACAATCGATAAAATCAGTAAAGGTATTTTTCTTTTGCAACAACTTCCCGGTTTCATACCAATTTCGTCCTAGATCTTCTCCACCGCGTATGTGCGCAATAGCAAAAATAAATCCTCGATCTAAAAGCGATAATCGTGTTGAAGAAAATGAGGCATCAATAGAATAGCCATATGATCCGTAGGCATATTGTAATAACGGATTTTTACCATCCTTAACCAACTCTTTTTTATAAACCAATGAAATTGGCACCTTAACCCCATCTCTTGCAGTTGCCCAAACACGCTCTTCTTTGTAATTATTTTTATCAAATTTCCCGCCCAATACTTGCTGTTCTTTTAGAACGACTTTCTCTTTAGTTTTCATATTAAAATCAATGACCGAAGAAGGTGTAGCCAAAGACTGGTAGGAATATCTTAATATATCTGTATCAAAATCTACGTTGGTACTTGCACTAGCTGTATAAGTTTCACTTTCAAAAGGTAAATAATAGGCTTCATCTCCATTCCAAGGAATGATTTTAATAGTATTTAAACCGTTGGCGCGTTCTTCAAGAACTAAAAAGTTTTTAAATATCTCAATATCTTCAAGTAATACATCAGCGCGATGCGGAATAACCTCAACCCAATTTTCTTTAGAAGTAGCTGTTTCGGGGGTTTTCATTAACTTAAAGTTCTCCGCTTCGTCTTTATTTGTTAGAATATAAAAACTGTCTCCATAATGATTGATGCTGTATTCTAATCCACGGACTCTTTTTTGGAATAACCTAAATTTTTCATCTGGAGTATTCGCATCCAAGATTTGATACTCTGTAGTTAAGGTACTCCCCGATTCAATCGCTAGGTATTTATTGGATTTTGATTTGGCAATTTCAACATTAAACGTTTCGTCTTTTTCAAAGTAAACCAACACATCTTCTTCCTGGCTTGTACCCAATTTATGTTTGAATATTTTATCAGAACGCAAGGTTACCTGATCTTGACAGGAATAAAAAATAGTTTGATTATCATTGGCCCAAACTGCTGTACCAGTTACATTTTTTATTGTATCCGAAAGTAATTCCCCTGTTAGAAGATTCTTAATCTGAATGGTATAAATTCGTCTGCCAACAACATCTATACTAAATAAAGCCTTGCAGTTATCTAGACTTACTGAAAGTCCGCCTAAATGAAAATACGATTGCCCTTTGGCCAATTCGTTACAATCGAATAGAATTTCTTCGGCAGCTGAAAGGGTTTCTTTTTTTCTTGAATAAATTGGATAATTCTGCCCTTTTTCAAATCGGGTGATGTAATAATACCCATTGTAAAAATAAGGAACCGATTGATCATCTTCTTTGATTCGAGATTTCATCTCTTCAAACAATTCCTCTTGAAAAACTTTGGTATCGGCAGTAACCGAATGGTAATATTCGTTTTCTTTATTTAAGTAATCAATTACTTCTGGATTTTCTCTGTCATTAAACCAATAATAATCATCAATACGGGTGTGCTTGTGTTTTACAAGTTTATGAGGAATTATTTTGGCTACAGGTGGAATTGGTTTTATATTCATTTTATTATGTTTCAAAACTTAGAATTGAATTTCTAGCTAGGAATTTGTAGTAATTATATTAGTAATTGTTTCTATTGAAAGTGGTTTAGACAAATAATCCGTTACAACTGAATTTTGCTTGGCTTTCATCATGTCGTTTGGATTCACTGAAGAACTTAATACAAACAACTTTATTTGGGTATTCATATCAAATTTTATCTTCTCTAACTCATCTATAAATTGCCAGCCATTCATTTGGGGCATATTTAAATCCAAGAAAATATAAAGTCGTGCTACTTGTTGCAAATTTTTAATTCCATCCAAAGCCTCCACAGCAGAATGATAAGACATAACTTCATCTGCAAAATTTTGCTTTACAAACAACCTTTGATGGTAATAATTCATTGCTTGATCGTCTTCAATCAAAACAACATATTTAGATGGAGCTATCATATTTTGGAAATGGTAAAATAAATGACAGTTCCTTTTCCTGTTTCGGATTCAGCCCAAATGGTTCCTCCATGCAAAGCAACTATTTTTTTACAATGCGCTAATCCAATTCCGGTTCCTTCATATTCTGAAGTAGAGTGCAGTTTTTTATAAATAGAAAATATATTTTCTAAATTTTCTGATGGAATTCCAATTCCGTTGTCTTTTACTTGAAACAACCAATCCGATTCTCTTTCGTCTGAAGAAATAAAAATAAAAGGTTGTTCCTCCTTGCGGCTGAATTTAATTGCATTCCCAATCAAATTTTGAAATAACAATCTCAAATGTACCGATGAACCCATTACCGTTGGTAATTTTTCGAAAAGAATCTTTGCGTTGCTTTCTTTTATCGCCAAACTCAAATCTTCTTGTACTTCTTGAATTACCTGATTTAAATTGGTTGCAGCAAAATCGGCTATTGAATTCAATTTGGTGAAATCCAACAACGATTGTATAGTGTTTTGCATCCTTTTGGCCGACTTTGAAATAAAATCTACATAGAGATTTCCTTCAGTATCTAATTGAGAAGAGTGTTCTTCTGCTAGTAATTTAGAATAGGCACTTATTGAATTTAATGGATCTTGCAAGTCGTGTGCAACGGAGTAAACTAATTGCTGTGCTCCTGTATTAGAACTTTCCAGGATATAATACAAATGGTAAACTTCTCCATTTTCTTCATGTTGTACCTTATGAATTTTATCACTAGAAACATCTGTAAAAATAGATGCGATTGATTTATTTTGAATTGAATCTAAATTGGTTTTAAAATGGTTTAAACCTAATTCATTTGCGTGAATAATTACATTATCTGCATTGGCAATAATTGCTGGCAACGGAAATGTATTTATTAGATTCAGCATAGTAAATTAAAATTGCAATTTTGTTAAAGTGTCTACTACATAATTATGCATAACTTCTTTGTAATCTAAATGGGTTACAATTCTTAGCTTTCCATGCCCCATCGAACTAATATAGATATTTTTTTGTTGTAATTTTTCAATAATCCATTTTTCTTCTAAGGTTGGTCGAACCGAAAAAATTAAAATATTAGTTTCTACAGGCTCCACTTTCTCAACCCAATTTAAAGTACTTAACAATTCTCCCAATTCTTTGGCTCTTCTATGATCTTCTTCGAGTCTTGATAAATTATTTTGAATGGCATACATACCTGCAGCAGCTAAATACCCTGCTTGACGCATTCCGCCTCCAAATATCTTTCGAATACGCAAAGCACGTTTAATATCCGCTTTAGATCCCAATAACACAGATCCTATTGGCGCTCCCAATCCTTTGGATAAACAAACCGATATGGTATCAAACAATTCTCCAAATTGTTTTGGATGTTGTTTTTTAGCCACTAAGGCATTCCATAATCGAGCACCGTCTAGATGGTATTTCAAATTATTATCGACACAAACTTGCTTGATTTTTTTCAATTCTTCAATATCGTAACAAGCCCCTCCTCCTTTATTGGTAGTATTTTCAATACTCACTAACGAAGTTAAAGGCGCATGATAAAACTCGGGGTCATTGATGGCATTCTTAACTAAATCGGCAGTTATCATTCCTCTGTCTCCATCTACCAAACAACACGAAACGCCACTATTAAACGAAGCACCTCCACCTTCATAATGATAAATATGAGAATACTTATCACAAATTACCTGCTCACCTGGATTGGTATGTAATTTAATTGCTGTTTGATTCGCCATTGTTCCACTAGGAAAAAATAAAGCAGCTTCCATTCCGAATAACTGAGCCACTGCAGTTTCCAATTCGTTTACCGTTGGATCTTGTTTATATACATCGTCTCCAACCTTTGCATTAAACATAAACTGCAACATTTCATTGCTTGGTTTGGTTACCGTATCACTAACTAAATTTATTTCCATATCAAAATTTGATGCCTTATATTTGCAATTACAAAACTACACAATTTATGACAAATACCGAACAAATAAAAGGTATTGTGGAGCGCCTTGGTGCGTTGAGGAGGTATCTTTGACATTGATGCCAAACTTATAGAAATATCGAACGAAGAAGAAAAGACTTTTGCACCCAATTTTTGGAACAACGCAAAGGAGGCTGAAGCATTAATCAAAAACCTTCGATCCAAAAAGAAATGGGTTGAAGATTTTGAAAAAGGTAATGCGCTTTCTGAAGAACTTCAAATTACTTTTGAATTTTATAAGGAAGGTGATGTAACAGAAGAAGAGCTAGATACCCAATTCGATATCACTAATAATTTCATTGAAGATTTAGAATTTAGAAACATGCTCTCTGCCGAAGGAGACAGCATGAGTGCCGTATTGCAAATAACTGCAGGAGCTGGTGGAACCGAAAGTTGCGACTGGGCTTCAATGTTGATGCGTATGTACATGATGTGGGCAGAAAAACAAAACTACAAAATCAAAGAACTTAACTTTCAAGAAGGTGAAGTTGCCGGAATTAAAACCGTTACACTTGAAATTGAAGGTGATTTTGCTTTTGGTTATTTGAAAGGTGAAAATGGCGTGCATCGTTTGGTTCGAATTTCTCCTTTTGATAGTAATGCCAAACGACATACCTCATTTGCTTCAATTTATGTATATCCGTTAGTTGACGATACTATTGAAATAGATATTAATCCTGCAGATATTGAAATCATTACCTCAAGATCTAGTGGTGCTGGTGGACAAAATGTGAACAAGGTAGAAACCAAAGTGCAATTGTTTCACAAACCAACTGGAATTCAAATTCAGTGTTCGGAAACACGATCCCAGCAAGATAATAGACAACGCGCAATGCAAATGCTTCGCTCTCAATTGTATGAAATTGAATTGAAAAAGCAATTAGAACAACGCGCCGATATTGAAGCTGGAAAAATGAAAATTGAATGGGGTTCACAAATAAGAAATTACGTTATGCAACCCTACAAACTAGTAAAAGATGTGCGTTCAGGCTATGAAACTAGTGATGTTGATGGCGTAATGAACGGCAATATCGATCCGTTTTTAAAATCCTATTTGATGATGATGGGACAGAAAGAAGATTAAATAAATAATTAATAAGCTATACAGGACTTCGACTAATTTTTAAATTATTTAAAAATACTTATTAGTAATTCATAAATTCAAAGTATATTTGCATCGAGGATTCCGAAAGGAAGTTACACCTCACCTCAATAGCCAACTGCTCCAGGTTGGCTTTTGTATTTTATAACACTTTACTTATCAGACAATTAATAAGCAATAAGCTGTTTTAATTCTTTTTCAAATCGGGCTTTTGGCAGGTATTGATCCTCTAATGGTTTTACAAATGGAATCGGACTTTCAATACTTCCCACCCTGAGAACAGGAGCATCCAAGTATTCAAAACAATTTTCCATTACTAAAGCTGAAATATCACTTGCAATTCCACCAAACAAAGTATCTTCTTGTAAAATGATGCACTTACCTGTTTTCTTAACCGAAGCGTAAATGGCATCCACATCCAAAGGCTGAAGTGTTCTCAAATCAATAAGATCTGCTTTAATATCCGGATTTGAATTTAATACTTCTAACGCCCAATGTACTCCTGCTCCATAAGAAACGATAGTAACCGACTCCCCTTCTTTAATTAGTGCGGCTTTACCAAAAGGAATAGTATAATAATCTTTTGGCACATCTTGATATACCGAACGATACAATTGCTTGTGCTCAAAAAACAACACCGGATTTGGGTCGTTAATTGCCGTATTCAACAAGCCTTTTACATCATAGGGAAACGCAGGATAAACCACTTTTAATCCGGGAGTTTTAGTAAACCATGCTTCATTGGTTTGCGAATGAAAAGGACCTGCTTGAGTACCTCCACCACAAGGCATACGAACCACAACATCTGCTTTTTCATTCCAACGGTAATGTTGTTTAGCTAATAAATTTACAATAGGATTAAATCCTGTGGAAACAAAATCGGCAAACTGCATTTCAACTATGGCTTTGTGCCCGTTTATAGACAATCCCATAGCGGCAGAAACTACTGCGCTTTCACAAATTGGCGTATTACGAACACGCTCTTTTCCAAATTGCTCGACAAAGCCTTCGGTTATTTTAAATGCCCCGCCATATTCGGCTATATCTTGCCCCATAATAACCAAATTATCATGACGCTCCATTGATTGTTTTAAAGCTTGTGAAATTGCATCAACAACACGAATATTTTCTACTTCATTATTTGATTTAATGTCTTCAAAATCATATTCTTGATACACATCATTTAATTCTTCACTTAAATCTGCTTCAATATCCGGTTGGCTTTGGGTAATAGCCCAATTTTCATCAATTTCAGCTTTTATTTTTGCCGTGATTTCTGCATCCATTTCTTCCGAAAGTACACCAGAAGCAACCAAATAATTTCTATAATTCGCCACCGGATCTTTTACAGCCCAAGCGTCCATTAATTCTTGCGGTACGTATTTGGTTCCGCTGGCTTCTTCATGCCCACGCATTCTAAAAGTTTTAAACTCCAATAATACAGGTCGCGGATTTTCAGCTAATGAAGCTTTTAATTCACTAATCTTAGCATATACTTCTAAAATATTGTTTCCATCTAGAATATGGCTTTCCATTCCGTAACCAATTCCTTTATCAGCCAAATTCTCGCAACGGTATTGTTCGTTGGTTGGCGTAGACAATCCGTATCCATTATTTTCAATCACAAACAAAACGGGCAAATCCCAAACCGAAGCAATGTTTAACGCCTCATGAAAATCACCTTCACTGGTAGCGCCTTCACCGGTAAAAACAGCGGTTACCTTTCCGTTTCTTTTTAATTTATTTGCTAAAGCAATCCCATCAGCCACTCCAAGTTGAGGTCCTAAATGGGAGATCATACCGATAATTTTATATTCTTGTGTTCCAAAATGAAAGCTGCGATCACGCCCTTTGGTAAATCCGTTTTTCTTTCCTTGCCATTGTGAGAACAAACGATGTAACGGAATAGCTCTTCCCGTAAAAACACCCAAATTTCGGTGCATTGGCAAAATATACTCATCCGAATCTAAAGCCGCAGTAATTCCAACAGAAATTGCCTCTTGTCCAATTCCAGAAAACCATTTCGACACTTTGCCTTGACGCAAAAGTATCAGCATCTTTTCTTCAATCAATCTAGGTTTTAATATTCTAGAATATAAATCAAGTAACTCTTCGTTTGAGAAGTCTTTTCTATCAAAATTCATTGGTGTAATTTTAGCGAATCAAAAATATAAAAAAATAACCAACGCTTAAAACTATTTATTATGGAATTCTTGAATTTCATCAAAAGAAACCTCAATTAATTGAAAGAAAACCAATTGAATATTCAAATAACTCTTAATTCATCAATTGCAGCAGAAGGAAAAACATTTGGTTTAAACCCAACAAATAAATCCTAACAATATTGGAATAAATGTTAATAAATTTCTTTTCACAATCTATTTCTTTAAGATATATTTGTAAAAAATAATATAAGATGAAGTTTATTGTATCCAGCTCGTATTTATTAAAACAATTACAAGTTTTAGGTAGCGTTATTAATAGCAGCAACACCTTGCCTATTTTAGACAACTTTTTATTTGAATTAAATAAAAAGACTTTAACTGTTTCGGCATCTGACCTTGAAACAACAATGTCTGCTACTTTAGAAATCGAATCTACTGATAACGGAAGTGTTGCAGTTCCTGCAAAATTACTTTTAGATATACTAAAAACGTTTCCAGAGCAACCTTTAACTTTTACAGTTGAAGAAAACAGCACAATCGAAATCAGCTCCAATTCGGGTAAATATGCTATTGCGTATGCTCCAGGAGAAGAATTCCCTAAATCGGTACAATTAGAGGATCCATCTTCTACAATGGTTCCAGCAGAAGTGTTGGCAACTGCTATTAGCAAAACTATTTTTGCTGCAGGAAATGATGATTTACGTCCCGTTATGTCGGGAGTATTCTTCCAATTTTCTCCAGAAGGATTAATCTTTGTAGCTACTGATGCGCATAAATTAGTTAAATATACTCGCACTGATGTAAAAGCTTCTCAAGTGGCTGATTTCATTATGCCAAAGAAACCGCTTAACATCTTAAAAAGTATTTTAAGTACTTCTGATGCTGAGGTTAAAATTGATTATAACGATGCCAATGCGACTTTCTCTTTTGAAAACTACTTGTTGATTTGTAGATTAATTGATGGAAAATATCCAAACTACGAAGCAGTAATTCCAAAAGAAAATCCAAACAAATTATTAATTGACAGAAATCAATTTTTTAGTTCGGTTCGTCGTGTGGCTATTTTCTCAAATAAAACAACACACCAAATTCGTTTAAAAATTGCAGGAGCTGAATTAAATATTTCTGCTGAAGATATTGATTACTCAAACAAAGCAGAAGAAAGATTGACTTGTGATTACCAAGGTGATGACATGCAAATTGGTTTCAACTCGCGTTTCTTATTGGAAATGCTATCGAACTTACAATCGGATGAAATTCAATTGGAAATGTCTATGCCAAATCGTGCTGGAATTTTAACTCCAGTTGACGGATTAGACGAAGGGGAAACCGTTACCATGCTTGTAATGCCGGTAATGCTTAACAACTAAAACAAACCAACCTAAAAACCATCAGAGAGCCGGCTTAATTAATTTAAGTCGGCTTAATTTTTGGAAGGAGATTTAACAAATTCTTCTAAACTGACTAACTGAATTTCATTCCTAAAATTGTACTTTTGCGTTTTTACAAAACCTATGCTAGAAAACGAAAATAATATTGAAGTAATTGGTGCTCGAGTGCACAATTTAAAGAATATCGATATTTTAATTCCGAGAGAGAAACTAGTTGTTATAACTGGACTTTCGGGATCTGGAAAATCATCGCTAGCTTTTGATACAATTTATGCCGAAGGGCAACGTCGTTACATTGAAACATTTTCAGCTTATGCGCGACAATTTCTAGGTGGATTGGAGCGTCCTGATGTAGATAAAATTGACGGACTATCTCCTGTAATTGCTATTGAACAAAAAACAACAAGTAAATCGCCTCGCTCTACTGTTGGAACCATAACTGAGGTATATGATTTTCTGCGGTTATTATATGCTCGTGCTGGAGAGGCCTACAGTTACAATACCGGAGAAAAGATGGTTTCCTATTCGGATGAGCAAATTCAGAATTTAATCACGGAAACATTTAACGGAAAACGAATTAATGTTCTTGCTCCAATAATTAGAGCTCGTAAAGGACATTACGCCGAATTGTTTCAACAAATAGCCAAACAAGGATTTGTAAAAGTTAGGGTTAATGGCAAAATAGTGGACATTACTCCCGGAATGAAATTGGATCGTTATAAAACCCACGATATTGAAATTGTAATTGATCGAATGCAAGTGGAAGCTACTGCAGACACTCAAAAACGATTGTCTGAAAGTATAAAAACGGCCATGTATCACGGAGAAGATGTTATGATGGTTATGGAGCACGAAAGTAATGAAGTGCGTTTTTTCAGCCGAACTTTAATGTGTCCAACAACCGGAATTTCCTATCAAAATCCGGAACCCAATTTATTTTCATTTAATTCTCCAAAAGGGGCGTGTGAACATTGTAATGGATTGGGAATTGTAAATGAAATCAACCGCAAAAAAATAATTCCAAATCCGAAATTATCAATTCAAAAAGGAGCATTAGCTCCACTTGGCGAATTCAAAAGTTCTTGGATGTTCAAACAACTGGAAATCATCGGTGAAAAATACAAATTTAAATTAACCGATCCCATTGAAACCCTTTCGGAAGAAGCGATTGAAATGATTTTGAATGGCGGAAATGAAAAATTTTCGGTGGTTTCTAAAACGGCTGGAGTTACCAAAGAATACAAAATTGATTTTGAAGGTATTTCAAAATTCATAAAAAACCAATTTGACGAAAGCAACTCGAGTTCTATAAAACGTTGGGCCAAAGAATATATGGATGAAATGGCTTGCCCGGAATGTCATGGTTCGCGTTTAAAGAAAGAATCGCTTTTCTTTAAAATAAACGATTTGAATATCGCATCACTTTCTGCTATGGATATTTCCGAATTGGCTCCGTGGTTTCAAGCGTTACCTGAAAAATTATCAGATAAACAAAAAACAATTGCGCTAGAAATCTTAAAGGAAATCAACGATCGCATTCAGTTTTTACTTGATGTGGGATTAAATTATTTGTCCTTAAACAGAAGTTCAAAATCCTTATCGGGAGGTGAAGCACAACGCATTCGATTGGCAACTCAAATTGGATCGCAACTTGTTGGCGTGCTTTATATATTGGATGAACCGAGTATTGGTTTGCACCAAAGAGACAACGAGCGCTTAATTAATTCCTTGAAAAACCTTAGAGATATTGGCAATTCGGTATTAGTTGTGGAACACGACAAAGACATGATTGAATGTGCAGATTATGTAATTGACATCGGACCCAAAGCAGGAAAATTTGGTGGCAATATCATCAGCAAAGGTACCCCTGCCGAATTATTAAAAGAACACACGCTTACGGCTCAATATTTAAACGGTGAACTTCAAATTGAGATTCCAAAAAAACGAAGAAGCGGTAACGGAAAGTTCATCAAACTTCATGGCGCCTCAGGTAATAACCTAAAAAATGTTTCAGTGGAATTTCCGCTTGGCAAATTAATTTGTGTGACTGGAGTTTCCGGAAGTGGTAAATCTACTTTAATTAACGAAACGCTCTACCCTATTTTAAATGCACACATTTTTAATGGCGTAAAAAAACCACAACCTTATAAAAAGATTGATGGATTAGAACACATTGATAAAGTAATTGACATCGATCAAAGTCCGATTGGGAGAACACCTCGTTCCAATCCGGCAACATACACTGAAGTATTCTCGGAGATTCGAAGTTTGTTTACTATGACTCCAGAGGCCATGATTCGCGGCTACAAAGCGGGACGATTCAGCTTTAATGTAAGCGGCGGAAGGTGTGAAACGTGTGAAGGATCGGGAGTGCGAACTATTGAAATGAGCTTCTTACCTGATGTATATGTAGAATGTGAAACCTGCCAAGGCAAGCGTTTTAACAGAGAAACATTAGAAATAAGATATAAAGGGAAGTCCATTTCTGATGTGTTAAATATGACGATTGATGAGGCGGTAGATTTCTTTGAAATGATTCCGAAGATTCACAGAAAACTAAAAACCATTCAAGATGTGGGCTTGGGCTACATTACTTTAGGGCAGCAAAGTACTACCCTATCAGGTGGTGAAGCCCAGCGAATTAAATTGGCAGCAGAATTATCTAAAAAAGATACCGGAAATACTTTTTACATTATGGATGAGCCTACAACGGGCTTGCACTTTGAAGACATTAGAGTATTAATGGAAGTCATTACCAAATTGGTAGACAAAGGAAATACGGTACTAATCATTGAACATAATTTGGATGTAATTAAGCTAGCCGATTATATTATCGACATTGGACTTGAAGGAGGAAAAGGTGGTGGCGAGTTACTTTGTAGTGGCACACCAGAAGAAATAGTTAAAAACAAAAAGAGTTACACTGCGCAATTTTTGAAAAAAGAATTAAATTAGCAGAAAGATAAAACCTGAAATTATGAGCAAGAGCAATTACGAAAACGAGGACCACAGAATACATGATAAATTCAAGCAAAAAACTTGGAATGAAATTCGAAGCAACGATTCTTGGGCGATTTTTAAAATCATGTCGGAGTTTGTAAATGGCTACGAAACTATGTCTCGAATTGGACCTTGTGTTACCATTTTTGGATCAGCAAGAACCAAACCGGAAGAAAAGTACTACCAATTAGCCGAAGAAATCGCCTATAAAATCAGTAAAGCTGGTTACGGAGTGATTACTGGTGGAGGTCCCGGAATTATGGAAGCCGGAAACAAAGGAGCGCATCGTGGAGAAGGAACATCGGTTGGATTAAACATTGAATTGCCATTTGAGCAACATTTCAATCCGTACATTGATAAAGATAAAAACTTAAACTTCGATTACTTTTTCGTGAGAAAAGTAATGTTTGTAAAATACTCCCAAGGTTTTGTAGTAATGCCAGGAGGCTTTGGAACTTTAGACGAATTGTTCGAAGCAATCACGCTTATTCAAACTAAAAAGATTGGAAAATTCCCTATTATTTTGGTTGGTACCGAATTTTGGTCGGGGTTGTTGGATTGGATAAAAAATGTACTAATCGACAAACAAAAAAATGCCAATCCAGAGGATTTAAATTTAATTAAAGTCGTTGATTCTGCAGAAGAAGTAGTTGAAGCACTTGACAATTTCTACAAAAAATACAATTTAAGTCCGAACTTCTAATTTATGTTTTTCAACTCATTACATTTCGCTATTTTTCTTCCAATAGTATTTATTTTGTATTGGGTTATTGGCGCTAAATCGAAAATAAATCAAAATTACATACTGATTTTAGCGAGCTATTATTTCTATTCGTGTTGGGATTGGAGGTTCTTGTTTTTATTGGTTTTCTCTACTTTATTGGATTATGTTTCCGGAATGAAAATCGAAAATAGTCAAACACCATTCGAACGGAAAATGTGGCTTTGGCTTTGCATATCCATCAATTTAGGATTTCTTGGCGTATTTAAATATTACAATTTCTTTGCCTCTTCTTTTGCCGAATTAGTCCATTCATTTGGATTTACGGCAAGTCCGATTTTATTAAAACTGATACTTCCTGTTGGTATTTCCTTTTATACCTTTCACGGTTTATCTTACATCATTGACATATATTACAAACGAATTAAAGCCGAAAAAAACTTTGTAGATTATTCGTTATTTGTAAGTTATTTTCCGTTGTTGGTTGCCGGACCCATTGAGCGTGCAACGCATTTATTACCGCAATTAAAAGTAAATCGGAAGTTTGAATTTAATAAAGCCAAAGAAGGAATTTACCAAATTGTATGGGGCTTGGTGAAAAAAGTGGTTATTGCCGATTCGTGTGCAATTTATGCCAATGAAATTTTCAACCATTACAATTCCATGAATTCGTGGTCATTAATTTTGGGAGCCATTTATTTTGCCTTCCAAATTTATGGCGATTTTTCAGGGTATTCCGATATAGCTTTAGGGACCTCCAAATTATTTGGAATCGACTTATTACGCAACTTCAATTATCCCTATTTTTCAAGAGATATCGCCGAGTTTTGGCGCAAATGGCACATTTCACTTTCTTCTTGGTTTCGTGATTATTTGTACATTCCATTAGGCGGAAGTAAAGGAAACAAACTGTTTCAAGTTCGTAATACCTTTATTATTTTTCTCGTTAGCGGATTTTGGCACGGAGCCAATTTCACCTATGTTGCTTGGGGATTGATAAACGCATTATACTTTTTACCGTTATTGCTATTAAATCAAAATCGAAAAAATGTAGCCGATTTTACTTTAGGTTTCAACTTTGATTCCGTTCGAACACTTTTAAACATCCTAACTACATTTGCCTTAACCTGTATTGCATGGATCTTTTTTAGATCCAAAACCATTACTGATGCTTTTTTGTACATCAAAAGAATGTTTGAGAATCAAAAATTCTCTACCGAATATTTCCGAATTGAGCGCTACAGCAATGAGTTGTTAGCGTTAGTTCTTATTTTTGTTATAATCGAATGGAATAACCGCCATAAATTAGAACCTATTTCGGGTAAATGGAGTTGGTTGAAATTAAGTTTGTGTTTGGCAGCCATTGTATCGCTTGGCATCTTTTCAGATTATAAAGAATTCATTTATTTTCAATTTTAATGAAACAGTTTTTACTTTTTTTGGCAAAAGGGTTAGCCTTACTTCTAGTAACTTTAGTGTTACTGGATGTTTTGTATACGGCTGTTTACATTCAATCGAATTCTAGAAGTAAAATTGATTATTTGTTTAATTCCAAAGACAAAAATTACGATGTAGTTTTCCTAGGCTCTTCTCGAGTAAACAATCATTTTGTTCCTAAAATTTTCAACGAAATAGGTTATAAAACCTTCAATTTTGGCATCACTCGCTCAAGACTTGAAGAATCCGTCTTGATGCTGCAAATGATGGTAGAACGAAATTACAAAATCGATTGTTTGATCTTGCAAGTTGATTTAAACATCAATACCAACGACCATTCGGAAGCAATTCGTTCTTTGTTTATGCCTTACTTGCATACTTCAAAAATCGTGAGAGATTATTATCGAACTATTCCAGAATACAACCAATTGCTATACATTCCGTTTTACCGGTACATGCATTATGATGCGCGCATTGGGTTTCGAGAAATGTTCTTTTCTGCAATTCACAAAAAAACTAATGTGTTAGAAAACGAAGGTTTTCATCCCTTATTAAAAGACCAAAGACCAATGGTTCCGGCTGATTTATCTAAATATTATCCAAAAAGAAATAAAGGATATGAAGCCATAAAAGCCATTTGCAAGAAAAACAACATTCGATTAATTGCATTGACTACACCGATGTGTATGGAAACTATAAATCGGGATTATTTCAATCACATTCAGAAAGTCTATCCAGAAATCCTTAGATTTGAAAATGCAGTAACCGACGATAAGTATTTTTCTACCTGTGGACATTTAAATAAAGATGGCGCAACAGAATATACCAAAGTGGTATTTAATGCGCTCTTCAAACCAAAAAAATAGTGAAATTATTCAACTACATACTAATTCTTTTTGCATTTGTTGCAAATGCCCAACACCAATCAAAATTAGTAGTTGAAGTTAATCACGAGAAAAATTCACTTACAATAAATCAAGAGTTAACCTACTTTAATCAGTCGAAAGATACTTTAAGTTCTATTGTATTAAACGATTGGAACAATGCTTATTCAGACAATACGACCCCACTTGGAAAACGATTTTCTGATGAGTTTTTAAGGAGTTTTCATTTTGCTTCCGATAAAGAACTCGGAAACACAAAAATTAATTCCATAACAGATGAATCCAAAACTGAACTAAATTGGATTCGCCCAACCGACTTTCCGGATCTTGTAAAAGTCGAATTGACTAATAAATTAGAGCCCGATCAAAAAGTAAAGCTTATTTTAAGCTATAACCTTAAACTTCCATCCGATCAATTTACTGGTTATGGCTATAATGCGAATGGAAATCTTAATCTGAAAAATTGGTACTTGACCCCTACTCGTTTCGAGAACTCTAACTTTATAACATACAGCAATCTGAATTTGGATGACGCACCCAATGCGCTTTCTGATGTAGATTTAAAAATTACAGATCCACTAGGATATGCAGTAATTTCCGATTTACCTTTGTATGAAAAAGAGGATTCGAGCTACCATTTCATTGGAACCAATCAATTGACGGTTAATTTACTTATTCAAAAAAAGAATGATTTTTTGAGTTTTACGAATAATAACTTGGAAATTACGACCAACCTTGAAAGCAAGATTAGTGAAGAAAACAAAATTGGATTAATAAATAAAATTATTTCGTTTACGGAACAAAATTTAGGTAAATATCCAAAATCAAAAATCACCGTTTCTCAAGCAGATTATGAGCAAAACCCATTTTATGGATTGAATCAATTGCCCTCTTTTATCAATCCGTTTACAGCGGATTATGTCTACGAAATGAAGTTTTTAAAAACGTATTTAAATAACTATTTAAAAACTACTTTACAACTGGATCCAAGAAAGGATAATTGGATTTACGATGCGATTCAAATCTATTATATGATGAAATATGTAGAGGAGAATTATCCCAAAACGAAAATGGTGGGCAGTATTTATAAATTCAAAATTTTGCAAGGATATAATTTAGTTTCATTAGATTTTAATGGGCAATACAATTATTTCTATTTGCTTATGGCCCGAAAAAATTTAGATCAAGCCTTGGGTGAACCAAAAAACAATTTAATAAAGTTTAACGAAAAAATAGCTTCTAAATACCGTGCTGGTTTAAGTTTTAACTATTTAGCTGATTACATTGGAAAAGAAAATTTGAATAAATCAATCTCCGAATTCCTAACGTATTCGATGAATAACTATTCAGATACCAACCAATTAAAATCGATAATTAGTTCGAATACCACAAAAGAAACAGAATGGTTTTTTAATACAATAATTAGCACTAGGAAATTAATCGATTATAAATTTTCATTGGTAAATAAAACAGCCGATAGTGTTTCATTTCAATTAAAAAATAAAACGGGGGCCCAAGTCCCTATTTCTGTTTTCGGAATAAAAAACAAGCAAATTGTTTTTAAAGAATGGATTTCAAATGTAAAAGAAGACAGTATTTACACCTTTAAAAGATGGGATGCAGATAAAATTGTAATCAATTACAATGGCACAGTGCCCGAATTTAACCAAAGAAACAATTGGAAATCCCTAAAGGACGGCAGCTTGCTCAACAAGCCCGTTAAGTTTAATTTAATGAAGGATTTGGAAGATCCCAAATTCAATCAAATATTGTATGTGCCCATTTTAGAATATAACTTTTACGACGGTTTTATTCCTGGAATTCGTTTCCATAATAAAACCATGTTAGACAAACCTTTCAATTTTGACATCACCCCTTCCTATTCAACAAAAACTAGCTCTTTGACGGGTAGATTTTCATTGTTTGCAAATCAATATAATCGAGAAAGTAAGCGTTATTTTATTCGCTACGGGCTGAGTGGGGAAAATTACCATTATGCACCTGATGCCTATTACAACAAGTTAAATCCTTTTGTATTGATTAAATTTAGGGAAGATGATTTACGAAACAATCATTTTAGCAACCTAGTTATCAGACAAATATATGTAAACCGAGAAGAAAGCAAATTTGTAACAAACGATATTGAAGGAAATTATTCTGTTTTTAATCTTCGATACGCGGATGTTAAAAATGAGATAACTGATTATTTTTCATATACCACCGATTTACAATTGGCCTCTTATTTTGGAAAAGCTTCAACGAGTATTAGCTATAGAAAATTATTTAAAGGCAACCGCCAAGTTAATTTACGCCTCTTTGCTGGAGTTTTCATGTATAATAAAACCAATTCCAATTACTTTAGTTTCGCCTTAGATCGCCCAACCGATTACCTCTTTGATTACAATTATTTAGGTAGATCAGAAAGCTCCGGACTATTCAGTCAGGAGTACATTCAAGCGGAAGGCGGTTTCAAGTCAAAATTAGCGCAACCACTTGCAGATTCATGGATGACAACTTTAAATGGTAGTTTTAATATCTGGAATTGGATTGAAGTGTATGGCGATTTAGGAGTGCTAAAAAACAAAAATCAAAAAGCGCAATTTAGATATGATAGTGGAATTCGATTGAATTTGCTTACCGACTATTTTGAACTGTATTTTCCAGTACAATCTTCGAATGGATTTGAAATTACCCAAACAAAATATGCCGAAAAGATTCGATTTATGATGACATTTTCACCTCAAGTTCTTGTTGGTTTATTTACTCGAAAATGGTTTTAGTAAAACCAAATGCATTTTAGAATTTGAACAAAGAATATAAATTAGTTTACTATATTTGATATTCCTATATTTTCAAATTTGAATCCATGTTAAAAAAAATAACCTTACTTTTTTTATTCCTATTAAATTGTGTTCTGAGCGCACAATCAACTGTTCCGCTAATTCCGAAACCCAACTTCCTTCTTTTAGAAAAAGCTCCTTCATTTTCTCTAACTAATCAAACAGTTTTAGTTGCTCCAAAAGGAAATTTGGAAATTCAATATCTCAAAGAAATTATTCAAGGTCAATTGGGCTTTGAGTTAGCTATAAATTCGGTTGCACCAAAATCAAAAAACAGCATTGAATTGACTTTGAATCCAAACTTAAAAACAAATACTGAGGAATATAAAATCGTTGTGAATTCAAAAAAAATTCAAATTGAAGCAGCGAATTCAGAGGGCCTTTTTTATGGAATTCAAACCTTAAATCAATTATTAGATTATTATTCCGATAAACAAATTCCAGCTCTAAAAATTATTGATAAGCCGAAATTCAAGTGGCGTGGGATGCATTTGGATGTTGCCCGTCATTTTTTCTCAAAATCGGATATTAAGAAATATATTGATTATTTGGCTTTGTATAAAATGAATGTTTTTCATTGGCATTTAACCGATGACCAAGGGTGGCGTATTGAAATTAAAAAATTCCCAAAACTAACATCCGTTGGGGCGTATAGAAAAGAATCAATGGTGGGGCATTACAACGAACAACGCTTTGATGGAAAGCCTTATGGCGGTATTTACACACAAGAAGACGTAAAAGAAATTGTGGCTTACGCAAAGCAAAAACACATTACTGTAGTTCCCGAAATTGAAATGCCAGGGCATGCCACAGCAGCATTAGCAGCTTATCCCGAGTATTCTTGCACGGGTGGTCCATTTGAAGTGGCTACAAAATGGGGTGTTTTAGATGATGTATTTTGTCCAAATGAAAACACATTGCATTTTTTAAAAGAAGTGTTAGACGAAGTTTTACCTTTATTTCCATCGGATTACATTCACATTGGAGGCGATGAATGTCCTAAAACCAGATGGCAAAACTGCTCAAAATGCCAAGCTTTAATTAAAAGAGAAGGCTTAAAAGACGAACACGAATTGCAAAGTTATTTTATATCTCAAATTGAAAAACACATCAACTCGAAGGGAAAGAAAATCATCGGTTGGGATGAAATCCTAGAAGGTGGCTTAGCACCTAATGCAGCAGTTATGAGTTGGCGCGGAACTGAAGGCGGAATTGCCGCAGCCAAAGCCAAACATTATGTGGTTATGAGTCCGGGGTCACATTGTTATTTTGATCATTATCAAGGCGAACAAAAAACCGAACCATTGGCAATTGGCGGTTACACTCCGTTAGAAACCGTTTATGATTTTAATCCGATACCTGTTGAATTAAATACTGAAGAAAGCGATTACATTCTTGGTGCCCAAGGAAATGTTTGGACCGAATATATGGAAGATTTTGCCAAAGTAGAATACATGGCAATACCAAGAATGGCTGCATTAGCAGAAGTGCTTTGGGGAAAAGATGCCTCTTCAAATTATACTGATTTTAAAGGGCGCTTGTTGCACCATTTTTCACTTTTGGATAAAATGAAAGTGAATTACAGCAAGGCTTTATTTGAAGTAAAAGCAAAAATATCGGCTACAGAAAATCACTTACTTCAAGTGGAATTAATCGCTGCAAATGCAACATCTTCAATTTATTACACTTTAGATGGAACGCAACCAACTAATAATTCTTTACTATATACAAAACCCATAACCATTCAAAAAAACACTTTATTGAAGGCGGCAAGTTTCGAAGCAGGAGTTCAAAAGAGCGCGGTATTGGAACAAAAATTTGAAATGCATTTAGCTACTGGAGCAACAGTAACTTTAGATGAAGCACCAAGTAATTCCTATAAAGCAAATGGCGTCTTTAGTTTAGTTGACGGAATGTATGGCGATCGTGGGAAATTTGGTAGAGATTGGCTTGGTTTTTCGGGTAAAGATGTAAAAGCAACAATCGATTTGGGTTCGGTGAAAACCGTTCACACCATTACCATTGATGTCTTATCAAGTCCTGCAAGCTGGATTTATTATCCCAAACAAATAACGGTAGCTTATTCTGAAAACGGAATTGATTATACTTCAGAAAAGATAGTTTCTACAGATGAAATTGAAGCTTCAAGAGGTATTGTAAAAGTAGCACTACCAGCTACTTCCGTTCGTTATATAAAAGTAAATGCCTTCAATCAAGGTAAAATAGAAAATGGAAATCCGGGTGCTGGTGAACCGGCTTGGTTATTTATTGATGAAATAAAAGTAGACTAATGAAAACAAGAAGAGATTTTATAAAAACAGCGGCTATTGCTGGAGCGGGATTGGCATTTACTGGAGTAAAAGCAGAAACAAAAAATACCATTCCAACCAAAATAAACAAACCTATTGTGTTGTCTACCTGGAATTTCGGGATTGAGGCCAATGCCGCAGCGTGGGAGGTTTTGAAACAAAAAGGGCGCGCTTTAGATGCCGTCGAAGCCGGAGTAAAAATCCCGGAAGGTGACCCTACAGAACGAAGTGTAGGTTATGGTGGCCGTCCCGATCGAGACGGGCGGGTGACATTGGATGCTTGTATAATGGATGAGTTTTCAAATATAGGTTCAGTAGCTTGCTTGGAATTTATTAAACACCCTATTTCGGTGGCACGTGCAGTTATGGAAAAAACACCGCATGTGATGTTGGTTGGAGATGGTGCTTTGGAATTTGCTTTGGCACAAGGATTTAAAAAAGAGAATTTGTTGGTTGAAGATTCTGAAAAGGAATGGAAAGAATGGCTTAAAAAATCAGAATATTCGCCTAAAGCCAACATAGAAAATCACGATACCATTGGAATGATTGCTATGGATGCCAACGGAAATTTATCTGGGGCGTGTACCACTAGTGGAATGGCTTTTAAAATGCACGGTCGTGTGGGTGATTCCCCAATTATTGGTGCGGGTTTGTATGTCGATAATGAAATTGGAGCAGCCACTGCTACCGGACATGGAGAAGAAGTAATTCGGATTGCAGGCGCGCATTTGGTAGTCGAATTGATGCGTCAAGGAAAAACTCCACAGCAAGCCTGCGAAGAAGCGGTGCAAAGAATTATAAAATTAACCAAATCGCGAAACAAAAATCTAGCTGACATTCAAGTTGGATTTATTGCCTTGAATAAAGCTGGAGAATACGGTTCGTATTGCATTCAAGGCGGTTTTAATTATGCCGTTTACGATGCCACAGGAAATAAATTAATTGATGCACCCTTTTATTTGAAGTAATTATGAAATTAGAAGTCGCTTGTTTTAATTTAGAATCGGTAGCCGTTACTGCGCAAAGCAAAGCAGATCGTGTGGAGTTTTGCGACGAATTAAACGAAGGAGGTACTACGCCCAGCAAAGAAGCTACAATAAAAGCTAGAGCAGTATTCTCAAAGGAATTACTGATTATGATTCGTCCTCGAGGTGGTGATTTCAATTATTCGGAAACAGAATTTGAAGCCATGAAACATTCTATATTAGAATTAAAAAATACCGGAATTAACGGATTTGTTTTCGGAATCCTAACTCAAGATAAAACTATTGACGTTACAAGAAACTCCGAACTTGTTGCTTTGGCTAGTCCGCTGCCGTGCAGTTTTCATCGGGCCATTGATCATACAAACGATTATTTTCAAGCCATAAAAACGTGTATTGAAATTGGTTTCAAAACTATTTTAACCTCTGGTAATGCATCAAAAATTGACTCAGGATCTGCAGCCGTTCAAGAAGCAGTACTACGATTTGGAAATCAAATTCAGATTATGCCGGGTGGAGGATTACGTTCTTCCAATGCATTAAAAATTAAAGAAATAACTAAAGCTACCTATTTTCATACTTCAGGTATAACTGATGCAACAGAAATTGCAAATCTTGCAGAAATTAATGCACTTAAAGCTGTAATTGCCGATGCGTAAAAAGTGGTTTATTTTCATAATTCTATTACTCCATTCGATCTTGGGTTGGACCCAAAGTTGGGATCGATCGCTTTCAAAAGAAAATTGGAAGTTTCAAAAATTTTCGGATAACCAATGGAGCAAAGCCAAAGTTCCTGGAACGGCACATACCGATTTACTTTTGAATAAATACATTCCCGATCCTTTTTATGGCAGCAATGAAAAACAATTGCAATGGATTGAAGAACAATATTGGGTGTACCAAACCCAATTTGTTGTTTCCAAAAAAGAAATGCAAACCCAAAACAAAGAATTGATTTTTTACGGATTGGATACCGATGCCGAAGTGTATCTGAATGATTCATTGATTTTGGAAGCCAATAATATGTTTCGGACTTGGCGCCTACCGGTTCAGAAATTGCTGCGTCAAGGGAAAAATACCTTACGGGTTGAATTTGAATCGGCGTCCTTAAAAGCTAAAAAAGCGGCCGCCTTATCCCCTTTTGTATTGCCTGGAGACGAGAAAGTATATGTTCGAAAAGCACCGTACCAATTTGGTTGGGATTGGGGACCCCGATTTGTAACCGCTGGAATTTGGAAAGACGTATCGCTCCGTTTTTGGAATAGCGCCCAACTGGAATCGGTTTCTTATTCTCAAGAGGAATTAAACGATAAAGTGGCGAATTTGAAAATTAAAGCCACAATTAAATGTGAAAAGCCAGGCGTTTATTCGATTCAAATAAACAATAAAAGACAAACCGTTACGCTTAAAAAGGGAATTCAAACTGTTGTAATTCCGTATCAAATTTCGAATCCTAAAAAATGGTGGCCCAACGGATTGGGGGAACCAAATTTGTATAATTTCTCAGTTCAGATTCGAAAGAAAGAAAATTTATTGGATGAAAAGAAATTACAAATTGGATTGCGAACTATCAAATTGGTGCAGGAAAAGAATGCTGCTGGCAAGAGTTTTTATTTTAAAGTCAATGGAAGAAAGGTTTTTATGAAGGGAGCCAATTATATTCCACCCGAATCGTTCCTAACCAAAATGACTTACAAAAAGTACAAAAACCTCATTGAAACGGCAGTAAAATCCAACATGAATATGCTGCGCGTTTGGGGAGGTGGCGTTTATGAAAACGATGCTTTTTATTCGTTATGCGATCAAAAAGGTATTTTGGTTTGGCAAGATTTCATGTTTGCTTGCGCTTTATTTCCTGGTGATGAAGATTTTATTTCCAATGTAAAAAACGAAGTCAAAGATCAAGTTGTTCGCTTGCAAAATCATCCGTGTATTGCGCTGTGGTGCGGCAACAACGAAGTGGACGAAGGTTGGAAAAACTGGGGTTGGCAGAAACAATACAACTATTCCAAACAAGATTCCACAACCATTTGGAACAACTACCAACGGCTTTTTGAAAAAGAAATTCCTGCGGTTTTGGATTCTTTGGTATCCAAAGAAAATAATCGCTATTGGCCTTCTTCCCCTTCTATTGGCTGGGGAAAAAAGGAAAGTCTCACACAAGGGGATTCGCATTATTGGGGTGTTTGGTGGGGAATGGAGCCTTTGGAAACCTACACCAAAAAGGTAGGCCGATTTATGAGTGAATACGGTTTTCAAGGGATGCCCGATTTGAAAACTTTTGCAGCATTTGCCCAACCTAGCGAGAGAAACCTCACTTCGGATGCGGTGAAAGCGCATCAAAAACACCCCACGGGATACGAAACGATTCAAACCTATATGGAGCGCGATTACAAAGTTCCAACGGTATTTGAGGATTATGTTTATGTATCGCAATTACTGCAAGCCAGAGGCTTTAAAATAGCTATTGAGGCGCACCGATCGGCGATGCCGTATTGCATGGGAAGTTTGTATTGGCAACTCAACGATTGTTGGCCGGTGACTTCGTGGAGCAGCTTGGATTATTTTGGGCGTTGGAAAGCAGCGCAATACCAAATCAAACGCTCTTTTGAACCTAAATTAATTGTGATTAAAGGTAATGAAGATACTAAGGGTTTAAACGCAATACAAGTGCAAATCATAAATGAAAAACTGACTAACGAAAAAGGAACGCTCCAAGTGCGCCTGATAGATTTTAACGGATCTGAATTATGGAAAACCACCAAGAAAATCGAATTGCAATCTAATGCAGTAACTAACGCATTAGAATTATCAAAAGCGGAAATCCCAGACACCAAACTTTGGAATAACTGTGTGCTGCACGCGGTATTCACCAATACAAAAGGAGAGCGAACCACAGCAAACTATTATTTTGTTGCTCCAAAAGCATTGCAATTAACCAAAACCAACATAACCTACCGATTTATCAATAATAATCACTTAGAACTTTCTGCTACTGCTTTGGCCAAAGATGTTTTTATTCAATGCGAAGGAATGGAATTGGAAGATAATTTCGTGGATTTGCTACCCAATGAAAAACGAATAATAAAATTCAAAGGCAAAAAGGGCAATTTGAAAATAAAGTGTTTGAATGATTTGTGGTGAAAAAAGGTTTAGTTACTAATTTACAAAAGAATTACAATTGACTTTATTCTCAGTAAACAATAGAAAATGAATCAATTAGTTTATGCCAAAAAAAATAAATAGTTTTTTGTTTAAAATCTATTTGGAAAACTAAAAAAGGTTACTATATTTGCAACCGCAACGACAAAACTGGAGAAATGGCAGAGTGGTCGAATGCGGCAGTCTTGAAAACTGTTGACTGTAACAGGTCCGGGGGTTCGAATCCCTCTTTCTCCGCGAAAAGCATGTTTCAAAAGAAACATAAAATTTCAAAAACCCTTTAAACATCAATGTTTTCAGGGTTTTTTTAGTTTTTAGCGATATGTCAAAATAAACATATTATATAAAAACGTTGTTACCCTTTTAGTTACCCTCCTATTATAAAAAAGTAATAGGGTAACTAAAAATAAAAAAATCACCCATATATCACCTTAGGTTCTTAGGTAATACTTTGATTAGTTCAGAATTTGCAACATTAATTTAAAACTTATAAATTATGTTAAAGACAAATTTTTACATCAAAGCTGACAAAGCAAAACTAAATGGTGAATGTCCTATTTACGCAAAAGTAAATTATAACAGAAAAACCATAACTTTAAGTACTGGAAGATATATAAATCCAGACAGATGGAAGTTTACAGATAACTTAAGAAAACCTGTAAAAATTCAGAACGAAAAGGTTATTAAGGAGTATTTAGAAATTTTTAGAATCAAAATCGAAAAAATCTACTACGATATTCAGAAGAAAGAATTAGATCTTACAATTGAAGAATTTAAGGCTATAATACTAGGAAAGTCACCAGTTAATAAAATTCCACATATTGTAGAACTTATTGATATTCATAATGAACACTTTTCTAAATTAGTAGCCATTAACGAACGTTCTAAAGCTTCGCTCCAAAAGTATGAACGAATAAAGGAATTAATCATTCAATTTAATAAAAAATACTACAACTGTACAGATTTACCAATAAGTAAAATAAACGGTTCTTATGTTTTTAACTTTGAAAATTTCCTCAAGTTTGAAAGCAACCATAATGGTGTAATTGGTATAAAAAACAACACCATTGTCAAGTATTTCAATAATCTGAAAACAATTTTAAATTATGGTATTAAAATGGACATCGTTGATAAAAATCCATTTAATAAATATGATGGAAAAATAAGTGTTTCAGATGCAACCTTTTTAACAGTTGAGGAACTTCAACGAATAGAACAAAAAACCTTCACAATAGAAAGACTTGACAAAGTTAAAGACATCTTTCTTTTTAGTTGCTATACAGGTTATGCACCGGTAGATGCATGTAAATTAACTTCAGAAAACGTAATTGTTGACGCTGATAACACCTCATGGATTATTACAACAAGACAAAAAACAGGTACTCGGTCAAACGTACCAGTACTACCCCCTGTTTTGAGAATAATCGAAAAATATAAGTCGAAGGAAAACACTCTTATACCTTCAATATCTAATCAAAAAATGAATGCTTATTTAAAAGAAATCGCTGATTTGGTTGGCATAACGAAAAACCTAACTTGGTATGTTGCACGTCATACATTTGCAACAACAGTTACGCTTGGAAATGGGGTGCGATTAGAAAACGTATCCTCAATGCTTGGGCATACAGTTATAAAACAGACACAGCATTATGCAAAAGTACTCGATGTGAACGTAATGAAAGATATGAAAAAATTGAAAGATATGTTTTAGCAGGTATAGTTTATAGTGTAAAAAACACCAATTCATCTTATTTTCATATATTTGATAATTAAACAGTTAACATAATATTGTAATAATTATTATTTAAAATATTTCTTATTTTTTAAATTAATTATCACATAAAGAATAAGAGATATTTTAAATAATAATTAATAAAAATGGAAACAAAAACCGACTTAGTCAATAACTTAAACAAAATTCTTAATCCAAAGATTGAATACTGCCCGGTTAACAAAAAGTATATACTTGATGGAATATGGGATACCGATGTTAATATTCACAATTTAGATGAAAAAACATACAACTACGAAAAGTATCTTCTTGACAATTTAATCAGTTTTAATTCGCCAAAAGAAATAATTAAAGAAATATATGAGATTGTATGGGAAAAAGTTGAATGGTACCAAAATCATGGAATTAATGAATTTGCATTTTATGATGTAATTAAAGGTAAAATATTTGAATTATCACCTGAATCAGGCTATCCTAAGCCAATAAAGGAAGATTTATACACTAATGAATACATAAGTAGTATAAATTTTAATGGATTGGATATTGACTATTCGGAATTATTAATTGTAATTCATAGATACTTGAAGGAAACTAATAATTATGCTGAAGAAAAAGATTTGGAAAAAGTAAAATTGATTTACGCATTACAGATACATTTTGAAAGCATTAATATTTTATATGAATCGCTATATAAAATAGAGATACATTTTGAAGAGATAGATTTAATTGCATTAAACTCTTCTAAGTCATATTATGATTTAAAATCGAATCCATTTAAATGTAATGTCGATTTTAACAAATTAGAAACAGCTGTATTCTTCAGATTTTTAATGGATACAGGAATTCTATTTATGGATTCTAAAAAAAATAAAGTATTACTTCAGAGGTTTTTCGAAAGTAATTTTAATTTCACTTCTGATGATGGCTATAGTTATCCAATTACTAGATTGAACAATGATTTTTCAAAAATAAATGTAGATAATAACATAGATGTTCAATTATACTCTTTAGGAAATTTAATTTCAAAATTAGAATCTTACAAGAAAAAAATTGAAATTAAATATGTGAAAAAAAAATCACCCTGATATCACCTAAAATAAGTTCATCGTTTTACTTAATAGTCTGAAATTGCGCAGTATTATCAAACTAATAATTAAATATTATGAACTTAACAGAATTAAAGATTCCTTCAGTTCAAAGCATACAAATGCTGCTGGAGCCGATTTATGAAAGACTGACAAATATTGAGAACAGTCTAAAAAACCAACCCCTAAAAAGCACTCCTAAAAAGTATTACAGGAATGCGGACTTGAAAAGCCTGTTTGGACTTTCAAGCAACACCATAATTAAATACAGAGAAACAGGCACATTACCTTACACTAGATTAGGTGATGTGTATCTGTATGAAGTAAATGTGGTGGAACAGATACTTAAAAGAAATAACGTTTGTTTAAATTGCTAGTTATGAGAGAAGTATTAAAAAGAAAAGATCCATATACAGGCGAACTGTTTTTTCCAAAAAGAGCCAACCAAAAGTTTGCCAGACCAGAGAACAGAATAAAATTCAATAACGATGCTGCAAATGAATTGCGAAGGGAACGAGAACACATCAACAAACCCATTCACATTGCACATGTAAAACTTAGAAAATTAATGGATGGTAGAAATGAAGCAGAGTTTTCAATTGATTTTTTAAGAGGATATGGCTTAGATTTTAATGTATTTAATCATTATGTTCTATATAATGGAATTAAACGACGTGCAATATTTGAGTTTATTATTATTATTTACAGATATAATAAAAGAATAAAAGTTATTAGGCATGATAAATTATAGATATATCAAAGCTGAACCAAGCAATTTTATTAATGAAGAGGTCTAAGCTAAAAACCACTCTTTAAAACGGAAAACAAGAATTTGAAAACCTTACTTTTTATTATAGGAATATGCGTTCTAGGAATTAGTATATATCTTGTGAATGAAGAGTTGAATAAAGAAACTCGCATCATTTAAGTTGCACTAATGAACGTAATTAGGCGTTTGAGAATATTGGATTGCAGGATACAAAAAAGAGCTGCTATTTTTCTTAGCAGCTCTTTTATTTTGGTTTCAATTGGTCTATGGAATGGAAGCTTGATAAGTTAAATGGAAAAACCCTGCGTAACAAAGCAAACGTTTGTAGAATGAACTTTTGATTGTAATTAAATATTGTGTGTTTTTTTCATTCTTGTATGCCAAGCATCAACTTTTCTTGTTAACACCCTCCCAATTAAGCTAGTTTCTCTGGATAACTTTTGAAACTCACTTACCTTTTGAGTTGGGTTGCCTGGAAACGATTTTACCATTGCATGAATGCATTTATTTCTAGATAATCTAAATTCATCTATTTCATTGAATAATGTTTCATCCTCAAAATGTACTCTTGATAGTTTTGACAAATTGTTCAATGAAACATTTTGAGAATGAAAATTCTCATTAGAAACAACTAATATTTCTTTTCTAATGACAAAACTTAGCAATCTATCAGTAATTATGCTCTCTTGTATTGTAATTGCTTCAAGATAAAACTTCCCTTCAATAGCTTTTTTCATTTGGGAATAAGCATACCTATAACTATAAAATTTATAATAATTTTTCACATGCTAATCTTTAATACAACGTACCGAGTTACCGACAGTCTTATAGTAGATAGCAGGGCTTGCTTTACCATTGTGAGAACTCAGGAAGCGGCACCAAGCGTGTGTGGTCTGGTACTCTGAAAAGCTCCACCAGTAGCAGTAGCTGCCAATATTGTTGAAAAAAGCATTGGATTGGCGATAACCTGCAGGAAGACCTGAAAATCCCGATTCATTGGTTGCAGCTGCATTAGGGCTTGCCCATAATCCTGATCCAGCTTGAATGGTTCCAGTAGATTTCATTTTCCCTCCAGCTAACAATTCTCCTCCTAAATAGTTTATTAATGTGGTCCATTCTACATCTGTGGGAATATGCCATCCTTGTGGTGCTAAAATTTTATTTGGTGTATTTGGGTCATTATCGTGTATTCCAGCCACAGCATACCAATTGTATAATTTACCGTATGTTGTTCCATTTGCAGATTCATTGTTATAATGGCACCAAGCCCCTGTTGTAAGGTTTGTCCATTGGGTTGGGTCAGCTACTTGTGGTATGGGCGTGCCATCTCTATAGGTTGTTACATCCAAATTAGAAGAACTCCAAATTTGTGTGCCAATAGTTACGTTGGGGAATATTGTTAATGTAAGCTCATTTGAATAAGTAGGTGAATTACCTCCAGCATTAAATGAATAAATTCTATAAGTATAGGTTGAAATTGGGTTTAAACCAGTATCACTAAATGTGGTTACATCTGAAGCAGTAGTACCTACAATTGTATATGTCCCTGTACCTGTTTTACGTTCAATCTTAAATCCAGTTTCATTTGTAGAGTTATCTGTCCAAGTAAGATTGATTTGCGTTGAATTTGCGATAATACCAGTTAAATTTGATGGTGCAACAGGCACAACAGTGGTTGTACTGTTTCCATTACCATCAGAATTAGTAGAGCAAGAATAAGCGAGAGTTATTCCTAATACGAGAGCGATTAATTTTTTCATAATTTATTTTGTTTGAGAGACTATTATATTTATTTTCTGCTTAATCTTTTATAAACTTAGCTGCATTAACAGTTGATATTTTAAGATAATAAATTCCTTTATCTAATTGTTCAACATTGATAGTGCATTCAACCTCATTTAGTTTACCATTTAAAACAACTCTTCCTAAACTATCAATTATTGTGAATGTTTGATTTATTAGATTCTCATTTGTTTTTATGTTTAGGATATTTATTACAGGGTTTGGGTACAAGTTTATTCTATTTGTTTCAAGTGTAGTATTAGAAAGTAAATTATTATTAAGGCAACGAACTGATAAACCATTTTTTTTGCCTGCAGAAGCTATATATAGACTACCATAGTTATGATGCAGGTAGTATTCTGAAGCACCAAGAGGGTTATTAGTATTCTCTGTAGAACACCACCATTCACCACGCTCACCAATGCTGTAGTAATAATCTCCAACGAGGTTGCGTCCAGCTCCTGGAATACCTGTAAAACCAGACTCATTATTTGCGCCCAAATTAGGACTAGTCCAATGCGTTAAGCCAGATTCTTTCAATTTGCCACCAGCTAAACTTCCGCCACCTAAATAATTACTTAATTCAAGCAATTCTATATTGGTAGGAACGTGCCATCCTGTAGGTGCAAGTTGTTTTCTAAGTGAAGGATTAGCTGCTGAAGCAGCATCGTAAATACCTGCTACTGCATACCAATTGTATATTTTACCATAGACAATACCATTAGCCGGATCATTATTGTAGTAGCACCAAGCACCTGTTGTTACATTTGCCCACTGTCCAGAGGATGTTACTTGAGGTATTGGTGTACCATCAGAATATTTAGAAACATTTAAATTCTCTTTCATCCATTCTTGAGTTCCAATAATAACGCTGTTGTAATTGTTTCCATCAATATCCGTAACACCATTCCCTGGTGTTTGACTATATGAATGGAAAACTAAACATAAAAAGAACCATATTAACTTATTCATATCGAATTAAAAATTAATTATTTAACAAATGTAATATTTTTCACATTATTTGCACAATGAAATATTATACTACACAATAATTTTTACAGAAAGTAGCTCCAAATTTATTAATTAAAGAGAGTTAAAATTTATTGTATTAATATTCTAAAGACCCTTTATGAAAATTTGCAAAGTTAATATGCTTCAAAGTTTCAATGAAGTGTAAATCACTTACATTAAATAATAGTCGAAATACATTTTTATCATTTCTAATATAAAGTTTTTGATAAACATTATGGTTTGCTGGAATTTCAAAAACGTGAATTTTATTGGAATGGTTATTATTCAATAGTAAATATAAATTAGAACTTTTTCTAATACAATTTGGCTCAATTGACCAAATTCCATTAGCATTAATATTAGACCAATTTGTATTTAACTTATTTAATCTCAAATCAAATTTCTTGTTAATTTGATAAATTGCATTTTCTTTTGTCATTATTACTTATTTAAATTATTAACTGTTTAAAAATATTAAAACTAACTTCAAACTACATTTATGCCATATCAATTTATACCCAAAAATGTCTTTATTTTATCTAAAGTTGAAGGAAATAATGCTTTTCTAATTACTTTATAAAAAACAGGATCAATCATTGACAAATTCATATTTACTGCTTTTGTGTAATGGGGATGCGTCATTGTGAACAATAAGTAAATCGACTTTTTTTCGTTTAAGTCTTTTCCCGATAAAATCTTTTCTGTGATTGAGTCTAAATTGTCGTCTTTTGTTGCTTGTACCATTTTTTTTATTTAAAGTTAATTTTTTTTTCTTGTACTTATTTGAACATCCATTAATAAATTTATTTAATAAATCAAATACCTGCCCATGCATTTATTTTAACTTTTGTACTATCGGTTTTTGTAAATAACTTATTATTAAAATTAGACACAAAGCCACTTGGGTTAACACCTTCTGAAGAGTAGCCTTTATTATGCAAGGCTACATTTAATAGAGATAGATAGTAGTGCCCAACACAACACCAGTCTCTTTTATTAAAATAACGGACAGCTTTTTTTAACTCCATTAATGGAAAATCAATCGCATTTGCTTTTATATATTTTTCATTGGCAGTAAGTACATCCTCTAAATGCTTAATTATTAATTCTTCTTTATACAAATAACTGTATGGAATAATTGTTATATTTTTTGGGAACATGGTTCCGGTTTCACCTATACTTCCATCATTGCCGACTGCATTATAACATATTTTGCCATATTCGATAAGCTCTAAATCATCAATAATACCATCTAAACCAATTATCTGATTTTGTTTATGATAAAAATCCGTACTACTGTAAAAATATATTAAGTGGTTTCGCATATTTATTTAAATGATTTCTGTTACAAATGGCACAACAAGTTCTGGAATATTTTTTGAACTTGTATAACAACGATATTTCTTCCAACAATTTAAATTCCCATAATGCAAGATTGTTTCATCATAAACCTCGTCATGATTGTATTGAAAAGTTCTACCATTTTTGAATATAACTGTAATTTTGAATCCTTGACCATACCAATTTTGAGATATTTTAAAACAAGTAGATTCTTTATTAACCAAAATACTATTAGTTTTTAATGAAGTTGGAGTTACTTTTTTTGGGGCTTTTGTTATTGCAATAATATTATCTGTTTTCTTAGTTTTGTAACCATGATTATTTTTTATTGAATATTCGATTTTTATATCTTTTGGTTCTTCAATTGGTATGTTAAAATTTTGTCCCTCAACAAATGCTTTGAAATAGATTTTATTTTTATCGGTGTAGAAATGATTATAAAGCCACCATATTACATAAACAATACATTCTTTATTTTCTCCATAATCAATAGGCATTTCATATTTTCTTGGAGAGAAAAAAGGAAAATGATTTAAAGGACTTAACAAGCGGAGGCTTCTTCTTTTTAAATCGTTTTTATGAGCTATTGGCTCTCCAAGAGGAGAACACTGAAAAATATGACAGTGCTTCCATCCGTTAGCTGAAAATTCTTGATGCTTTCTTCCTTTGGTTTGCCAAATATTCCCTTGTTTCTCTTCTTCTTTTATTGCAAAAGCAATTGGAAATCCTTGGTTTTCAATTAAAGCTGAAAAATCTAATTCGAACTGATTAAAGGTTTCCATAAAAACCCATAGTGCAGGTTCATTATCTGAAACGGTAAAAGAATAGTTTTCAAAAAAATAATTACTTCCCCTATTACTATAATTTTTAAATTTTCTCAACACGAAAAAAGGCGATTCACTTTCAAGATAATTAACTAAATTAATATGATTCTTAATTGTTATATCTTGATTTGGAAGCAATTCAGAGATTTCTAAATCTAAAAATTCTTTTAGGGTGGTACATCTTTTATTTTTTGGACTTGGATATTTACTCATAAGAAGTTAATTAGACGGTTATCTGAAATTTTTCATAAAAAAATAAATCATAACAAACAAAAATGTTTTAATGTTAACTGTGTAGTTTGAAAAAATATTTATTAATCAACTTTAGATAATGAGCTGTTTTTTCTTTTACATACCTTTTTCAATTACACAAGTTTTATAGCTTTTTTCATCATATTTATCATTAGACTTCAAATCTTTAAAGCTTATAGTTTTAATATCTTTAATATATTTTACTGCATCAATAAATTTTTCATCATCCAATAAAAAAGTAGTACTATTTTCAAAATCAGACCAATAAATATTTGGTAAATCTACGATTCTGAAAGGCTCAATATTATCACCAATCCATGTGAAAATTAAATGTTCAGATGATAGTTCTTCTTGCATTTTCCAATTAAGATCACCCTCCATATCCTCAGAATCCTCATTTGGAATTACTAATAAACGATAAGCAACAAAATAATCATTTTCATCCTCCTCATTTAGATAAAAATTACTTGCTTCTAATATGATATTCACTATTATATCATCTAAATAATCCTCTTCCATACTTTAATTTATTTAACTATTATTCAAATATATATTATTTTTTTTGTAAAACTATTGATACAAAATTGATATTTATTAATTTATTCTCCCTTAGGATTTATTTGTCGTTTATAAATGACTTGACCTGGCTGGTCACTAACAATGTCTGCTACCATTGTATTTGCATCGATAATTATATATTTTGAAATTGCCTTAAAACCATTTGGTTCAAAAACAGTTTCTATGTACAAACAATTCTTTTTAATCTTGTATTGCAGGACTTTTAAATCATCTCCTGAATAAGATGAAGTTTCAGTAATTGTTAATTTATTTCTACCTGCTTTTTCAATTAGAATATCCGTTGCTTCTCCATTAGAAGTCCACTGACCTTCTAAATATTTTATTGACATTTTTTGTGCAGTTCCGCTTAAAAAAACTAAACCTAATAGTAATACAAATACTTTTTTCATGATTCTATACATTTAAATTAATACTACTTTTATTTCTATAAATTACTCTTCAAATCCTTTATACTGTAATTAGGGTTACCAACTAATGCAATATCATATTCCTTAAATGGAAGGATTTTTTTAACTGTTTTTCTTCCGTTCACATAACTTGTAACAGTTGAAATTCCTGAGCTAATATGCCCTGAAACATAAATTTGTTTTTTGGTATCAAATGTAAATGGTTTGTTATATTCTGAATTTACAATCCCGTATCCAGTTGTAGCCTTATAACAATCAGCAATGATATTGCCTTTGAAAAATTCTGATAAAAACAAATCAACACCTCCACCAAAATTATCAGCATAATAGCAACTTGCACCGACACTAAAAAAAGGCTGAGCATAATCGGTTACTCTTTGAACTGCCTCTTTAATTCCTATATCTTTTAGATCGGAAGCTGAGGAACCTGCTCCCCCACAAACGGATTTAAATAAAACCAAGGCATTTTTTTTCAGTTGAAACTCTTCTAGAATCTGCTTGGTATAAATAAATTCATTAAGACATAAACCCCCTGTGGCACCATTCAATCCTAATGTACTCCCATGACCTGCATATACAAAAAAACTTGCCGTTTTTGACGCAGCTTTTATAGCTTCCCAATCTGTATTTTTATCATAGAACTTGGTTACCTTAACTCCATTTTTAATAAAAATATTTGCAAGGGTATCCATTTGACTCATAGCAGATTTTGTACTTTCTTCTGTGTTTCCAACCACAAGTACTGCTTCAAGTGGCGCATTTAAATTATCTTTAGCAGAGTAATTAAACTCTGCCAAAGAATCAGTTTTTGAAATTGATTTAAAACCAAATAATGCAAAAACTATTAATATAATTGAAACGGTTTTTATTTGATTTTTCATAATAACTTATTTTATTTTAGTGTAGTAAATTGTGCTAGATTCGTCACCTACTGAAATATCACATTTCAGTTTGTTCTTATTAATGAAAGAAAAAACAATTAATTTCATATCAATATCATTAGATTTAGACCCTGGGGCTATAAATATATTACAACTAGTACTTGATACAATTAAATCAATTGGCTGTCCAGTAGTAGCAGATACTTCTTGTGTTTTTAAATCTCCGTTTGTATCTTTCCAAAAAAACAAATGTGTAGATTTATTATCATCGATCCAATACCCAATTAAATCATCTTTATTTAAGGTACTTTGACCAAATACGGTGCTTGTATATCCTAACAAGCAAAATAATACTAAAATTACTTTTCTCATGGCTCTATAGTTTAGGTGAATAATACGATCTAATGAAATAACACATTGGCTACATCCTCATAGGTTTTTAATTTTTCTTTATGAATGTGCATTTGGACTTTTTGCTCTGCTGGTGTATTTGTTATTAAAGAAAAATCAACATTTTTAATATATGCAATTTTGTTGTCTTTTGTCAATCCCCATAATATATTATCACAACTCGGATTGTACTTTACTTTGTCGGAATATCTAAATAAGGCATTTGTATTTCTCTCAACCAACACTACATTAGCTAATTCAATTGGCTTACCGTTTTCATTAACATAAATTGGATTAAATTCACCTCCCGAAGGATAGCTTGTTGGATAATCACAGTTTACAAATCCAAAATTATTTATGGTTAAGGTTCGAATGATTTTTTCTTCACCACTTAAATCTTTAATTTGTCGTTTGTTATATTCTTTTACAATTCCAAAATACTTATCCCATTCAAATTTTATCTTATCGGTAATTTGCTTTCTTTTTGCAATCAACTTTGCATATTTCTTTTGGTATATTTTAAGTGCATTACTGTAATCTTTTCCTTCTTCGAAGGCCAAATAACAAAGGCATTTACTTTCTTTTTTAAAAGAACCAAACTTTACAATCGAAGTGACTTCAAAAATTCCATTTTTTAATGGTTTAACTTTCATTTCTTGAGCATCTGAAATTCTACAAGTAGCGATATCTATTGGCTCAAAATGAACATTTTTGTATTCTTCTATTTCAGGGAATTCTTTAGTATCATCAATTATGGTAAATGAATCTCGTGAAGCCACCTTAGGCATTGGCGGAATCTCAGGAAGCGACAAATTATCTCCAGCAACTGTAGTGGTTTGTATTGAATCTTTCCCTCTTTCAATCCAAGTTCCTTTAGCTTTATCTAAATCATATAAATTAAAATCTTTAGACTTTGTCCAACTGAATAAATCAACATTTATTTTACTTTCCGGATTCACAAATAATTCTTTTTTATTGGATTGAGCAGTTAACTCAACCATCCCTCCAGATTCTAGTACCTTTTCTTCACCATTATCATTGAAAGCCATCGGGATTCCAGCTAAATAAAAATCCAATGGGTTATAAAACTCTCTAAACGAAACCACCACTTTATCTTTAATTACATTGCCCTCGTTATCCAAAAAAGCATTTGCCGGTATATTTATTTTAGCTCCAAACTTAGAATAAACAACATTTGAAATACTAGGATTAATAGTAAATGTTTGATAGGGAATATCTAATCCAGGAATTGGAGGATTAGTCAATAACTTATTGTTATTTGAAATTACTGGTTTGGTTTTTTCTTTAGTTCTACTGCAAGAGCAATTGCGAAAACTTAATAGTGCAATTAGTAATACACTCGCGCCAATTAGGATTTTGGTTCTGTTTTTCATAAATAAAAAATTAGTTAATTAATATAAATAGTCCCTATTATCAAATAGGCTTCGTATTTACTTTGTAAGAAATCGAGATTTTCTTTTTTTAACGTAATTTTTTAATCATGATTAGGGTTTTAACAGTTTATTATATTAATTTAACGAACAAATTGTTAAAATATTGTTATTAAAATTATAATCTTTTTAAAAATATAAATAATCTATATAAAATTAAT
>NZ_JBEIDX010000017.1:0-56305 GCF_040383245.1 Flavobacterium sp. | reverse complement strand
AGTTTGGTTTTTTTGGAGTAGTTGTGTAAACACGCGTACATACACCTCTTCTTTTAGGACAAGAATCTAAAGCAACCGATTTACTCTTCTTAGTGATTTGAGTTCTTCCTGTTCTTACTAATTGTTGAATAGTTGGCATAATTAAATACTAAAAATTACTTGTTTATAAAATTCCCGCTTTTTACGGGGTTGCAAATGTAGTACTTTTTTTTAAATAAAAAAATCATAATTAATTAATTTTCAATAAGATTTCTCAACTAAAGAAAATTTATATTAAACTCTGAATTTTTGCGTTATTTTTACATCGGTAACAAAAATTCAAAAATGTTGGCTCTCTAGCCCCGATTGAAGCGGTTGCCTTGCACTAGCGTAAAGCGGGAATTACCTTCACCGATAAATCCAAATGCTTCGCTCAAAAAACAATACAATTGAATAGAATTAGTTTCATTTTACTTTTTTTGATTTCTCAAAATAGCTTTGGGCAGCAATTGTATTTGAAAATTATAGGCAATAATGAATTGCAAACAAAAACTATAGACAGTATTGGATACATCAAATCATTTAATGATGCCAAGGGTGTTTTGGATGAAACCAATTTGTTTTCAAAAAAGCTTTCCCAAGTAGGATTTTTAGAACACCAATTAATAGAAAATAAAAAGGTAAACGACAGCACTTTTTCATACCTCTATAATATAGGTGCAAAAACAAATTTCATACATATATATATAGGTAAAAATTTTGCGGCTGGAAATTGGAATTTATACACCGTAAAAAATGATACTTTAAAGTTGCCATTTGGCGAAAGTGAAGCCTTTTTAAATTATGCAATAAAAAAGTTGGAAACAGAGGGATTCTCAATGGCAAAAGTACAATTGAAGAATCTGAAAAAATACAGCAAATTCGTGACTGCCGATTTAAGCGTAACGTCGGACAAGAAAAGACAGCTGAACGATATTGTAATTAATGGTTATGACAAATTTCCGGAAGGTCATAAAAACAACTTGAAGCGACTTTACAAGAAACGGATTTTTAATCAAACAAATTTAGACAAGTTATATAAAGACATTTCGCAGTTTCAGTTTGTTAAACAAACTAAATATCCAGAGATTTTATTCACCAAAGACTCAACCAAAGTGTTTGTGTATGTAGAAAAAGCAAAGTCGAATTCATTTGACGGCTTTATTGGTTTTACAAATGACGAAAATAAAAAGTTGATTTTTAACGGATACTTAGATTTGACTTTAAACAACGCCATGAATAGCGGGGAAAAATTAGAACTTTATTGGAAAAGCAACGGTCAAGACCAAAAGACATTTCGTGTAGGCGCTGAAATTCCGTATGTTTTTAAAAGTCCGATTGGGATGAAAGTGCAGTTGCATATTTTTAAACAAGATAGTACGTTTCAAAATACACAAACAGCAATTGATTTTGGGTATTATTTTAACTACAATACCCGTTTGTATCTTGGCTATCAATCGGCAGAGTCTAGTGATATAAAAAATAGCAACACTTTATTATTAAGTGATTTTACAAATAAATTCTACACAAGCAACTTTGAATTTATAGCTTATAAAGAAGACGATTATTTATTTCCCGAAAAAAGTAACATTAACGTTAAAATTGGAGCCGGAAGTCGTAATTCAAAATTTCAAAGTAACAATCAGTTTTTTGGAAGCTTGAATGTTAGCCATAATTTTTATTTTAATCAGAAAAATATTATAAATATAAAAAGCTTCAATTACTATCTTCAAAGTGATGAATATATAATAAATGAACTTTATAGATTTGGAGGGATCAACTCTATTAGAGGTTTTAATGAGAATAGTTTACAAGGAAATCTGTTTTCATCCCTACTTACCGAATACCGTTTGGTGCTCTCGCCAAGCATCTACCTTCACTCAATAATCGATTATGCTCATTTTCAAGACAAAACAACCAACTTAAACGGCAATCTACTTGGCTTGGGATTTGGTTTTGGATTACTAACCAAAAACGGATTATTTAATTTTGTATACGCCAACGGAAGTACAAAAGATCAAGCGATACAAATATCTAATTCTGTTGTTCATATTAGTTTGAAGGCTACATTTTAAATTGAATTAAAATAAATTGAAAAAAATTAAGATAATATTAGGATAATTAAGATTAATTTAAGAATTTTGTTAAACTAACTAAATACTTATATTATGAAATCAAAGTTAAATTTATTATTAACGCTATTTCTATCGTTAATTATTCAAAATGCTTTAGCGCAAGAAAAAGTTGTTTCCGGGGTTGTAAAAGACGCTAACGGAAAAACTTTGCCTGGGGTTAACATTATCGTTAAACAAACCAAAACTAGTGCTCAAACTGATTTAGATGGAAAATATTCCATCAAGGCTAATGAAGGAAGTGTATTAGAATTTTCATTTGTTGGAAATAAAAATTCAACTATTACTGTAGGTAAAAGTAATTCCTACAACATTTTAATGCAGAGCAATTATGAGGTAATGGACGAAGTAGTTGTTGTGGGATATGGAACCCAAAAGAAAAAAGAAGTTACCAGTTCTGTATCAAAGATTAAAGGATCAGATATTCAAGGCTTGATAACTCCAAGTTTTGAAAGTCAGTTAGCTGGTCGTGCTTCGGGTGTACAAGTAACAACATCAACTGGAATAGTTGGTGCTGCTCCAAGAGTAAGAATTAGAGGTGTTGCTTCTATCAATTCTGGAACACAGCCCTTGTATGTAGTAGATGGCATCCCTATGTATTCAGGAGATCTAGGAGGATATGCTGATGCAAACGCTTTAGGAGATATTAATCCAAATGATATTGAATCTTTTGAAATATTAAAAGATGGAGCTGCCGCTGCTATTTATGGCTCAAGAGCTGCAAATGGAGTAATCCTTATAACAACTAAAAAAGGGAAAAAAGGTACAATGAGGGTAGACTACAATATTACTTCTGGTTTTGCTTCACCTTTTAAAACATTTGATTTATTAAAAACTGCAGATTTTTTAACTATTTCAAATGAAAAAAGAACTAATGCTGCACAAGCTCCATGGGCTGCTGGAAGTGATTATGATACGGATTGGCAAAGCGCAGTATTAAATAGAAGTGCATATCAAATGGATCATAATTTATCTTTTAATGGTGGAAATGACAAAACAAAATACTATATGTCAATGGGTTATTCTACTCAAGAAGGAGTTGCGGTATCAAATGAAATGAATCGTTACTCATTTAGAAGTAGTCTTGATCATCAAGTTGCTAATTGGCTTACAATTGGAGCAAATATTGGATTAACAAGAACAGAATATGATGGACTTAATACCGGTAGAAATTCATTGTCAGGTAATATGTTTAATGCCATTAGACAATTACCTAATACCTCTATTTATGATAGTTCAAACCCAACTGGATATAACATAAACTTATCAACTGGAAATGTAGGGCAAGGTACAAACTTGCAACCTGTAGGTGACAACATTTCAAATATTGCTTATGTATTAAATTTCAATAAATTTAAATCAAAAATTAACAGAACTATAATTAGTGCTTTTGCTTCTGCTGATATTGTAAAAGGTCTTAATTACAGATTTCAAGCAAGTGCTGATAATGCTATTACTGGTGGATTTTTATATTGGAACCCTATTCATGGTGATGGACGCGGATCTAATGGTAGATTACAAAATAGTAATACTGATTTAATGAGATGGAATACTCAAAACATATTAAATTACAATACAACTTTTTATGATAACCACAACATTTCTGCAACAGCAGTTGTTGAATATCAAAAAGAAAGAAATCAAAGTTTTTTTGGTGTAGGAACTAATTTATTAGATGAATTTTACAACCAAAACTTAGTTACAGGTTCTTATGGAACTCAAGAATCTGGAGGAGGAATTACCGAAATTGGAATTATGTCATATTTAGGAAGACTTAGCTACAATTATAAACAAAAGTACTTTATACAAGGTTCATTTAGAAGAGATGGTATTTCAAAACTTGCTCCAGAAACCAGATGGACTTCATTTACAGGATATTCTGCTGGTTGGAATATTGCAAAAGAGAGTTTTATGTCTAATCTAAATAAATATATTTCAGATTTTAAATTAAGAGCTTCTTATGCAGAAATTGGAAATACAGAGATTGGAACTTATCCATACCTAGGTCTTACTTCTGCTTCGCAATATGGGGCGTTAAATGGAATTGCTTTCACTCAATTCGGAAACGATCAATTACAATGGGAAACTAGTTTAAAGACAAACTTTGGAATTGATTTAGCTTTTTACAACAATAGAGTAAAACTAACTTTTGATTATTTCAAAAATGAAACTGATGGATTAATTTTAAATTCACCTGTTCCGCCTTCTTTAGGTGTACCTAATAATTCTATTAGCAAAAATATAGGATCAATGCTAAATGATGGTTATGAATTTGGTTTAGATGTAAATTTAATTAACAATCAAAATTTTAAATGGGATGTGAATGCTAACTTAACGCTTCAATCAAACAAAGTGACTAGTACTCCTAATGGAGTAGATTTAATTGGAGGTTCTTCAAGTGATGTTAATATTGCTCCAAATATAATTATAAGACAAGGTGAATCATTGAACTCTTTATATGGTTTTCAATATTGGGGTGTAAATCCAGCAAATGGATTCCCAGTATATTATAAAGCTGATGGTTCATTAGTACAAGGAAATCCTGCAAGTCAATCTTATTCAGTTTTTGATCCAAACAACCCTTCAAATACATCAACTGGAGCAACATTAACTCAAGCTGACAAAAAAATATTAGGAAATACAATACCGAAATATTTTGGTGGTTTCAGCTCAAGAATGTCATATAAGAATCTTGACTTAAGTTTCTTAATTCGTTTTAGTGGTGGTAACAAGATTTTTAACTCTACTCGACGTGAATTAATGAATCAAAACTTAAACAACAATGGAGCAGAAATATTAGGAAGATGGCAAAGTGCTTCAAATCCTGGAGATGGATGGACACCTATTTTATATGCTAACTCTAATACCTTTTTAAATCAATCAAGTAACGCTACAACAAGATTTGTAGAAGATGGTGACTTTATTAGCTTTGACAACATAACTTTAGGGTATAATTTTCCAAAAAAATTAATGGAAAAAATTAAAGTGGAAAATATTCGTCTTTTTATTCAAGGACAAAACTTATTTATGATCACAGATTATACTGGATTAGATCCTGAAATGGAAACAGCAGGAGTTGATATAAATGGAACTCCTAGAGGTACAATATTTTCAATGGGTATTAATGTAAAACTATAAAACAATATGAAAAAATATATAAAAATAATCTTATTAAGCTCAATTGCTTTAGGATTAAATTCTTGTAATGAAGATAATTTACTTGATTTAAAACCAATAAATCAAATCTCAGTTGACGACTCCTTTTCTACTCCAACTTTAATTGCTAGCACAATTAATGGTATGTATAATGCCGCAGCTATAGGTCAATATAACTCTACTAGCCCTAACGGCGGTAGAGGATACATTTGGGGAGCAGCGTTTATTCAACAAAATGATTGTAGGGGTGAAGATGTAGTAAATACACAGGCTTTTTATCAACTTACTTACACCACAACTTACGATACAGGAACAGCTAATAATGTGTATTATTGGGTAGATGGGTATCGATTAATTAATAGATGTAACCTAGCTATTGAGGGTATAACAAATGCAGTTAGCAAAGGTGTAATTTCAAGTGCAATAGGTGATGACTACATAGGTCAAGCTAAATTTTTGAGAGCAATTACTCATTTCGAGTTATTAATGCATTTTGCAAGACCTTATCAATTTACTGCCAATGCATCACATGCTGGAATTCCATATAGAGAAGTTGGCATTGATACACAAGCTGAAATTGATTCTGAAATTGTAAAAGGAAGAAATACAGTAGAAGAATGTTACACAAAGATTATTAATGATTTGAATGATGCTGAAATCAAAATTACAAATATTACTAAATCAAAAGCTACCAAAAATGCAGCAATAGCATTTAAAACTAGAGTTTATCTGCACAAAAGAGATTGGAATAATGTTATTTTAGAAGGAAATAAATTAACTAGTAGTGGACTTGCATTAACAACAAATCCTAAAGATCCATTTATATTAGCAAATAATCTTTCAAACACAGAAACAATATTTTCAATACAACACGCTGCAACACTTAACCCAGGAGTTAACGCAGCTTTAGCTTCTCAATATAGAAGAAGATTATTGGTTTGTATTAGTCCAATAATTTGGAGAGATCCTAGTTGGTTAACCGACGATAAAAGAAGAGAAGATAATTCTACTTCATCAAGTCCAGGAACTGGAATGGTATTTACAAATGCTGGAAGAAAATATACAAACAAATACACTGATGATGTAAATTATACAGATGCTGCACCTATTATTCGATATGCAGAAGTTGTTTTGAATATGGCAGAAGCACATGCGAGAAAATCTTCACCAGATTTAACATCTTCATTAACTTTATTAAATAGTGTTAGAAATAGAGCATTAGCTAATCCTACAACACAAGCTTATACTTCTACAACTTTATCAAATCAATCAGATATGGTAGGTGCTATATTAAAAGAAAGAAGAATTGAGTTTTTAATGGAAGGTCGTCGTTGGGGTGATATTCATAGACTTCAGGGTGATAATTTATTTCCTATAGATGGTATTCCAGCTAAATTAGCTAGTGGAAATCCAGCTGCTTCAACATTTACCTTGGGTACACCATATACAGGTCCTTATGGTTTAGCAAATATTCCATCTACTGACTTCAAATTTTTATGGCCAATACCTCAGTTAGAAACTGCTAGTAATCCAACTCTTGCAGCACAACAAAATCCAAGTTGGTAGTAAATATAAAAGTTAGTTATATTTATAAAAACCATCACTTTATTAGTGGTGGTTTTTTTTATACCTTTGCCCCATGGAAAAAGAAAATCAAATCTTCGGAATTAGAGCTATTATTGAAGCTATTAATGCTGGAAAAGAAGTAGACAAAGTGTTTATTCAAAGTGATGCTCAAAGCGAATTGATGCAAGAGTTGATGAAAACTATGAAAAAACACAGTGTGAATTTTTCTTATGTTCCTGTCGAAAAACTTAATCGATTAACACCAAATAACCACCAAGGTGCTGTAGCTACCATTGCTCCTATTTCGTTTATAAAACTAGAAACTCTAGTTGACAGTGTGGTAGAAAGCGGAAAAATGCCTTTGTTCTTAATATTAGACCAATTGAGTGATGCTCGAAATTTTGGCGCAATTATTAGAACTGCCGAATGTACAGGAGTTGACGGAATAATCGTTCAAAAGACTGGTTCTGCACCTGTAAATGGAGACACCGTAAAAACTTCTGCCGGAGCGGTATTCAATGTGCCTATTTGCAAAGTAGATCATATTAAAGATGCGATTTTTTACCTTAAAGGAAGCGGAATTAAAACGGTGGCTGCTACCGAAAAAACTGAGGATAGTATTTATGACATTACTTTAAACGAACCTGTTGCTATCATCATGGGAAGTGAAGACCGCGGAATCAATCCATCGGTATTGAAAATTGTTGACGCAAAAGCTAAGTTACCGATGTTTGGAACTATTGGCTCTTTAAATGTTTCTGTGGCTTGTGGTGCTTTTTTATATGAAACGGTGAGACAAAGAGGTTAATTTACATCTTCTTTTTCTGAATTTTCTTCCTTATAAATATACACATACTGTATAGGCTCAGTAATTTGCTCCTCTAATTCTTCTGGCGGTGGTGGCGGATTTACAAAATTTCCGTTTTCATCAAATCGTTTCATAAACGGATCGGTGCTTGGATCAAAATCGGGTTTTTCCCAATCGTACTGAATGTCTTTCACATAATCGGGAGTTTTAAACTTAACCGAAAAAACAAACCCTGTAATTAATCCTGCCAAATGTCCTTCCCAAGATATCGTTTTATCTATTTCAGGAAAAACATACCATACCATACCGCCATACAAAACTACAACTGCCATTGACAATGCCATCAATCTATAATATTGTGTTCGCAATCCTTTAAAGAAAATAAAGGAAACCAAAACATAAATCAATCCGCTTGCGCCAATATGGAATGATTCGCGACCAATAATCCAGGTTATTAATCCGGAAAGTAAAATTCCATAAACTAAAACCTTTAATGAAACTTCTCTATAAAAATAGATTAGTGCGGTAGTTAAAATAAAAAGTGGCAACGAATTATTTAAAATATGATTCAAATCGCCATGTAAAAACGGACTAAAAATTACCCCCTGCAAACCAGAAAAGGTGCGTGGTAAAATGCCATGTTGATTTAAATGTAAATGAAAATTGGAATCTAAATAAAAAACAAACCAAATCACAACCAACAAAAACGAAGGAATTATCCAAGTTGCTGGGGAAAATTTAAAATGATTTAGTTCGTTAGCGTGTCTCATAAGAAATTGTTGCTCTTAAATTTGTTTATCAAAAATACAACCAAAATAATTTTAATGCTATTTTGTCAGCGCATTCTTGTCATTCCGAAGTATGAGGAATCTCATTAAGTTATCAAGATTATACGATTTCTCTTTCGTAGAAATGACAAAAAAAGAGAATAAATATGTAATTTTACCCCATGGAAGCACCATTAGCCGAACGCATTCGTCCGCAGAAACTAGAAGATTACATTAGCCAATTACATTTAGTTGGACCTAATGGATCGCTTACGCAACAAATTGCGCGAGGGGTTATTCCGTCTATGATTTTTTGGGGTTCGCCAGGCACCGGAAAAACTACTTTGGCGCAAATAATCGCCAATCAAAGCAACCGTCCTTTTTATGAATTGAGTGCTATCAATTCGGGCGTGAAAGACATTCGCGATGTAATTGAAAAAGCCAAACAAAGTGGCGGATTGTTCACAGCTAAAAATCCAATTTTATTCATTGATGAGATCCATCGATTTAGCAAATCACAACAAGATTCATTATTAGCAGCCGTAGAAAAAGGCTGGGTAACTTTAATTGGAGCCACAACCGAAAATCCAAGTTTTGAGGTAATTCCGGCTCTACTTTCTCGTTGTCAGGTTTATGTGTTGAATCCGTTTTCTAAAGAAGATTTAGTGTCACTTTTAGACCGAGCGATAAAAAAGGATGCAATTATTTCTGCAAAGAAAATTAAAATCAAAGAATCCGAAGCACTATTGAGACTTTCTGGAGGTGATGGACGCAAGCTATTAAATATTTTTGAACTCGTTGTAAACGCAAGCCCTGAAGGTCAAATTGTGATAACAAATGACAAAGTTCTTGAATTGGTACAACAAAATACTGTTTTGTATGACAAAACAGGCGAACAACATTATGATATTGTTTCGGCATTCATCAAATCCATCCGCGGAAGCGATCCTAACGGAGCAGTTTATTGGCTTGCCCGAATGATTGAAGGCGGTGAAGATGTAAAATTCATTGCCCGACGCATGCTGATTTTATCTAGTGAAGATATTGGAAATGCAAATCCAACCGCTTTCATAATGGCAAATAATACGTTTCAGGCGGTTTCAACAATTGGTTATCCAGAAAGCCGAATTATTTTGAGTCAATGTGCCGTATATTTAGCAACTTCTCCAAAAAGTAATGCAAGTTATATGGCGATCAATGAGGCACAAGCGCTTGTAAAACAAACTGGCGATTTGCCAATTCCAATACATTTACGAAATGCACCAACCAAGTTAATGAAAGAGTTGGGTTATGGAGAAGAGTACCAATATTCGCATAATTATGCCAATAACTTTAGCGAACAAGAATATTTACCAGACGCCATTAAAGAAACGAAGTTATATGATCCTGGAACTAATTCCCGTGAAAATGGAACCCGTGAATTTTTAAAAAACCGTTGGAAAGATAAGTACGGATATTAAAATGTAATATTAATCAATTCTGATTTTAAAACATTCCCTTCATAATATTCAAAAAACCAATTGCTATCTTTTTTTAATAGCACACCTGAAATAGAATCTCTTTTAGCTAAATAAATATCTTTTGAAGTTGTTTTAAATAATTGAAATAACTTATAATCACTTGCTACAGTAATAAGATTATATCCGGTTTCTGTAGCAATTACATTATACTTTTTCTCAGCTATTTGACCTTGAGCAATTTCTTTTTGTAAAGGCTCACCAATCATACCAAGGCTTTTTTGAGAATTCTGAAACTGATGTGTTTTCAATATTGAAAAATTATCAAATGCCATTCTGAGTGCTTCATTGTAGGCAACTCTATACTCTTTTTCTTTACTTGTACCTTGTTCTGAAGTTGCAAGAATATTCCCTTTGCAATCTTTTATAGTTATTTTCAACTTGGTAATAAAGATAGTACTGTTTTCTGTTACATCTACAAATATTTTATTACAATAAGAAAGTATAAATTCATCAGGAGCAGCTTCATTGTGAAAATAAGTTTCGAAACCATATTTTTGAAGATACATTTTAGATAATGTATTTAAATTATGTGCGTTTTCCTCCTTTGAAAAAGCAAATTTTGAAGGCAAAATGGCATATTTATATTCGTTGAGATTTTGAGCAATTCCAACAAACGAACTCAATAAAAACAATACTAAATACTTTTTCATTATAAATAATTTTTAATTTCAATTAAATGAGTGACTTGCTTAATTCCACTTGGAACTTCTTTATTATTCTCGTTAAAATAGATCGCATCCATTCCAAAATTTAATGCGCCATTCACATCAGCATCTATGCAATCTCCAATCATAATGCTCTTTTGCTTGTCGGCATTAGCCGTATGCAAGGCAAATTCAAATATTCTTGGATTGGGTTTCTTAACCCCTGCCATTTCAGAGTTGGTGATGGTCTTAAAATACTTTTCGATACCTGAATTTTTCATCTTTCCGGCTTGAACTTCATGAAATCCGTTGGTAATAATATGCAAATTATATTTCGGCTCCAAATAATCTAAAATGGCAATTGCGCCATCAAAAAGATGATTGGATTCAGGCAAATATTTAATATATTCAACAGAAATCAAATCGATTAACTCATCGGAAATTTCATAATTTATTAGATCAAAAGTATCCTTCAACCTGCCATAACGCAACTCAGCTTGAGAAACTTTTTCATGTCGGTATAATTCCCAATATTTCAAATTTAAAGGAACATAATGCTTTAAAAAAACATCCAAATCAACTTGAATTTGATTCATCGCAAGCACTTTTTCAAATGCCAACGCAGAGTTTTTTTCAAAATCCCAAAGGGTATGATCTAAATCAAAAAAAATATCGGTAATGTGTTCCATTGGCTATAAAATTCCTTCATCTGCAAAGCTATAAAAACTGGATTCGGTTATGATTACATGATCCAATACCATAATTTCCATATGCTTTCCAGCTAATTGTAGCTTTCGGGTAATATCTTTATCCGATTCACTTGCAAGCAATTTTCCTGAAGGATGATTGTGGGTCAAAATTAGTGAAATTGCATTGTATTCTAAGGCCGTTTTAAAAATTATTCTAGTATCAACAACGGTGCCTGTCATTCCGCCTTTTGAAAGTTGGGCTTTATGAATTACTTTATTGGAATAATTCAAAAATAACACCCAAAATTCCTCATGTAACAACTCCCCTATTAGGGGCTGCATGATGTTAAATACCGCTTTACTGGATGTAATTTTTTGCAACTCCGCTGCATCTTCCGAGCGTCTGCGACGCCCTAATTCTAATGCTGCTGCGATCGAAATGGCTTTGGCTTCGCCAATTCCTTTAAAGTCCATTAACTGCTGAATGGAAAGCTTGCCCAATTGGTTCAAATTATTATTTGCAGAGGCTAAAATGCGCTGACACAATTGCACAGCACTTTCGTTTCTAGAGCCTGAACCTATTAAAATAGCAAGTAACTCCGAATCGGATAAAGCTGCTTTTCCTTTATGTAAAAACTTCTCTCTAGGTCGATCGTCTTCTGCCCACTGATTTATTGGAGTATACATATTTTGGCATATTTGAATTATACCTAAAATACGATTTTAAATCGGCATTAAAAAACTATTTCATCAAATCCTTAACCTCATCAAAGTTCAATCCTCCATAATTTCCTGAACTCATCAGTAACAAAGCGGAATTTTCAAAATTTTGACTGAATAAGAAATTCTTAAAATCGGAAGGATTGGTGTAAATAATCAAATCATCGCGCTGAAACGATTGTGCAATTTGATCGTAAGTCACTTCTTCTAGTTGCTTAATCTTAACTGCATCTGGCGAATAGAAAACCACAGCAACATCTGCAGCATCAAGAGCTCCCTGATATTCTTTAAGGAATTCGGCATTCAAACTACTATAAGTATGTAATTCCAAACAAGCAATTAAATTTCGATTTGGATATTGATTTTTTACCGCTTGAGTTGTAGCAGAAACTTTACTTGGTGAATGAGCAAAATCTTTGTAGGCAACTTTTCCTTTTCCTTCTGCGATTTTTTCTAATCGTTTGCTTGCACCTTTAAAGCTAGCGATGGCTTCATAAAAATCGGCTTCATCTACTCCCATACATTGGCAAACCCATTTGGCGCCAGCTAAATTATTTAAATTATGCGCTCCAAAAACCTCAATTGGCATTGGCCCTTCTGGTGTTTCCAGCATGGTTGTTCCATCTTCTACAGTATATGATGGAGTTGCATAAGGCATTCTACGAATGGAATTGGTAGTTTCTTCGGCTACTTTTTTAACCGTTACATCCTCTTCATTATAAACTAAAATACCGCCTTTGGTAATTTGGTTTACAAAGATTTCAAATTGCTCTACATAGTTTTCAAATGTTGGAAAAACATTAATATGATCCCAAGCAATCCCAGAAAGCAAAGCGATATTGGGTTGATATAAATGAAATTTTGGTCTTCTATCCATTGGAGAAGACAAATACTCATCCCCTTCTAAAACAATAAAATCATTGGTTTCCGTTAAATGCACCATGGTATCAAAACCTTCCAATTGTGCTCCAACCATATAATCCACCTCTATATTATGGTAATGCATCACGTGTAAAATCATAGAAGTAATGGTTGTCTTCCCGTGAGATCCACCAATTACAACTCGGGTTTTATTTTTTGACTGTTCGTATAAAAATTCTGGATAGGAATAGATTTTCAAACCCAATTCTTGTGCTTTAAGCAACTCAGGATTGTCAGCCTTAGCATGCATTCCAAGAATTATTGCTTCAATATCTTGAGTAATTTTTTCGGGGAACCAACCTAGTTCCATTGGCAATAATCCTTTCTTTTCTAGTCTCGATTTGGAAGGTTCAAAAATAGCATCATCGCTACCTGTAACTTGGTAACCTTTACTGTGTAATGCTAAAGCTAAATTGTGCATAGCTGCACCACCAATGGCTATAAAGTGTGTTCTCATTTTTACGATTTATTTTTTTCTTGGTACTTTTCTATTATTTTAATTGCCTTATCCGATTTATGTAATTTCACTTTGTAGAGTGCTAACATTCGTCCATAGGTGTTTTTTGAACCGCATAATTCTACTGCTTTTATATAGTTTAATTCGGCACTTTTATCTCTTTCAAAATATTCGTCAATTCGGCCTTTAGACAAGTAACCATCAACTGGAGATAATTTAATTAGTTCGTCTGCATAGCGTTGTGCTTTTTTTTCACTTCCTCCAAAAAGTGCAGGAACTTGAAGATAATATTCTATCAATGCCCATCTTGCATCAATATGAGTGGGATTTAAAGCGATTGTTTTTTCAAATGAATCTTTCATCTCGCCTATTAATCGAATCGCTACCCATTTGCCTCCGTCTTTTGATTTTAAACCTAAAGCGCCTCCATATTTGTAATAGTAATTCGCTTCTTTTGGCTTTAAATTTTTTAGTTTTTTATAATACCCAATTGCTTTATCCCATTCTTTAAAATGAATTGAAATATCGCCCAAATATTCAATTGTTTTTAATTGATTAGGGTTCTCTTTTAAAATAGTCTCAAATAGGGATTTTGCAAGCGTATATTTACCTTGATCATAAAGATTCTCTGCTTTCTCAAAACTAGTTTGAGAAAAAACAAATTGAGAAATCAATAAGAGAAATACAATCTTTGCTTTCATTATTTATTCCATGAGTTTGGAATAACAAATATACTTTAATTATTTATTTTTATGCTAATATGGATTTTATATGAATAAAAAACTCCGATCTTTTTAGGATCGGAGTTTTAAATAATTAGTGGTTTATATTACTTAACCAAAGTCATTTCGTCTACAATGTGTTTTGCATTTGAGAAATTTTCAATTACCCATAAAACATAACGAATATCTACATTGATAGTTCTTTGTAATTTTTTATCAAAAATAACATCACCAGCCATAGCTTCAATGTTTCCATCAAATGCTAAACCAATTAATTCTCCTTTTCCATTTAACACAGGAGAACCTGAATTACCTCCTGTAATATCATTATCAGTTAAGAAATTCACGTGTAGCGAACCGTCTTTATCTGCATAACGACCAAAATCTTTATTCTTGTTCATTTCTAATACACGAGCAGGTAAATCAAATTCTTGATCTCCTTTTTTGTATTTTTTCACTTGTCCTGCAAGTGTTGTAAAATTATTTACAACAGCATCATTTCTTTTATCAGCTGGAAGTGCACGAACTTTACCGTAAGTTAAACGTAAAGTTGAATTGGCATCTGGATATTTAATTGCTCCAATATTAGATTCTCTCAATCCTTCTACTAACAATCTAAAAGAAGCCGAGTAGTCATTTTGTGCTTTAGTTAATTCATCCGATCTTTTTCCAAAATGCGCAACCATATCACTTGATAAAGCATATAACGGATCACTTGCAAGCATCGCTTCACTTGGTAAATCCAAGAACGCTTTAATCTTATCTACAGAAGCAAAAATACTTAAATCAAAAGCAGCATTTACATACTTAGTGAAATCGCCATTATTTTCTGTAGTTAGTTTTTCAACAGCTGGAGCTAAAGAATAACCTGCTTTTTTAGAATACAAACCTAATTGAGCCGATAATATATCTTTCTCTGCAGGAATATGTAATTCTTTATACATTTCGGTTGCCATCTCCAAAATTTGAGGCGCTAATGTTGCACGCTTTGCAGCATCTGCTTTAGCATAAGAATCTAATTGTTTTCCTAAAGTTCTACTTATTGTTCCAAAGGAAGATGTTCTAAATAATTGTTGTAAGTAATTGTCATGACGCGATTTTTCATTTGTAATTGCATAAAACTTATTAATGTTTGAAATTACATTACCATATTTAGATTTATTTTCTGCTTTGTTAGCCCATTTATCAAACTTTGCTTCTTGAACGGCTTTAGATTTGGCTGTACCAAATTTTGTTAACGCGTCAATCATACCTTGACGGTTTTTCCAATAATTAGCAGTAGAAGCATATTTAGAAGCATATACAAGATTCAAAGCATCACTTTGATTCATGTATTTTTTCATTTGATCCATTCCTGTTTTTGCACCTTCAACCCATGCAGGGTATGCAAATTTCACATTTTGCTCAATTCCACCAGCCGGCATCCAACGGTTGGTTCTTCCTGGATATCCAAGAATCATAGCAAAGTCATTTTCTTTTACTCCACCTAAATTAACAGGTAAATAATGTTTTGGTTTTAATGGAACATTGTTTTCAGAGTATTCAGCTGGAGTTCCATCTGCATTAGCATAAACTCTAAACATAGAGAAATCAGCAGTATGACGAGGCCATTCCCAGTTATCAGTATCTCCACCAAATTTTCCTAAACTTTCAGGAGGAGTTCCTACTAAACGAACATCTTTATAATCTTGATAAACAAAATAATAATACTCATTACCTTGAAAAAACGGACGAACCGATACGGTATATTTTCCGCCTTCGTTATTTTCTTTTTCAATTTTAGCAATTTCAGCATTAATAGCTTTTTCTCTATCAGCTTCATTCATGCTAGCATTTACTACTCCTAATATTCTTTTTGTACAATCATCCATTCTTACAAAGAAACGAACATACAAACTAGATGGTTTCATCTCAGCTTTTTTATTTTCAGCCCAATAACCGTCTTTCAAATAATTCTTTTCAGCTGTAGATAATTCTGCAATAGCATCATATCCACAGTGGTGATTTGTTAATACTAATCCATCTTTAGAAATGATTTCGGCAGTACAACCTCCATTAAATTGAACAATTGCATCTTTCAAACTGTGGTGGTTGATACTGTAAATTTCTTCGGCTGTCAATTGCAAGCCCATTTTTTGCATGTCGCGGTGGTTTAATCTTTCGATAAACATTAAAAACCACATTCCTTCATCTGCTTTTACGCTCATTGGAATAAGCATTATGACAGCAATAAGGGATAAAATAATTTTTTTCATATTTAATTTATTTCAATTTTAGATAAATAACTTACCTTTTTTATTATATAATCCTTACTTTACTAATATTTTCTTTGTTAAAGTTGCACCATTACTTTTTATAGTAACAAAATACAAACCACTTAATGCATTATCTATTTGTATACTTTGAATTAAATCAGAATTTTGATTAAAATCCATATTATAAATTTCTCTGCCTAATGAATCAATAATTGATACTGAATAATTACCTATTTGTTCTTTTAATTGAATTGAAAATATACCTTTACTTGGATTTGGCACTATAGAAAAATTTGTATTAATAAATTCATTATTTGCTAATGTATTCATATTCAATTGAGAACCAATAATATTACTCCATGCTGTCATTCTATTAACTTGACCTTGAGTAAACATATACATACATGAATCTTCTACATAATCCATATAATTCATTGTTAACTGTGTAGTACCGCAATTAGTTGAAACAGATCCAGAAGGATCACAATTATAATAAGGGGTATCTGCTGATGGAGTATCACATACTTTATCACCAGATGTAGCACAATTACTTCCATCACAAGCTTTAAAAGTGTGATCTAAGTTAAAAAAATGTCCTAATTCATGAGTTAGTGTTCTTCCAAGATTAAATGGTGGAGAAGGGACATAACCAAGACAAGCTGAAGGGCTCCCTGATAAAGATGTACTAAATGAATTATTATCAATAACCACTGTCATTCCTGAAGATGGTGAGCCTCCCAGAGGAGAATAACCTAAAATCCCCGATGTAAGATTTCTAACTACTAAATTACAATACCCTGCCCAAGTACTATCAGTATCTGCATTTGATAAAAAATCTGTACCAAAAGTAATCGCTGGATTACCATTTGTTGGAAATCCAAGTCCAGTGCCTGTTGGATGATTAAGTGTTGCAATTTCAAAAACAACATTCATATTTCCATAATTGGTATCTGGATAAAAATCTTGATCATTAACCCAATTTGACAAATCAGAATTAGTAGCATTATAATCTGCATTTAATATAGCTACTTGTTTTTGTGCAAGCAGAATTAAACAACTTCGCAAGGATGCATTTGTTGCTGATGCTACAACTGAAGGATAATGAACCGCTACTGGAATTCTAATTGTAGCAGCAGTAGATTTAGATTCATTAGAATTACTCAATCTTTGCAATTCATTTTCAAACTGTTGTTGCAAATCCAAATATTGTTCTTTTAATTGAGGATCAGCCATTATTCGTTGCATCTGTTGTTCCATTCCACAAGTTCTGTGTTGAGCAAATCCTAATTTAAATATAAAAAATGCTAAAATTAATTTGATTTTCATAATATATTATTTAGTTATTATTTTTTGTAAATATAAAAAATGTTATTTATTAAATTAAATTTTATGACTGTTTTCAGGTTTATCATCATCAACATTTAGCATTTCCCAAAGTTTATCTTTTAACTCGGTTAACCCCTGTTGGGCAACAGAAGAAATAAATAGATACGGAATTCCGATTTTGGATTTATCCAAAATTTGCTTCATTTCTGCCTTCAATTCATTGTCTAACATATCGCATTTAGAAATAACCAATAATCGATCTTTATCTAACATCTCTGGATTATAGCGACGCAATTCATCCAATAGAATTTCGTATTCTTTTTTGATGTCATCGGCATCAGCTGGAACTAAAAATAACAAAGTAGAATTTCTCTCTATATGACGCAAGAAATAATGCCCTAATCCTTTTCCTTCGGCAGCACCTTCAATAATTCCGGGGATATCTGCAATTACAAACGATTGAAATTCTCTATAAGCAACTATCCCTAAATTAGGTTTTAAAGTTGTAAAAGGATAATCTGCAATTTTTGGTTTAGCAGAAGTTAAAACCGATAACAAAGTAGATTTTCCTGCATTTGGGAAACCAACTAACCCCACATCAGCAAGTACTTTAAGCTCTAGAATTACATCCAATTCAGAAGATGGCATTCCGGGTTGTGAATATCTTGGTGTTTGGTTGGTTGAACTTCTAAAATGCCAGTTTCCTAAACCACCTTTTCCACCTTGCGCTAAAATTTGAACTTCATCGTGCTCGGTAATTTCAAATAAAATTTCTCCGGTTTCTATATCTTTAACTACCGTTCCCAGAGGCACTTCTACAATTTTATCTTCTCCATCGTGACCGGTGCTTCTTGAACTTCCACCATCTCCACCATGTCCCGCGCGAATATGCTTAATAAATTTTAAATGGAATAAAGTCCACAAACTCTTATTTCCTCTCAAATAAACATGACCTCCACGACCTCCATCGCCTCCATCAGGACCACCTTTTTCAATGAATTTTTCTCTATGTAAGTGCGTAGATCCTTTACCTCCTTTTCCGGAAGTAACATATATTTTTACATAGTCTACAAAATTTCCTTCTGTCATTTTATTTGATTTTGGTTCACTAAGAAAATAACAAACCTATTAAAGCTAATTCTGCTTCAAAGATACAACTACATTTTTTAGGAATAGTTACTATTGGTTATTCAATAAAATTAAAACTTATCGAAAACCAAGTTCAATCTTTCAGTTACTTCAGCAATGGTACCAATACCATTTACTGCATGAAATTTACCTTGACCTTTGTAGTAATCCATTAAGGGAGCGGTTTTTTCATTGTACTCTTGGTAACGATTTCTAATTTTTTCTTCGTCTTGATCATCAGGTCTACCCGAAGTTTTTCCTCTTTCTAATAAACGAGCAACCAATATTGAATCATCAGCATCAAGGGCAACAGTAGCTGTAATTTTTTGTCCTTTTGTTTCTAAAAATTGATCAAGTGCTGCTGCTTGCGCTAAAGTTCTTGGAAAACCATCAAACAAAAATCCAGCAGAATCTGGGTTTTTATCCACTTCACTTTGAAGCATTTGAATAGTTACATCATCAGGAACCAAATCACCTTGATCCATATAGGTTTTGGCTAATTTACCAAGTTCGGTGCCATTTGAAATGTTATATCTAAAAATATCCCCTGTAGATAGGTGAGTCAAATTGTATTTTCCTTTTAAAAATTCGGCTTGTGTGCCTTTTCCTGCACCTGGTTTTCCGAAAAGAACAATGTTAATCATTTGTATATTTAATTTTAAGTTTGTGTTATTGCACTAATTGATATACATCGGCTAAATTTCTTCCTAATCCATCGTAATCTAAACCATATCCTACAATGAATTTATCTGGAATTCTAATACCAACATAATCTATTTTAATGTCTTTTTTATATGCATCTGGTTTGAAAAACAAAGTAGCAATTTTTAGATGTTTTACTTTTTTGTCTTTAAAAATGGCTTTCAATTCTTCAATGGTATTTCCGGTATCTACAATATCTTCAACAATTACCACCGTTCTGCCTTCCAGATTTTCATTAATACCGATTAATTGCTTTACTTCATTTGTGCTTTGCGTCCCTTCATAAGAAGCCATTTTTACAAAACTCACTTCGCACATTCCTCTATATTTCTTCATCAAATCCGACAAAACCATAAACGAACCATTTAGAACTCCAACAAAAATCGGAATTTCATCAAAAAAATCATCATCCATTTGCTTGGCCATATTTGCAATTGCAAAATCAATTTCTTCTGACGAAATAAATGGCTCAAAAGTTTTATCGTGTAGATGGATCATTAAGATGTTTTTTGAAATTTAAAGAGGCAAATTTACGAACAAATAACTATTTACTTACAAGTATTTTGACTTTTTTGTGAATATGCTATATTTACAAAATGAATGCAGAATATTACAATCTGATAGCCAAAAGTACCGCCCACAGAAAAAGCAGAGATGAAAATAAAGACTTCATTTTTGCAAATCCAAACTATTTAAGCGATTTAGTAGAAATTGCTTGCGACACCAAAGACAAAAACCATCACAAAGCCTGTTGGATTTTAGAACTGATTTGTGAAGAAAAAATGTATTTATTTATACCTTATTTAGATAAATTTTGTGACACATTACAACATTACAAATCTGATTCTGCTATACGTTCTATTTCTAAAATTTGTTTATTTCTAACCAATTCTAAAAAATATTCATTAACAGAAAATCAAGAAGATAAGATAATTGAGGCTTGTTTAGATTGGCTGATTGAATCTAACAAAGCTGCAAATGCTGCATATACTATGCGAGCTTTATACAACCTCAGTAAAAAACACAAATGGGTAAATGAGGAATTAAAAATTTTACTTCAAAGAGATTGTAGCTTTCAAACCCCAGGTTATAAATCGGCAGTAAAAGATATTTTGAAGCGATTGAAATAATTTTCAAATGTTTATCTTTGCGCAAACACAACACAAATGAACTACTTTTCTTCCGATTTTAAACTTGGAATTCTAGGTGGAGGTCAATTAGGCAAAATGCTACTTGCTGAGGCTAGAAAATTTGACATTCAAACCTATATTTTAGATTCAAGCAAAGACGCACCAAGCCAATTTGGAGCTTCACAATTTTTCACCGGAGATTTAATGGATTACACTGCCGTTTATGAATTTGGCAAAAAAGTAAACCTTTTAACCATTGAGATTGAAAATGTAAATTTAGACGCTTTAGACAAATTGGAAGCAGAAGGTTTACCCGTTTTTCCTTCACCAAAAACCTTACGTTTAATTCAAAACAAAGGAGTTCAAAAAGATTTTTATGTTGCGAATTCTATTCCAACTTCCAAACACAAACGATTTGAAAATTTAGATTCACTTAAATCTGCAATCGATTCTTTAACTTTCCCATTTGTGTGGAAGTGCACCCAATTTGGTTACGATGGCAACGGAGTAAAAGTGGTTCGCTCGAATTCCGATTTAGATAATTTGCCTAATGTAGAATGCATTGCAGAAGAAATGGTGCCGTTTAAAAATGAATTGGCGGTTATTGTTGCGCGATCTGTATCTGGAGAAATTAGCACCTACCCTGTAGTTGAAATGGAATTCCATCCCGAAGCCAATCAAGTAGAATACGTACTTTGTCCAGCACGAATTGAGGAGAAAGTTGCCCAAAAAGCCCGAGAAATTGCGCTAAAAGTTTCCGAAGCTTTTAATCATGTTGGTTTATTGGCAGTTGAAATGTTTCAAACTGACAACGATGAAATTTTAGTCAATGAAGTGGCGCCAAGACCTCACAATTCAGGACATCACACCATTGAAGCCAGTTATACTTCACAATTTGAAAACCATTTACGCGCCATATTAAACCTACCTTTAGGAAATACTGCTAGTAAAGTTGCCGGAATTATGGTAAATTTGGTCGGTGAAGAAGGATTTTCAGGCCCTGTGACCTATCAAAATATTGAAAAAATAATGGCCATAGACGGGGTAACCCCTCACATTTATGGTAAAAGAGAAACAAGACCTTTTCGAAAAATGGGACATGTAACGATTGTAAATGAAGACATGGCAGAAGCAAGAAAAATTGCAGAAGAGGTTAAGAATAGTATTCGAGTGATTAGTTAAAAAATAAATTATGAGTAAAGTAGCCATAATAATGGGAAGCATATCCGATATGCCTGTGATGCAAGAAGCCATCGACATCTTAAAAGGATTTGACATCGAGACCGAAGTAGATATCGTTTCGGCACACAGAACACCCGAAAAACTTTTTGATTTTAGCAAAAATGCCCACACGCGTGGAATTTCAGTAATCATTGCCGGTGCCGGTGGTGCTGCGCATTTACCCGGAATGGTCGCTTCCATGTCGCCACTTCCTGTAATTGGCGTTCCCGTAAAATCAAGCAATTCTATTGATGGCTGGGATTCGGTTTTGTCTATTTTGCAAATGCCGGGCGGCGTTCCTGTTGCAACTGTTGCCTTAAACGGTGCAAAAAATGCCGGAATTCTTGCCGCACAAATCGTCGGAAGTGCTGATAAATGCGTGCTTGATAAAATTGTTTTCTACAAAGAGAGCCTTAAAGAAGCCGTAAATAAAGCAGCAAACGAATTGAAAAAATAGTTTTTTTTGAAGCTATTCCTGCTATTCGTTTCAATCTTTGCTTAACAGCAAAGGATTTTCACTGCTATCAGGGCTAAGACTACTCCTTTTTTACATACCTTAACACAATAAATGCGCCTTTTTCAAAATGAAAATAGTAACTGCACCTTTTCAAACCAAACACAATACCGCACCTTTTTCACAAATAAAACTAGAAGATTATTTGCCTGCTTTTATAGAAAATATTGCTTCTGCAAGAGCAGAAATAGATGCCATTGCCACTAATCTTGAAGCACCAACTTATGAAAACACGATCGTTGCTTTAGATTTTTCGGGAGAACAATTGGATCGCTTATCTTCAATATTCTTCAATTTAAATTCGGCGGAAACTTGTGACGAAATGCAAAAAATCGCGCAAGAAGTTTCTCCGTTATTAACCGAATTCAGTAACGATGTGGCTTTGAATGAAAATTTATTCAAGCGTGTAAAAGCCGTTTACGATCAAAAAAATTCGTTAACCTTAACACCAGAACAAACCACACTTTTAGATAAAAAATTTAAAGGTTTTTCCAGAAACGGGGCGCTACTGAATGAAGCAGATAAATTGGTTTTACGAGAAATAGACACCGAGTTAGCCAAATTAAAACTGACATTTGGTGAAAATGTTTTGGCCGAAACCAACAACTACCAACTTCACATAACCAATGAAATCGATTTAAAAGGCCTACCGGAAGGAGCCAAAGAAATGGCGCGTTCATTAGCAAAATCTAAAGAATTAGAAGGTTGGGTTTTCACACTAGATTTTCCAAGTTATTTGCCATTTGTAACTTATGTTGAAAATCGTGAATTACGAAAAGAAATAGCGATAGCTGCCGGTAAAAAAGCATTTCAAGACAACGAATTCGACAACAAAGAAAATGTAAAACGAATTGTTTCTCTACGTCATAAAAGAGCCAAACTGTTAGGCTACGAATCGCATTCGCATTTTGTATTGGAAGAAAGAATGGCTCAAAATCCAGAAAAAGTAACAACTTTTTTAAATGATTTATTGCAAAAAGCCAAACCTGCAGCACAAAAAGAATTTGAACAATTAACTGCTTTTGCCAGAGAATTAGACGGCTTTGAGCAACTTGAAAAATGGGATGGCGCCTATTATTCTGAGAAGTTAAAACAAAAATTATTCAGCTTAGATGACGAATTACTTAAGCCTTATTTTCAATTAGAAAAGGTTTTAAATGGAGCGTTCATTATTGCAGAAAAGTTATTCGGAATTACCTTCAAAGAAGTTTTTGACATTGACAAATACCACGAAGATGTTCAAACATTTGAAGTATTAGATGAAAAAAATAATTTAGTTGCTATTTTCTACTCCGATTTTTTTCCAAGAAAAGGAAAACGCAATGGCGCTTGGATGACTTCGTATAAATCGCAAGTGATAAAAAACGGAATCAACGATAGACCTCATGTTTCTATCGTTTGTAATTTCACTCCGCCTACCGAAACCAAGCCTTCCTTATTAACCTTTAATGAAGTAACCACTTTGTTTCATGAATTTGGTCACGCCTTACACGGAATGTTGGCTAATACTACTTATCCGAGTTTGTCGGGAACTTCAGTATTTTGGGATTTTGTGGAATTACCAAGTCAAGTGATGGAAAATTGGTGCTATGAGCCTGAGTCTTTGGCGCTATTTGCAAATCATTATGAAACAGGAGAAATTATTCCGCAAGCCTATGTAGAAAAAATCAAAGAAAGCGCCAGCTTTTTAGAAGGTATGGCTACGATGCGTCAATTGAGTTTCGGAATTTTAGATATGGCTTTCCATGCAGTGAATCAAGAAATTGCTGATGTTAAAGCATTTGAAAAAGAAGCAATGGATAATGCCGCATTATTTCCTGATGTAGCAGAAAATTGCATGAGCGTTTCCTTCTCCCATATTTTTCAAGGAGGCTATTCATCTGGATATTATAGTTATAAATGGGCAGAAGTTTTGGATGCCGATGCCTTTGCTTATTTCCAAGAAAAAGGAATTTTCAACAAAGAGGTGGCTACTAAATTCAAAGAAAATGTACTTTCTAAGGGCGGTACCGAGTTGCCAATGGATTTGTATAATAGATTTAGAGGTCAGGAACCCAATGCTGATGCGTTATTGAAACGAGCCGGATTATTATAAGATACCAACCGAAGTTTTACTTCGGTTTTTTTATTGCCAAATTAATAGCAAAATCAACCAAAATATAGGCACACTTTCTACCCAAAAATTGGTGTAATATTTATTGCGTTGTTTCGAAGAAAAATGAATAAAAATCACAGTTATTAATCCAATAAACAAAGAAATTAGAGAACTATTAGTTTTCAAAAACTCCAAAACCATAAAAGGAATTATAAATAACATTCCAAATAACTTGGTTTTATTTATGCCATATTTTTGAGGAAATGTTTGTAACGAAATTGGATCCTGAAAACTATCCATTATTTCAAATGGAATTAACAAACTGGACAATAATAAAAATCGTTGGATGCAATTTATTACTAAATCCATTTCGATAACTTTTACATTGGCAAAGGGAATAAATATCGAAATATAAGTAACTACAAGACTTACAAAAAACAATTTTAGTATTCCGAATTTTCTAATAAACGGATAAATTAATACCAATATTCCCGATACTAATAAATGCATCCGAATCGCATTTGAAAGATTAATATATTGATAAATCAATCCATAAAGTGAAAAAATTGAAACGAATAGAATGGCATAATTTTTAACCGAATGATAATTTCCTTTCCAAAAAATTTCCCCATATTTTAGAAAATTATATCCCAAAATTGTTGCAAAAAAAACACTAAATGATAAAGTTGGATTTGGATTTAAATTGGCTGTGTTTTCTGTAATTTTAACCAAACAAAAAACGGCAAAGCCAACATGAATGGATGATTGAATGTAAAAATCGAGAAGCCGCTGAAGAAATTTCATTTCACAAAAATAGCCAATCTGTTAATAAGACCTCTTTTTGGTTGAAAAATTCTCAAAATATTACAACTTGTTTAATGAAAAAATAGAAGTTTAATAATTACTTTTGTTTGCTCAAATAAGAACTGTTTTTGGTTCTTTCAACACAACACAAACTTATCTTTATTTCTAATAAATGAAAACAGACGCATTTGCTTTACGCCACATAGGTCCTCGTGAAAATGACCTACAACGCATGTTTAAAACCATTGGGGTAGAAAACTTAGATCAATTAATTTCAGAAACAGTTCCAAACAACATTCGTTTGAAAAAAGAATTGGATTTGGATGCGCCAATGACAGAATATGAATATTTAAGTCACATTCAGGAATTAGGAAAAAAGAATAAAGTTTATAAATCGTATATCGGTTTAGGATACCATCCAACTATTGTACCTGCTGTTATTCAGAGAAATATTTTTGAAAATCCGGGTTGGTATACTGCTTATACTCCGTATCAAGCAGAAATTGCACAAGGAAGATTGGAAGCGATTTTAAACTACCAAACTACCATAATTGAACTAACCGGAATGGAAATTGCCAATGCTTCCTTATTGGATGAAGGAACTTCTGCTGCAGAGGCTATGGCGCTATTATTTGATGTTAGAACTAGAGATCAAAAGAAAAACAATGTAGTTAAATTTTTCGTTTCGGAAGAGGTATTACCACAAACCATCTCGGTATTGCAAACGCGTTCTACTCCAAAAGGAATCGAATTAGTAATTGGAAATCACGAAACTTTCGATTTTTCTGAGGAATTCTTTGGAGCAATTTTACAATATCCTGGAAAATACGGACAAGTACATGATTATGCTGGATTTATTACAAAAGCACATGCTGCAGAAATAAAAGTAGCCGTTGCTGCCGATATTTTATCCTTAGTTACCTTAACTCCTCCGGGAGAAATGGGCGCTGATGTTGTAGTTGGAACTTCGCAACGCTTCGGAATTTCGATGGGTTATGGAGGTCCTCACGCTGCATATTTTGCAACCAGAGAAGAATACAAACGTTCGATGCCAGGAAGAATCATTGGAGTTACCATTGATGCAAATGGAAATCGTGCATTAAGAATGGCATTAGGAACTAGAGAACAACACATTAAAAGAGAAAAAGCGACTTCTAACATTTGTACAGCACAAGTTTTATTGGCTGTAATGGCAGGAATGTACGCTGTTTTTCACGGTCCAAAAGGATTGAGATATATTGCAAATAAAGTTCATGCTTCGGCAGTGACTTTGGCAGATGCCTTAAATAAATTAGGGGTTTATCAAACCAATACTTCCTTCTTTGACACCATTTTGGTAAAAGCAGATGCTACAAAAGTAAAAGCGGTAGCTGAAAAACACGAAGTAAATTTCTTTTATGTTGATAGCGAAACAATTTCAATTTCTTTAAATGAAACTACTTCTTTAAAAGACTTAAATCAAATTGTTTCTGTATTTGCGGAAGCAGTAAATAAAGAAAATGTAACCATTAGTGAATTAACTAACACCACTAATTACCCGGCTTCTTTAAATAGAACTTCTACTTTTTTAACACATGATGTTTTCAATAATCATCATTCTGAATCGCAATTAATGCGTTACATTAAAAAATTAGAACGCAAAGATTTATCTTTAAATCATTCGATGATTTCTTTGGGATCTTGTACAATGAAGTTAAATGCAGCTGCCGAAATGTTGCCGTTATCTATGGCAAATTGGAACAGCATTCACCCATTTGCTCCAATTGAACAAGCAGAAGGATACCAAATCATGCTTAAAAAATTAGAACACCAACTTAATGTGGTAACAGGTTTTGCAGGCACTACTTTGCAACCGAACTCGGGAGCACAAGGAGAATATGCAGGACTTATGGCTATTAGAGCCTATCATTTATCAAGAGGTGATCACCACAGAAATATTTGCTTAATTCCATCATCGGCACACGGAACCAATCCGGCTTCGGCTGCTATGGCAGGAATGGAAATTATTGTTACTAAAACAACTCCAGAAGGAAATATTGACGTAGAAGATTTAAGAGCTAGAGCAATTGAGCATAAAGACAATTTATCTGCATTAATGGTTACCTACCCTTCTACTCACGGAGTTTTTGAAAGCACAATTATTGAAATTACGGATCTAATCCATGAAAATGGAGGTTTGGTTTACATGGATGGAGCCAATATGAATGCCCAAGTTGGATTAACAAATCCGGCTACAATTGGCGCAGATGTTTGCCATTTGAATTTACATAAAACCTTTGCAATTCCTCACGGAGGTGGAGGTCCTGGAGTGGGTCCTATTTGTGTAAACGAAAAATTAGTTCCGTTTTTACCAACCAACCCTATTATCCCTACTGGAGGAAATCAAGCAATTACAGCTATTTCTGCTGCGCCATTTGGATCGGCATTAGTTTGTTTAATTTCTTATGGATACATTTCGATGTTAGGGTCTGAAGGATTGACCAATGCTACTAAATATGCAATTCTAAATGCCAATTATATGAAAGCGCGTTTAGAGGATCATTACCCAGTATTGTATTCTGGAGAAATGGGAAGAGCGGCACATGAAATGATTTTAGATTGCCGTGCTTTCAAACAACAAGGAGTGGAAGTTACCGATATTGCAAAACGTTTAATGGATTATGGTTTCCACGCACCAACGGTTTCGTTCCCAGTTGCTGGAACTTTAATGATTGAACCTACAGAAAGTGAAGATGTAGCCGAATTGGATCGTTTTTGCGATGCCATGATTTCTATCAGAAAAGAAATTGAAAAAGCAACTGCCGAAGACCATAATACGGTTTTACACAATGCACCACATACTTTAGCAATGCTAACTTCAGACACTTGGGAATTCCCTTACACTCGTGAGCAAGCAGCGTTTCCACTAGATTATATTGCAGATAATAAATTCTGGCCAAGTGTTCGTCGTGTAGATGATGCTTACGGAGATCGAAATTTAGTTTGCAGCTGTGCTCCAATCGAAGCATACATGTAATAAAAACTCGAAAAATAAAAAAGGTTTCAATTAATTGGAACCTTTTTTTATTAAACATGACATTAATCAAGATTACACTTTTATAAAAAGTAATTTTGTATAAATTTTATTCTTATGAACGACATTCAAAACCAAGACGATTTATATAAAGTTGTAGATGAGTTTTACAAAAAACTCTTAGCCGATAAAGCGATCAGTTATATTTTTACTGATGTTGTGAAAATTAAACTAGAAGAACATTTACCAGTATTAGTCAGCTTTTGGTCGCAATCCATTCTTGGAACAGGAGGCTATTACAATAACCTTACCCAAATTCATTTGGATGTGAATGCTAAATCTTATCTATCAAAAGAACTTTTCGAAATTTGGCTTAATCATTTTGAAAATGCCATTGACGAAAATTATCAAGGTATAAATTGTGAACGCATGAAAAACCAAGCGCACAATTTATCAACGGTTATGCAAATTAAGATTGCAAAAGAAAAAGATGAAAAATTATAGTATTATTAATTTTGCAATCTATTTATTAAATAATTAATAATAATTTATGGTTTTTATTATTCTGCAGAAAAGATTAAAATAAAATCAATAAATTCGTTACAATAATTATAAAGATATGAATATAAAAATCACTGGATCTGGAAGTTACATCCCAACCGTAACCATAAAAAATAAAGACTTTTCAAATCATGTATTCTTAAATGAAGACGGTTCTAATTTTGCATTACCAAATGATGTTATTACTGAAAAGTTTTATGGAATTACGGGGATTCAAGAACGAAAGTATGCCTCTGATGAATTAACTACTTCTGATATCGCTCTTATTGCCGCAGAAAAAGCAATAGCAGATGCCAACTTAGATCCAGAAACATTAGATTATATCATTTTTGCTCACAATTTTGGTGATGTTAATAAAGGTGCAATTCAATCGGATATGCTTCCAAGTTTGGCAAGTAGAGTAAAACATAAATTAAGAATAAAAAACCCAAAGTGCATTGCTTACGACATGCTTTTTGGTTGCCCAGGTTGGGTTGAAGGCGTAATTCAAGCACAAGCGTATATCAAAGCCGGAATGGCAAAAAAATGTTTGGTGATTGGCGCAGAAACCTTATCTCGAGTTGTAGATCCGCACGATAGAGACTCAATGATTTATGCCGATGGTGCTGGTGCCACAATCATTGAAGCCACTAATGAAGAAGGCGGAATATTAGCTCATGAAACGGCTACTTACACTTATAATGAAGCGCATTTTTTATTTTTTGGAAAATCATTCAACAAAGAGCACGATCCAAATGTGAGATACATAAAAATGCATGGGAGAAAAATTTACGAATTTGCACTTTCCAATGTTCCAAAAGCAATGAAGGAATGCCTTGATAAAAGTGGAGTTGACATCAGTCAATTGAAAAAAATCTTAATTCACCAAGCCAACGAAAAAATGGATGAGGCTATAATTCAAAGGTTTTATAAACTTTATGACCAACAAATGCCCGACGAAATTATGCCAATGAGTATTCATGAGTTAGGAAACTCAAGTGTAGCAACAGTTCCAACCTTATTTGACTTACTTATTAAAGGAAAAATCAAAGATCAAAGCATTAACAAAGGTGATGTTATTTTATTTGCATCCGTTGGTTCTGGAATGAATATTAATGCCATCGTTTATAAAATGTAATTCAAGAAAAGCGATTTTTGTTTACTTCTAAAAGTCTAAAGTTTCAGGTTAAATTACTAAATTTACAGACTGTTTTCAAATGAAACAATAAACTTGAAACAAATTAAAATGTACGAAAAAACCTATCCTAATAAACGCTTTAAGCATACCTTAGAATTTATACAAAAACATGTAGCAACTTCCGAAACTATTTTTGATTTAGGTGTTCCGAATCCTTTTTCAAAAATAATGTTAGAAAATGGATACACAGTAAAGAACACCTCTGGGGAAGATTTAGACAATGATGTTTCTGCGTTACAAAATCAAGATTATTCTGTTTTTACTGCATTTGAAATTTTTGAACATTTATTAAATCCGTATACCATTTTACAAAATGTAAAATGCGATAAACTTTTAATTTCTATTCCGTTACGCTTATGGTTTTCTCCTGCATATAGAAGCAAAACCGACATGTGGGACAGACACTACCACGAATTTGAAGATTGGCAATTGGATTGGCTTTTAGAAAAAACAGGTTGGAAAATCACAGCCAGAGAAAAGTTTACACACCCAGTAAAAAAGTTTGGTTTCCGTCCACTGTTACGCTATTTTACTCCGAGATATTATATGGTTTACGCTGAAAAAGTAAAATAAATGAGATACTACATCGTAATTCCTTCTCACAACGAAGAAGAATTTATTGCATTAACACTACAATCGCTAGTTGAACAAACGGTTTTGCCAGCAAAAATTGTGGTTGTAAATGATAATTCAACAGACAACACTGCAACTATCGTTTTAAAATTTGCATCTAAATTTCCATTTATCTCTTTGGTAAACAAAACTTCTGATGCACTTCATTTACCTGGAAGCAAGGTTATTCAAGCTTTTCAGGCGGGATTTGAAACATTAGACGAGAATTATGATTTGATTGTAAAAGCTGATGCCGATTTAATTTTTCCAAATAATTACTTTGAGACAGTAATTTCTCATTTTCAATCGGATGACAAAATTGGCATGGCAGGTGGATTTGCTTACATTGAAAAAAATGGAGAATTCATCCTTGAAAACCTTACGGATAAAGACCACATTAGAGGTGCATTCAAAGCCTATAGAAAAGAAGCTTTCATCCAAATTGGAGGCCTGAGAGCGGCTATGGGTTGGGACACAGTTGACGAATTACTTTGCAAATTTTACAACTGGAAAGTAGTTACAGACTCTTCTTTAAAAGTAAAACACTTAAAACCAACTGGCGCAAACTATAATAAAACTGCACGATACAAGCAAGGAGAAGCCTTTTACACCTTAGGCTATGGATTTTTAATTACGGGTATTGCTTCGGCTAAATTAGCAATGATGAAGAAAAAACCGTTGTTGTTTTTTGATTACATCAAAGGATTTTGGATGGCTAAAAAAAGTAATAAAACAATGTTAGTCACTCCCGATCAAGGGAAATTCATTCGAAATTATCGATTAAAAAAAATGAAAGAGAAATTATTTTAATCGATATATTGAACCTAAACAATTAAACAAATTATAGTACATTTACAACTAATTATTCCAGCAATTTGATTCTCAAAAATAAATGATACTTCTTAGATACATATCGCAAATTGGAAGGTACTTCTTGATGCTAAAAGAGGTATTCAACAAGCCAACAAAATGGTCTGTAATGCGCGGATTAATTTTTAAAGAGATTGACGATTTGATAATTGGATCTTTAGGAATTGTTGCATTCATTTCCTTTTTTGTTGGAGGTGTTGTTTCCATTCAAACGGCTTTAAATTTAACCAATCCATTAATCCCAAAACAATTAATAGGATTTGCTACCAGACAATCTATAATTTTAGAATTTGCTCCAACATTTATATCCATAATTATGGCTGGTAAAATGGGTTCTTTCATCACATCAAGTATAGGAACAATGCGAGTTACTGAGCAAATCGATGCACTTGAGGTAATGGGAGTAAATTCATTAAATTATCTTGTATTTCCAAAAATCATCGCCTCCCTACTGTACCCATTTTTAATAGGTATTGCTATGTTTCTTGGTATTCTTGGAGGTTGGATCGCTGGGGTATATGGTGGATTTGTAGCTAGTAATGAATTTGTTACCGGCCTCCAAACTAATTTTATTCCGTTTCATATAACCTATGCTTTTATAAAAACAATGGTTTTTGCATTTTTACTTTCTACAATCCCTTCATTTCATGGATATTACATGAAAGGTGGTGCACTAGAAGTAGGTAAAGCAAGTACCGTTTCATTTGTTTGGACAAGTGTTGTGATTATTGTGGTCAACTATATTTTAACTCAATTACTATTAACATCATGATAGAAATAAAAAATATAGAAAAATCATTTGGTGATAATAAAGTTTTAAAGGGAATTTCGACCATTTTTGAAACTGGAAAAACCAATTTAATTATTGGTCAAAGTGGCTCTGGTAAAACCGTTTTGTTAAAATCTTTATTAGGAATACACACTCCTGAAGTAGGAACTATATCATTTGACGGTAGAATTTATTCTGAATTATCCGATGATGATAAAAGAGCATTAAGAACAGAAATTGGAATGGTTTTTCAAGGTAGCGCCTTATTTGATAGTATGACTGTGGAAGAAAATGTTGGTTTTCCATTAAGGATGTTTTCCAATAAAACAGCTGCCGAAATAAAAGAGCGTGCCGACTTTGTTATTCAAAGAGTGAATTTAACAAATGCTCACCATAAAAAACCTTCAGAATTATCAGGTGGAATGCAAAAGAGAGTTGCCATTGCACGAGCTATCGTTAACAATCCAAAATATCTTTTTTGTGACGAACCTAACTCTGGATTAGACCCCAAAACAGCAATATTAATTGACAACCTAATTCAGGAGATTACCCAGGAATATAATATTACTACGGTTATAAATTCCCACGATATGAATTCGGTTATGGAAATTGGTCAAAAAATAATATTACTTAAAGAGGGATTATTAGCTTGGGAAGGCACAAATAAAGAAATTTTCAAAACTGACAATGAAGCAATTGTTGACTTTGTATATTCTTCAAATTTGTTTAAAAAAATCAGAAAGGCACAAAACAAAGAAGAGCAACAATAATCTATTTATTTTTCGCCAAAGAAGTGATTCTAATTATATCTACTATTTATCCTGGTATAATTTCTACTTCTGCATTGGCATTAAACAAAAATACTCTTCCTGTTTTTACTTCCAAACATTCGTAACGCTTGGTTCGAAGCCCTTTTTTTTGAAATATTCTGCCATTTTTTATTCTAAATAAACTTCCACTTGGCACTTCATGAATAAAATGAATATCGGGTTTTCTTTCGTCAAATTGTTTTAGTGCAAATGCTAATTTAGCATCGGTGTCGCTACTAGCGGTAGGATTTCTAAAATGATTCGCAACTAAAGGCAATACTGAATTAGGAAAAATTTCTGGACGAATAAAAGGAACCATTAACCTCTGAAAAGTTATTTTCCATTCAACACCATGCGGCAAAATTTTTCTTCCAAATTTTTCAAAAGCTACTAAATGTGCGATTTCGTGAATAAGGGTAATTAAAAACCGGTATTTATTTAGATTGGCATTTACGGTAATTTCGTGTTTTCCCGAAAGTCCTTTTCGATAATCACCGTGGCGTGTTTGCCTTTCGTTTACAATTTTTAGATGTACCCGATTGGCCTTGATTAACTCAAAACAAGTTTCGACTGCGTGTTCGGGTAAATATTTAGCTAAGACTTCACTCAAAATTAGGGCGTTGTAGAAGAAACTTGTAACACTTTGCCGTTATAATATTTATTACCCGTCAAAGCAAAGTTCATAATATAATCGGCCATTTCTAAAGCAGTAGTTGGAGCATTATATCCAGGAAAGGCCTCTTGCAACATTTCGGTTTGAACCGCACCAAGTGCCAATACATTAAATGCAATTCCTTGTTCTTTATACTCTTCTGCCAATAATTCAGAAAGTGTAATTAAGGCTCCTTTACTAGAACTATAAGCTGCTAAACCTGGGAATTTCATACTTCCCTGAATTCCACCCATAGAACTTATTGAAACTACATGGCTACCTGAATTCATATAAGGAATACAAACTTGGGTTAAATGAGCCACTCCAAAAACATTTACTTTATATACTTTTTCAAAATCATTTGGAGTGATTTTCAAAAAGGGTTTATTCACCAAAATCCCTGCATTATGAATCACTACATCCACTTTTTTCCATGTGTTTTCTATAAAAGCAGCAACTTCTTGCAGCTGTTTCTCTGAAGAAATATCTACAGAGAGACAAGTTATATTTGGATTTCCTAACAATTGAGGTGCTACTGTTCTTGAAATAGCTGCCACTTGATGCCCTTGGGAAGCAAACAATAAGGCCAATTCCAATCCAATTCCACGAGAAGTTCCGGTAATAATTACATTTTTCATACAGCGATTTTACAAATGCTAAATTAATAAAAATACCCTTTCAAAAACGAATTTCTGAAAGGGTAAAATAATTTGATTTAATAGGTTGCTATGACAATCCTCTTGAAATTACAATACGTTGAATTTCAGAAGTTCCTTCATAAATTTGAGTAATTTTAGAATCACGCATCATTCGTTCTACATGGTATTCGGCAACATAACCGTTTCCGCCATGAATTTGAACTGCTTCATTAGCCACTTCCAAAGCAATTTCAGAAGCATATAATTTGGCCATAGCTCCCGAATGAGCAATATCTTTACCTTCATCTTTTTCACAGGCCGCTTTCATTACTAATAATTTGGCTGCAGTAACTTTTACATACATATCGGCTAATTTAAATGCAATAACTTGGTGGTTAAAGATTTCTTTTCCGAATGCTTTTCTTTCATGCGAATATTTTAATGCTAATTCGTAGGCACCTGTTGCAATTCCTAAGGCTTGCGATGCAATACCGATACGACCCCCATTTAACACATTCATTGCGAATGCAAATCCGAAACCATCTGCACCAATTCGGTTTTCTTTAGGTACTTTCACATCATTGAATAGTAAAGAATGGGTGTCGCTTCCGCGAATTCCCATTTTTTTCTCTTTGGGACCAATATCAAATCCTTCCCAACCTCTTTCAACGATGAAAGCATTGATTCCTTTATGTCCTTTTTCAATATCTGTTTGAGCAATAACTAAATAAGTTGAAGCTGAAGATCCGTTGGTAATCCAGTTTTTTGTTCCGTTTAACAAATAGTAATCACCTTTATCAATTGCGGTAGTTTTTTGAGAAGTAGCATCACTTCCTGCTTCTGGTTCAGATAAACAAAAAGCACCAATTACCTCCCCTTTTGCAAGCGGAACTAGGTATTTCATTTTTTGTTCTTCGTTACAATATTTTTCCATTCCAGCACAAACAAGTGAATTGTTAACCGACATAATAACGGCTGAAGATGCATCTACTTTGGCAATTTCGGTCATTGCCAAAACATAAGAAACACTATCCAATCCTGCACCACCGTATTTTGGATCAACCATCATTCCCATGAAACCAAGTTCACCCATCATTTTAACTTGCTCAGTTGGAAATTTCGAATGTTCGTCTCTTTCAATAACTCCAGGTAATAATTCGGTTTGAGCAAAATCTTTAGCGGCTTGCTGAATCATTAAATGTTCTTCGGTTAGATTAAAATCCATATTTTTGAGTGATATTATTTGATAATTACTTAATTTTAGACCTCAAAAATAGAACAATTTTATTAATTTCTCAAACGATTTCGTAATTTTAAAAATGATTAAAGAAAACTATCGTGTTATTGGCGTCATGTCAGGCACTTCGCTAGACGGAGTTGATTTGGCAGAGATAGAATTCAATTTGAAAAATCAAAAATGGAGTTATAAAATAACAAAAAGCGAAACCGTTTCATACTCTCCAGAATGGGTAATAAAGCTAAAAGAGGCGATGAATTATTCGGAAGCAGAATTAATTCAATTAAATGAAAATTACACCGATTTATTAGGAGAACTAATTAAATCATTTATAGAAAAAAATGAGATTTCAAATCTCGATGCCGTATGTTCTCATGGGCATACTATTCTTCACCAACCCCAAAATGGATTTACTTTACAAATTGGAAACTTACCCAAAATCGCCAAAATTATTAATGAAAAAGTAGTTTGTGATTTTAGAGTTCAGGATGTTCAATTAGGCGGACAAGGTGCGCCTTTAGTTCCAATAGGAGACCGCATATTATTTTCAGAATTTGATTATTGCTTAAATTTAGGTGGTTTTTCTAATGTGTCTTTTGAAGAAAATGGCAACCGAGTGGCCTTTGATATTTCACCCGTAAATACTGTTTTGAATTTTTATGCCAATAAATTGGGATTGGATTATGATGATAAAGGTACCAATGCTCGAAGCGGAAAATTGAATTTAGATTTGTTGAATGAATTAAACGCATTAGAATATTACAAAAAACCATTCCCAAAATCACTAGGATTTGAATTTGTTAAAGAAGTTGTATTTCCATTAATTGAAAAACATTCTATTAAGGTAGAAGATAAAATGCACACTTTTACGGAGCATATTGCAGTACAAACTAATTTGGCATTAAATAAGAAACAAGGCAAAATGCTAATAACAGGCGGCGGTGCTTACAACGATTTTTTAATTGAACGCATGCAATTTCATTTACCTAAAATTGAAATTATCATTCCAGATAATAATACCTTAGAATTCAAAGAAGCCTTAATATTTGCGCTTTTAGGTGTGTTAAAATTAAGAAACGAGATTAATGTTTTAAGCAGTGTTACAGGAGCTAAAAGCGATCACAGTAGTGGAATAATATATAAATATTGAGGATATATAAATTAAGACTAACTTATCTGCATTTACTTTTAAAAAATCAGAATAAAAGTACAATTAAATGAAAAGAACAAAACTTTTTCTTTCTTTTTTTAATAGCGAAAAAGCAGGGGGATTGGTTATGCTGCTCTGCACAATCCTATCTTTACTCCTTGCAAATTCAATATATTCGGAAGGGTATAATTCAATTTGGCATTTTACAATTGCGAGGCATCCCATTGAATATTGGATTAATGATGGATTAATGGCAATTTTCTTTTTATTGATTGGATTAGAATTAGAAAGAGAACTTTATATTGGTGAATTATCTAAAATTAAAGATGCTATCCTACCACTTAGTGGAGCTGCTGGAGGCATGATCATTCCTGCAATAATTTATATTTTATTTAATAATAATACCCCATTTCAAATGGGATTTGGTATACCAATGGCAACCGACATTGCCTTTGCAATTGGAATATTATCCCTTTTAGGAAATCGAATTCCGTTATCTTTAAAAATCTTTTTAACTGCATTAGCAGTAATAGATGATTTAGGAGCAATTTTGATGATTGCGCTCTTTTACACCAAAACGATTTACTTTCTAAATCTAGCAATTTCATTAGGTGTTTTTGGATTGCTATTGGTACTCAATCGACTGAAAGTAACTAATTTGCTTTTGTATCTAATTGGAGGGGTTATAATGTGGTATTTTATGCTAAATTCGGGTGTCCATGCTACCATTACCGGAATACTTTTAGCTTTTGCAATTCCTTTTGGAGACGGAAAAGAAAAATCTATTTCTTATAAACTTCAAAGTTGGCTGCATTATCCCGTTGCTTTTGTAATTATTCCACTATTTGCTTTATGTAATACCGCGATAACTATTGGTAATGATTGGTTACATATTATTTCAGAACCGTATTCTTTGGGAATTTTATTTGGATTAACTTTAGGAAAACCAATTGGTATAATCTCTTTTGTTTATATAGCAATTAAACTTAAACTAACTAATCTACCCAAAGGTATCAATTGGAGTAAACTAGCTGCAGTGGGATTTCTTGGCGGCATTGGATTTACCATGTCAATTTTCATTACGCTATTAGCTTTTGACAGTATTTTGGTGATAAACAATTCGAAAATCATAATATTAATAGCTTCCTTAATCTCGGGAGTTATTGGTTATATATTACTTAGCAGAAATTTCAAATCAGCTAAATAATTAATTTAAAATTCACAATTTTTAGTATCTTTAATCGTTAAATAAAAAAAGGTCTATGGGATTAACATCAATAGCAATAAAGAGTACGCTAAATTCATCTTTATCTGACAAAAAAAAGTCTGTGATACTAGCTACAATTGTTTATTGTATACTTCTTTGTATCTTATATTTAATTAGTTTTTGGCCTCCTTCGGACGAAGAACTTTTAGCTATGACAGGTGGCGGAGGTGGTGGCGGAGTTACTGTTAATTTTGGTGACACTGATTTAGGTTCGGGAGCTAATTTTGACAGCAAAGAACTCGATATAAAATCCAACACAAAATTAGTTGCAGTTGAAGAAACACCTCAAGAAGATATCATTTCTCAGGATGCTGAAGCAGATAAAACGGATGTGGTTATCCCTAAAAACGAACCTGTAAAAAACCCTAAAGTAATTACCAAACCAGAGGTTGTAAAACCGGTTGAAGTAAAAAAACCGGTGGAACGAAAAGTGGATGATGCAGTGGCTAATCTTTTAAAAGGAAACAAAAAGGGAGGCGATGGAAATTCTAAATCTGCAGGAAATCAAGGTCGTGAAAACGGTGATATTAATTCAAAAGGATACTCAGGTAATGGTGGTTCAGGAGGTGGTTCTGGCGGAGGCAACGGAAGTGGTAATGGCACAGGTACTGGAGCTGGAAATGGTTCTGGAAGTGGCGGTGGAAACGGAAGTGGTAATGGAAAAGGAAATGGATCAGGGTATGATTTAAATGGAAGAATGGCAATTAGCAAGCCGCAACCTATTTACAATTGCAATGAAGAAGGGACCGTAGTTGTGCAAATTACCGTAAATAAAGATGGTAAAGTGATAGAAGCTAAACCTGGTGCAAGAGGCACAACAAATACCGCATCTTGTTTAGCATCTCAAGCAAAAATAGCGGCATTAAATACTAAATGGAGTCCAAGTCCAGATGGAACTGAAAAACAAGTTGGTACAATTAAATATAATTTTAGTCTACGAAATTAAGTTGCAATCAAAAGAAAAAAAAGCTCCAAATGATGGAGCTTTTTTATTTAAATATATTCGAGCACTCTCTCTAGTGCCATCCCTCGAGAACCTTTAATTAATATAGTTTTGTTTTTAAACTTGCTTGATTTTAGAAATACTGTAAATGCATCAAAATCCTTGTGAAAACTGAAATTGGTTTGCTCTACTTTATTTGAATAAAAATCGTTTCCAATAAAATAACAGGCAACCGACTCATTCGGTTTTAAATAATTAACTATTGATTGATGTTCTGCAAGACTTTCTTCGCCCAATTCAAACATATCACCAATAATAATTACTTTATCGGTTTTATCCAATTGCAAGAAATTTTGCAAAGCCACAAGCATGCTACTAGGATTTGCATTATATGCATCTAAGATTATCTCGTTAGAATTTTTATTTAACAATTGCGATCGATTATTTTCAGGAATATAACTTTCAATAGCCTCCTTAATATCTTTATCTGCAACCTCAAAATAAGTTCCAATAGTAATTGCTGCACTAATGTTATTCGCATTGTACAAACCAATTAAATTGGACTTAACTGTAAGTTCGTGAAATTGCACTTCAACTAATGGATTGGCAATAACATTAGAAATTCCAGTTGATACAGTAGCGGAATTTTGACCAAAAGTAATTCGATCCATAGTACTAGTTTTATCATTTTGAATTGCATCATCTAAATTTACAAACACTTTTTTGTTGTTTGATTTAAGATAAGTATACATTTCGCTTTTGCCTTTTATCACTCCTTCTACTCCCCCAAAACCTTCTAAATGAGCTTTTCCAAAATTGGTTATGTAACCATAATCTGGCAAAGCAATGCCGCACAAAAACTCAATTTCTTTTTGGTGGTTGGCACCCATTTCAACGATTCCAATTTCGGTTTCTGAATTGAATGAAAGCAAGGTTAATGGAACACCAATATGATTATTTAAATTACCAATAGTGGCTTTGGTATTATACTTTTTAGACAATACAACATTTATCAACTCTTTGGTAGTAGTCTTCCCATTACTTCCGGTTAAAGCAATAATTGGAATCTTTAAATATTCGCGATGGAATTTAGCTAATTGCTGTAAAGCAGTCAAACAATCTTCAACAAGTATAGTTCTACCATCAATAAAATAATCCTTATTGTCAATTAAAACATAGGAAGCACCGTTATCTAATGCCTCTTTTGTGAAGGTGTTTGCATCATAGCGCTCCCCTTTTAATGCTACGAATAATGAATTAGGTGTAATTTTTCGAGTGTCAATTACTACCGAAGAACAGCTGGTAAATAGTTTATGAATTTCACTGATTGTCATTATAAATCTATTTTAAAAAACAAAAAGCCCTAATAAAAGGGCTTTTGCTATATTTAATTTTAAATATTATCTTTTTTTATTTCTAGCAGATTTTTTGAAATCTGATTTTGGACCAACTCTAGACATTGCACATCTAAATCCAATATAATCTGTTGCCATATCTTGTGGGAAATATCTTCTTTGTGCAGGATCTAACCAATACGCTCTGTCTCTCCAAGAACCCCCTTTATAAACTCTAACATCGTCGTTTACCAATGTAGTTCTTTTATTTGAACGGTCATATTTACGAATCATGTTACCAATACTATCTGTAGAAACATTGTGTACCGGTGAATCATACATTTTTTGATCTTCTCTTAATTTTCCGTCACCTTCTTCTGAAGAACCAAAATCAAAATATCTAGATGATTGTTTGTCACCATCTCTATAGTTTTTAAGATCACTCTTATCAAAGTTTTGTCTTAAATAAGTTTCTTTATCATCAACAGGAACTTGAGCAATTTGACCAGAAAAATTTCTTGCAATTAATTTACCATTAGATAAAGTATCAAATTTTTGAGTTTCTGGAGTGATTAATTCAACTTTACCGTCAGTACCAATTTTATTTTTCATGAATTCGTTACCTCTAAAGTAATTGAAGTCATTTGCTTCATCATCAACAATTGGACGGTAAACATCAGCAACCCATTCTGCAACGTTTCCTGCCATATCATACAAACCAAAATCATTTGGTGGATATGATTTTACTTTATTAGTAATATCTGCATTATCATCAGACCATCCAGCGATTCCACCGTAATCTCCTTTTCCTTGTTTAAAGTTGGCCAACTGGTCACCTTTAATTTGTCTTTTACTTGTACGAGTATAACTTCCAGACCAAGGATATTTCTTTTGACCTTTATACGTATTGTATTCTCTTTGACCAATATCTGCTGCTGCTGCATATTCCCATTCAGCTTCAGTTGGTAATCTATATTCTGGTAATATAATTCCAGAAGATCTTTGAGCATAAACATTAGTAGCAGGTTTGTTTACTCCACCAGGTCCTTTAGAACCACCTTTACCAGCAGCTTTTGAATTTTTTCTACCTTTAAGTACGATTTTATCATCACCACCAAAAGTTTTTGAAGGAGCTGCTAAATAAGTATCTGTACTAAAAGTTGATTCAGCTTTTACATCAACAACTTTCGCATCTTTTTTCAAGTAACCTTCTCTTTCTAATACCGATTCATTTACACGGTCTGTTCTCCATTTACTAAATTCTGTCGCTTGAATCCAATTAACTCCAACTACAGGATATTCAGCATGAGCTGGATGTCTCAAGTAATTGTTAGTCATTGTTTCATTATAACCTAAACGGCTTCTCCAAACTAAAGTATCTGGTACAGCACCTTCGTAGATGTTTTTATAATTATCTTGATCTGGCGGAAATACTCTTTTTATCCAATCCAAATACTCCATATACATCATGTTAGTAACTTCCGTTTCATCCATGTAAAAAGACATTACATGTTGTTGATTTGGAGTATTATTCCAATCATGCATTGGATCGTCTTGAACTTTACCCATTGTGAAAGTTCCACCTTCAACTAATACAAGTCCAGGAGCAGTTTCTTGCTTCTTGTATTTAGAGGCATATTGAAATCCTCCTTTTTTATCATTGATTTTCCAACCTGTTGCTTTAGAACCAGAATTAGAACTTGATTTTTTGCTACAACTTGTAATACTAACTGTAATTACTAATACAAGTAACAATCTGATTGCCATAAATTTGTTTACTTTCATACTTAAGTAGGTAATAAATTTCGAGCCGCAATATAAGAATTAACCTTGAAATTGCAACAACTTTTTTAAAAATTAGAAAAAATATTTTTCAACATATTTTAATAACGCATCACGTTATTTATTATTGCATAAACTAATTATTAATTTTAATTTTACCCAATAGTAATATTTACAACTTATTTTCGTTTTCATATTCAATGAAAAATATTCTTGCTTTAATTTTTATACTTTCAAGTTGCATTGCAAATGCTCAACAAAGCGGTACAATCTTAATTGATTGGATCGCTAAAACAGAATATGCAATCGAAGAAACCAAGTTACAAATTCCTCAATTTTCATCAGATAGTTATAATTTTAACTTTCATAATAGATCGTTGCTTTTCATAAAGAAAATCCCTGTAGATTATATTATTAATGAAAATTCACTTCAAATTAACAATATTGTTTACGAATCCATTTCTGAATCTCAAATTGGAGATTTATCTAAATCGGAAATAAATAACACAATAAAAGCTTCAGTAAAAGCAATAAACTCTAGAGATCAAAATTATTGCTACCTTTCGTTTTTGCCAATAATTAAAGACGAATCTGGATATAAAAAGGTGCTGTCTCTAAATTATTATTTCACTAAAACTTCGTTTGAAAATAGATTTGTTTCAAATAATTCAACTTCTGCAATTACCAATTCGGTTTTATCAACTGGAACCTGGAAACGATTTTATATTGAAAAATCTGGGGTTTACAAAATCACTAAAAGCTTTTTATCTGATTTAGGTTTTAATCCAAACTCTATAGATCCACAAAAAATTCAAATATATGGTCTTGGAGGTAGAATGGCTCCATTATCAAATAATGCTCCGTATCCAAACGACCTAACTGAAAACGCCATTCAGGTTGCAGGAGAATCTGACGGCGCTTTTAATGACGGTGACTACATACTATTTTATGGCGAAGGAATGGATAATTGGAGCACAGAAAACAACACCAATTTAAATTTATATGCCGACAAATCTTATTACTATATTACCGTTGGAGCTTCAAATGGCAAAAGAATAAATGCAATTTCTGAGCCAACTGGAACACCAACAACTACAATAACTTCGTTTGATGATTACCAATTTCACGAAGTTGATTTAATTAATATTGGTCGACTAGGAAGAACATGGTTTGGAGAAGATTTTAGCACAAAAAACGAACAAACTTTTGATTTCTCATTTCCAAATATTGATACAAATACCCCAGCTAGCATAGCAATTCATACCGGAGCTAATTCGGTTGTTACTACTTCTTTTGTTGCAACTGCAAATGGAGCAAATCTAGGTACATTAAACATGGTAGATGTAACATTGAATTCTGGAAAAGCTGCAGCAGAGGGAAATTTACCCTCAAATACTACATTTCCTGCAACCACAAATATTAGTATTAAACTAAATTACAACAACAATGGAGTGCCAACTTCCAAAGGGTATTTAGATTACATCAATATAAAAGCAAAAAGTAATTTGGTTGGCTTCGGAAAACAATTTCGATTTACTTATAATGCTGCAAGCACATTAACTGGAATTGGGCAATATCAATTCTCTAATGCAACCGGAATTTCTCAAGTTTGGGATATAACTGATATTTACAATGTAGGTTCTTATGCTAATAACGGACAAAGTAATTTTTCGTTTAAAACAAACTTAGGGCAAGCAAAGAATTATATCGCAGTTGATTTGTCGGACACATATTCTCCCTCTAAAGATTCGAACTCATCGGTTGCTAATCAAAATTTAAAAGGAACCATATTTAACAATAATCAAGGCGTTTTTCAAGATATAGATTATTTAATCATTACCCCTCGTTCTTTAAATTCCCAAGCAGAAAAATTGGCGAATTTTCACAGAAATTATTCTGGAATAAATGTTAAAGTGGTCAATTTAGACTTAATTTATCAGGAGTTTGGTGGCGGAAAACAAGACATTGGCGCGATTAGAAATTTTATTAAATATGTTTATCAAAATGCTTCATCATCTGCTAAAAAAGTTAAATATGTAAATCTTTTTGGAGATGCATCATTTGATTTTAAAGATCGAATTCGAAACAACACCAATATTGTTCCGATTTATCATGCCGTAAACAGTTATTATGAAACTGCTGCTTCTTTCTCTTCAGATGATTATTTTGTGATGATGGATTCTAATGAAGGAAACCTTGATATTAGTTATGGCGCTCCAGATATTGCAGTTGGTAGAATGCTAATTTCATCTGCTCAGCAAGCTGAAGAAATGGTAAATAAGGTAATCGAATATCATGACATAAAATCCTATGGAAGTTGGAGAAATAATTATGTTGCCATTTCAGACGACACTGATAAAAATGGAGACGGTGTTTTACAAACTGCTCAAAACACCCTAACAGATGTAATTTATGCCAATACCCCTAATGTCAATTTCAAGAAAATCATATTAGATGCCTACCAACAAGAAACTTCTGCAGGTGGAGATCGCTATCCAAAAGCAAAAGAAGAATTAAACAATTATTTTGAAAAAGGCGCTTTAGTATTTAATTTTTTAGGTCACGGAGGTGAAGACGGTCTTACTGGAGAACGACTTTGGGACAAACCTGACGGATCCAATTACTACAACCAATATAAATATCCTTTATTTATTACAATTACCTGTCAGTTTACACGATTTGATAATCCGTTTCGTCCAACAGCAGGTGAATACACCTATTGGAATCCTAAAGGTGGTGCCATTTCATTAGTTTCAACAACTAGAGAAATCAGTTATGCTTTTGATTTTAACACTTCGCTATCTTCATTTTTATATTCTTTTGGAAACGCTCCAAGAGTATCAATTGCAGAAGCATTAAGATTAGCAAAAAGCGTTAGCAATGCAGACGGATCTGCGATTCGGGTAACTTCCTACATTGGTGATCCAGCATTAATGTTGGCCATACCAAAACCAAATATTGTATTAACAAAAATAAATGATGTACCCATCACACAGCCAATTGATGACTTAAAAGCTTTGAGTTATGTAAAACTAAGTGGTGAAGTACATGATGAAAACGGTTTATTGCTGTCAAATTTTAATGGTGAAGTTGCCATTAATGTATTTGACAAGAATTATACTCAAATGACATTAAATAATGATGGATACAGCCCTCCTATTGCGCTAAATAATCTTGGAGAAACAATTTTTCGTGGAAATGCATCGGTTTCTAATGGACTGTTTGAAATAGGATTTGTAGTTCCTAAAGACATCAAAATTCCACTTGGAAACGGAAGAGTTAGTTTTTATGCTAAAAAAAATCAGGTGTTAGAAGATAAAACAGGTCATAATTTAACCATTAAAATTGGCGGAATAAATACCAATGCAGTTGCTGATGTTACACCGCCAAGGGTGCGTCTTTACATGAATGACGAAACATTTATAAATGGAGGAATTACGAATGAATCGCCCTTTTTTCTTGCATTTATAGAAGATGAAAACGGAATAAATACAGCAAGTGGCATTGGCCATGATATCGTAGCAATTTTAGATGGTGATGAGACCAAGCCTTATATTTTGAATGATTATTACGAAACCGAACTGAACAATTATAAAATAGGAAAAATCCGATTTCCTTTTCGAAATTTAACTGCCGGATTACACACAATTACATTCAAAACATGGGATGTATATAATAATTTTATTTCAACTGAAATTCAATTTGTAGTTGCCAATAGTCAAGATGTAACTTTAAGTAATGTGTTAAATTATCCAAATCCGTTTGTAAATTACACACAATTTTGGTTCAGCCATAATAAACCTTTCGAACCCCTAGAAGTGCAAGTTCAAGTTATGACAATCACAGGTAAAATTGTGAAGACAATCAATCAAATAGTAACAACTGAAGGTTTTTTATCAAGAGAAATTACTTGGGATGGGAAAGATGATTTTGGGGATAAAATTGGTAAAGGCGTATACATTTATAAATTAACTGTAAGATCAACCATTTCAGATAATCAAGCTGAAAAAATAGAAAAACTTGTAATCCTATAAGAAAATACTATATTTGTTAATTAATTAAAACATAAAATGAAATCAATGTTTCAAAAAAATCAAATACTAAAAAATTTTTATTCAAATAAAAACACCTTAATTTTATTGTTAGTTTGTTTTACAAATCTTTCTATTTATGCACAAGAAAGAGTAATTACAACCGGAGTTCCTTTTCTATTGATAGCTTCTGATGCTAGAGCAGCAGGTATGGCAGACCAAGGGGTAGCAACTTCTGCTGATGCGTATTCGCAACAATGGAATCCAGCTAAATATGCATTTGCAAATGACAAACAAGGATTTTCAATTAGTTATACTCCTTACTTAACCCAATTGGTAAACGATATTTCGCTAGGTCAAGTAAACTATTACAATCGAATTTCTGAAAGAAGTGCATTTGCAACAAGTTTACGTTATTTTAGTTTAGGTGAAATAGAATTGAGACAAAATTTTGATGACCCTGCAAATGTGGTTAAACCCAATGAATTAGCATTAGACGGTTCTTATTCTCTTAAATTAAGTGATCATTTTAGCATGGCTGTTGGAGGAAGATACATTAGATCCAATTTAAAAATTGCTGATGTTAATTCGGATGCTGTTCCAGGATCTTCTTTTGCTGTTGATGTGGCTGGTTTTTTTCAATCTGAAGAGATCGCATTTAATGAATTTAATGGAAGATACCGATTAGGGTTTAATTTCCAAAATATGGGACCAAAAATTAGTTATGATAATACTAAAAATGACATCACTTCTAATTATTTGCCAGCAAATATGCGAATTGGGGGAGGTTTTGATTTTATACTAGATGAATACAATAAAGTAGCGTTGAATGTGGAATTTGCCAAATTGATGGTGCCAACTCCTCTAGAATTAAAGGATGTAGATGGGAATGGAATCATTGATAATAACGATCAATCAATAATTAATACCGAATATAAAAATATCAATTGGGTATCTGGAATGTTTCAATCATTTGGAGATGCTCCAGGAGGCATGTCTGAGGAGTTAAAAGAAATCACTTATTCTGTTGGAACTGAATATATGTATCAAGATTCATTCGCGTTTAGAATGGGTTATTTCCATGAAAGTCCTGCAAAAGGAGCAAGAAAATTCTTTACTCTTGGTACCGGTTTTAAATATAATGTCGTTAAAGTAGATGTTTCTTATTTATTCAATGCATCAAACATTAAAAGTCCTTTAGAAAATACGCTTCGTTTTTCTCTTACATTTAATTTTGGAGAAAAATACGATGACCTTTAATAGCTAAATACAACAAATTTACAATCCAAATTTCATTGAAATTTGGATTTTTTTTCCGCTATAATTATGAAAGAAATAAATATTACGACCACATTTAAAGTTTTTGAAGATCAAACTCAATTGCCAGAGAACATTCAATCTTTGGTGCAACAAGCAATTGAAATTAGAAAAAAGGCCTATGCTCCTTATTCACATTTTAGAGTTGGCACTGCCATTGCATTAGACAATGGCAAAATTGTGTTGGGATCCAATCAAGAAAATGCAGCCTACCCTTCAGGGCTTTGTGCAGAAAGAGTTGCCATTTATCAAGCCGGTGCCATTTATCCAGAGGCTAAAATAGTTACGATAGCAATTTCGGCAGCGTCAGATAGTAACCCAACCCTAACTCCTATCCCACCCTGTGGTTCTTGCCGACAATCTATAGCTGAATATGAATTTAAACAAGATGCTCCAATAGAAATATATTTTATGGGAGAATCGGGTGAGGTATACAGATCCAATTCAATAAATAATTTATTGCCCTTATCTTTCAATAGCACCTCACTTTAGCTATATCGATGTAGTTGATATTTTTGATTAAACAATTTATAAATTGTAATAATTTGAGCGCTATTAATTTTTACATCTACATACAATATCTTACTTTTGCAATTCGTAAATTTGTGAAAAGCAATTTATTGCATCAGAAATAAATAAATAAAATATTAAATAACATCCGTAATTCACTAAAAATGAAAGAGATTACTAAAGAAGTCTATTTAAAATGGTATGAAGACATGCAGTTTTGGAGAAAATTTGAAGACAAATTAGCTGCAGTATATATTCAACAAAAAGTAAGAGGTTTTTTACATTTATATAACGGACAAGAAGCAGTTCTTGCAGGTGCTCTTCATGTAATGGATTTATCTAAAGATAAAATGATCACGGCTTACCGTAATCACGTTCAGCCAATAGGAATGGGAGTAGATCCTAAAAAAGTTATGGCAGAGCTTTACGGAAAAGTTACCGGCACTTCTAAAGGTATGGGTGGATCAATGCACATTTTTTCTAAAGAACACGGATTTTTTGGTGGTCACGGAATTGTAGGAGCTCAAATTCCTGTTGGCGCAGGTATGGCTTTTGCCGATAAATATTTCAATACTGGCGGAGTTACCTTAACCTATTTTGGAGATGGTGCTGCTCGTCAAGGATCGCTTCATGAAGCATTTAACATGGCTATGACATGGAAGCTTCCTGTTGTATTTATTTGTGAAAACAATGGATATGCCATGGGAACTTCAGTAGAAAGAACGGCTAACCATACCGATATTTGGAAATTGGGTTTAGGATATGAAATGCCTTGCGGACCAGTTGACGGAATGAACCCAGTGAAAGTAGCTGAAGCAATGACTGAAGCTATTGAAAGAGCGCGTCGTGGAGATGGACCAACATTTTTAGAAATGAAAACGTACCGTTATAGAGGTCACTCGATGTCGGATGCGCAATTATATCGTTCAAAAGAAGAAGTAGATGAATATAGAAAAATTGACCCAATAACTCAGGTTTTAGATATCATCAAAGAAAAAAAGTATGCTACAGATGCAGAAATTGAAGCTATGGATCAAAGAGTAAAAGATTTAGTTGACGAATGTGAAAAATTCGCAGAAGAATCTCCTTACCCAGAAGCACAACAATTATATGATGTGGTTTACGAACAAGAAAATTATCCATTCATTTCTCATAGATTATAATCATGGCTACAGTAATTACAATGCCTCGATTGAGCGACACGATGACCGAAGGGACAGTTGCAAATTGGCTAAAAAAAGTTGGAGACACTATTAAAGAAGGAGACATTTTAGCAGAAATCGAAACCGATAAAGCTACAATGGAATTTGAATCTTTCAATTCAGGTGTTTTATTACACATTGGAATTGAAGCAGGAAATTCAGCTCCAGTAGATTCTTTATTAGCTATCATTGGAAAAGAAGGAGAAGATATTTCTGGTTTATTATCAGGTGCGGCTCAAGCAGCAGCGCAGGCAGCTCCAGTAGCAGAAGCACCAGCTGCAACACAAGCGGCGGTAGCAATACCTGCAGGCTTAAAAGTAATCACCATGCCACGTTTAAGTGACACGATGACTACAGGAACTGTTGCAACATGGTTGAAAAAAGTTGGAGACACTGTTAACGAAGGTGATATTCTTGCTGAAATCGAAACCGATAAAGCAACAATGGAATTTGAATCTTTCAACGCAGGAACTTTATTGTTCATTGGAATTCAAGAGGGGGAATCGGCTCCAGTAGATAGCGTATTAGCTATTATTGGACCTGCGGGAACTGACATTACAGGAGTTGCAGAAAATTTTGGAAAAGTAGAAGCGCCAGTTGCTCAGATTGCTGAACCAGTTAAAGCTCCAATGGCAGCAACTTCTAATGTTTCAACTACAACTTCAAATGACCGAATATTTGCTTCACCATTAGCAAAACAAATTGCAAAAGATAAAGGAATTAACCTTTCTCAAATAAATGGTACAGGTGAAAATGGTAGAATCACTAAAAGTGATGTAGAAAACCACAATGCTTCAGCACCAGCTGTTGCTTCACCATCCGTTTCCCATTCTGAACAAACAGTTGCAGCTGCAAAACCATTTGTACCTGCTGGAGAAATGGTAACCGAAAAAATCAACAATTCGCAAATGCGAAAAATTATTGCTAAAAGATTGGCAGAATCTTTATTTACTGCTCCACACTACAATTTAACTATTGAAGTGAGCATGGATGAAGCAATGAAATCAAGAGCAATGATCAATGCCGTTCCGGATACCAAAGTTTCATTTAACGACATGGTAATTAAAGCTTGTGCAATGGCGTTAAAAAAACATCCAAAAATCAATTCACAATGGAATGAGGAGGCGATTACCATTAATCACCATGTGAATATTGGAGTTGCTGTGGCTGTAGAAGATGGATTAGTGGTTCCTGTTTTAAAATTTACCGATGCCATGAGTTTATCTCAAATTGGCGCTGGTGTTAGAGACTTAGCCGGAAGAGCAAAAACGAAAAAATTACTTCCAAACGAAATGGAAGGAAGCACATTTACTGTTTCAAACCTTGGAATGTTTGGTATCGTTGAATTCAATTCGATTATCAATCAACCAAATTCTGCAATACTTTCTGTTGGTGCAATCATTGAAAAACCAGTTGTGAAAAACGGACAAATTGTAGTTGGAAATACTATGATGCTTTCTTTAGCGTGCGACCACAGAACTATTGATGGTGCTACTGGAGCTCAATTCTTACAAACATTAAAACTGTTTATAGAAAACCCAGTTACTATGTTAGCTTAATACTAAGTTATATTCATATAAAAAACCCGCTTCAAAAAAGCGGGTTTTTTATTTATATCTTTTTATTCTTTTCCTCAATCCATTTACTCATGTACTTGGTACTTGAATTTAAATGAAATTGCAAAATAGATCCCATAAAATTGGAATTTCGGTGTTGTTTCAAATTTTCTTTTATTGAATACACACGATTAATAAAATCATTTTCAAATGAGGACTTTTGGTATCGATTTCCTACAATTAGGTATCCATTTTCCTGACTTTTTTCCCAAAGAACAACATCCGAATAGAGTGCAATTGCAGAGGCTACAAACTCCTTTGGATCATCCTTAACAAACCCATTCCATTCTAAATCACCGGCCATAGCTTCAGCGCCAATTGAAGAAGTAACACTTGGAGTTCCGCATTGCATAGACTCCAATAATTTACCTTTTATCCCAGCTCCAAAACGAAGCGGGGCCAACATGACTCTTGCATTCTTTATTACTTCAGCAGCATCTTCTGCCCTACCCAAAACCTGAAAGTTAATTTTAGAATTATTCAACTGCATCACTTTATCATTTGGATAGGCACCATAAACGAACAATTTAGCTTCTGGTAATTTTAAATGTAATGAAGGCCAAATCGTATTGGCTAAGTAACAAACACAATCTAAATTGGGTTCATGTAGAAAATTACCAATAAAAACAAAATCAGCTCGATTTTCAAACGAAGGATTGTCATCGAGTTGCTCCGAAAATAGTGGCAAATAAAACAATAACTCGTTATCAATTTTAAAATGTGTGTGCAACAAATCCATTTCAAATTCGGAAACCATTAAGGTTAAATCGCATCGCAGAATACTCGCAATTTCTCTTTTTGCAACATCCGAAAACAAATCATCAAAAGTAAATTCTCGATTTTGCTTTACAGCCAATTGTCGCGCCTGACGCAAACAATGCAAATCTTCGGTATCGAGTATTTTTAAAGCATCTGGACAACATTCTGAAACGCGCCAACCAAATTGTTCTTCTACCATAAATCGATCGAATAAAACAATTTCAGGATTTAATTCTTTAATAAATTCATCAAACGAAGAAGAATTCAACTCAATGTTTTGGATAGAAATTCCGATACGGGTAAGATCTTCAGAAAATTCCAGATTTTGCGCCGTACTTGCAAAAGTGACATTATAATTTGCAGCAGCAAACAAATCAATCAATTGCATCATGCGACTTCCGGCAGCCGAAGATTTTGGCTCGGGCCACACAAAACCAAGAATTAATAAACTTTTAGATTTTACCATAATTTCGAATTCAATTACAAAGAAAAGACTTAATTTTGCATATATCAAAATACAAAGCAAATGTTAGGTCTAAAATTAGTAACCGACCCAAGATGGGTTACCATAGTCGAATCAAATATTGAAGAAATTCTTACCGATCATGCTTGGTGCGAACAAAAAGCCGCTACTAATATTATTACAATTATTACTTACAATTCGGAGCACGAAGAACTTGTAACCGACTTGTTAGAAATTGCAAAAGAAGAATTAGAACATTTTCAAATGGTGCACAACATCATTAAAGAACGCGGACTAAAACTAGGCCTTGAGCGCAAAGACCATTATGTAAATGAGCTTTTTAAATTCATGAAAAAAGACGGGAGCAGAAACGATTCATTTATTGATCGTTTGTTGTTTTCGGCGATGATTGAAGCTAGAAGTTGCGAACGCTTTAAGGTTTTATCTCAAAATATTAAGGATCCAAAATTAGCTGAATTTTATAGAGAATTAATGATTAGCGAAGCTGGACATTATACCACTTTCTTAAAATTTGCTAGAAAATATACTGAAAAAGTGGATGTAGATAAGCGCTGGAAAGAATGGTTGGAATTTGAAGGCGAATTAATTTCCAATTATGGAAAAGCAGAAACCGTTCATGGGTAATAAATAAAAAAGGCAGTTTAAAACTGCCTTTTTTATTTTGAATTATTAGTTGCAATCACAAACTTCAATTTGTTTTTCACTCCTATTTGAAGTACATCAACTAAATCCTGCACTTGCAAATTAAATGGAATTCGAACTACAACCGTTTGGTCTTTTGATGCTCCCATTTTAGAAAGCAATGTAGTTTCTAAATCGGCAAATGCTATTTCTTCCTTATCCAAATAATACCGTTTATCTTCTGTGATAGACAAACTAATAAGCTGTTTGTTGGTCTTTTCACTTGTTTTAGATTTTGGTAAGGTCATTTTAATCACATTTGGATTTGCTAATGTTGAAATAATTAAGAAAAACAAAAGCAAAAAGAACATGATATCACTTAACGACGAAGTAGCTACTTCGGCATGAAATCGTTTATTTCGTTTTACCATTTGGACGCTGAATTATATTAACAAAATCTAATACTTGTTTTTGAATGCTTAACGCAAAACTGTCAATTTTACCATTAAATAAATGATACGCCGAATAGGCAATAATTCCCACAACCAATCCAGCACCAGAGCTAATCATTTTTTCATACAAACCTCCAGAAATATTACCAATACTAATATCTTCGGTTTGAGAAATGCTATAAAATATTTTAATAACTCCAGCGATCGTTCCAATAAAACCAAAGGTTGGTGCAATACCAGCAATTAAACCTAATTGACCTAATTTGCGTTCCATTCCACCAATTTCAATATTTGCAGCACGCTCCATATTTGATTCAATTTCAGAAATAGGTCTTCCAATAGTTAATATTCCTTCGCGAAGCACATAACCAGAGGCGGTTCCATTTCTTTCTGCAATATTTACTGCTCCATCTAAATTTCCTGCATTTAAATTATCGCGGATATCGCGAACTAAATTCGGATCCATAACAGCCCGTTTATAAATATATAAATAACGTTCGATAATCAAATAAAAAGTATAAAATAACAAAAGAGCTATCGGAATAAGGAAAAATCCTCCTTTAAAAATAAATTCTAATACTGTAATTTCATTCGTTTTTACGGTACCTTCTATTACAGCACCAGTGGCTTGAGCAATTGTATCGTTTTGCACTTGTAGAAAAAAATTCATCATACTTTTTTATTTTTGATTTAGTTATTAAAAATAATCTCAAATTTGCACTAAAGATAATTTCTAATATAATAGTAAACTACAAATTTGGAAAAATATTTTGTATTAGATTTTTTTATTCTAAAAATAAATGAATTACCAAGAAACAATCAGCTGGCTTTTTAATCAATTACCTGTATACCAACTACAAGGGGCTTCTGCTTATAAAGAAGATTTAACCAATACGCAGTTGTTGGCAGCACATTTAAATCATCCCGAAAAGGAATTGAAATGTATTCATGTCGCCGGCACTAATGGAAAAGGTTCAACTTCACATTTACTTGCATCCATTTTACAAGAAGCGGGATATAAAGTTGGTTTGTATACTTCACCACATCTTAAAGATTTTAGAGAACGAATAAAAATCAACGGTGAAGAAATAGCAGAAGATTTTGTTTGTGAGTTTGTAGAAAAAAACAAATCTTTTTTTGAAGAAAACGAACTCAGTTTTTTTGAAATGACAGTGGGATTGGCATTTGAGTATTTCCAAAAAGAAAAAACCGATATTAATATTATAGAAGTTGGAATGGGCGGAAGATTGGACGCTACAAACATCATAACGCCATTGGTTTCAGTAATTACAAATATCGCCAAAGACCACACCCAGTTTTTAGGCACAACTTACTCCAGCATTGCCAAGGAAAAAGCCGGAATAATTAAAGAAGTAATTCCTGTGGTAATAGGAGAATATAATGAGGAAACTAAATTAGTTTTTATAGAAAAAGCAAAACAAACAAATTCGGAAATTTATTTTGCTTCCGATTTAATAACCGAAACCTATCCTTCTAAATTGCTTGGAGATTATCAAAATGCAAATAAAAAAACGGTGTTGCAAACCATTCGAGTAATTCAAGCGCAAGGTGCGTTTTTGCTTTCTGAGGAAAACATTAATAAAGGATTCCTAAATGTAATTGCTAATACGGGATTGCAAGGAAGATGGCAACAACTTGGTGTTGAGCCAAAAACAATTTGTGACACTGCGCATAATTCTCATGGATTGAAGGTAGTTTTGAATCAAATTAAAAAAGAAAGTTACCAAAAACTTCATATTGTTTTAGGCGTAGTTAATGATAAAGATTTGGACGAAATACTACCCTTATTTCCTTTGGAAGCTGAATATTATTTTTGCAAACCCGGAATTTCCCGAGGGTTGGACGCTTCAATTCTAAAAGAAAAAGCAAATAAAAAACAGCTTGTAGGCAAAGTATATAATTCTGTTTCAAACGCTTATCAAGCTGCAAGAGAAAATGCCCATAAAAACGACTTCATTTACATTGGCGGAAGCACCTTTGTAGTTGCAGAAGTTTTATAAAAAATGTTTGCTAGATTAAAAAATAGCCCTATATTTGCACCCTGATTAATGAGAAATCAAAAATCGGGCGATTAGCTCAGCTGGTTCAGAGCACCTCGTTTACACCGAGGGGGTCGGGGGTTCGAACCCCTCATCGCCCACAAAGCAAGTCCTACGACTTGCTTTTTTTATGGACTTCGTTCTGTAAATTGTATGGGTCATTAACTCAGCGGTTCAGAGTGCTACCTTGACAGGGTAGAAGTCACTGGTTCGATTCCAGTATGACCCACAAAAACAAAAGCCTTTCGTAATAGAAAGGCTTTTTTTATGGTTTATGATTTCTTTTTGACCGTTAAAACGACCTGAAGGGAAAGTAACGATGCGTCTACCAATCGCCGCTGGCACCGCCACCGCCAAAGCCACCGCCGCCGCCAAAGCCGCCCCAGCCTCCAGAGGAGGAGCCACCACCCCAGCCGCCGCCAGAACCTCGTCCCAAGCTGCTGAGTATGATGATGTCGGCCAAATCGGGACCGCTGAATCCGCTGCCGCCACGCCCACCGCCACCGCGTCTATTTCGCGAAGCAATGGCAATGATAATGATAAAGACAAGTAAAAAGATAAAAAAGATGATGCCACCCACCAAGGTGTCACCCGACTTGCCTTTACGATCGTTTTTGTATTCGCCTTTAAGCGTTTTGAAAATCGCTTCGGTTCCCGATTGAATCCCACCATAATAGTCCCCTTTTTTGAAAAAAGGTTTCAGGTCTCGTTCAATGATACGACGCGACTGCGCATCCGTAAGGAGATGTTCTACACCATAACCCGTTGCAATCGTCATTTTCCGATCCTCTAGCGCAATAAGAAGTACCACGCCATTGTCTTTCCCTTTTTGACCAATTTCCCACGCTTGTCCCAAATCGGTAGCGTACCGGTTGATGGATTCGCCCTGGGTAGTTTTAACCATCATCACAAAAATCTCGGTCGAGGTGCTGTCGGAGTAAATCTTTAGCTTTTCATATAATGAAGCCAATTCTGCTTTCGACAACGTTTGGGTGCTATCGATAATCGGGGGGATAAATCCTGGTTTTTTGGGTAGGGTAACCTGCGCCAAACTGCATTGATGCACCGCCAATAAGGCCATAAAAAGTAGGAACTGTGCGAGTTTATATGCCAACTTTATCATCCTTTTGAAATTTCATTGGTT
>NZ_JBEIDX010000016.1:0-61471 GCF_040383245.1 Flavobacterium sp. | reverse complement strand
GCTTGTTATACGGCACCGCAAGCAGTAACTGTAACTGTAAATCCTTTGCCGGTATTTACGGTAATCAATCCAGCTGCAGTTTGTGCGCCAGCAACGGTAAACTTAAATTCAACAGTTTCTAATTCAGCATTAAGTTATCAGTTTTATACCGATGCGAATGCTACAACTATTTATGCAACTCCAACAGCTGCAACCGCAGGTACCTATTATATAGTAGGGGGTGAGGGAGCTTGTTATACTACTCCGCAAGCAGTAACTGTAACTGTAAATCCATTACCGGTATTTACGGTAACCAATCCAGCTGCAGTTTGTGCGCCAGCAACGATAAACTTAAATTCAACTGTTTCAAATACATCATTAAGTTATCAGTTTTATACTGATGCGAATGCTACAACTTTATATACATCACCAACAGCTGCAACTGCAGGTACCTATTATATAATTGGGGGTGAGGGACCTTGTTACACGGCACCGCAAGCAGTAACTGTAACTGTAAATCCTTTGCCTATAGTAGCTGCGATAACTGGAACAACTTCTGTTGATGTTAATGCAAATACAAATTTAGCAAGTAGTACGCCAGGCGGTGTTTGGTCTAGTAGTAATATGGCAGTTGCAACAGTAAACCCTAATGGAGTGGTAACAGGAGTAACTCAAGGTACTGCAACTATTAGTTATACTGTAACAAGTGGAGGTTGTTCCAATTTGCAATCGGTGTTAGTTACTGTTAACGCTTTGGGACTTGCCAACTTTGATAGGAGCTTCTTGGTATTTTATCCTAACCCAACTCAAGATGTTATTAACTTTACATACAAAGATTCTATTACAGAAGTTGAAGTGTATAATGTGCTAGGTCAAAAAGTATTAATAGCAGTTCCAAACGCTACTTCAGCAACTATCAATGTTAGTAACTTGGCCGCAGGAACCTATTTAGTTAAATTATTTTCTGGAGAATTTTTTACTACTGTTAGAATCCTGAAAAATTAACATTTTAAAATATAAATATTCACGAACCGCCTTTAAATAGGCGGTTTTTTTGTTTCTTTTCGTTTTTACTAACCTAGAAATTATGTTAATTTTTTTAATATTATAAAGAGAAAATAACATAAATTTAATTTAATTTAAATAATTTATTAACATTTTTTGTTCGTTTATAAAAAAAATATATATTTGTCAATTACATAGAATAATTAAATACTAAATTATGATAAACAATTACGATTCAGTTGAAACCTGTCTTTCCGCAGGTTCAACAAGTTCTCTAAAACAAGAAGACATCTCGTACACGGCAAAAAAACGAACCTGGCTTTCGTTTGTCACCCTGTTTGTAGCATTGTTTTCTTTTGTTTTTGCACAAGGACAAAATACTTTAATTTCACCAACAGGTGATGGTGGTTTTCAAAATGGGACAACATTTGCAGCAAATGGATGGACAAATTCAAGTTCAGTTAATAATCCTTGGATAATTGGAACTGCTGTTTCTTCAGCGCCAATTGCAGGAAATTCTGCTTACATCTCAAATAATGGTGTTGCAAATTCCTACACGACTGGAAGTGACTCTTCAAATTTCTTTTGGAGAGATATAACTGTTCCTGCTGGTGAAACATTTATTACATTAAGCTTTAATTGGATTTGTCAAGGAGAATCTATATGGGATAACTGGCAAGTATTTTATGCGCCAACAACAGTTGTTCCATCAGGATCTACTACATATCCTGGTTCAGGTGCTGCAAATGTTCCTGCAGGAATTACTGGAGCAACTTGGTTAGGAAATGGAAATTTACAAGGAACTGTTCAAACTGCAACTATTAATTTGCCAGCTTCATTAGCGGGTACCACTTTTAGATTAATATTTCATTGGAAAAATGATTCGGGTGGGACACAGCCTCCTGCAAGTATTGATAATATTTCTTTAACTTCAAGGTTACCAGTTTTAGCTGATGCTGCTCCTATAACTTTTACAGCAACAGCCGTAACTCAAACGGGAATGACTTTGAATTGGGTTGATAACTCAACAAATGAAACTGGTTTTAGAGTATACCGTTCTACAGATAATATAACTTTTACCCAAGTAGGTGCTAATATTTTATCCACAACTAGTGCTGGAACGGGTACTGCATACACTTCTGCACAAACAGGATTAACTTTTGGTACGACCTATTATTATAGAATTGTGGCTTATGTAGAAGGAGAATCTGCTCCTTTATTAGGTACACAAGCTACTTTATCACCAGTTTTACCTACCTGTGTAACAACTCCATTTCCAGCTGATGCTGCTACAGGAGTAACTTCTACACCGGTAATAACTTGGGTTGGTAATGGTTTACCAGCTCCTACATATGATGTGTATTTTAGTACTAATGCTACTTTGGTTACAAATAAAACTGCATCTGTTAGAGTTGTAACAGCATCGGCAACAGCTTCGTATACGCCTGCAGCTTTAACGCTAGGCGCTACTTATTATTGGATGGTTGTTCCTACTAGTACTGCTGGTGGACCTTCATCTTGTTCTGTATATTCATTTACAGTTGTAGCACCTGCTACATTTACAACAACTGCTGGTGGTGGTTTATGGAGTAATGCTGCTACATGGGTTGGAGGGGTTGTTCCTCCAGCTGGTAATGATGTTTCTATTCCTGCTGGTTCAATTGTTACTGCAGATCAAAATATGTCCTACAGAAATTTAGATATTTCAGGAATTTTACAATGGAATGGAACAACTCCTTCATCAACAACAAATGCTTTGACAATTGCTAATAATTTAACTATCAATTCTGGTGGTAGGCTATTAGCTTACTCAACTGCGTTTGGTGGATCTTTTATTAATGTTGCTGGTAATTTTGTTAATAATGGTTATGCTAACCTTGCCTATGCTTCGCTTCAATTTAATGGTACTGGTTCTACACTTAGTGGTACAGGTACTTTTGAAGGAGATGGTACTAGAGGTTTTATTAGAGCATTAACTTCTTTTTCTGGTAATAACATTATAAATACAACACAAGATTTAACATTGATAGGTCAAATTGCTCAAACCGCAGGTACATTAAATACAAACGGTAAATTGAGAATTGATAATACGGCCATGATACATGGTGCAAATTTAAATACTCAAGTTGCAAGTGTTGCAGTTACTGCTATGGGTAGTGCCTATAGTGTTGCTCCAATAGTTTTTGGAACTACACTAACACATTGGGTTGCAAATACTACTGGAACACAAGGAACTCGTTATGTTTCTGGTAACAATGTATATGTTTGTATTGGTGGTAATATTGGAGCTACTGCTCCAACACATACTACTGGTGTAGTAGATAATTTATTATGGTTAGGAACAATTGGTACTTTAGGTACACCTTATCCATACAATGCTGCATCAACTGCGGGTACTCAATATTTTTATGGGGATAATTTATATTTAGCAACAGCTGCAAACCTTGCAACAGCAAATACTGATGTAGCTGTTCCTGTTCATACTTCTGGTGTTGTAAATAATTATTTATATGTTGGAAGTGTTGCTAAAGTAAGCGTAAATTATGACGCTACTTCACAAACAGTTCGAAGTTTAGCATTAACTAATGCGGGTAGTGGTTATGCCTCTGCTCCTTCAATTGCTTTCACAGTTGGAGTTAATGCGGGTACTGGTTCTGGTGCTGCTGCAACCGTTTGTGTTATTCAAAGTTTAGTTGGAGGTACTTATTTTATTACTCAAAAATCTGGACAAGCTACTTTAACGGGTGGATTGACTATTAATAGTGATCAAAATGTTTCTGCATTAAGTGCAAATCCTCAAGCTAGTTCTGGAATTGGGGATGTATTCACTACTAATGGTGGTGCTAATTATACTGTTGCTCCACAAGTTGGTTTTTCTGGTCCAACTGCTTTAAATTTAGTTACTAGTGGTGGTTCAGGATATACTGCTGCTCCAACTATTACTGTAACAGGTGGAACTCAACCTGCAGGAGCTACTGCTCTAGTTACTGGAGATTTTACAATTACTGTAAATCAAGGTAAAGTGGTTTCTGTTTACTTGAATACTACTGTAACTAAAACATACATCACACCGCCTACATTAGCTTTCACTGGTGGTGGAGGTGGAACTGGCGCAACTTTAGCTTTTCCAACAAATTGTTGGCCTGCAGCTACTGCTGTGATAGGAACAAACCGTCAAATTACAAACTTTACAGTTACTAATTCCGGTTTTGGTTATGTTGCTGCTCCATCAGTTGCTGTTGGTAATGCATCTGCTACTCCTACTGGAGGTACTTATACAACAGCAATTACAGCGCCAACTGCTCGTATTGCTGCTTATCAATTACAAATAAATTTCTTTACTCCTGCTACAGCTGCAGTGACTCAATTGGATGATGCATATGTGCCTTCGAGCAGAAAAATGCATGCATTATGGTTGAGTGGAGCTGGAAGCGCAGGTATGACATTAACAGATAACCTTACATTAATTAGTTCTGGTACAAGTACTACATTAGGTACATTCCCACCATCACCACTTGTTCTTACAGCTAGTGGAGACAGTTATGGTAATATTCTTAATTTAGGTACAAAAAATCTTAATTTTACATGGAACGGTTATGCTGGTACAACTTCTACTTTTGGAGCTACAAAAGGCTTTGTAAGAAACGGTACAATATCCTTAATGGGTCGTGGTGGTTCTGGTACTTTCAATTTCCCTTTTTCAGGTACAGTTGCAATTGCTACTGGTACAACTCCTACAACAGCAACAACAGGTTCAGATATTATTAATTTAAAAGTTTCTGATACCGCTGCTCCAACTAATGGAACTAATGGTACTGGTCTTGCAACGGGTTCTCGTGCATTTAAAGTGGAGACTGCAACGGTTTTAGGTGCTGCTGGAACGGCAGGTACTAATCCAACAATTACATTGAATTACAATTCACAGGATGCTTTGACCTCTACTCAAAATGATACATTTGTAGCTGAGTCTACTTCTTTAACTGGTCCTTGGAATATTAGAAGTGCTGCAGTTGGTCTTTCTGGTGCACTTGCTGCTACAGGTTCTAGAGCTACTGCTACAACAACTCCAGGTCCTATAACTTTAACAAATGGAAACCACTATGCATGGGCAAGTGCTACAGCTACAATAGACAATATAAATAATATTGCATTATGTGCTAATTCAGGTACATTTACTATTACTGGTGCAAATCTTACTGGTGTTACCGCTGTTAATATTGGTGGTACACCGGTTACTGCATTTACAGTGGTTAATGCAACTACTATTTCAGGATTTGCTGGAAATGGCTCTAATGGTGTCGTTTCGATTACTAAAAATGGAGGTACTATATTGGGTACGCAGTCAATCGTTGTCTCTCCTTCTCCAAGCGCTCCTGCTGTAACTCCTGCAGCTCCTAGTATTGTATTAGGTGCTACAGTGAATTTAACTGCAACAGGAACAACTGGTACTATGAATTGGTATACTACTGCTACAGGTGGTACACCGGAATTTACTGGGAATATTTTTACAACACCAGCATTATGTTCAACTACAACATATTATGTTGCAGAAAATAATGGTTCTTGTGATGGAGCAAGACAAGCGGTTACGGTTACGGTACAACCTACTGTTATTACCTCTTCTGTTGCTACTTTTTGTGGTACGGGTGGAAATGCTGTTTTAAGTGTTTCTCCTGTAGATCCTTCAATTACTTACACATGGACTGCTTTAACTAGTGGTGCAACTCTTTCTGCAACTACTGGTAGTAGTGTTACAGCAACAATGGCAGTAACATCTGATTTTAAAGTTGACGCAGTTTCTGGTGCATGTACTACTAGTGCATTCTATTCTGTTGGTGTATATCCATTGCCTACCGCTAACGTTACTACAACGGCTGATGGGGTTTGTCCGGGTACTGCTGCAACTATTGAATCTGGATTAAGTGCCGGGAACTTTACTGCTGTTTGTATTCCAGCTCCAACTGCTTTAGCAACACCTCCTGCCAGTGCAGTAGTTTTGACAAATGCAGGTACTGCTGTTACAACTTTATCAGGTGGTTCTCTGGATGATGGATTTTGGAATTCACTTCCAATAGGATTTTCATTTAATTTTTTTGGAACAAATTATACAACACTTAATGTTGCTACAAATGGAACAATAAATTTTGGAGCTACAGGTGCTACACAATTTTCTTTTGTTGGTGGTTTTCCAAATGCTTCAAATCCTGCTAATACTATTGCTGTTTGTGCACGTGACTTACAGTTGGGTGCAACAGGTGGAAATTCTAGTTTTGGTCGTGGAAAAGTGACTTATTGGACTGAAGGAGTTGCTCCAAATCGTAGATTAATTGTTCAATATGATAATTGTACCTCTTGGTATTCAACTACTGCTACAGATGGAGTTAATTCTGCTGAAGCTGTTTTTTATGAAACTCTTGGTACTATTGATATTAGAGTTATTAGAGCTTCGAATCCTGCTGCTACTACAGGTTCTTTTATTAATGATTCTAGAAATAAATTTATTGGTTTGCAAAATGGTGATAAAACAATTGGAGCAACTGCTCCAAATTGTACTACAAATGCCGCTAATTTTTGGAACGGGGTTTCTAATGAAATTCTTACACCATTAGCATGGAGATTTGCTCCACCTTCAAACTATACAACAGTTTGGACTAAAACCGATTCTGCAGGTACTAGTACTATAGCATCAGGAACTAACATTTTCTCACAAAGTGTGTCTCCGCTAGAAACTACTACTTACTCAATTTCATATACAAATCAAACTACAGGTTGTGCTAACCCAGCGGGTTCTGCACAGGTTACAATGGCGGTATTAGATGGTGTAGCTCCAACAGGAATTACAACTACTTCTACAGCTACTGGACCATTGTGTGCAGGTGAGCAAGTTACTTTCAATACTAACTTTACTGGAAGCCCTGATGGTAAAACAATGCAATGGGAAGTATCTAACGATGGAGGTGCAAACTTTAATAACTGTCCTAACGGTTTCTTCGCTTTGTCATTAGGAAGTCCAACGCATGCTTACACAACAACTCCAACTCAAGCTGGAATATACAGATGTAAAATTACTGCATGTAATGGAACACCTTCTTATTCTTCTAATAGTTCAGTTTCATTTGCTTACAATATTACATCAATTACTCCTGCAACGCGTTGTGGTGTTGGTACATTAAGCTTAGCTGCTACTAGCGATGCTACAGCTCCTACTGATGTAAAATGGTATGCTACTGCAACTTCTACAACAGCTCTTGGAACTGGTTTAACATTTACAACACCTTCTTTATCTGCTACTACTACTTATTTTGTTGAAGTTTCTACTGCAACTTGTAATAGTGTTAGAGTTCCGGTTGTTGCAACTATTAATCCTGCACCAGCTTTAACAATAAGTGTTGCTTCAGTTTCTCTATGTGCTGGAGCTAGTTCAAGTGCGGTTACATTAACTGCAGGTAGTTCAGATTACAGTCAATTTGTTTGGTCACCAAGTACTGGTGTTACTGGAAATGAATCTACAGGATGGATATTTAATCCAACACAAACTACTACTTACACTTTAACTGCTAGTCAAGCTACCGGTCAATTATGTAGTAGTGTAGTTACCTTACCAATTACGGTTAATGCAATACCACCAGTTACTGTGGCAGCTTCGTTAAGTACAATTTGTGAAGGTACTTCTACAACATTAACAGCTACCTCTGAAATGCTTTCATCTGGTCCTTCTGGTTTACCAGCTGTTTATTGTGTTCCTTCAAGTTTAGGTGCTTCTAATATTTCATCTGTTACTTTTAATACACTTTCAAATGCAGTTACCCAAGTGGCACCTTTTTATGATATTTATCCTGCTACAGGTACAAATACTACTACGGTTACTGCTGGGCAAACCTATGCATTAAATGTGCAATCAGATGCAGCAAGTATTGCTTCTGTATGGATTGATTTTAATAGAGATGGAGTTTATGATGCTTCAGAATGGACACAATTGTGGACAAGTGCATCTTCAGGTTCTGTAAATATTACAATTCCTGCAAATGCTACTGCTGGACAAACGGGTATGCGTATTCGTACAAGACAGACTGGTAATACTAATGGTAATACTAGTGCTTGTATTTCTATGGGAAGTGGATCAACACAAGACTATACAATTAGAATAGAGAGTATTGCTGATGTTTCACCAACACTTACTTATGCATGGTCACCGTCAACAGGTCTTAGTTCTACAGGTGGTACTTTTGTAACAGCAAGTCCTCTTACTACTACTACTTATACTGTAACAGCAACTTCAGCTGAAGGTTGTAGTGCAAGTCAAACTATACCGGTTAATGTTATTGCTAAACCGTTGTCACCTGTTGCAGTTCCTTCATCTCAATGTGGAACACAACAGCCAACTGCAAGCGTAACAGATCCTAATAATTTTAGTTTTCCAGTCATTAATTGGTATGCTTCAAATACTGCAGCTACACCTTTACAATCAAGTATTTTAAATACTTACACTAATGATGTTAGTGCGACTACAACATTCTATGTTTCTTTAGTTAATCCTATAACAAACTGTGAAAGTTCTCGTACACCAGTTTTAGTTACTGTGACTATCCCTGATTTAATTTCTGCTACTACAAGTAGTGCAGCTATTTGTTTAGGTGAGAGTATTACTTTAACTTCTGTAAATACAGCTTCTACTCCTTCACAAACATATACTTATGCTTGGTCATCTCAAGATGGAAGTGGAATTGTAAATGGTACTCCTGGTTCACCATTAATTGCTACACCAACTGCTGCTGGTACTTATACTATTACAGCTACAGGTACAGCTGCTGCAACAGGTTCAGTTCCTCAATGTGTAACTACTAGTACAGTTACTGTTGTTGTTAATGCATTGCCAGTTATTACTACTGCTACTGCTAATCCTTCTATTGCTTGTGCTGGAAGTACAATTGCACTTGAAGCTACAATCATTGAAAATGGTAACGGAAATGTTACTGTAGGATCTGGAGCAACCACATCTACAAGTGCTGCAAATAATCCATTTTATGGAGGTTATGGCGGTGTAAAAACACAATATTTATTTAAAGCTTCAGAACTTACAGCATTAGGGTTATCTGCTGGAAATATTACTTCATTAGGAATTGATATTACTTCTGCTGGTTCTACTCTATCTGGTTTTGGAGTAAATATTGGAGCTACATCTCTATCAGCTCTAACAACAAATATTGAGAATGTTTCTGACAATGTTTATTCTGGAACATTTACTCCATCTGTTGGTGTTAATACTATTAATTTTAGTACCCCTTATAATTGGGATGGAACTTCAAACATTATTTTGAGCTTCTGTTGGAGTAATGGTAACACATTTAATACTGCATCTAATGTTAAAGTTGATACAACACCTTTTGTTTCAGCAAATGCTCGTTATGTAGATTCTCAAACAGCAACTGATGTTTGTTCTTACACGGGTAGTACTACTCCGGCAGGATGGAATGGAACCTCAACTACTAGTTCAACTCGTCCAATGATTACTTTTGCAGGTATAGTACCTACTAATAATGTAGCTAATTATAACTGGTCATGGACTAATGGTGCTACCAATGTATTAAATACAGCTTCAGGCACTACAGTTGTTCCTACTGGTGCAACAACTACTTATACTGTTACGTCTACTATTGCTGCAACTGGTTGTAGTTCTAGTCAAAATGTATTAGTTTCAACGAATGTTGCTCCGTTAGCAATATCTGGTGGAGTAACACCAGCAACTACAGTTGTTTGTATAGGTTCATCTGCAACACTTTCTGCTGTGCCATCAGGTGGTTGTATTCCTTATACTTATGCTTGGAGTACTGCTAGTGGTCCAATTGCAGGTCAAATAGGCTCTACTTTAACTGTTACACCAACTGCTACAACTGTTTATACAGTTACAGTAACAGATAATGCGGGTACTATAGTTTCTTCATCTAGTACTGTTACAGTAAATAATCCGCAACCAACTGTTGTAGGACAAACATTATGTGCTAATAGTGCTGCATTTACACTTACTGCTACACCATCTAGTGCAAGTAATAGTGTGAATTGGTTTGCAAGTCCAACTAGTACTGCTGTATTAGCTTCTACTAGTTCATTTACTACTCCGTTATTAACTGCTGCTTCAACTACATATTATGTTGAAGAAAGAGCTAATGAGCCAGTATTAGCTGGTAATGGTATAGGAACAGCTACTCTTCCAAATTCTCCTTTTTGGTTTTCTCAAAGAGGTGTTGTATTCACAGCTACTAAATCATTTAAATTGGTTTCTGCAGAGTATTATTCTCAAGATACTGATGTTAGTAATACGGTATCTATTCGTTTACTTGATGATGCAACTGGAACTCAAGTTGCTTCTACTAATGTAATAGTTCCTCAAGGCGCTAATCCGAGTTGGTATACCATGAATATTAATTTTGATGTGGTACCTGGTACTTATAGATTATTAGCTTCTTATTCTGAATCAGCTGATAGAGTTACTGCTGGAGTAAACTATCCATATTCATTAGGTACTTCTGGAAGTATTACTACCGGATATAATCTTGGAAATGATAGTACATCATACAATTACTTCCATAATATTACTATTCAAGAATTTTGTAATGGTACTCGTGTACCAGTTACAGCTACCTTGAATGCTCCTCCAGCATTTGCTATTAGCGGAGCTACAACTACTATTTGTGAGGCAGATACTACTGCTCCTGTTACTGTAATTACTGGCGCAACAGATTATGATCAATATACTTGGTCTCCTGCTACAGGTGTTACTAGTGGTGCAAATGGTTGGACATTTAACCCAACTACAACTACTTCATATACCCTAACAGCTTCTCAATCTGCTGGTGTATGTAGCAACTTGGTATCTTATGTAGTAAATGTGAATCCATTACCAACAGCAATAACAATTACTCCTGCTGCTCCTGCAGTATGCGTTGGAAGTACTCAAATGTTAACCGCTGCTGGTGGTAACTTTGTTCAAAATGCTTACACTCAAACTATGGAGGTATCTCCTTCAGAATTTGGAGTTACCGGAGGTGCAAGTGCAACTCTTGATAATACTTATTATTCTCAAGGTTCTAGTTCATTGTTATTTACTACCGCTAATACAGATGCAAATGAAAGACTAACATTAAATCAAAATGTTGATTTAAATGGTGCTACAAGTGCTACAGTTACTTTTTCTCATATTGCAGGTATGGAGCAAGGCTGGGATTTTGGTTTTGTTCAATACTCTTCAAATGGTGGTGATACTTGGGATACATTTAGTTCAACTAGTTATGTAGGTTCAGCATCTACAACAGTATTTACTGGTGGTAATGCAAGATTTTGTTCAACAAGTTATACAGATTGGAATAATACATTTACAACTGATGCTTCTACTCCTGGTACAGGTCCTGCAACAAGTTTATGGAAAACAGAAACATTTAATGTTCCTGCTGCTGCATTAACTTCACAGTTTAGAATTAGATTCCGTTATACTACAGATTCTAGTACAAATTATTACGGTTGGTTAATTGATAATGTGAAAATTGCAAGAACACAAAGTAACATTACATGGTCTCCTGCAACTAATTTGTATACAGATGCTGCTGCAACTGTTCCTTATGTTGCTAATGCTAATTCTGCTACTGTTTATGTGAAATCTGCGCAAGCTGGTTCTCAAACTTATACTGCAACATCAGTTTCTTCTTTTGGTTGTATAAGAACTGCAACTGTACCTGTTACAATTAACGCATTGCCAACAGTGGTTACTAATGCTGTAACTGTTTGTGCTCCTGCAACTGTTGATTTAACTGCTGCTTCAGTTACAACTGGATCAAGTTCAGATATTGTTTCATATACATATTGGAGCAATAATAATGCTACTACGCCATTAGCAAATCCTTCTGCTGTTGCTGTTTCTGGTACTTATTATATAGTTGCTAGTAATGCAAATGGTTGTTCTTCTGCAATAACTCCGGTTACAGTAACGGTTAATCCATTACCAGTATTAACAATCACTAACCCTGCAACAGCTTGTTTTCCTGCAACGGTTGATTTAACTGCTGCGGCTGTAACTGCTGGATCTAGTTCAACAGGAATGACATTGTCATACTTCACTGATGCTGATGCAACCGTTGCTTTAGCAACACCTGCTGCAGTAACAACTTCAGGTACTTATTATATTAAAATTACTAATAATGCTACAGGTTGTAATGTAATTAGCCCAGTAGTTGTAACTATTGATGTGACAAGTGCACCAACTGGTGCTGCTACTCAAACGTTCTGTGGAGCTGCTAATCTATCTCAACTTTCAGTAACTGGAAGTAACATTAGATGGTATAGCGCTGCAACTGGCGGTGTTGAATATCCAGCTTCAATCTGGACAGCGGTTGGTTTAGTAAATGGCACTACTTATTATGCTTCACAAACCGTTAATGGATGTCAAAGTGTTCCTAGATTAGCAGTAACTGTTTCAATCAATGCAACACCTTCTGCTCCAAATGCATCTGCACAATCTTTCTGTGGAAGTGCTTCTGTTGCTGATTTAGTTCCTTCTGGTTCTTCATTAACATGGTACGATGTTGCTACTGCTGGTTCAGCATTAACTTCAGGTACTGCTTTAGCATCAGGTACTTATTATGTTTCACAAACAACTAATGGTTGTGAAGGTCCAAGAACTGCTGTAGCTGTTACTGTAAATGTAACTTCAGCTCCAACTGCATCTGCTCAAACATTCTGTGGTCCTGTAACTGTATCTAGTTTAGTTGCTTCAGGAACTTCAATTAGATGGTATAATGTTGCAACAGGTGGTGCTGCTTTAGCTGGATCTACTTCATTGTCAACAGGTACTTATTTTGTAACTCAAACATTAAATGGATGTGAGAGCCCAAGATTGTCTGTTGCTGTAACTGTGAACACAGTTGCTGCGCCAACTGGTGCTTCTCTTCAAGATGCATGTATTACAGAAACAATTGCTGACTTTGTAGTAACTGGTGATACTGGTGCTGTATTAACTTGGTATGCTACAAGTACTTCAACTACTTCAATCCCTACATCAACTCCTGCAGTATTGAATTCATTCTATTATGTTTCTCAAACTGTTAATGGTTGTGAAGGACCAAGATTAGTAGTTATTGCTTCTGGACCATGTTTAGGTAACGAAGAGTTTGATATGTCAAGCTTCTCTTACTATCCAAATCCAACTAGAGATATTGTAAACATTAGTTACTCTAAAGAAATAACTCAAATTAAAGTATTCAACATGCTTGGTCAACAAGTAATTGATACTAAAGTTAATTCTACGACTACACAAGTTGATTTATCTCGATTTGCAACTGGTACTTACTTTATAGAAGTTACTTCTGATGAAGTATCAAAAACAGTTAAAGTTATTAAAAACTAATAGTACTTTATAAATAGAAAAGAGCCATCGAATGATGGCTCTTTTTTTTTGCTAACTAACTTGTAAATGATAATATATAAAAAACCCTTCTCAATTTGAGAAGGTTTTTTTATTTTAAATAGAATAATAGTTAATCAAATTCTGAAGTGAAGAATAATTTTACACTTGGGTATTTACTTTGCGTCATTTGAATAGTAAAATCTGAATCTGCTAAAAATACTAATTGATTGTATTTGTCATGCGCTAAGAACTTTTGCTTTACGCGTCTGAATTCTTTGAACTCTTCGTTTTTTGCATCATCGGGTTTTACCCAACACGCTTTATGAACCGGGAAATTTTCGTAGGTACATTTTGCACCATACTCATGCTCTAAACGGTATTGAATAACTTCGTATTGAAGCGCACCAACGGTACCAATTACTTTTCGATTATTCATTTCTAAAGTAAATAATTGAGCAACACCTTCGTCCATTAATTGATCAACTCCTTTTTCCAATTGTTTTGCTTTCATTGGATCGGCATTGTTAATGTATCTAAAATGCTCTGGTGAGAAACTCGGAATTCCTTTGAAATTCATATTCTCTCCTTCAGTTAAAGTGTCTCCAATTTTAAAATTTCCAGTGTCATGTAATCCAACAATATCTCCTGGATAGGAAATATCTACGATCTCTTTCTTTTCTGCAAAAAATGCATTCGGACTCGAAAATTTTAAACTTTTATTTAATCGAACATGTGTATAGGGTTTGTTTCTTTCAAAAGTTCCCGATACAATTTTAATAAATGCCAATCGATCGCGGTGTTTTGGATCCATATTGGCGTGAATCTTAAATACAAACCCAGATAGTTTTTCTTCTTCAGGATTTACTAATCGCGTATCCGATTCTTTTGCTCTAGGTGTTGGAGCTATTTCTACGAAACAATCTAAAAGTTCGCGAACTCCAAAATTGTTCAAAGCAGAACCAAAAAATACCGGTTGTAAATTACCTGCCAAATATTCTTCTTTACTAAATGCCGGATAAACTTCTTCAATTAATTCTAATTCTTCCCGCAATTTGATTGCTGGATTTTCACCAATCAATTTATCAAGTTCCGGACTCATTAAATCCGATATAGCAATAGTGTCTTCAATGTTTTTTCTGCTGTCACCACTAAATAGATTTATGTTTTTCTCCCACATATTGTATATACCCTGAAAATCATATCCCATTCCAATAGGAAAACTTAACGGAGTTACTTGTAAACCTAATTTCTTCTCTACTTCATCCATAAGATCAAACGCATCTTTTCCTTCTCGGTCTAACTTATTGATGAATACAATAATTGGAATTTTACGCATTCTACAAACCGAAACTAATTTCTCAGTTTGTTCCTCAACTCCTTTTGCCACATCAATTACAACAATTACGCTATCAACAGCGGTTAATGTTCTAAAGGTGTCCTCTGCAAAATCTTTGTGCCCTGGAGTATCTAGAATGTTAATTTTTTTGTCTTTATAGTTAAAAGCCAATACTGAGGTGGCAACAGAAATACCTCTTTGGCGTTCTATTTCCATAAAGTCACTCGTCGCACCTTTTTTTATCTTGTTGTTTTTGACTGCTCCCGCTTCCTGAATAGCCCCCCCAAAAAGTAATAATTTTTCGGTCAAGGTTGTTTTTCCAGCATCGGGATGCGAGATGATCCCAAATGTTCTGCGGCGTAATATTTCTTTTAAAAAGCTCATAGTTCTAGTAATGGATTGCAAAAATACTATTTATTAAATAAATAACTAATGCTAGTTGGTATTTCCAATGGCAATATCAATTTCTGTTAATAAATTTTTGTTAATAGTAGGTACTAATGTTGTTTAATACTTCCTATTTGTTACTTTTGTTGATTGTATTTAGATTTATCTAAATGTATAATTTATATTGTTTTGTATAACTTAATTTAATTGAATTGACAATGAAGTTAAAGCATGTTTTTTTAGGATTTTTGATGGGATTTTTTTTAGTTGCAAATGCGCAATCTAGTTCCAAAGAAGTTTTATTTACTATTGATGACCAACCATTTTATACTGATGAATTTATAAGAGTTTATAATAAAAACTTAGATTTAGTAAAAGACGAATCTCAAAAAGATTTGAATCTATATTTAGAATTATTTATTGGATATAAATTAAAAGTATCTAAAGCAAATAAATTGGGATTGCAAAACAATTCACAATACCAAACCGAATTAAAAAGCTACAGAACTCAATTATCAAAGAATTACACCACCGATTCTAAAGTAACCAAAGAACTTGTAGATGAAGGTTATAAAAGACTACTAAAAGAGGTAAATGCTTCGCACATATTAATTTTAGCCGATGAGAATGCGGCTCCAGCAGATACTTTAGCAGCATATAATAAAGTAATGGCAATTCGATCTAGAATTCAAAATGGTGAAGATTTTGGAACCTTGGCAGCAGCACTTTCTCAAGATCCATCTGCTAAAGACAATAAAGGTAACTTAGGTTATTTTACTAGTTTTAAAATGGTTTATGCCTTTGAAAATGGTGCATATAACACCTCGCTTGGTTCCGTTTCAATGCCTGTTCGCACGCGTTTTGGATATCATTTAATTAAAGTTAATGACATTAGAGATAATCGTGGTGAGGTTGCTGTTTCTCATATTATGATATTAAAAAACAAAGAAGGTGTTGCTGTTGAAAATGCTAAAGCTACATGTGAAGCTATTTATCAAAAATTACAACAAGGAGAAAATTTTGAAGAATTAGCAAAACAATTTTCAGAAGATAAATCTTCTGCATCAAAAGGCGGAGCGCTAAATCGTTTTGCCTCTGGACAACTTAGTTCTGAAGAATTTGAAAACCAAGCGTTCTCTTTAACTAAAGAAAATCCAATTTCAAAACCATTTGAAACTCAGTTTGGATGGCATATTGTAAGACTAATGGATAAGTTTCCGGTTAAGTCTTATGAAGATTCAAAATTAGAATTAGAGAATAAAATTAGCAAAGATGATCGTTCTAGATTGATTACGAATTCATTAACAGAAAAATTAAGAGCAAAATATCCAATAAAAAAAGAAGCAAAATTATATGCTGATTTATCAAAAGCGGTTACAGATGCTTTTTTTGAGAACAAATGGGCGGTTCCAACTGATGTGAAGAAATACGATAAAACCGTATTCTCAATTGGAACAAAAAGTTACAAAGGAACCGAATTCTTAGATTATGTTTTCTCAAAACAAAAAGCGGGTTCTGCAATTAGACCTATAGAGAAACTAACTAATTTTCTATTTGACTCTTTCGTTGATGAAAAAAGAAATCAATATTATAATGACAACTTAGAAAATGAATTTCCAGAATTTTCTGCAGTTATGGATGAATACCGTGATGGTCTTTTGTTATTTGATTTAATGGATAAAGAAATTTGGCAACGCTCTAAATCAGATACCACTGGATTAAAGGCTTTTTATGAAACTCAAAAAGACAAACACCTTTGGAAAACCAGAGTGAATACCGAAATTTACTCTTCGACAGACATCAATAAAATGAAAAAAGTTTTAAGTATGTTGAAGAAAAATCAAACGTCTAAAGTTATCAAAGATAAATTCAACTCTAAAGACAACGTAAGTGTAATGTTTTTTGAAGGAATATATGAAGAAGGAGCAGAGGCATTACCTAAAGGCACAAAAATGGAAATGGGAGTTTCTGAAATCACAAATAAAGGGGAATATTATTATATAACCAATGTGAAAGAGGTGCTTCCTGCAGGTTCTAAAACTCTTGATGAATGTAGAGGTAAATTAGTAAATGAATACCAACAATATTTAGAGCAAAATTGGGTCAATGAATTGAAAAAAGAATTTAATGTGAAAGTTGAGAACCCTGTTTTTGAAAAATTAAAAAATCAAATTAAAAAATAAAATCGAATAATGAAGAATGTTTTAAATAATAAAAGAATACTAGGGATCTTCCTTTTTTTAATTGGTTTTTATGGTAACGCACAAGAGATAATTAAAGAAAAAGAGCCAGAAAAGAAACCAGTTTTACAACAAAAAAGACAAAAAGTAGATGGTATTGTTGCTACTGTTGGAGATTATATTGTCTTGGATTCTGATATTGATAAAGCCTTTTTAGAAATTGAAAGTTCTGGCAGTTCTACCAAAGATATTACGCGTTGTCAAATGCTAGGTAAATTACTTGAAGATAAATTGTATGCGCACCAAGCAATTCAAGATTCAATTGTGGTGAAAGACGAAGAAGTCAAAGAAAAGATGAATCAACAGCTTGATTATATGGTTGAGCAATTGAAATCTATGGATAATGTTGTAAAATATTTCAAGAAAAATAGTGAAGATGAATTTAAAACGGAACTTTTTGAAATTTTGAAACAACAAAAATTAGCTGCAGAAATGCAGAAAAAAATCATTGATCCAATTCAAATTACACCCGAAGAAACCCGAAATTTCTTTAAGAAAATTCCTGAATCAGATAGACCACTATTAGGAGCAGAATTAGAAATGGCCCAAATTGTAATCATTCCTAAAGTATCTGAACTTGAAAAACAAGCGGTAGTAAACCGACTGAAAGAGATCAAAAATGAAGTATTAGCCGGTGCTAGTTTTACAACTAAAGCAGTTTTGTATACAGAAGATCCAGGTTCAAGATCAAGTGGTGGTTTCTATAAAATAAACAAGAAAACACCTTTTGTAAAAGAATTTAAAGATGTTGCATTTTCATTGCAAGAAGGAGAAATATCGGATCCTTTTGAAACCGAGTTTGGATTTCATATCATTTATTTAGAGAAAATAAAAGGACAAGATTTAGAGTTGCGTCACATTTTGATGGCAGCTAAGATCACTCCAGATGCTTTGAAAGAAGCAAAAGAAAAAATAGAATTAATTAGAAAACGTATTCTAGATAAAGAAATAACTTTTACAGAAGCAGCAAGAACAATTTCTGATGAAAAAGAAACTCGTGCAAACGGAGGAACTTTAATTAATCCAAAAACTCAAGACACTCATTTTGAGTTAACCAAAATGGATCCTGAATTTTACGCTCAAGTTTCAAATATGAATAATGGTGATATTTCGCCAGTTATTTTAGACGAAGATCCTAAAGCTGGTAAAAGATATAAAATCATTACAGTAACTAATAAAATCGAACAACATATTGCTGATTTTAGTAAAGATTATACTAAAATTAAAGATTTGGCTCTCAAAGAAAAACAAATCAACGCGATTGCTAAGTGGTCGGAAGCAAAAATTAAAGAAACTTATATTAAAATTAATGGTGAATATTCAAATTGTGAATACGCTAATAATTGGCTTAAAAAATAGTCAGTAGTAAGCAGATGTTACTTCACAGATTTTCTAACTTCCATCTTCAAACTCCCAACTTTAAACTCAAATAGTATGTCGGATGTAGCTGCAATACAAAGTTTAGTTCAAAAAAAAATCGAACTTAAGAAAGAAATTTCCAAAATTATTATTGGGCAAGATGTGGTTGTCGACCAAGTTTTATTAAGTATATTTTCTGGAGGGCATTCACTTTTAGTTGGAGTTCCTGGATTGGCTAAGACCTTAATGGTGAATACCATTTCACAAGCTTTAGGATTGGCTTTCAAGCGCATTCAGTTCACACCCGATTTAATGCCTTCGGATATTTTAGGAAGTGAAATCCTTGATGAAAACCGTCAGTTTAAATTTATTAAAGGACCTATTTTTTCAAATATTATCCTAGCCGACGAGATCAATAGAACCCCACCAAAAACTCAAGCGGCGCTATTAGAGGCAATGCAAGAGCGTTCGGTAACTATTGCAGGTCAAAACTATAAATTAGATTTACCTTATTTCGTTTTAGCAACCCAAAATCCAATTGAACAAGAAGGAACCTATCCTTTGCCAGAAGCACAATTAGACCGTTTTATGTTTGCTATTAAACTTGATTATCCTTCATTTGCAGAAGAGGTTGAAGTTGTAAAAAGTACAACTTCAGATGCTAAGCCAACAATTAACCCTTTGTTTTCTGCTCAAGAAATTATCGATTTCCAACACTTAATTCGTCGTATCCCGGTTGCAGATAATGTAATTGAATATGCGGTTACTTTGGTAAGTAAAACTCGACCTGATAATGCACTTTCTAATGAATTTGTAAAAAATTATTTAGACTGGGGTGCAGGACCTAGAGCTTCTCAAAATCTAATTTTGGCTGCAAAAGCAAATGCGGCTTTCAACGGAAAATTCTCTCCAGATATTGAAGATGTTAAAGCCGTTGCTGTTGGAATTCTTCGTCATAGAATTATCAAGAATTACAAAGCTGATGCCGAAGCAATCACTGAAGAAATGATTATTGATAAATTGTTATAGTTAAATCAATATATTTAATAGAAAACCCTAACCAAAAAAATGGTTAGGGTTTTGTGCTTTTAATGATTTCTTAATTAAATCAATATAATTTATTTTTTGACCTTAATAATGCTATTTTAGTAAAAATCATATCTCAAAATTGATTATTTCGTAAATTATTAAAATCAAAGAACTTATTTGATTAAAAATTTTTAAAAACTTCATCGTTTTCGTAAATTTGCTTTGCAAATAAATAACCTATTACATTATGGCTTTTGATATCGAAATGATTAAAAAAGTGTACGGTACAATGGCAGAACGTGTTGACAAAGCACGGGAGTTAGTTGGTCGTCCATTAACACTTTCTGAAAAGATTTTATATTCACATTTATGGGAAGGAAAGCCTTCTCAAGCTTTTTCAAGAGGAAAAGATTATGTTGATTTTGCCCCAGATAGAGTAGCATGCCAAGATGCAACGGCTCAAATGGCATTATTACAATTCATGCATGCAGGAAAGAAAACTGTTGCTGTTCCTACAACAGTGCATTGTGACCATTTAATACAGGCGAAAGTTGGTGCTACTACTGATTTAGCTGTAGCAAATTCGCAATCAAAAGAAGTTTTTGATTTTCTTTCTTCAGTTTCAAACAAATACGGAATTGGTTTTTGGAAACCAGGTTCTGGAATTATTCACCAAATTGTTTTAGAAAATTATGCATTTCCTGGTGGAATGATGATTGGTACCGATTCTCATACCGTAAATGCTGGTGGTTTAGGGATGTTAGCTATTGGTGTTGGAGGTGCTGATGCAGTTGATGTAATGTCAGGAATGTCTTGGGAATTGAAATTTCCAAAACTTATCGGAGTTAAATTGACAGGAAAATTAAACGGTTGGACAGCTCCAAAAGATGTAATTCTAAAAGTGGCTGATATTCTTACTGTAAAAGGGGGAACCGGAGCTATAGTAGAATACTTCGGTGAAGGCGCTATCAACATGTCATGTACAGGAAAAGGAACTATCTGTAACATGGGAGCAGAAATTGGTGCAACAACTTCAACTTTTGGATACGATGATTCCATGAGAAGATATTTAGTGGCAACAGGTCGTCAAGATGTAGTGGATGCTGCCGATAAAGTAGCGGATTATTTAACTGGTGATGCTGAAGTTTATGCTAATCCAAGTCAGTATTTTGACGAGTTAATCGAAATTAACTTATCAGAATTAGAACCACATATTAACGGACCTTTCACTCCAGATAGAGGAACACCAGTTTCTAAAATGAAAGAAGAAGCAACCAAAAATGGTTGGCCTTTAAAAGTAGAATGGGGTTTAATTGGTTCTTGTACCAATTCATCATATGAAGATATGGCGCGTGCTGCATCTATAGTTGAACAAGCCGTTGCTCACGGAATCTCTCCAAAAGCAGAATTCGGAATCAATCCTGGTTCTGAGCAAATTCGATTTACTATTGAAAGAGATGGGATCATCGCAACTTTCGAGAAAATGGGAACTAAAGTATTTACAAATGCTTGCGGACCATGTATAGGACAATGGGATAGAGAAGGAGCCGATAAAGGAGAAAAAAATACCATCGTTCATTCGTTTAACAGAAATTTCTCAAAACGTGCCGATGGAAATCCAAATACCCATGCTTTTGTAACTTCTCCAGAAATGGTTGCCGCTTTAGCAATTTCAGGGGATTTATCTTTTAATCCAATAACTGATACTTTATTGAATGATAAAGGTGAAGCCGTGAAATTAAATCCTCCAACAGGTGATGAATTACCAAAAAGAGGTTTTGATGTAGAAGATGCAGGTTTTCAAGCGCCGGCTGCCGATGGAAGTAATGTACAAGTTGCGGTTTCTCCAACATCGGATAGGTTACAACTTTTAGCACCATTTGATGCTTGGGATGGTAAAAATTATACGGGAGCTAAATTATTAATCAAAGCTTTTGGAAAATGTACCACTGACCACATCTCAATGGCAGGTCCATGGTTACGCTTCCGCGGACATTTGGATAATATTTCTAATAACATGTTGATAGGTGCTGTAAACGCATACAATCAAGAAGCTAATAAAGTTAAAAATCAATTAACTGGAGAGTATGCTGCTGTGCCAGCTGTTGCAAGAGCTTATAAGGCTGCCGGAGTTCCTTCAATCGTTGTTGGAGATCAAAACTATGGTGAAGGTTCTTCTCGTGAGCATGCTGCAATGGAGCCTCGATTCTTAGGTGTGAAAGCGGTATTGGTTAAATCATTTGCTCGTATTCACGAAACGAACTTGAAAAAACAAGGTATGTTAGCATTAACTTTTGCTAATGAAGCTGATTACGACAAAATTCAAGAGAATGACACTTTTGATTTTGTAGATTTAACAAGCTTTGCTCCAGGTAAACCATTAACTATTGCGATTACTCACGCAGACGGTTCTCAAGAATCTATCTTGGCTAATCATACGTATAATGACAGTCAAATTGGTTGGTTTAAAGCAGGGTCAGCATTAAATTTAATTGCTGCTGCTGGAAATGCTTAATTAGTTTTCCAACTATATAATCAAAAACTCCCAAGTATACTTGGGAGTTTTTTTATTTGAATTAATAATTAGCTAGCTACTAATAGTAAGTATATCTTCTCACTTTTGCTATGTATTTTGCCAATCTAATTACTTGATGGCTGTAGCCGTATTCGTTATCATACCATACATATAATACAATATTATTTCCGTCGGCAGAAACAATTGTGGCGTTGCTGTCAAATATCGATGGTGCCGAAGTACCAACAATATCCGAAGAAACCAATTCGTTATTTAAAGAATATTTTATTTGCTCTACCAATTCACCTTCTAATGCATAGTGTTTCATGATGTTGTTTACTTCTTCAATTGAAGTTGTTTTTCCAACTTCAAGATTAAGTACTACCAATGAACCATTAGGAACCGGAACTCGAATAGCATTAGAGGTAAGTTTTCCTGCTAAACTAGGTAATGCTTTAGCAACTGCACTTCCTGCACCAGTTTCAGTAATTACCATATTTAAGGCTGCAGCTCTTCCACGACGGTATTTTTTATGCATGTTATCTACCAAATTCTGGTCGTTGGTATAGGCATGAATGGTTTCAAGATGTCCTTTTACCACTCCAAGAGTGTCTTCGACCGCTTTTAATATTGGGGTAATTGCATTGGTTGTACAAGAAGCAGCAGAAAAAATGGAAACTTCATCTGGATTGTAATCATTATGATTTACACCGTAAACAATATTTGGAACTCCTTTTCCAGGCGCTGTAAGTAATACTTTATCAACTCCTTTGGATGTTAAATGGCGTTGCAGCGCTTCTTCAGTTGTGAAAGCCCCAGTGTTATCAATTACCAGTGCATTGTCAATTCCGAATTGGGTATAATCTATTTCTTCAGGTGAATTGGCAGTAATAACATGAACCGTAGTTCCATTAATTAGTAAGGCATTGTTTTCAATATCGGCAGAAACCGAACCATGAAAATCTCCGTGAACTGAATCATATTGTAATAAAGAGGCTCTTTTTTCTAGAGATTGTGCATCATTTCTATCACGAGTAACAATGGCTCGCAATCTAAGTTGTTGCCCTTTTCCAATTTTGCTCATCATTTCACGAGCTAAAAGTCGACCAATTCTTCCAAAACCATAAAGCACAACATCTTTTGGAGTTATGTCTTCAGAGTTTTTAGAATCTTTTAATTTGTCAATTACAAATGCTTTAGCATCGTTATATTTATTATCCTCTAAATGGTATTCATAAGTTAATTTTCCAATATCAATTCGTGACGGCGGAAGATCTAAATTTAAAATGGCACTTGCAATTTCAACTGTATCAAAAACATTAATTGGCTTTTGAACAAATTCACCTGCATATTCATGCAAGTTCATGATGGTACTCACCGTGGTATCAATTAGTTGATTTCTAAAGAAAATTAATTCGATAGATTTATCGTACCATAAATCGCTAATAATTTTAATAAATTCAACTCCGGCTTTGCGGCGATCTGCTTGTAAAGACAGTTCTTTTTCGTACAAATTGTTATAGTTCATGTGAGATAGTAATATTTAGAAGTATGTTTTCTATGTAATTTGGTGCAAAAGTAATTAACTATATCGTTTTCGTAAAATTATTTGACACTTTTTTCAACAAAAAAACCGCCAACAATTTGTTGACGGTTATTAAAACCCAATAGTATAATAAATTAAATGATGATGCGTATTATTTGACCTATTTTATTGATCATTTCAATGCTAACTCCCTGATTTTCTCCTTTATCATTAGCCAATTTTGAAACGGTTTCTACGTCAGTGGCTTTAGTTCCGTCTATTGTAAGAATGATGCTGCCAGAAAGTTCGTCTTCATAGGGTTTTAATCGGTCGTTTGTAACTTCTTTAATCCTAACGCCATAATTAATTTTATATTTTCTTTTATCGGCTGAGTCAATATTTTCAAGCTCTAATCCTTTAAAATCGGTATTGATAATGTCATTTTTAACTAGGGTTACTGGAATGACCATGTTTTTACCCTCTCTTAAAACAGTTACATTTATTCTGTCGTTAGGTCTTTTTGTGCTAATATAACCTGTTAATTCAGGGAAGCTTGTAATAGTTTGGCTGTCTAATTTTAAGATGACATCACCTTTTCGTAGCCCTGCTTTTTCTGCACCCGAATTTTTCAATACTTTAGAAATGTAATAACCTTGCGTGTCTTTTATTCCTAATTCTTTAGACATCTGGCCGTTAATTTCATTACCCACAATTCCTAATGCACCTCGTTGAACATTACCAAATTCCATAATGTCTTCAATAATTTTGCGAGTGATATTAGACGGAATTGCAAACGAATAGCCTGCATAACTTCCTGTTGGCGAAGAAATCATGGTGTTAATTCCAATTAATTCTCCACGAGTATTTACTAATGCACCACCAGAATTTCCTGGATTTACAGCCGCATCGGTTTGAATAAATGATTGAATTCCGTTCGTATCTAAATTTCTAGCTTTCGCCGAAACGATACCTGCGGTAACTGTTGAATTTAAATTATATGGATTCCCAACAGCCAATACCCATTCACCAACTTTAACTTGATCAGAATCGGCAAAAGTTGAATATGGCAATTTGTCTTCTGAATCTATTTTTAACAATGCAATATCCATTTTGGCATCGGTACCAATTAACTTTGCTTTGTATGCTTTTTTGTTATTTAAAGTTACTTCCAATTCTGTTGCATCTTTAATTACATGGTTGTTGGTGACAATGTAACCATCTTCCGAAATAATAACTCCCGATCCGGTTCCTATTTGTTCTTGTTGTTGCCCACCGCCATTACTTCCATAAAAAAATTGCATAATCGGATTGTAAACTGTGCGCACCGATACATTTTTTACGTGAACTACGGTATGAACTGCATTTTCAGCTGCAGCTGTAAAATCAATATTTTCTTCGCCCAATCCTACATTTCTGCTATAATTTTCTGGTGCAGATGTAATAATTGATTTTTTCCCAAAATCAGTTTCGAATAATAATTTATAACCTCCAAGAGTTGTTGCTCCACTAAATAAGGCAACTAATAATAAGCTCGAATAACGTTTCATTTCTTTTTGTTTTAAATTATGTTAAGTAAAATTATAGTTTTTTATTTTTCAAAAAAATGCTTTAACGCTCGTTTAACAATCTTTAACTTATCATTAATAATTGTAACTTTGCTAAACAGAATTAATATTTAATCTAAAACTATTCATGCAAATTAAGTTTTATAAATACCAAGGAACAGGCAATGATTTTATAATGATTGATAATCGATTGGACTTTTTTCCGAAAGATGCTGTTGTTATTATTGAAAAATTGTGCGATCGTAGATTTGGTATTGGAGCTGATGGATTGATTTTGTTAGAAAATGATTCCGATGCCGATTTCCGAATGGTGTATTACAATTCTGATGGAAACCAAAGTTCCATGTGTGGAAACGGTGGTCGTTGCCTTGTGGCTTTCGCCAAAAGTCTCGGAATGATTAATGATAAAACCACTTTTATTGCCACGGATGGTTTGCATCATGCAACTATTCTAGATAATGGTCACATTTCACTTCAAATGAAAGATGTATCGGATGTTAAAATAGAAAATGAATACGTCTTTTTAAATACGGGCTCGCCACATCATGTAGCTATGGTGAATGATATTCAAAATAAAGACATAAAAAAAGACGGTGCAGCTATTCGATATTCTGATTTGTATGGAAAAGAAGGATCGAATGTAAATTTTGTAAGTCAATTAGGTGATGCCAATTTTCGTTTACGAACTTATGAGCGGGGCGTAGAAGATGAAACCCTATCCTGTGGAACTGGAGCTACTGCAACAGCTATAGCAATGCATTCCCTAGGAAATACTAATTCTAATGCAATTGCAATTGAGGTAGAAGGAGGAAAGCTTACAGTTTCTTTCGACAAGACCAATGCGGGTTATGAAAAGGTAATGTTAGAAGGTCCTGCAACTTTTGTTTTTGAAGGAGAAATAGAAATATAATTATGACACTAACCGGAACTTCTATTTATTTGCGCGCACTAGAACCTGAAGATTTGGATTTTATTTATCAAATTGAAAATGACGAATCCATTTGGGAAGTGAGCAATACGCAAACTCCATATAGTAAATTTTTGATACGCCAATATCTTGAAAATGCCCATCAAGACATATATGAAGCCAAACAATTGCGATTGGCAATATGTGTTCGAGATACGAATTCTGTAATCGGATTAATTGACTTATTCGATTTTGATCCCAAAAATAAAAGAGCTGGCATCGGAATCGTAATTCAAAATGACGCAGATAGAAGTAAAGGTTTCGGTAAAGAAGCTCTTGATTTGCTTATAAATTATTCGTTCAAACAATTGCAATTGCACCAACTTTTTGCAAATATTGGAGCAGACAATGTGCCAAGTATAAACCTTTTTACTACTTTTGGATTTGAAAAAATAGGAGTCAAAAAAGATTGGAACTATAGTAATAATGCTTTTCAGGATGAATTATTTTTTCAATTGATTAATTCCTAATTACCCATAACTACTAATACATATTGATTTGAACACAAAGTTTAAAACCCTATTAATAGCTGCCGCAGGAGTTTTTTTAGTTTTTGCTATCGTAGTTTATAGTAAATATTTTGCAAACAATACTAAAGGTGTTACCAAGGAAACCTTTATTGAAATCCCAACTGATTCGAATTTTGATAATGTTCTGAAATTGGTTTCTCCTTATGTGGAAAATCTAGATGATTTTAAATTCATTGCAGGTGTTCGTTCTTATGATGAAAATGTAAAACCAGGACGATTTTTAATTAAAGAGGGAATGAGTAGTTTCGGGTTGGTTTCTGCTTTGCGAAGAAATATGCCTGTTAATTTAGCATTTAATAACCAAGAGCGTTTGGAAAATTTATGTGTTCGAATTAGCTCACAAATAGAACCAGATACCACTAAATTGCTTTCTGTTTTTAGAGATTCTCTATTTTTAAAGCAAAATGGTTTTACAAAAGAAAATGTTATTTCAATGTTTATTCCAAATTCTTATGAGTTTTATTGGAATGTTTCTGCTGAGAAATTTAGAGATAAAATGCTCAAGGAATACAAGAAATTCTGGACTTTGGAGCGTTTGATAAAAGCAAAAAAAATAGGTTTATCTCCGGTTGAAGTGATGACACTTGCTTCAATAGTTCATAAAGAAACAGTTAAAAAAGACGAACGACCAAAAGTAGCAAGAGTATATTTAAATAGATTAGCTCAAGGAATGCCCTTGCAAGCTGATCCAACAGTTATTTATGCGGTTAAACTTAGAAGTAATGATTTTGACCAAATAATTAAACGCGTTTTATATGCCGACTTAAGTATTCGATCTCCTTATAATACTTATGTAAATACCGGATTGCCTCCAGGGCCAATTGCAATGCCAGATATTACAGCAATTGATGCAGTTTTATCTCCAGATACTAATAACTATATTTATTTTTGTGCTAGTGTGGAGCGTTTCGGTTACCATGAATTTGCCGCTACCTATGAAGAACACCAAGTAAATGCAAAAAAATATGCAAATTGGTTAAATAGTACTGGCACAAACAGGTAAAAATTGCAATTAATTCACCTTTATTTTGCTCTAAATTCGGCTAAATATTTAAACAAGATCAATAAAATTAAGTTTTTATTAACATTTTTTATTTCAATTTAAATTTTTGCTTTTTCCCTAGAAATAAGCCTTTTAGAAGTGATTTTTCAATTTATTCCCATCCTGAAAATACGGTAACTACTTGATTTTCAATTTTATTTAAAAAAAGTTGTATATTTGCCCCGTCAATATCAAGATGGTGACAGCGCTTGGAAATTACAATTTATGATAAATAAATGGTTGTTTTACATAGGAATCGTTACAATTGTTGGATTTATTAGCTCTGCTTTTAAACCTTCAGAAGCTTTAAATCAAAAACGATTTTATGTAAGCGAAAAAGAGGAAATGTTATATCAATTTCCCTCTCAAAATCCATCCGATTATTTTCAACAATCTCTACCTTTTCTCGGAAAACACTTCATTGGTTTCAAAGAAGCTATCGCTATTAGAGAATCTCAAGGTCAATACCGTTTAGTTAATTCTTTAGGTTACATGGGTAAATACCAATTTGGAACTGATGCATTACGCTTTTTTGGAATTAAAAGTAATGCTGCTTTTTTAAATTCACCAGAACTTCAAGAAAAAGCATTTGTAGCTTTAATTAAATTTAATAAGTATAAGTTACAAGATATTATTGAAGAATATAGAGGTAAAACTATTGATGGAGTTCATGTTACCGAATCAGGGATATTAGCAGCTGCGCATCTTGGCGGAGCAGGTTCAGTTAGAAAATTTTTAGAATCTAACGGGAAAAAGAAATGTAAAGACGGCTACGGAACTACTGTTAAAAGCTATTTAAGAAAATTTGGAGGGTATGAAACCCACAATATTAAAGCAGATAGTTCTCCAAAAGTATAAGCTATTTCAATTACATTTTGTGAATAATAAAAATTGTAGGTCTATTGTGTAGATCTATTTTTACTTTTTTCCAATCATTTACTCGAAATGTTTTGATGTATTCAGTAGGAAGTGTAATGTCTGCTGCAATACACAAATGCGTGTTTGGCTGTAAAGTTTGCAATAAATCTTCCATTAATTTATTGTTCCGGTAAGGGGTTTCGATAAATATTTGAGATTGATTTTTATCTTGAGATAGTTTCTCGTAGTTTTTTAAAGCCGACTTTTTCTCAGATTTATCAATAGGTAAATAACCATTAAAAGCAAAGCTTTGTCCGTTCATTCCAGAAGCCATCATAGCCAATAAAATAGACGAAGGTCCAACTAGTGGAACTACTTGAATTCCTTTTTCGTGTGCTAATTTTACAATTGCAGCACCAGGATCCGCAACTCCAGGGCAACCTGCCTCACTCATTAATCCAACATTAATTCCTTGCAGACAAGGTTTTAGCATTTCGTTATGCTCTGTTACATCAGTATGCTTATTTAATGTGCTTAGTATTAAAGAAGCTTGTACTTTTTCTGGATATACTGCTTTTATACTTTTACGTGCTGTTTTTTCGTTTTCAACAATATAATGATCAATAACTTCAATAACCCTTTTTACCAATATAGGCAATACCTCTTCGGCGTTGCTTTCACTTAGTGTAGTTGGAATTAAGTATAATTTTCCTTTTGAGTTTGTTGTGTTCATTACGAATGTTTTGCAATTAAGTTTTGAGCAATTATATCGGTAGCTTCATCTAGCATTTCATAAACGGCATCAAATCCGTCTTGTAAATCATAATAGGGATCGGGAACTTCAACTAAGTTTTTGTTTGAAAGTACTTCTAAAATAAGATTTACTTTTTCTTTTTGCTTTTGAGATGAAGATAGAGAGATTACATTTTTATAATTACTTTTATCCATAACATAGATGTAGTCAAACTCTTCAAAAAATGCTGCTGTAAAATGTTTTGCTTTTTGATTTGAAATGTCAATGCCGTGTTTTTTTGCTGTAGCAATAGATCTTGAGTCGGGTTTCTCGCCAACATGCCATGAACCTGTTCCTGCTGAGTCAACTGCAAATTTGTCTTTGGGAAGTTTAGATGCTAATATTCCTTCGGCTAAAGGCGATCTACAAATATTTCCCAAGCAAACCATTACAATTTTGACTGGCATAGTTATTTATTCTATTTCCAATAATTTGGAAAAGTTAGAAATAAATTAAAATTATAGCGATAATTTTTTATGAATATCCTCTACGAATTTTTTGAATTGCTTGTCAGTAGAAACAAGGTTGTCAACAGTTTTACAAGCGTGTAAAACCGTTGCATGATCTCTGTCTCCAATTTGTGATCCAATATTTGCTAAAGAAGCTTTAGTGAATTTTTTCGCAAAAAACATAGCTAATTGTCTTGCTTGTACCACATGACGCTTTCTAGTTTTTGATTGCAAAGTGTCTAAATCTAATTGGAAATAATCGGAAACCACTTTTTGAATGTAATCTATAGAGATTTCGCGTTTCACATTTTTAACAAATTTCTCTACAATATTTTTTGCGAGATCAATTGTTACTTCTTTTTTATTGAATGAAGATTGTGCAATTAAAGAAATAATAGCTCCTTCAAGCTCACGAACATTAGTTTTAATGTTTTGAGCAACATATTCAATAATTTCGCTTGGCATTTCTACGCCGTCGCGATAAAGAATATTATTTAAAATGGAAACTCGAGTTTCGTAATCTGGTTGATGTAATTCTGCAGAAAGTCCCCATTTGAAACGAGATAACAATCGTTGCTCAATATCTTGCATATCAACAGGTGCCTTATCTGAAGTAAGGATAACTTGTTTTCCATTTTGGTGCAAGTAGTTGAATATGTGGAAAAACACATCTTGTGTTCCAGTTTTACCAGATAAGAATTGTACATCATCAATGATTAATACATCGATCAATTGGTAAAAGTGAATAAAATCGTTTCTGTTATTTTTCTTAACAGAATCTATGTATTGCTGAGTAAATACTTCTGCAGATATATATAAAACAGTTTTTTCTGGATATTTATCTTTGATTTCAACACCAATAGCATGAGCTAAGTGCGTTTTACCTAATCCAACACCACCAAAAATTAATAACGGATTGAATGAAGTTCCTCCAGGCTTGTTGGCAACAGCCATACCTGCAGATCGAGCCAAACGGTTTGAATCTCCTTCAAGGAAATTATCAAAGCTGTAGTTTGGATTTAATTGCGATTCTATTTTTAAATTTCTAATTCCAGGAATTACAAATGGGTTTTTTAATTCTGGATTTAGATTTTTAAAAGGCGCATCAACATCTTGAGATTTTATTGGACTACGGTGAGCACTAGGCAATTGTTCAGTAAATGGTTGTTTATTGCCATAAGTGTTCTCCATTTTAATTTTATAGAGTAACTTTGCGTTTTTCCCAAGCTCTTTTGTTAGAGCAACCTTTAGTAATTTAACATAGTGTTCCTCTAACCATTCATAAAAGAATTTGCTAGGAACTTGAATATACAATGCGTTGTCTGATAATTCAACAGATTTAATAGGTTCAAACCAAGTTTTGTAGGCCTGTTCTTGGATGTTGTCTTTTATAAAAAGTAGACAATTCTCCCAAACTGATTGCGCAGTCTTGCTCATATTCTTACTAAAATTACTAAATTATATTATGGTTTTCAAACAGAAAAATGAGATATTTATTCTGTTTTTTTTGGGATAACAAATATGTGGATAAAAATCCATTAAAAAAAATTATTTGCTATGGTTTTTTAAAAAATATTTTCGTATAGATGTGTAAATTTTGTGTAAATTAATATAATAATGATGAAAGATAATAAAGTTGAGGTTAGAGTTAGATATGGTGAAACCGACCAAATGGGAGTAGTATATCATGGTAGTTATGTGCCCTATTTTGAGATAGGAAGGGTGGAATGGCTCAGAAACAGAGGGGTTTTGTATAAAGACATGGAGCAAAATGGTATTGCGTTGCCAATTGTTTCTATGCATCTTAATTATAAAAAACCTGCAAAGTATGATGATCTTTTAACGATACATACTAAATTAAAAAGTTATAGCGGAGTGAAGATTGAGTTTGATTGTGAAATTCGCAATGAAAATGAAGAGTTATTAACAACTGCACATTTTATTTTGGTTTTTGTCGATGTAAATTCCGGAAAACCTACTACTCCTCCACAATATATTTTGGATATAATTAATGCAGAATAAATTAATCTAATTTTTTAATGTTAATTTCAAACATTGAATTAAAAATGTCGAATACTATTTCGGCATTTTTTTTTCGTGTAGAAACTAATATTTCGCAATCTAAATCCATCTTTTGAGAATTAATTTCTATATTTTTTTCTTTGATTACGCGCACTACTTTATTCATGTTTTTGTAATCAAAGTGGATAGAAAATTTAATGTCAATAGTTTTCTCAACAATCTCTGAAGCTTCAAGTGCCATTTGAGCTGCCGTTCGATATGCAGTAATTAATCCGCCAACTCCTAATTTCACTCCACCAAAATACCGAACTACTACCACTAATACATTGGTTAGTCCAAAAGATTGTATCTGGCCATATATGGGAGTTCCTGCCGTGTTACTAGGTTCGCCGTCATCATTTGCTCGGTATTGAATAGAATCTGTACCAATTTGAAAAGCATAGCAATTATGAACTGCTCCATAATGCTGCTTTTTTAATATTTCTAAATGATTTTTAATTTCTACTTCGGTAGAAACCGGAAATGCATATCCAAAAAACTTGCTATTTTTTTCTTTAAATAGTATTTCCTCCGAAGCAGTAGCTATGGTTTTGTAGGTATCTTGCAATTTTAAATTAAGGTAATTTTTTATAATGGAAGCTGTTTTTGTTTGAATAAATCGACCACATCTTCTTGCCCAACTTGTAAATTCCAAACATGTAAACCTAGATTTTGAGCAGCATCAGTATTTACCTTTTTGTCGTCAATAAATAAGGTGCGTTTCGGATTTAAATCGTGTTTTCTTATTATATGGGAATAAATGGCCTCTTCTGGCTTTCGCATTCCCATTTCATAGGAATAATATACTTTTTCAAAGCATTGATAAAAATCACTAAAAAAGGAAATACCAACATTTTGCTCAAAATGGTCAATGTGAATCTCATCGGTATTGGTCAATAAAAACAATTTATATTTATAGGAAAGTAATTGTAAAAACTCCAACCGATATAAAGGAAAATCTCCAATTACAGTATTCCAGGCCTCTTTAATTTCACTTATACTTGCGTTAGGGATGAATTTTTTAAACGATTCAAGGAATTCAATTTCTGTTAATTTACCTTTTTCAAATAAGTCGTTTTGAGCAATTAATTCTTCATTTGGACCCGATAATCCAAGCTTTTTAAATGTCTCAACTTGCGCTTCTTTTTCTAGATTTAGAAAAATATCTCCAAAATCAAATATTATGGTTGTGATCATGGTTCCTAAAAGTTACTAGTTCATCCTCAGTTAATTGCGTTTTATTCGAACTTGCAAAATTAAATTCAGGTGCTTTTATTCCTTTATTAAATGAAATAGCTCCCTTAAATAATCGAGCTTCATCCCATAAATTGGAATCAATGAATGTTTGCAAAGTTTTTGTTCCTCCTTCAATTAGCACCGATTGAATGTTTTGCTCAAATAAAAACGAAACAATATTTGTAGCTAAATTTTCATCAAACGGCATTTCATTTTTGCTAATTGAAATAGTTTTCGCTTGATTATCAAAGATATGACTTTCTTTTGAAATTTTATTATTTTGATCTAAAACTATTCTAATTGGGTTGTTTCCAGCCCAATTTCGAGTGGTTAGTGTTGGATTATCCTCTAAAACAGTATTGGTTCCAACTAAAATGGCCTGCACTTCACTGCGCCATTTGTGAACTAGTTGGCGAGACAATTCACTAGTAATCCAAACTGGCTTTTGCTCTTCTCTAGTAATTGGAGCGATGAAGCCGTCGTTGCTTTCTGCCCACTTTAATATAATATAAGGTCTTTTTTTGGTGTGAAATGTAAAAAAGCGCTTGTTCAGTTCATAGCATTCATCTTCTAATATCCCAACAGTAACATTTGCTCCAGCTTCTATCAATTTTTTTATGCCAGTTCCAGCTACTTTTGCAAAAGGATCTATCGTGCCAATGACTACATTCGGAATTTTATTTGCAATAATCAAATCACTACAAGGTGGTGTTTTTCCAAAGTGACTACATGGTTCTAAACTCACATAAATTGTGGCTTTTGAAAGTAAGGATTTGTCTTTTACCGATTGAATAGCATTGACTTCAGCGTGCGGACTTCCTGCTTTTTGGTGCCATCCTTCGCCAATAATTTGGTCGTTATAAACAATTACGCTGCCAACCAAAGGGTTAGGGTAGGTGGTGCCCAATCCATTTTTGGCTAGTTCTATACAGCGCTTTATGTATTTTTCATGTATCTTCACACCACAAAAATAAGTCTTTTTGAATTTAGAATGAAAGTATGTTACTACGAGAAATAAAAAAAGAAGATAACCCTCAAATAGCTGCGGTTATTCGGGAGGTTTTTGTAAATGAAGGCTATCCAAAAACAGGTACAGCCTTTGCAGATGTTCAATTGGATTTTATGTTTGAGGCTTATCAAAATCCAAAATCAATTTATTTTGTAGTAGAAGAAAATGGTAAAATTATTGGTGGTGCAGGAGTAAATCAATTGGATAACTCCACTGAGAACATCTGTGAATTGCAAAAAATGTATTTTTTACAAGAAGCTCGAGGCAGAGGAATTGGAATGCAAATGATTGAAAAATGTTTGGCGAAAGCCAAAGAATTTGGCTATGAAAAATGCTATTTAGAAACGTTGCCGGTAATGCTTAATGCCCAAAAATTATATACAAAAGTAGGCTTTGAGTATCTAAGCGAACCACTTGGCGGAACGGGCAATACCAGTTGCCCTGTTTGGATGATTAAAAATTTAGAATAGAAATGGTACTAAAAACCTTTAAATCAAAATTATTACAAGAACTTTCAGCTATTTATGATGAAAAAGAAATTGAAAGTTTCTTTTATCTGTTGTTGGAGAGTTATCATGGAAAAAAACGCATCGATTTAGCACTGAATCCCGAAATGGAAATGGATGTCTCACAATTGGTTAAATGGGAAAGTGCCTTATCAGAATTAAAAAATCAAAGGCCAATACAATATATAATAGGAGAAACCGAGTTTTATGGTTTGCCGTTTTTAGTAAATGAAAATACCTTAATTCCAAGGCCAGAAACCGAAGAATTAGTCGAATGGATTGTAGTCGAAAGTCGGAAGTCAGAAGTTGAAAGTTTGAAAATCCTCGATATTGGAACGGGTAGTGGTTGTATAGCAATTTCCTTGGCCAAAAATTTTCCAAATGCTGAAGTTTTTGCTGTGGATGTTTCGGAAAAAGCTTTGGCTGTAGCCCAAAAAAATGCAGCGAATAATAAGGTAAAAGTGAATTTTGTAAATGCAGATATTTTAAGTGTCACTAATTTAAATGAACTTCCAACTTCCAACTTTCAACTTCCAACTCATTTTGATATTATTGTTTCCAATCCACCGTATGTTCGAAATCTTGAAAAAGCCGAAATAAAACCCAATGTGTTAGAATTTGAACCTCACTTGGCTTTATTTGTGGAAGATACTGATGCGTTGCTCTTTTATAGAAAAATTGCTCATTTGGCTTCAAAAAATCTCGCTCAAAACGGAAAGTTGTTTTTTGAAATCAATCAGTATTTAGGAAAGGAAACTTTTGAATTACTTGAAAATTTAGGTTTTAAATCTATCGAATTAAAGAAAGATATTTACGGTAATGATAGGATGATTCGAAGTGCTTTGTAAGAAAATAACTTCCATCTTCCAACGTTTCGCTGCTAAACGAGGTGCAAGGCTTCGTGACTGCATATTTTGTAATTAAGTAAAAAGTTCAATGTGAAACGTGAACTTACCACAAAATTCACAATTGCGAGAAATAGCTGTTGTAGGTAGTTTTTTATTTAGATATTGCAAACCAATATATTAACTTGTTCATCTTCTTAAATAAGTAAATTCCACAAACAAAATTATGCGGTTTATTACTTGTTCCCTCTTGAATAAATGTATTTTCTAGTTTGCCTTCTTCTATTAAGTAAATTTCTACTTCTTCATTTTTCAAATTAACTTCTCCCAACAAATCTTTCCATTCATCCGAAACATCATTAAACAGTAACAATTTATTATTATATGGATATAAGACTTTATAGTCTTGAACTTTAAGTTCTTTATTGTTAATTCGAATATATTTCTTTAACCTTGACTCCAGCAGTTTTAAATCTTCTTTATTAAGATTGAACATTAGTTTTACTCCTGAATTTCCTATTGCTTCAAAACTTGCAAAAAATGAACTTCCAGCAAGAAAAACATTTGAAATATCATATGGGCAATTATTTTTAAATTTTTCTAGAGCAGAATCAGTAAGTTCAACTTCAAAATCTTTAATAGGGTCAATTCTATTTTGGCCTTTACATGAGCAATTTAAAAAGAAGCAAAAAAATATTATTAAGTTTTTCATTAAGATATATGTTTTGTTAAATTCGGGTGTACTTGCCTACAACTACTAGCTACTCGTAACGCAACGCTTCTATAGGATCAAGTTTTGATGCTTTTATTGCAGGATACAAACCGGAAACTAACGCTACAATAAAACTAGTTATTACTGCTGCAAGTATTGCTCCCCAAGGAATTACAAATCCAAATTCCATTACGGTAGCCATCAAATAACCAATTAATATTCCGAAAATAATTCCAACAAAACCTCCAATTTGACCAATTAGTAAGGTTTCCATGAAAAATTGCCACGCTATCGTTTTACGCTTGGCGCCTAATGATTTTCGTACGCCAATTTCTCTCGTTCTTTCGGTTACCGAAACAATCATAATGTTCATTAATGCAATTGAAGAACCTAAAATGGTAATAATTCCTATAATCCATGCTGATGCACTCAAAACTCCAGTCATTTCAGCAATTCGGTTTACTAAATCATCGCTTCTGGAAATTCCAAAATTATTTTCTTCTACTGGATTCAGTTTTCTAATTTGACGCATAGTTACCGTTGCGTTGTCAACAGCTTCTTCAAAAAATTCTTTTTTATCCACCATTGTACTAATTGTGTAGTTGATGCTAGGAACAGAAAACAACGATCTTGCAACCTGAATTGGAATTAATACACGTAAGTCTTGATTGTTTCCAAAAGTGGATCCTTTTTCTTTTAATACCCCAATAACCTTAAATTTTGCGCCACGAATAGCAATAATTTTGTCAATTGGATTTACATCTTTTAATAGTCCTTTCGATGCAAAATCACTCCCTACAATACAATTATAAGTATTGTTTGAAATATCAAAACCGTTAAAATTTCTTCCTTGTACAACTTCAAATCCATTGTTTGAAGTAAAATATTCATCAACTCCTAATACTGCAATTTCAGGATCTGTTTTTTCATTTTCAAATTTCACTTCTGCTCTTCCTGTAGCAGTAAATGAAAGGGATGTTCTAGTAAATGGGTAATTGTATTTTTCTTTATAGGCTTTGGCTTCTGGATAGGAAATAATTGGATTAATTTTTTCAACTTCTCCCCCTTGATTTCGAGTTCTAAATTCATATTGATTAATACTAAATGTATTCGATCCCATTGAAGCAAACTTGGAGTTTAGTGTATAATCAATCGCTGAAACTACTGTAAGAATTCCAACCAATGCCGTGATTCCTATAGCAATAATTAATATTGTAAGTATTGTACGAAGTAATTGCGCTCGAATTGAACCTAATGCAATCTTAATATTTTCTTTAAAAACTCCTTTCATAATCTCAATTTGACACGAATTTACGGATTTTGTTACAAGTTTGTGCTATAAGAATTATAAATTAGTCGAAAAAATTAGATATTTGCAAAGGAAATTAAATTTTACTGTTTTGAATGTTGGAAGACGGAAGTTGGAAGATGTAAAAAATAGTTGAATTTTAGTTTCCACTACCAACTTCTAACTTATTTAAAATGGCATCCAAACCCAGCATACCAAAAGGTACACGCGATTTTTCACCATCAGAGGTTTCAAAACGAAATTATATTATTTCAGTAATTCGAAATCATTTTGAAAAATTTGGTTATCAACCAATTGAAACTCCTAGTTTTGAAAACTCCGACACTTTAATGGGTAAATATGGCGAAGAAGGAGATCGTTTGATTTTTAAAATATTGAATTCGGGAGATTACTTGGATAAAGTTGCTGCAGATGAGTTGCAAAATATTAATTCCAAACAATTAACTCCAAGAATTTCAGAGAAAGCACTTCGTTATGATTTAACGGTACCTTTTGCAAGGTATGTGGTACAACACCAAAGCGAAATTGAATTTCCATTTAAACGTTATCAAATACAACCAGTTTGGCGCGCTGATCGTCCGCAAAAAGGACGATTTAGAGAATTTTATCAATGTGATGCCGATGTGGTAGGTTCTACATCGCTTTGGCAAGAAGTGGAATTGGTACAATTGTATGATGCAGTTTTTTCTGAATTAGGTTTGAATGGCGTGACCATTAAAATTAACAATCGAAAAATATTATCTGGAATTGCTGAGGTTATAGGTGCTTCCGATAAACTTATTGACTTTACGGTTGCTCTAGATAAATTAGACAAAATAGGTGAAGAAGGGGTGAAAAAAGAAATGCTTGAAAAAGGAATTTCAGAACAAGCAATTCAAAAAGTACAGCCTTTATTTAATTTCACAGGAACAATTCTTGAAAAAATAGCCAAATTATCTGATTTACTTTCAACTTCTGACGAAGGAAAAAAAGGAATTGAAGAGTTGCAATTTATCTGTGAAAATGTTTCTAAATTAGGATTGCAAAAAGCCATTTTAGATTTGGATGTTACTTTAGCTCGTGGATTAAATTATTACACAGGCGCCATATTTGAAGTTGTTGCTCCAAAAGAAGTTGCAATGGGATCAATAGGTGGCGGAGGTAGATACGATGATTTAACCGGAATTTTCGGTTTGAAAAATATGAGTGGGGTAGGAATTTCATTTGGATTAGACCGAATTTATTTGGTTATTGAAGAGTTAAATTTATTTCCAAATACGGTCACAACAGGAACTAAAGTCATGTTTTTAAATTTTGGTGATGCTCCTGCTTTCCAAGCAATGCAAGCTATCCAGAAATTACGAGCTCAAAATATTAAAGCCGAATTATACCCAGATAATGCCAAGATTGACAAACAATTTAAGCATGCCGAAAAAAGAGGTATTCCTTTTGTGGTGAAAGAAATAGGAGTCGAAAATTATACTTTAAAGAATATTATATCCGGTGAGCAAGTTCAAGTTTCAATGAATGAGCTATTGCAAAAACTAGTTAAATAAAAAACTATTTATCGATTATAACTTTGTATGTTTTAAATTCTTTATCATTAGAAATTTTTACAAAATAAATTCCGTTATAAATTGTTTGCACATCAATTACTGTTAAGGTACTTCCTTTAAAAATAGTATTGGTAGCAACTAATTTTCCCAATTCATCAATAAGTTCAACTTTGTAATCACAATAGGCAATTTGAGATTGAATTGCAATAAAATCTTGAGCAGGATTCGGAGCTATAATTATAGAAAAAATATTTTTATCAAAATTTGCATTATCCAAATAAGGGGTTGTAGCTTCAGTTATTGAAGTTACTTTTACTACATTTTTCACACCATAATAAGTTGGTCCTACACAATAAGGGTAAGTAGAATTATAATTTTCATCTACTGTTGTAAAATAACAATAAATTCCACTAGGATATTCGGGTGTGATGCAAAATCTTCCATTGTGTTCATCTAGATATGTTGGATCTGAAGGATTTGCTATAAATTCGTAATCTTCACGGTACCATCCTAATGGAAAAGCACTGCTCACGGGAGGTCCATCTACTACATCAGTTCCGTCTGCATAAGTAGTTCTAGTTGTAATATTTCGCAATTTATAACTAGATTTCATTCGGCTTAAGCCTCCAGTTCCATTAGTATTGGTGTAGCCATATGCTCCATAGATAGGATATCCGTCATAAGCAAAGCCAATAAGTGGAGAATGAACACTAGGGTTAATAGTATATAATCCATCGGATGGGTATAGGTTACAGATGGAAGAAAGTTGTATTAAATCTAAATTAAAAGCACTAGGGTTTTGGTGGTGATGGTAATTACCTTGAGCTGCCGGATGAGCTTTAGCACAATCAAAACCAATCATTTCTGCTTTTACTGCATCGCGTCTCCAAACTCCATTTGGAGTTGGGGTATCTGAATTAGATGATGGGGTATAAGAAAAACCATCTCCATAACTAAAAAGTCCAACACCATTAATAAAAACACCAATATTTCCTGCTCCTGTGGGAGTTAATGTACCCATATTAGGGACTGGATTTAAAGGAATTTTATATATGGAAGTGATTGCAGTTATCACCGGATTGGGGTTGGCAGTGAACGGCCCTGTAATAAATGACGGAACTCCTTGGGTTGTAACATAAGCCCAATTAGCTGAATATTGAACATCTTGTACATTAGCCAAGGCTACATCATTTATTACCGTGGAATTACCAGAAAGGTAGTGACGTCCTGTTGTATTGTTTGTGTTTTGAATCCATGCAGTAATTGCTGGATTTGTTTGGCAATGAATTTGTAAACTAATTAATATTAAACTGATTGAAATAAATACTTTATTCATTTTGAGGGAATTATTAATTTTTAATTATGTTTTTTCATTTTATTTCTATAATAAGGAATGTCTTGTCATGGCTTCAGGTTTTTCGACTCCCATTAATTCTAAAATGGTTGGAGCAATATCGCCAAGAACGCCATCGTGTATGGATTTCATTTCTTTATCTACCAAAATAATTGGCACTGGGTTTGTAGTATGTGCCGTATTTGGTGAACCGTCAGGATTAATCATCGTTTCGCAATTTCCATGGTCAGCAATGATAATTGTAGTGTAGTTATTTTTAAGTGCGGCTTCAACAACTTCTTTTACACAAGCATCTACTGCTTCACAAGCTTTAATTGCTGCTTCCATAACTCCGGTATGACCTACCATGTCTCCGTTTGCAAAATTTAAACATACAAAATCAACTTCTCCTTTTTTAAGTTCTGGCACCAAAGCATCTTTTAATTCGTAGGCACTCATTTCGGGTTGTAAATCGTAAGTAGCAACTTTTGGAGAGTTTCTTAAGATTCGGGTTTCACCTTCAAACGGGATTTCTCTTCCGCCAGAAAAGAAGAAAGTTACGTGTGGATATTTTTCTGTTTCAGCAATACGAATTTGTGTTTTTCCTGCTTTTTCTAAAACCTCGCCAAGTGTTTCTGTGATGTTGTCTTTATCGTAAATTACATGCACATTTTGATACGTATCATCATAATTGGTCATGGTAACATAATACAAATTCATTTTATGCATGTTGAATTCATGAAAGTCTTTTTGCGATAGCACTTCCGTTAATTCACGACCTCTATCGGTTCTGAAATTAAAGAAAATGACTACATCATCTTCTTCGATTTTCGCTAACGGAGAACCATTTTCATCCACCATAACAAGAGGTTGAAGGAATTCATCGGTTACATTATCGGCATAACTTTTTTGAATGCTTTCAATAGCATTTGAGCATGAAGTTCCAACATTGTGAACTAATAAATCATAAGCTAATTTCACTCTTTCCCAACGTTTATCACGGTCCATAGCATAGTATCTACCAATGATTGTTGCGATTTTTGCATTCGAATTTTTAATGTGATTTTCCAAATTTGCTATATCAACTACAGCCGATTTTGGATCAACATCTCGGCCATCTGTAAAAGCATGAATAAATACATTTTGTAACCCAAAATCTTGAGCTGCGTCTAGTAAGCCATAAAGGTGTGAAGTATGTGAATGCACACCGCCATTAGAAACTAATCCTAAGAAATGTACTTTTTTATTGTGGTCTTTAGCATATTGAAAAGCATCCAATAAAGGCTTTTCTTGGTTCATGGTTTTGTTTTGAACCGCTAAATTTATTTTGGCTAAATCTTGGTAAACAATTCGTCCGGCACCTAAGTTCATATGACCGACTTCCGAATTTCCCATTTGGCCCTCTGGCAAACCTACATTTAAACCGTCAGTTCGTAATTGAGCACTAGGATATTTAGTATATAAACTATTTATAAAAGGAATATTTGCATTGTCTATAGCCGAAACTTTAGGATCTGGAGATTTTCCCCAACCATCAAGAATCATCAAAATTACTTTTTTATTCATGGAAATTAAATTTTCACAAATATAGTCAATTGCAAAATCGAAAAAGGGAAGAATAGCGTTAAATTTAGATAAAAAAAACGAAATCGTTTTAGTGATTTCGTTTTAATTTAATACCTTATTAATTAGAGAACCAACGCTTTGCATGATTGTAATCAATGAAATAACGGATGCTAATAGACAGTACATTATTCAGGCTTTCTGGGCGAAATAAATTCTTAAAATTTTGACCATAGTCTTGACTAAAATCGCCATCAGGATAGTAAGTGGAACTATTTCGATACAGAACCGAAATTTGACTGCCGGGTGCAAACCACCACGAATAAGATAAATCAAGATTCCAGGAATTATAATATCTATCTTGATTCGAAGTGTAATTCGTGTTTTCTAAAAGATTTCCATCTTCTTGTAGTGTAAGAAATTTATTTGTTAAAGCATAACTCCAATAATGTCTGACCGATAAATTAAAATTCATTAGGTTATTAACCGAATATTTTCCTTGAATAGAGTTGTTAAATGTGGTCCTGTTTCTTCTCGTAAAAATAGTATTTGAGTTGGTATCAAATGCTGCCCATCCAACATTGTTATTCTGATAATTGTAAGCAAAGGAATAGCTTAAAGAAAATTTATCACTAAAACGGTATCTAGGTGTAACCGAAAAATTAATATTGTAGCGCTCTTTTTCATTAATTATTGCAAATGCTGGGTTTATATCAATTGCAAATTTTCTATTGTAATTAGTTGATATATAAAACCAAGGATTTATAAATTCAGGCTGTGTTACATATTTCATTTCATTTTCTGACCTAGGCTCATAAAAATCTGAAATTTTCAAAGGTCTAAAATTTAACCCAAAACCATAGTAATCATTTTTCTTATTTACCGTATTAATATCTAATGAGAAATTGGCATTTTGCAATCTATTTGTTCTGTTATCAAATTCAATATATTCATTTAATCCAATGGAAAAACTATTAAATCTTTTTGTAGGATTTAGGATGCGATAACTTTGATTAGCAAAAAAATTATGGTAATGTGTTTGAAAATTGATTCCTAAATCATTGGGATCAAATTCTTCAGAATAATATTCGGATCCTAAATTAAATCTAAATTTTCCACTAGTTTTAGAAAAGCTCAAATCCATTTCATGTCCATCTCTATTTTCGAAAGTACCAAATTCATTTATAAAACTGTATTTTACATTTCCGGTAAGGTTGAAAGAATTTTTCTTTGTATTTAAGTCAAAAACCAAAGCTGAAACATTGGCATCTCTATAATCTCCATTTCTAGTAACATTAGTATTTATAAATGTTACAGAGGAGTTTTTTCTAAATCGCTGATCTAAAACAAATACATTATAGTTGGCTAAAGGTTCAACAAGTTCTTTTCTTCGGTCTCCATTTACAGTATTTTTTATCTCGGCATAAGTGTTGTCCGTAACTGCATTTAATACTCCAACTCCAAGTCCGCTTTTAGTTCTACCTGAAATTTTTAAAGCATTTAATAAATTTATGGTACTTGGGTTTTTAATAAATTCTTCATTGGCATCAAGATATGCATAAGTAGAAGGGCTTCCACCAATTCTTCGGGAGTAAAAAATATTACCTTTATTAAACAAGTCGGTTCCCTCGGTAAAAAAAGGTCTATTTTCTGCAAATTGTTGTTCAAAAGGACCCAAATTTAATACCACATTATCAAATGCAGTTTGACCAAAATCGGGTATCATAATTGCGTCTAAAGTAAAGGCATCATTAATGCCGTATTTAATGTCTAATCCTCCTTTTAATTCTCCTTTTGTTTGTTGTTGGTTACTATTTAAATAAAACGAAGAATACGGAATAAGAAATAATCGGGTAGGAGTGTCAATATTTTCAATGCCTTCTAGTAAGCCTGCTTGTATACTTTCGTTAGTAATTTTATTATCTATTAAGTTCCAGGTAAATTGTTGACGATCACGATTGATATCTCTGTAAAAGTTTAAACCCCAGGTTTGTTTTTTATCCGATGAAAAACGCAATGCTGCATAAGGAATTTTTAGTTCGGCAACCCAGCCATAATTAGTGATTTCTACATGGCTATCCCATATTGCATTCCAGGAAAGATCTTGTTCCGAAGTACTTGTATACATGCCGTCTATTTGAACCCCTGCAGCACTTACAGCAAATCGTGCTTCTTGTTGACCGTCGTTATATCCATTTATAAATACTCCAAACATATCTGCGGAAGCATCATTATCTCTTAAAGTTAACTCTTTTCTAATTTTGGATGGTTCGTTGTCAAACATTGTTGCGCCTATATAAATAGCATCATTGTCATAAACTACTTTTACTTCTGTTTTTCTAGTTTTTAACTCAGGTTTTCCGTTATCTGGATTAATCATCAAGAAGTCTGTTGCTATTTCAGCATTTTTCCATATAGCCTCTGTCAACTTGCCGTCAACATTGATCTTTTCATTGCAAAATTGAGTATGTAATTTTTTTTTTGGAGCTTGCGAATATACAAAAACACTAATAAATTTAAGAATAACAAGGAAATAGGATGTAGTTTTTTGCATTTTCAAATTTTCTGCGGCAAAATTAATTTTCTAGCTCATTAATAGACGAAAAATTAAGTTAAATGTTACATTCTAATATTTTAATTTCGAATATAAATCGGCATCCAAGCAATAAATATCTTCTCTAAACTGAAGAATTCCTTTGTTTTCCCATGCGGTCCAATACCAAAGGTGCAAATAAATGGGTTCTTTTATTTTTACTACTATAGTTTTTAGTTCTGGTTTTGGTAATGGCTTATTATCAATTTTAAAAAATGGATTTTTTGCAAGTAATTTCGAATTTTTAAGGTTGATTTCTAATTGTTTTTTTCTTTGTAATTTGTTGTAATAAGAGATGTCAGTTGTGTCTCTAATTTTTTGTAAAGGCCATTTTAGGGAGTCATTTAATATGTAAGTTGCCATTTCTAAAGGTTTTTCCAATCTAACGCAACCCGAGCTTAAGGATCTAAAAGTGTAATCAAAATAATCGCGGTGGTTGGTGTCGTGTAAGTAAACAGAAAACCTATTTGGGAAGTTAATTTTCATGGAACCGAGCGAATTATTTCTACTTGGTTTTTGAACATATTTATATAAGTAAGCTTCTTTTATTTTCCAATCGTATGGGTTTATCTCTTCGTTGTTTTGATCTAAAATAAGTAAACCTTTTTTCTTAAAAATAGTAGGATTTTTCTTAGCCTCTGGGTAAATATCTTCTTTTAAAATTGTTGGTGGTACAGTCCAATTCGGATTCAAATTTATATTAGACAATTTAGAATCTAAAATAGGTGTCATTCTGGTATCTCTTCCCACAACAATTTTTTGAGAAACTAGAGTGTCTTTATTTTTAACCGCTACTATTGAATAATCGGGGACGTTAATGAGTAAGTAATTTTCTTCAAAATTTTGTGTATACCATCTCCATCTCTCTAGGTTTGCAATAACCTGTTCAATTCGTTGGTTTCTGCTGTAGTTTAATGCTTCAATGGTGCTTTTACCAATGATTGCATCTGGTTTTAGACCATGTCTTGCCTGAAATTTCTTAACTGCTTCTTGTGTTTTTTTGTTGTAAAATGTAGTAAGAATTGTGTCTTTTTCTTTTAGGTCTCCCCAATAATTCAATCTTTTTTTAACTAGAGGAATGTAAATGTTTTTTGTATTCGGAACTATTTTTTCCTTTAGATTGATTAATCCAATTGTTTTTTCTGCAGGATATTGTTTCAATAATTTCAAACTTGATTTAAGTTTTTTATATACCCAATGTTTTGGTTTGCAATTTTCAAGATTTGCTTTGAGTTTTCCGTTTTTTATGCCTTCTTCTAGAATAATATTTACAGGTATTTTCTTTTCCTCTAAATCCCAATTTCGATATAATTTTTTAGGGTTTAATTTTCCACTACTTAAGTGTGAAATTAATTTTTGAGCACTTAAGGTAAGCGCTATGTCATAATCTATAAGTAAAGAATCGGAAAGTGTTTCTCTTTTTTCTTCAAAATTCACTAGCGTTGCTTGGTTGTAATCTTTAGGTTCTAATCCTTCATTTTCTGAATTTGTAATTTCTTGAATTAAGATATCTCTATCAGATTTAGAATTCCAAACCAATTCGAAATTATTTTTTCTGTAAAAATCAATCAATAGATTATTGTGGGTATTCAAAATTAGGGTTGAATCGATAACACTGCTTTTATTATTTGGTGAAAACTCATAAACAGCAGTTCTAAAAATGGAATATTTTAATATTGATTTGTTCCAAAAAATTAGAATTAAAAAAATAAAAACTAGGTAAAATTTGTTCATGGGTAATCAATTTCTTTTTTCATTAAATAATGTGGTCCTATTTCTAAAATTGAAAATGGATCGCCAATTTTTTTGTAATGTGATTTTTCGTAAAAAGAAACGGCCGTTACGCGAGCGTTAAACCATATCATAGAACCATTTTGACTTTTGATATAGTCCTCGCAGTGTTGAAGTAATTTTTCTCCGAATCCTCTTTTTTGAAATTCGGATAAAATTGCCATTCCTCTTAATTGAAATTGATTTGGGGAATTAAATGTACTATTTATTTTAGAAAATACAGAAACTACTCCAACTAATTTCTTATCATAATATATGCCAAAATGTTTAGTTGAAGGTAAATCATCTCCTTCAAAGTGACAACTTTCAATTGATCTCCCTGCTCTTAATACTGGCTGCCTTATCGATATGGTTTCTAAAGCAGTAATATTTTTAATGATATCCATTTTATTTTGATTAATTTGAATCTGGTAACAATTTAATAATAAAACTTTTAGCTTTGTTGCAGGTTTCTAATTTATAAAGATACTTAAAAATTTTCTAAAAAAAATTTGCAATCAAAGAAACAAATACTTTATATTTGCACTCTCCAATGCGGAAGTAGCTCAGTTGGTAGAGCTCCAGCCTTCCAAGCTGGTTGTCGCGAGTTCGAGCCTCGTCTTCCGCTCTACAAAAAAACCCGAATCATCCGATTCGGGTTTTTTTATTTTATAATGTAGCCAAATTGGTTTCGGGATCCAGCTCTACAGGATCTTGATTTTGAGTAAACCATCTTGCCTTTAATGTACCTTTTAGTATAATGGATTCGCCCTTAACATCTAGCCAACTCCCTTCTCGCAGGCCAAGAACAGGGGTTTTATTGAACGAATGAAATTCCTTAATTCGGGTTTCTCTAGTTTCTCCCATGTGCTTACTTGTGCTATCAGCATCTAAATAATGGGGATTTAAATTAAACGGAATTGCTCCAAGTGTTGCAAAACTTGGAGGGTAAATGATCGGCATGTCATTAGTAGTTTGCATCGAAATACCTGTAATATTGCTTCCTGCACTGGTGCCAAGATAAGGTGTTCCATTAGCAATTGCTTTTGATAACACCTCCATAACTTTGTTTTGATACAATTGGGTAACCAATAAAAAGGTGTTACCACCACCGGTAAAAATCCCTTGGGCATTTGAGATAGCTTCTACAGGGTTTGAAAAGGTATGCAAGCCCACCACTTTTTTATTTATTTTGGCAAAGGCAGCGCTAACATTTTTAGTGTAGGCCTCTTCTGTTATTCCTCCTGGACGCGCATAGGGAATGAAAAGAAGGGTGTCGCAATTGGCAAAATGATTTTCCAATATGGGTAATAAATAGTCTAAATAGTCACCTCCATGAATTGTGGAAGTGCTTGCTATGATTAGGTTTTTCATTGTGATATTCTAATTTATGCAAAGCTACAAATTTATAATTAACAAAAAATTACCATTGCTTTGGCTCTAATTTTGCAAAACTTTAAAATACTTTTGCCAAAATATTTAACTTCTTTTTCTTGTATACTTTTAAGTTTAGTTTCGTTTTACTCTTTTTTCTAAATGCTGCTTTAGGACAAACTAATACTGTGAATAGAAAATTAAATGGAAAAGTAACTTCTTCTTTTTCCGATTTAGAAGGGATTTATTTAATAAATAATCGATCAAAAGAGAATACACTAACCGAGCATGGTGGTTATTTTTCTATTCAGGCAAGTGTTGGAGATACCTTAGTTTTTTCTTCAGTTCAATTTAAAGCTGCAAAAGTTGCTTTATCTGAAGCCGACTTTAATAAAGAATTATTTTTTGTTAAGTTGTATCCAATTGTTCGTTTTTTGGATGACGTACGAATTAATGAATATAAAAATATTAATGCCGTTTCTCTCGGAATTATTTCTCCGAATACCAAGCATTATACTCCTGCAGAAAGGAAATTAAAAACAGCGGAAGAACTTCATTGGTATAGTCCATTGTTAATACCTTTTGGAGGAATGAGTGTTGATGGGTTAATAAATTCTATTAGTGGAAGAACAAGCATGTTAAAAAAAGAACTAGAAGTAGAAAAAAAAGAACTGTTAATTCATAAATTAGAAGGATGGTTTGAAAAAAAATATTTTATTGAAAATCTTAAAATTCCAGAAGAATACGTCAAAGGATTTTTGTTTTATTTGGTTGAGGATCCGAAATTCAATGCTGCAATGAAATCCAAAAATAAAACCATGGCTACCTTTATTATGAATGATCTTGCAGTTAAATACAAACAACTTTTGAATGATAAATAAATTAAACTATTTTTGGAAATTAGTTTAACGAATTCTATTTATATAGGTGCCCAAATATTTCAAATATTCAGCTTTTATTTTATTGTTTGTGAGCCTTACTTCAATGGGGATTCACAAATATTATATGGCAATTTATCAAGTTGATTTTGTGCCACAAAAGAAACGAATTCAAGTTACTTCGCGCATTTTTGTAGATGATTTAAATGCGGCTTTGGAAAAAAAATTCCATGTTAAATCAAATATAGGCTTCTCTCAAGAGACACCTCAAGAAGAAGCTAATCTAAAGAAATACCTTGCTGAAAAATTCATAATTAAAGTGAATGGAGTAGCAAAGCCCATGACTTATTTGAGTAAAGAATTGGACGCAAATGTTATGATTTGTTATTTTAGAATACCAGAAATTTCAAAGATCAATAGTTTAGAAATTGAAAATTCGTTGTTAATGGAATGGAATTCCGATCAGCAAAATATTATACAAGCAAACCTAAACGGAGAAAAGCAAACCGTAATGCTTACTTCAGATAATTATAAACGAACTATAAAATAATCGCAGAAGTAATTTATTTAAAAAAATAAATTACTTTTATGCTTTAAAAATTCATATCCATGCAACATCTTTCTTCCCTAAGTAAAGTTTTTATTCTTTGTTTTTCTATTGGAATCTATGCTCAAGAAGCTCCAAAAGCTGCGCCAAGCGAAAAAAATCCAGATAAATTTAAACAGATGTATGATTTATTGGCAACGCCAAATATGTATCGTACTGCTTCTGGCGCTCCAGGACCTGAGTATTATCAGCAACAAGCCGACTACAAAATTAATATAGAATTGGATGATAAAAACACCAAGCTATATGGTCAAGAAACCATTACCTATACCAATAATGCTAAAGAAGCTTTAGATTATCTTTGGGTACAATTAGATCAAAACCAACAATCTCGCAAATCACTTTCTCCTTTAGTTGAAAGCAATAGAACAGATCCAGCAATGGGTGTTCAAGGGTTTTCTAGAAAATATTTAGAAGCCGATTTTGATGGTGGTTTTAATATCGAATTTGTAAAAGATGCACTTGGAAAACCTATGAATTATAGCATCAATCAAACGATGATGCGAATAGAATTACCTAAGGTTTTAAAGCACGGAGAAAAAATTTCGTTTTCTATAAAATGGTGGTATAACATAAATAATTATACTATTGATGGCGGGCGTTCTGGCTACGAGCATTTTGATTCTGACGGAAATAATTTATATGTAATTGCGCAGTTTTATCCAAGAATGGCCGTATATAATGATGTGGAAGGATGGCAAAACATGCAGTTTTGGGGTTCTGGTGAATTTGCTTTGCCTTTTGGAAATTATGAAGTGAACATTACCGTTCCAGCAGATCATATTCTTGAAGCTACAGGAACTTTATTAAATAGAGCTGAAGTGTTTACTCCGGCACAATTAGCACGTTATGCTCAAGCTGAAAAATCTTTTGATAATCCAGTTATTGTAGTAACTCAAGCGGAGGCTGAAGTTGCAGAAAAAGGCTTTTCGGATAAGAAAAAAACATGGAAATTCAAGGCAGATAATGTGCGTGATTTTGGAATTTCTACTTCAAGAAAATTTATTTATGATGCCATGGCGGTTAAAACCGGAAACACTACTTCAATGGCAATTTCCTTGTATCCAAAAGAAGGGAATCCGCTTTGGGAACAATATTCTACTCGAATGGTGGCGCACACATTAAAAAGTTATTCTAGTTATACTTTTGATTATCCTTATCCAAAAGCAATATCCATTAATGCTAGGGATCAAGGTATGGAATATCCAATGATTTGTTGGAATTTTGGTCGTCCGGATGCAGAAGGAAAATATACTGACGGAACCAAATACGGAATGCTTGGAGTAATTTGTCACGAAGTTGGGCACAACTTTTTCCCAATGATTATTAATTCTGATGAGCGCCAATGGACATGGATGGATGAAGGATTAAACTCTTTTATGGAATTCCTTGCAGAAAAATCATTTGACCCTAATTTTCCTCTTCGTCGCGGACCTGCAAAAAACATTGTGCCTTATATGAGTGGTGATCAAAAAGGATTGGAACCAATTATGACCAATTCAGAAAGCATCAGACAATTTGGAAATAACGCCTACGGAAAACCTGCAACAGCTTTAAATATTTTACGTGAAACCGTTATGGGACATGAATTATTTGATTATGCATTTAAAACTTATGCCAACCGTTGGAAATTCAAACACCCAACTCCAGAAGATTTCTTTAGAACTATGGAAGATGCTTCGGCAGTTGATTTAGATTGGTTTTGGAGAGGTTGGTTTTACACCACTGACTCCAATGATATTGGAATCAAAGAAGTAAAAAAATATTTTGTTAGCAACGAGCCCTCAAAAGAGGTAACCGAGTTTATGAAAAAACAACGCCGTCGTGATAGCAAGCCAGGACCAATGGTTTATATGATTGCCGATGGAAGTGAAGACTTTAAAGCTGAAATGAATAAGCCATTTAAAATTGCCGATTATGCAGCATTAAATGATTATGTAAATTCACATTTTACTGCCGAAGAACGTGCTAAATTAAACGAACCAAAGTATTTTTATCAAGTAACTTTTAATAAGCCGGGTGCTTTAGTAATGCCAATTATTGTAGAATTAGTTTTTGAAGATGGAACATCAGAAATTCAAAAATTCCCAGCGCAAATTTGGCGTATGAACGATAAAGAGGTGAATAGAACATTTGCAACGCAAAAAGCAATTGTAAAAATTAATATCGATCCAAATTTAGAAACAGCTGATATCGATTTGTCAAATAATACTTGGCCAAAAACAGAAGTAAATTCAAAATTTGATTAAGAACTTTGTACCTTTGTACCACTTATTAAATGTAGTGCCATGTTTGGAGGAGAATTCTTTTTTATACTTCTTGTAGCTTTTTTATTGTTTGGTTCCAAAAACCTTCCCGAAGTCGTGAAAGGGTATGCCAAAATTGTAGCAACATTAAAAAATGCTACCAATGAAATAAAAAATGAAATACAAAACAGTGTAGATGTGAAGGAATTAGATGCTTCTGTGAAGCAAATCACACAAACGTTAACTCAAGAGGTAGAGGAAGTTAAATCTAATGTTGCGGCATCTTCAACATCTATTGAAAATAATATCTTAAAAGAAGCGCCTTCTGTAGTAACTCAAATTAATGAAGATATTGAGGAAGTTACAGGCCCTATTAAACGCAAAATGTAATGCTTGAAAAAATCATTGCTTTAGATAAGAAACTCTTTGTTTTTTTAAATAGTTTGGGTTCTCCAACATTTGATGGGCTTTGGTTATTAATTACAAAACAAGCCTATTGGACTCCGTTTTTCTTGCTATTGGCTTATCTTTTATTTCAAAAGATTGGAGTTAAAAAATTAGGGATTGTTGTGTTATTTATTGCGTTGATTTTACTTTGTTGCGACACTTCAGTGGAATTTTTTAAAACTACTTTTGAAAGATTGCGCCCTTGTAATGATCCTGAACTTAAAGGAATTATTCGAATAATTCATCACTCAAGTACATATAGTTTCTTTTCTGGTCATGCTTCAAATTCAATGGCAACAATGATTTTTGTTTATATGATTTTGAAGAAATACTATAAATATGCCTTTTTGATTTTTCTATATCCATTAATTTTTGCTTACAGCAGAATCTACTTAGGTGTACATTTCCCTGTAGATATTCTAACAGGCTATTTATTTGGGTCTTCTTTAGGGCTTGGTTTTTATTTGGTATACCAAAAATATTTCAATAAGATTTAAAGAACTCGCGATACCGTTAACCCGTCTCGGATAGGTAATAAAACGGTTTCTACTCTTGGGTCGTTATTAACCATTTGATTATATTCTAACAATACTATAGTACTAGTATCTTTAGGATTTAATTCTTCTAAAACTTTACCGCTCCACAATACATTGTCCGAAAGGATGATGCCTCCAGGATTCATTATTGGTACAACCAAATTAAAATAATGGATGTAATTTTCTTTATCCGCATCAATAAAAACCAAATCGTATTTTTTATTTAATGTCGGAATAATATCCAAAGCATTTCCCAAATGCGCGGTAATTTGATTTTTCCAAGGCGATAAATCAAAGTATTTTTGCTGAATTGAAACCAATTCTTCTTTGATGTCAATCGTGTCTAGCGTTCCTTCTTTTTGCATTCCTTCTGCAAGACATAACGCTGCATAGCCAGTATATGTCCCTATTTCAAGAATGTTTTTCGGATTAATAATCTTAGATAACATACTTAAAACGCGCCCCTGAAAATGACCGCTTAGCATTCGGGGTTGTAGAATTTTTTGATGGGTTTCTTTAAAAAGTTTGACCAACAATTCGGGTTCGTTTTGCGAATGGTGTTCTACGTAGGCTTCTAATTCTTCAGATATAAAATGCATGAAATATTATTTTTAGCAAAATTACAAATTACAATACACAAATTACCAAATCAACTAATTGTTTTACCTTTGCGCCATGATGGAGAAAAAAGACATTCGAACTATATCTAAAGAAGCACTTAGAGATTTTTTTGTTGCCAATGGTGATAAAGCTTTTCGTGGCAATCAAGTTTATGAATGGTTGTGGAGTAAAGGCGCACATAGTTTTGAAGACATGACTAACGTTTCTAAAGAAACACGAGCAATGCTTGAAGCTAATTTTGTGATTAACAATGTCAAAGTGGATACGATGCAACGAAGTGCTGATGGTACGGTTAAAAACTCGGTTCGACTTCATGATGGATTACTAGTAGAAAGCGTATTGATTCCAACAAATACCAGAACTACTGCTTGTGTTTCATCTCAGGTGGGATGCAGTTTGGATTGTAATTTTTGTGCCACTTCCCGATTAAAAAGAATGCGTAATTTAGAGCCTGGAGAAATTTATGATCAAGTACTAGCAATAGATAACGAAAGTAAATTATACCACAACCGTCCGCTTTCTAATATTGTTTTCATGGGAATGGGCGAGCCTTTAATGAATTACAACAATGTCATTAAAGCAATTGATAGAATCACCTCTGTGGAAGGATTAGGGATGTCCCCCAAACGAATTACAGTTTCTACTTCGGGTATTCCAAAGATGATTATGAAAATGGCCGATGATGGAGTAAAATTTAAATTGGCTGTTTCTTTGCATTCTGCTATAGAAAGTGTTCGAAACCATATTATGCCTTTTAGCACCAATTTTCCGTTAACTGATTTACGAGAATCTTTAGAATATTGGTATCAAAAAACAAAAAGTAAAGTTACCTATGAATATGTGGTTTGGGGAGGTATAAACGATACTAAAGAGGCGGTAGATGCTTTGGTTAAATTTTGTAAATATGTGCCGTGTAAAGTCAATATTATAGAATACAATCCAATTGATGACGGGGAGTTCCAGCAAGCTTCAGATGCAGCCGTTAATATGTATATTAAAGAATTAACTAAACACAACATCGTTGCCAAAGTAAGGAAGAGTAGAGGTAAAGATATTGATGCTGCTTGCGGCCAATTAGCCAACAAAGAATCATAAAAAAAAGTCCCAATTAACTGGGACTTTTTTATTAATTTGAATTATATTAATTACCTATAACAATATTATAAGAATTTCCATTTACGGTATACACTGCCAAATTATCACAATCACCATTTCCATAATCTAAAGTAGCGGTATTGTTGTTTTTTGTAAATGTAATTATACCTTGAACTAAAAGTGGTTTGTTTTGATTTAAACAACTCATTTTAGCTTTAAGTGGTGTTGTGATTGTACTAGTTACCACTCCTGTTGGATGCGTAGTAGTCCAATTTCCAATGATGCTATAAACATTATCATAAAAAATATTTGGAGTACCGTATCCTTCAATAATTTCTCTAGTTCTTGTACCAACTCTGTGGTGACTTTGACCATTAATTGTAGCCGTTAAATCCATATTCATAACTACAATTGGGTGACTTGGAGACGTAGCAGTTGCTTGAGTCATAGTTCTTGTAAATGATTTATCTCCTTCAATTTTGATATTGTTGTGATAAAAATTCACAAAACTGTAATTTACAGTATGGCTAGTTGCAGTTGGCTGATAAGTAAAAGTTATAATAATTTTACCACTAACTACATTATTGTTTGATAAAGTACATCCTGTTCCAAAATCTATTGTTTTAGTAACTTGTGTTCCCGGAGTTAAAGGCGTTCCAAAATTTGGTTCTCTTGTAATTGTTGCACATGTAGACAAAGCAACATCTCCATTTTTGAAAGAAAAAGAATCCGAATTAATATTATTGAATTGGTCTTCAATAATTGAACCAATATCATCACTTGCTAAATCAATTTTTGAACTTGATTGTGCTTCTTCTTTAGACATAAGATTTTCTGTACGCTCATTTCTGTTACAACCAGCAAAGAAAATACTAGCACAAACTACTGCCATTTTAATAAAAGATCTTGTTTTCATAAGAATAAAATTAATAGGTTATGTCATTAGGACTTTTACAAATATAAAAGGTTTAATCTTAAGATAAAAATAATTTTCAAATTGTTGGAATGTTGTATCTTTGACCTAATGAATATTACTTCGCAAATAAAGCAACCGATAATGCAAGAAATGGAACTTTTTGAAAAAAAGTTTTATGAATCGATGTCGTCTAAAGTGGCCTTATTAAATAGAATTACCTATTACATTGTTAACCGAAAAGGGAAACAAATGCGACCAATGTTTGTTTTCTTAACTGCCAAAATGCTTTCGGATGGCACTATTAACGAGCGAACTTACCGAGGAGCTTGTGTGATTGAGTTAATTCATACTGCCACTTTGGTTCATGATGATGTTGTTGATGATAGTAATAGACGTAGAGGTTTTTTCTCTATTAATGCCCTTTGGAAGAACAAAATTGCAGTCTTAGTTGGTGATTATTTATTATCCAAAGGATTGTTACTTTCTATAGATCACGGAGATTTTGATTTACTTCGAATCATTTCGGTGGCCGTTCGTGAAATGAGTGAAGGCGAATTGTTGCAAATAGAAAAAGCGCGTCGTTTAGATATTACGGAAGACGTATACTATGAAATCATTCGACAAAAAACAGCTACGCTAATTGCTGCATGTTGCGCCTTGGGAGCCAAATCGGTTTCTGATGATGAAGTGCAAGTAGAAAACATGCGAAAATTTGGAGAACTTATCGGAATGGCATTTCAAATAAAAGATGATTTATTTGATTATACCGATGAGGCAATTGGTAAACCAACAGGAATTGATATCAAAGAGCAAAAAATGACCTTGCCATTAATTTATGCATTAAATCATTGTTCGGATAAAGAAAAAAGCTGGTGCATCAATTCGATAAAAAACCACAATAAAAACAAAAAGCGCGTAAAAGAAGTTATCCAATTTGTGAAAGACAAAAACGGGTTGGCTTATGCAGAACAAAAAATGGTGCAATTCCAACAAGAAGCACTTTTACTTATAAAAGATTACCCAGAATCGGTTTATAAAGATAGTTTGACACTAATGGTGAACTATGTAATGGAGCGAAAAAAATAAAATCCCACATTTACATCCCCTCAAACAACTGTTAAATTTTTAACTTAATGCGTTAATTTATTAGTTGATAGTTACTTATGTAGTAATTTAGCAGCGTTAATTACTTTAAAAATTAATTTATATGAAAGCAAAATTACTTTTTTGTTGTTTTATTTTTACTCAGTTTTGTCTTGCTCAAAACATTACTTTTTTAGATTCGGTTTTTAAAGATTATTTATTGGTTGCTAGAATCAACTATAATTACGATCCAAATGTCTTTATACAATATCCACCAATTGATGCAAATGCAGATGGGGAAATAAGTTATGCAGAAGCATTATTAGTTGAAGCATTAGATTTTGGCTATGCTAACATTACAAATCTTGAAGGGTTGCAATATTTTACTAATGTAAAATCTATTTCTACTTATTACGCTGATTTCCCAAATTTTTATCAACCCACATTAGTTAATCTTGAGCATTTAGGTTTATTAAATTCAGTTGGGATCTCTTCTTTATCAACAATAGATCTTTCGCCAAATATTAATTTGAAAAAGTTCCAGTGTAGAGGTGATATTTTAACCAGTCTTGACTTTTCTTCCAATACATTACTTCGAGATATATCAATTTATTGTCCATCACTTACGTCACTTAATTTAAGTAATTTGAGTAATCTAAAGAACTTAAGTTATTTAGGAAAATTACCAACCATAGATTTGTCGGATGCAACTAATTTATTGACTTTAACCTGCATTGGCTTAACACAAAATTCTAATTTGCCAGTTGAAAATTTACTTTCAACTTTAGATTTAAGCAATCAAACTAAGTTAATGAGATTAGATTTAACAGGAAACAATATTGCCAGTTTAGATTTAAGTAATTCACCAAATCTGGAGACTTTAAATATTTCTAATAATAATATTGCAACCTTAAATATTGATAATGTTAAATATGTTCGTCAGTTTTTTTGCGATAATAATTTACTTACTAGTTTGGATGTAAGTGAAATGTTTAATTTAATCAACTTTAGTTGTAAAAATAATCAACTAACTACTTTAGCAACCCAAAATGGAATTATTGAAGAATATATTGATTTTTCAGGAAATCCAGGTTTAACTTCAGTTTGTTGTGATGCCAATGAAGTAGTTTATATGCAAAATTTATGCAATCAATACGATAATGATACTGCTGTGGTAAACGGTAATTGCAATAATCAAGCTAACAGAATTTCAATGTATCCTAACCCTGTTGGAGATAGATTGCATCTTTCTGCTAATTTTGACATTGAGCGTGTTGAGGTTTTCAATGCCAATGGAATGATGGTTATGAGCAGCGAATCAGGTGCTGATGTTATCGAAATGGACAGTCTAAATTCAGGTTTGTATTTTTTAAAGGTATTTAGCAGCCAAGAAGTGAATACCATGAAATTTGTAAAAATATAAGCGCTAATTGAATTAGAAATTACTAATTTCTTATTTTAAGCTAACTTGTCTCAATATTGTTTTTCCAAAAGGAATTAAAGTAATTTCTTCCACTTCATTAGTGTTACTGTTTCTTGCATTTACTTTAATCTGATTATTTTCAAATACTGCTTTGTTGTTTTCTATGTATTGGTAGCGTATGTTGTTTTTTGGCTTGTATGAAAAATCATCAAAACCTTCAAAATAGTTTCTTCCTTTTAGTTCTTCTGCTTCAATAGCTTTTGCATAAAAAAGAGCTCCATAAGTGAAATAGTTTTCCTGATTTGCATCTAGTTTAATACGAACCTCAGTTTTAAATTCAATTTGAATTTTATCTCTTTTAGAAAATTTTCGGGCTATAGTAATAAAATCACCTTCAATTTTATAATTTTCAGTTGTAACAATTTCAGTTACCCAAGATGGTTTTCTTATTTTGATAGTAAAACTGGCTTGATTGGAATTAGTAATCAAAAAAGTAAATTTATTTTGATACGGATATTCGGTCACCACTTCAATCGCAACAGGATTGTTTTTCACTTTAGTTTCTAATTTAGTTGGTCCTAATAGTGCGTTCACTAAAGTAGTTTCGTTTTCTAATAACCACGAATTTTCAATAAAATAGGGTGTAATTCTACCAGCATTTGGATTACAACAAACGGCTACTTCTTGGTGAGCAGGGGAATATTTATATCGAATTTGCTTTCTGTCTGGTTCTATTTCTCCATTTTTTGTACCTTCCATTTCATACGAATTGTCGGTTTTTAAATAAGCAATACACGAATGATTTGGATTTCTAGAACCTTGTGCTGCATTGTAGAATATTGTTTCAATTGCTTCTGCGGTTTTAGATTTTCCTTGCTTTTGAAATAACATAGTATAACTGTTTAGTAATTCTTGTAACGAACAATATTCATAACCGGTTTTAGTTGCATCTGCAGTTCTTTGTGCAATCCATTCATCCCCAATTGCACCTCCGGTAAGCGTAGTTGCTTTTTCAATTCTTTGGGTGTAAATGTCTAATGCTTTTTGCAATTCAGGGTTGTCTATTGAAAAAGCCGCAACAGTAAGCGGTCTTAAATGCTCAAAAGTATGTACTCCGTGAGACTGCAGTTTGTATTCCGGGTTTAAGATATTTTCTAATTGGGCATCTTTTTCTGACTGATAGGTTTTGCAAAAATCAAGGTATAAAAATCGAGCATATTCAACGTATTTTTTATCTCCCGTAATTTGATGCATTTTATCCAATACATCGGTAAAGGTAAGTCCGTGGGAAACTCCTGCATTGAAATTTTCACCCGAATAAAACGGACTTGATTTTCCTATTGGGTAATTAACCATTACATTATTGATTGCTTTTTCAATAACTTCAAATAACTTTTTATCTTGGCTGAATTCATAATAGGCAAGTAAGCCTCTGTACATGGTAGTTTTTGCCCACAATTCCCCGTTTTCTGACTTGAAATTGTAGCGCAAGTCTTTGGCGTAAATTCCGATGTAGCCGTCTTCATCTTGGCTCTTAATTACTTCATCAATGTGTTTTTGCGCTTTCTTCAGGCCTTCTTTATCATTTAACAATAATACATTTCTAATGTAACCATCCCACCAATTCGATTGCGTTTCGCTATTCCACCACTTATATTGTTCGCTTCCTTCGGCATCGCCATCTTTTAAATTACCAAGATCTTTGGCAACACTATTTTTGTGCAATCTTCCGGTGCTGTATATTGGATCATTAATTAAATCTGGTACGAGTTTATCAAGATTTCCCACAAAACCATTGACATCGTATTGCATTTGGGTTTGAATCCAACCAGAAGGTTTTACAGTCCCAAAAGGAAAAGGTTTGTATTTTTCAACAGGTTTATTTTGAGCACTCAATTGAATTGAAGTCGCTAGTGCAATAAGTAAAATGTATTTTTTCATGATAGAAATTAATTGGTGGTCATTTTGAAATTTAGCGTTCCGCCTTTCATTATATCAGCATAATTAAGAATTGGTTTTTCTAACGGAATGCCATTGAGTTTGGAATTATTTTGAAATATAGTTTGGTTTGAGAATCCTTCTGCGGTTATGGTAAATTGATTGTTATTGCTTACGCGAAGCGTTGCTTTTTTAACTTGTGGGGCTCCAAATACAAATTCACCATTTGTAGGATTCAAAGGATAAAACCCTAATGTAGATAAAATATACCATGCACTCATTTGACCGCAATCGTCATTGCCAATCATGCCATTTGGGGTGTTGTCGTGAAATTCATTCATTATTTTATGAATGTACTTTTGACCTGTTTTTGGTGTGTCCGAAAAAGCATATAAATAGGCAATGTGATGGCTTGGTTCATTTCCGTGGGCATATTGACCAATCAGGGCTTCTTGACCTAAAAATTTATTCGGATTGGTACTTTGCAATGTGAAAAATTCATCCAATTTTTTTGTGAATTCGGTTGTTCCGCCAAGTAATTCTTTCATTCCGTCAATGTCATATTGGGCAGGTGTCCAAAAATACTGCCACGCATTGGCTTCGGTATAATCACCTGGATTATTCATAGGTGAAGTTGCTGTTAGCGGATCAAAAGGAGTTCTCCAATTTCCATTGGTGTCTTTTCCTCGAAAGAGTTGGGTGTCCGAATCAAATAAATTTTTATAATAATTGGCTCTTTTCTTATAAACAAGTTCTTCGTTTTTTTGATTCAAATTAAAAGCCATTTGACTCACACACCAATCGTCGAATCCACTTTCCAAGGTTCTTGAAACAGCCTCATTATCTAATTTGTCAAAAGGATAAAAGCCGTATTGATTATATAATTCCCAATCGGAATTAATATGACTTTTGGTTGAAGTTTCTAACATGGCTTGAAAGGCTTCGTTTTTATCAAATCCTGTAAAACCATTCGTATATGCCGACAGCAACATGGGTATAGCGTGGTTGCCAATCATGCAATAATTATCTTGGCCCCAAGCAGTCCAAATAGGAAGAAAGCCTGCTGCTTTATGATGTAAAAGCAAAGTATTTGCAATTCCATTTATTTTTTCAGGCGCAATAATTTGAAGCAATGGGAAGGCCCCTCGGTAAATATCCCAAATAGACAAAGTAGAGTAATATTCTTTATTTGGCGCTAAGCCAATTGCATCATTTGCTCCTCTGTATTTACCATTAACATCTGCAATATTGGAAGGTTGGAGCAATAAATGGTACATCGAAGTATAAAATAATTCCTTTTGTTTTTGAGGTGCTTCAATCGCTATTCTATTCAAGTAGGTGTCCCAAACTTGTTTGGCATTTTTCTTTACTTTATTAAAATCCCAATGTGGAATTTCCGCTTTTAAATTGACTTTTGCGCCATCACTATTTACGGTAGATAAAGCTATTTTTATTTGTAATTTTTTGTTTTTGGGCAAATCAAAAGCTAAAATATATTTCGGTGCGTTTTGGTTTTTTTCTTTATCAAGTTCTTTGAATACACTATATGGTGTTTCAAATTCTACTGTAAAGAAGTATTTTTTTGTCACCCAGCCTTTGGTTTTGCAATACCCAGAAATTGTGGTTGCATTTTCTATTTTAATGTCGCTTTCCAATACCAAACTGTCATTTAAAAAATGAAATCCGTGTTGAAAATCGAGTAGTAGTTTTGCTTTTTGAGTGGGGTAGGTGTATTTATGAAAGGCCACTCTTTCGGAGCAAGTCAGCTCAACTTTAATACCGTCTTTTTTGGTAAGGGTGTAATAACCAACTGAGGATTTTTCACTGTTTTTATAATAACTATTTTTAAGTTTTGAATTTTC
>NZ_JBEIDX010000015.1:0-61583 GCF_040383245.1 Flavobacterium sp. | reverse complement strand
CAACTGCATCAATTACTGGAGCTGTTACCGTTACTGTTACCGTTACCGAATCGCAATTTGTTGGATTGGTTACCTCACATATGGTATATGTAACTGGATAGGTTCCTACTGGGGTGTTTGGTGCTACTGTTATTGTTCCGTCAGGATTAATTGATAATGGACCGTTTGGTGTTGAAGTCAAAGTTACTTGGCCTGGGGCAGTTCCAACTACTACTGGACCAACTCCATTTAAAGTATCATTTATTAATACACTTGGGGTAGTTCCTCCTGATACTATACTTGGAGTATCTACAACTGCATCAATTACTGGAAAAGTAACAGCCAAACTAGTTTGAGAATTATCGTTTGTTGTACTAGCATTACCTTGAGAGACATTTAATGGTGTAGGAGGACAAACACCGCATAAAAGTGGATTTGCTGCAGTAATATATACTATATTCCCAAGAATTAAATCAGGGCCGCTTACAACATTTGCTTTCACAGTTAACAAAATATCTCCAACATCAAAAGAGCCAAATCCACCACCTGTATTTTTTAAACGAATTGTATTTCCTGATCCTGAAGTCAAAGTTAATAATGTCCATCTAGCATCACTTCCAGCAGCTATTCCAATTATTTCAGCATCTGTACCAACTGAAATAGTTACTCTTAATGAATTTGCCACAATAGTTCTATTTCCATAATTTCCAACATTTGCACTAAGAATTCCTGTTGTTCCTAATGTCAAACTTGCAGGACTCATTAGAATTCCAATTCCAGGATCTGCGTTTTGAGAAAATCCATAAGGGGCAACTAATAATGTAATAAAAAATATTACAGTTTTGTAAATTGTATTCATAGTATCTATTTTAAAAGTGAATTTTTAATTAATTTATTGTGTTTTAATTATTAGATTATAGGTGTTGTTATCTTCTATACTGTCTGAACCTGAGCTATTTAAAACGGTTATTGTTATTGGCTGCCAAGTTTGATTTGGAATATTTGGTTTTCTGAAAATTTCAAATCCAATACTAGAAAATGAATAAGAATCAATTATCATATTTGGTTTAGAAGTAGCTGTAATGAAAAATGAATTTTCAGTTATATTCCAATCTCCATTATTTACAGCTGTTCCTCCACCAACGCTAGATAATATTGTTGAGGCACTATGTGTTATTGTGAAACCTGACTGTTTTGGAATAACAAAAATTATTTGACCATTTGATCGTGAAGATCTAGTTTCTGAAATATTTACTACAAAATCTCTAGAAACTCCTGCAGTTAAAAAAACTACATTATCTATATCAACTGTTGGAGTAAAATCTGGTAAACAACCTAAAGGAGAATTTAAAATCACTATTTCATTTGCGCACCCAGAAGTAGTTGAAGATAAAGTTACATTAGTTCCAATTGGAATATCTGTAATTGAATTTGCGCCTACTGTTCCTAACGATGCATTGATACTAATTCCATTTGGATTTATTATATTAACATTATAGGTTTCCCCTAAACAAGCACTAACACTATAACTTACACTTGTTGTAGCGCAGGGTGTATTACAATCATTTGGGCTAGAAATAATTAATGAATTTGAGCAAGCTCCATTAGTTGCAGTGATTGTAACGGAAGATCCAACAGTAATTCCAATTATTGAGTTCCCTGAGACAGTTCCGATATTAGAAGTAATTATTGCCCCTGAACTTGCTGTCACCGACACACTATATGTTCCAGATCCAGAACAAACTCCAGAACCTGCACTTATTGATGGTGTAGTACATCCAACTGGTGGATTGCTACAACTTGTTGGAGATACAACTGTACTTTGAGTACTTGCACATCCATTAATAGTAGTTGAAGTTATAACTAAATTAGTTCCAACCGGAATACCTGTAATTGTGTTGCTAATAATTGTACCCGAAGAAACTGAAATTACTCCATTTGTATTAAAACTTACATTATATGTTGCTCCATTACAAACAGCTCCAGATACAATTAAATTTGGTGCAGTAGCTGATGGAGAAATTAAACTTACTATCTCAGGAATACATCCAGTTGCTGTTGAAGTAATTGTAACATTAGTTCCTATTGGAATATCAACTATACTTGCAGAAGTTACTGTGCCGGATGAAGCTGAAATACTTACTCCATTTGGATTAGCGATAGAAACACTGTATGTTGTTCCTTGACAAGAACCAACACTGTAACTTACACTCGATGAAGCACATGGCGTATTACAATCATTTGGACTAGAAATAATTAATGAATTTGAGCAAGCTCCATTTGTTGCTGTAATTGTTACAGAAGAACCAATGGCAATTCCGGTTATGGAATTTCCAGAAATTGTTCCTGTATTTGAACTAATTATAGCTCCAGCGCTTGCAGATACAGAAACACTATATGTTCCAGATCCAGAACAAACTCCAGAACCTGCACTTATTGTTGGTGTAGTACATCCAACTGGTGGGCTACTACAACTTGTTGGAGATACAACTGTACTTTGAGTACTTGCACATCCATTAACAGAAACAGAAGTCAAAACCAAATTAGTACCAACTGGAATACCTGTTATTGTATTACTTGTTATTGTTCCTGCAGAGGCAGATATAATTCCATTAGTACTATAACTAACATTATATGTGGTTCCATTACAAACAGCTCCAGATACAATTAAATTAGGTGAAGTTATTGAAGGGGTGTATAAAGTAACTGTACTGGGTAAAGTTGAAGTACAAGTTATATTTGTGCTATTTCGAACAATTAAATTATAAGTTCCTACTGATAATCCTGAAAATGTTGGACTAATTTGATAATTTAATCCATTATCAACGCTATATTCTACACCTGTTTGTGCCGAAAAAACAATACTTCCTGTTGAAACTGCACAAGTTGGCTGGGTTGTACTTGCTACCGAAGGAATATCTGGAGTAGCAGTTATGTTTACTGTTATCAAAGTACCTGATGGACTATAACAACTATTTACACTATCAAAATAAAAAGGAAAGTAGGTTCCTGCAACAGCCGTTGTTGGTGTTGCATATTCAGAACCCGAGTGTGTGTTATTTGTAAACCAAACTAAAGAAACCCCTGTAGGAGTACTGCTTGTAACTAAAGAATTTAAATTTACAGTTGATAAAGGACAAACATTACTTATTGAAGAATTGCTTAATACTGGAGCAGAATTTCCAGCATTACAAACTGTTCCTAAAGTGTATATTCCATATGTATCTGGAACTAAGTTTACATTTGTAGTTATAGATCCTGTAGTCAAAGTACTCGAACCGCCCAAGAGAGAGGTGGAATCAACTGAAGAAGCAATGGCAACCCATTGTGTTCCGTTCCAACCTAAAATAGAAAGTGAAGATAATGATGTTATTGCACTACTGGCATCCCAAGTTAGGGTAATTTTTGCAGAAGTGGCTCCATTAATATCCCAATATTCCACATTATTTACAGATCCTACTCCTGCGCCCATAAGAGCAGTATTATATGGACCTCCTGTGGGTAAAAGCGGTTCGTTTCCACCTCTTAATCTCGATGTAATCGCTGTGGTAGCACTAATTCCATAATAAGCTGCATTTGAAGGATTTGCTAATGAAGCTGCAGATACTGCTGCAGGTCGGTATTTATTATTATCTCCAATTGGGAAAGTAAAAGCAGTGGACTTATAGGTTTTAACATAACCATCTACAAAAGCTGAATCCGAAGCGCCTGTCCAACTACCTGTTCCTACAAAACTCATAAAGCCTTGTGTTAAAATTCTATCAGTTCCTACTATACCTGGTTGAATTCCTGAGCCCCCATTAAAAAAATTATGTTGAATATCTACAATGCCCATTTCTCCATTATTGAAGATATAGGTATTACCAAAACTACTAGATTGGCTGTATATAGTGTTACTTATAGTGATTAACATCACAATTAGCAACCAAATTATATTTCTAGAATATTTATTTTTCATTTTTATATTTTATTGAATTAGGGCTAATTCTGAAAAAAATCTACTTTAATTATATTTCCTTATACCAAATAAATTACTAAGAGCTATTAATTACAAAACAGTTAGAATAAGCGTACAATTTTGTCCAGCTATGGTTAATGCAAAACTTGATGTTCCTGCTGCTGATGGAGTTCCTGAAATAACATAGGTTACTGTACCAGCTCCAGTAGCAAGATTTCCATTTAGTAGTGTTGCAGTCAATCCTGTTATGCCTGTTGAAGTAACGGTTTGACCTGTAAAAGTCCCTCCATTTCCCCCAGTATATGAAAATTCGGCACTCACCGCAGAAGCTGCAGTGGAACTAGTAAGAGTTCCTGTTTTTATAACACCTGCACAATTTAAGGCCGAAATAGTTCCTGTTGTAGTATTTGGGGTAGCACAACAATTCCAGCAAGGAGTCCAAACTCCATTTTCACGACTTCGAAAACAATTCAAAGAAGTATCATAAACCAGCATTCCATCTACAGGTGTAGAGATAGTTGCCGAGCCAGCAACTCTTGTTAAAATTAGTGCTTTGTCGGCTGCTTTAAGTTCTAATAAAGAACCGGCAACTGGGGCAATAGTTCCTATTCCTACTTGGGAATAAATAGAAGTATTTACTATTAATATTAATGTACTTATTATTATTTTTTTCATTGTAAAATTCGATTACATTTTTATCAAAACTTTTTTTTTATAAATCCGATTATTTGTATAATAGGACAGATATAAATTTAGTTTTGACAATTAATAAGTTTAAAAGGACCAACATTCCTTAATATATTACCATTTGCATCTAAATTTGATCCAATTACATTAGGTATAGTAAAACCAATTGCTCTTGATATCCATGTTGTATTACTCAAGTTACCTACAGTATTATAAGTGTATAAATTACCATTAGTACCGTCCTTTACTAATATATTTTCCTGGAAGTCTCTCCATAATTTTAACACATTAAAACCCGAAGTGCCTAGAATTACTCTTGTTTGAACAAGCTGTATAACTGCATTTGAAGGATTATAGGAAATATTCACCATATCTCCTCCACTTAAAGGCACTCCATGAATTGCATAATATCCAGTTACAAAATCTTTAAATAAGTATGAACCTGTATTAAGCGGAACAGCAGTATTTCCTACAGCCGGGATTGTAGATTCGCCATTACCGAACCTATATAAGACTCCATTATCCCCTAGAACCAAAAAATTTGAAAGCATAAATGTCATAATTTTTTTAGGAGTTACGCCTGCAGGAAGGTTTATCATTTGTGGGGTTGTAATATTAGGACCATAGTAAACAAGAGCATTATCACCAAAAGTGTACACTTTATTATCTATGCCTATATAGGCAAAACAAACTGCGTTATTTCCCTGATATGCAGCAAAAGTTTCTTCCAAATTTGGATTGTATTTAGGCGCAGGAACTAATGCTGCACATGGTTTAGGTATTAAAAAATAGGGCGAGGTTGCAGTTGGAGTATGTGCAAAACTAATACCATTATAAACCGCTGTCGTTCTACCTCCCCAAGACCACCATTTTCCTGTGTGATCTACTGCATAAACAAATTCTCCAGTACAATAAATTTCTTTCCATTGATTTCCATCCGTATTAACTATTTCTCTTGGTGTACTCGCCTGAGTTCTGTTTGTAAAAGTTGTTAATACGCCAAAAGAGGGCCAAGTTGCACCATTTGCACCACCCCATGAATACATTTTACCTTCTTCGGTTATTCCAAACATTACATTTCCTGAAGAGCTACTACCTATTATTCGTTTCCATCTTGCATTGGGTAGGTGATAAAGAATATTTGCTGCTGGATATGCAGAATATATATCACCAGAGGAATAGGCATAGGTATTTGAAGCATCTCCAGAATACACATTTCCAAAACCGGTCATACTGTTTATATCTGATTGCCAACCTCCATATACATATCCATCACCGGAAATAAACATTGGATAACTAAAACTTCCTGAAGAATTATTTGAAAAACAAAAATCTCTAATATCAGCTAATGCAGCACAAGGGTTTCGCGAAGCACCATAATTTGGTGGAGTGCTAGCAGTTCCGCATGAACTTAAACATCCTGTCCAAGCTCCGTTTTGATATCCTTTAATACAATTAGATGAAATATCATAAACCATCATCCCGTTTAAAGGGGTGGTTACTGCGGCTGTAGTTGCTACTCTAGTTAACAATAAAGACTTATCTGTTGCTTTTAATTCAAGAATTGCTCCCGCAACAGGTGTATTGGTTCCAATACCAACTTGTGCTACTGACATAGCAGATAAACAAAGCACAATAATTGTAATTTTAATTTTTTTCATACTATTTAAAAAGGTTAAGACTTTAAATGAGGTTATGTTAGATGAAATATTTGGAAAACTTTAATAAGAAAATTATGCCTCTATTTCACGGGACAAAGTTATTTTAGGATATTAACAACAAGTAGCTGATAATTGACTTAAAAAACGACAAATTGACTTTAATTGTAGATAAAAATTAAAATTTTATAAAATATCCGATTAAAAGCTATTAATTATAGATAAATAGATTAGTAAATTGAAAAATCTTACAAAAAAAATATTTTTAGTAAGATTTTTTTAAGTATAATACATCCTTATTAATGAGTTATAAAAAAAATAATTTATAAATAAAATCTAACTAATTGAAAATCAATAAAAAACAAATTAGTTTATATGGTTTTTAAAAACTACCTTTGCACCCAATTTTAAAATACAATATGAATAAATTTGAACAATTAGGTCTGAATGAATCGTTACTGCTGGCGATTAAAGATCTAGGATTTGAGAATCCGTCAGAAGTGCAAGAAAAAGCGATTCCAGTCTTATTGGAAAAAAACACCGACTTAGTAGCTTTAGCACAAACCGGTACAGGAAAAACAGCAGCTTTTGGTTTTCCGCTAATTCAGAAATTAGATGCAGAGGACAGAAGCACACAAGCATTAATTTTATCCCCAACAAGGGAACTTTGCTTACAAATCACCAATGAAATTAAACAGTACTCAAAATATGTAAAAGGTTTACATACAGTAGCCGTTTATGGTGGTGCCAGCATTACAGAGCAAGCAAGAGAAATTAAACGAGGAGCACAAATTATTGTTGCAACTCCGGGAAGAATGCAAGACATGATAAATAGAGGTCTTGTAAATATTAAAAACATCAACTTTTGTATTCTAGATGAAGCAGATGAGATGTTAAACATGGGGTTTTATGAAGACATAGTTTCTATATTATCTGATACACCCGATGATAAAAGCACTTGGTTATTCTCGGCAACAATGCCAGCTGAAGTAGCTAGAATTGCTAAAAAATTCATGCATGATCCTGCAGAAGTTACTGTAGGAAGTAAGAATTCAGGTTCGGCTACGGTATCTCACGAATTTTATTGCGTGAATGCACGCGACCGTTATGAAGCATTAAAAAGATTAGCTGATGCTAATCCAGATATTTTTTCAGTAATTTTTTGTAGAACCAAAAGAGATACTCAAGCGGTTGCCGAAAAATTAATTGAAGATGGTTATAGCGCTGCAGCATTGCACGGAGATTTATCTCAAGCGCAACGTGACGGCGTAATGAAATCTTTTAGAGGTCGTCAAATTCAGATGCTTGTTGCAACCGATGTTGCGGCTCGTGGAATTGACGTTGATAATATTACTCACGTAGTAAACTACCAATTACCGGATGAAATTGAAACTTATAACCACCGTTCTGGAAGAACAGGTCGTGCAGGAAAACTGGGAACTTCAATAGTTATCATTACTAAAAGTGAGATTCGTAAAATTGCTTCAATTGAAAGAATCATCCAACAAAAATTTCAAGAAAAAACTATTCCTTCTGGAATGGAAATCTGCGAAATTCAATTGTTACACCTAGCAAATAAAATTAAGGATACAGAGGTTGATCATGAAATTGACAACTATCTTCCAGCGATTAATGAAGTTTTAGATGGATTAACTAAAGAGGAATTAATTAAAAAAATGGTTTCTGTAGAATTTAACCGTTTCATTAATTATTACAAAAAGAAACGAGATTTATCTGGTGAAAAAGGAAGTGATCGAAGCGAAAGAAGTTCTGAGCCAAGAGAAATTAGAGCTGGAGATCCAGTAAGATATTTTATTAATATTGGCGCAAGAGATGACTTTGATTGGATGCAATTGAAAGATTTCTTAAAAGAAACATTAGAATTAGGTCGTGATGATGTATTTAAAGTTGATGTTAAAGAAGGTTTTTCATTCTTTAATACCGATGGAGAACATACCGACAAAGTAATGTCTATCCTTAACGGATTTGATCTTAACGGAAGACGAATCAATGTAGAGATTTCTAAAAATGAAGGTGGCGGCGGAAGCGGAAGACGCGATCACAACGGAAGAAATTCTGGTGGTGAAAGACGCGGCGGATTTGGCGGAAGACGTGATGGAGATAGAAACAGCGGTTCAAGAAGCGGCAGCTTTGGCCCAAGAAGCGACAGAAAAGAAAGCGGATTTAGAAGTGAAAGAACATCAACTTCAAGAAGAGAGCCTGGTTCTGCTCAAAGAGAAGAAAGACCTTCAAGAAGATCTGAAGGCACATCTTCTAGACCTGCAGGTCGTTCATTTGACGAAGCAAAAACTAGAAGACCAAGAAGAAGTTAATCACTACTTTTTGCCTTTAATTATAAATCCCAAATTTCATTTCAACAAAATGAAATTTGGGATTCTTCAATTAGAATAATTTGTTTTTGTTAATTTTCTGATAATAATTATAGTAAAGAGAAAAATATTATACAGAGTTTTATACATTTAAACTTTCAAACTAATACATGAGATATTTCGTCGCTTTATTGTTTTTTTCTCTTTCAATTAATGCCTTTTCACAGCAAACAAATGCTACTAAAAAAGTCTACGGTACTATAATTAATAGTACGACTACTTTTCCGTTACCTAACGTAAATATTATCAACATCAATAAAGTAAAAGGAACTATTTCAAATGCAAGAGGAAATTTTGAAATAGATGCCGACGTAAATGACACCCTACACATTACCATGATTGGATTTCAATCATTACGAGTTAGAGTTACCAATGATTGGGTAAAAAATGGAAATGCGAAAATTGAATTAACCGAAAAGGCAATTGCGTTAGAAGAAGTTAAAGTTAGAAAATACAACTTAACAGGATACCTTGAAGTAGACACCAAGTTAATTCCAGATGAAGAAAACTTTCGATATAGTATTTCTGGTTTGCCACAAGGATACGAAGCGGGCGAATATTCGCCTAAAGCCTTTTCAAGAGTTATGAGCTCGATATTTAATCCTGCCGATATGCTCTATAATTTCTTCGGGAAAAAACCAAAAGAGCTGAAGAAACTTAAGGAAATGAAAAAGGACAATACAGTTAAAGAACTTCTTGAAACTAAATTTGATAGAGAGACCGTTGCTATTTTATTAGGAATTGATAAAAAGGATATTCCTGAAATTCTTCAACATTGTAATTATTCTGAGGCATTTATTCAAACAGCCAATGATTTACAAATATTGGATGCCATTAGCCAATGCTACGAACAATATAAAGTTCTAAAGAAATAAATATTTATTTCTAATTTTCTTTCATTTTTTAAATACTTCCAATTTGTATATTTGCAATGAAAAAAAATATACACTTCATGCAACATATTATTGATCGATTTATTAGCTATGCTATAATTGATACCGAATCGGATGCAAATTCAGCCACTACTCCTAGTACATTCAAGCAATTTGATTTAGCTAATTTATTAGTAAAAGAATTAAAAACTATCGGACTTACAGAGGTAACAATTGACGATAATGGCTATGTAATGGGAACTCTTGAAAGCAATGTAGATCATGAAGTCCCTACAATTGGATTTGTTTCACATTACGACACTTCACCAGATTTTACTGGAAAGGATGTAAAACCGCAAATCGTTCCTAATTATGATGGTAGTGATATTATATTAAATAAAGAACACAACATCGTCCTTTCCCCTAGCTATTTTAAAGATTTATTACTTTATAAAGGACAAACATTAATTACTACTAATGGATTAACGCTTCTTGGTGCCGATGATAAAGCAGGTCTTACTGAGATTGTTACTGCAATGGAATATTTAGTGCAACATCCAGAAATTAAACACGGAAAAATCAGAGTTGGGTTTACACCCGATGAAGAAATTGGTCGAGGTGCCGATATTTTTGATGTAGAGAAATTTGGAGCACAATGGGCTTACACTATGGATGGAAGTCAAATTGGCGAATTAGAATATGAAAATTTTAATGCGGCTGGGGCCAAAATTATCTTCAAAGGAAAAAGCGTTCATCCGGGTTACGCAAAAGGTAAAATGATTAATTCAATGCTAATTGCAAATGATTTTATTAATGAATTGCCTAAGAATGAAATTCCGCAAGAAACCATTGATTACGAAGGATTTTTTCATGTTACAGGCCTTTCTGGAAGCTTAGAAGAAACCAAATTAGAATTAATCATTAGAGATCATGACATGCAATTATTTGAAAAAAGAAAAGAACTAGTAAATCAAATAATTACTAAAATTAATGCAAAATATGCCGCTCAATTTGGCGAAGACATTTGTATTGCCGAAGTCAAAGACCAGTATTATAACATGCGTGAAAAGGTGGAACCAATGATGTTCATTGTAGATTTAGCCGAAAAAGCAATGCGCGAATTAGGAATTGTACCAATTATCAAACCAATTCGTGGAGGAACAGACGGATCAAGATTGTCTTATATGGGATTACCTTGCCCGAATATCTTTGCTGGCGGACATAATTTTCATGGTAAATATGAATATGTACCGGTAGAAAGTATGCAAAAAGCGGTAGATGTAATTGTGAAAATTGCCGAATTAACAGCAACAACAAATTTTTCAAAATAAAAATCCAAATTTCAATATTAAAATTGGAATTTGGATTTTATTAATAGAATGTAAAACTTATACTTTTTTATTTAAAGAGCTAGTCATTTCTAATGAAATAGCTGAACGCTCCATTTTTAATTTACCAGACATGGTTTCAACAACTACAGTAGTTTCTGCTAATTCAGAAATTTTCCCATGAAGACCACTTTTCGTGATAATCTTATCCCCTATTTTTAAACTACTTTCAAATTCTTTTTCTTTTTTAATTTTCTTTTGTTGTGGTAAAATCATAAAGAAATAAATAACCACGAACATTAAAATAAACGGTAAAAACTGACTTAATTGTCCCATAACTTTTTTTATTTTATAATTTACATTAAGCCTCTTCCGGCTTTATTGATTCTATTATTAGATTGGAAATCTTTTACTAAATTATCTAAAATTCCGTTGATAAATATACTACTTTTTGGAGTAGAATATTCTTTAGCTAACTCTAAATATTCATTAATAGTTACTTTTAATGGAATTGACGGGAATTTTAAAAATTCACAAATCGCCATTTTCAAAATGATAGTATCCAATTCAGCAATACGATCCATGTCCCAATTTGGTGTTTTATCCAGGAACTCTTTTGCTAAAGCAGATTCATTTAAAACGGTTTTTCTAAACAAATCTATTGCATAATCTTTATCCTCTTCGTCCTTATAAATAGAAGGAATAGATACGATATTTTTCTTTTCTGAAACTTGTTTAAGTTGTTTTAATATTAAGGTATTCACAACCGGAATATCATCTACCCAAGTCAATTTAAAATCTTCTAAGTAAGAATATAATTTTTCATTTGGAGCAATCAATTCAGAAAACATTTCGGCTACAAAAGTGGAATGATCTTCAAAAGTAACAGCATTTTTACCCATATACTCTTCATACAATTCACTTTGCTTAACTACTTGCAAAAGCATTAATATTGTATCGTCATTTATTTGCCAATTGTTAATTTTTCTTTTTTCAAGTGCGCTTTGTATAGCTTCATTTTCAGCCAAAGCGACTAAAATAGGATTGGTAACAAATTGTAAATTGGGATTTCTTTCTTCAGGAGTGGCCAAGTGTTTTTGCTTAGCAATTTCAATGTATTGAATTTCTTTATTTCGAATTTCAATCAAAGAAGACAACAAGATTAAATACAAATCTTCTATGTTTTCAATACTAGCTTGTAAAAATTTTTCTTGTTTTTCAAGTACATCAGATCCACTTTGATGCATAGCATAAATGGATTGCATTACTTTAATTCGGATATGTCTTCTGTTTAACACGGATAAGAACTTTTATTTGTATTTAATAAACAAAGCGAAAGATTTCTCTTTCGCTTTGCAAAAATAAAACTATTTTTAAATCAGTAGCTATAAATTAGCCTTTTCTTTTTTTCTTTGTGCAATTCTAGCTTCAGCTATTTCCATTGCAGCCTTTTGTGGTGTTAAATTATTAGTTTTTGCATAGTCAAAAATCTCTAAAGTAGTATTATAGATATTCTCTGTTCTACGCATCGCTTCTGCTTTATCATAATGAGCAATTTCTGAAAAAACATTTATAATTCCACCTGCATTAATCAAGAAATCAGGAGCATATAAAATCCCTCTTTGTTGTAATATTGGACCATGAATATTTTCATTTGCCAATTGATTGTTGGCAGCACCAGCAATAACTTTTGCTTTAATTTTATTTACTGTATCATCATTAATTGTAGCTCCAAGTGCACAAGGTGCATAAATATCCACATCGGCAGAATATAAATCGGCACCTGTATAAATAGTAGAACCATATTTTGCACTAACTTCTTGAAGTCTTGCTTCATTAATATCAGAAATTTGAACCAAGGCTCCTTCTTTTGTTAAGTATTCAACTAAAGTTTCCCCAACATGACCAATTCCTTGCACTAATATTTTTTTACCATCAAGATTATCTGAACCAAATTGATATTTTGCCGCAGCTTTCATTCCCATATACACACCATAAGCTGTAACAGGAGAAGGATTTCCAGAACCTCCACGAGATTCAGAAATTCCAGTAACATAAGGAGTTACATCTCTAACTATATCCATATCAGCAGTAACCATACCAACATCTTCTGCGGTAATATATCTACCTGACAATGAATTTACAAATTCTCCAAATTTGCGCATCAATTCAGGTGTTTTTTGAGTTTTAGCATCACCAATAATTACAGCTTTACCTCCACCTAAATCTAAACCAGTAATTGCTGATTTATAGGTCATTCCACGAGAAAGACGTAAAACATCATTTAATGCTTCCCACTCATTTGCATAATTCCACATTCTTGTACCACCTAATGCTGGACCTAAAACCGAATTATGTATACCAATTATTGCTTTTAATCCAGTATCTTTGTCGTTGCAAAAAACAATTTGTTCATGATTATCAAATGATAGTTGCCCAAATACAGGGTCCATTTTTTGAAGTTCTTTTGCAGTCGTAATTTCTGTAGTCATAAAAAATATTTGAGTTGCGACTTTATCAAAAAGTCCGAGCAAATTTAACTTATTATTCAAAATAATTCACTTATTTTAAATTAAATTAGCAAATTGTTAATAATTTTAGAACTTAATACTATTATTAAAATTGAATATTATAAATATAATTAACAATAAATATCAATTTATCGCATCATTTTAGAGTGAAATAATGAAAGAATTACAATATTTAAATAAATACTTTATTAAATACAAATACCGATTTCTACTTGGTATTTTTATTACTATTGTTGCCCAAATATTCTCACTTTTCACTCCAAAACTAATAAGTAGATCCTTTAAATTAATAGAAGAATACACACAAAATGCTGTTGCACTTGATGCAGTAAAAAGTCAACTACTACAAAATATAGCTCTTATTTTAGGTACCACAATCATTGCTGGAATTCTAACATTTGTAATGAGACAAACATTAATTGTTATGTCAAGACATGTTGAATTTGATTTAAAAAATGAAGTGTTTAAACACTATGAAGTTCTGGATCAAAATTTCTATAAAAGAAACCGCACCGGAGATTTAATGAATCGAATTAGTGAAGATGTAGCCAAAGTAAGAATGTATGTTGGGCCAGCCGTAATGTACACCATAAACACTTTAATTAGATTTACTGTAGTAATTATTTTCATGTATAATGTATCTCCGAAACTTACTTTATACACCCTACTCCCGCTTCCTTTTTTATCTTACATTATATATAAATTAAGCAACGAAATAAACATTAGAAGTACTACATTTCAACAATATCTTTCTAAAGTTTCAAGCTATACCCAAGAAGTATTTTCAGGTATTAGAGTAATAAAAGCGTATTCTCTAGAAAACCAAAACCAAGAAACTATTACCAATTTAGCCAACGAAAGCAAGGTCAAAAGCATGAGTTTGGCCAAAGTACAATCGTTATTTGGTCCGTTAATGGTAACTTTAATTGGAGTTAGTAACTTAGTTGTAATTTATTTTGGCGGATTAATGTACATTAATCACGATCCCGAAATACAAAATATAGGTATCATTGCCGAATTCATTTTATATGTAAACATGCTTACTTGGCCCGTTGCTTCAATTGGATGGGTTTCTTCATTAGTTCAAGAAGCAGAAGCTTCTCAAAAAAGAATAAATGAATTTTTAAAAACCCAACCCGAAATACAAAACAAGAATACAGAAAAATCAAATATCAAAGGATCTATTGCTTTTGATAAAGTAAGCTTCATCTATGAAGATACTAATATTCGTGCTTTAAACAACATTTCATTTTCAATTAACAAAGGTGAAACATTGGCAATATTGGGCAAAACAGGCTCAGGAAAATCGAGTATTATTTCCTTAATTACTAGAATGTACGACATTAATGAAGGCTCAATTACTATTGATGGAATTCCGATTGATCAAGTAAACTTATTTGATTTAAGAGAAAGCATAGGAATTGTTCCACAAGATGCATTTTTATTTTCAGACACCATAAAAAATAACATTAAATTCGGAAAGGAAAACGCAACCGATGAAGAGGTAATTACTGCTGCTAAAAAAGCAGCTGTTCATGAAAACATTATTCAATTTAATCAACAATATGAAACAGTTTTAGGCGAACGAGGAATCACACTTTCTGGTGGGCAAAAACAGCGTGTTTCAATTGCCAGAGCAATTATCAAAGATGCAGAAATTCTTTTATTAGACGATTGTCTTTCGGCCGTGGATACCGAAACCGAAGAATCAATTTTGCAAAATTTACTAGAAATATCAAATAACAAAACAACCATAATTGTTAGCCACAGAGTTTCTTCAGCAAAAAATGCAGATAAAATAATTATTTTAGAAAATGGGGAAATACACCAAGAAGGCACTCATAATCAATTAATAAACCAAGAAGGTTATTACAAAGAGTTATACTATAAACAACTTTCTGAAAAAGAAATTCTATAATTCTTGCACAATTCTTTTTTTTTTAGTTTTTTTGGATTTAGAAAACAACTAATTGACAGAACGATTATGAGAGAAAACGACATGTTAGAAAAAGACGAAATTTTTTCTAAAGTATTAAGAGCAGGTAGAAGAACTTATTTCTTTGATGTAAGAGCGACAAAAGCTGACGATTACTACATTACCATTACCGAAAGTAAAAAATTCACTGAAGAGGATGGTTCTTTTCATTTCAAAAAACACAAAATATATTTATACAAAGAAGATTTCACCGCTTTTAGAGAAATCTTAGATGAAATGACATCATTTGTATTAAACAATAAAGGGGAAGAAGTAATTTCAGAAAGACACCAAAAAGATTTCAAAAGAGAATATAATTCTGAATCAAGTGAAGAAACTACACAATCAGAAAAAAGTTTTACGGATATCGATTTTGATGATATCTAAAATAATAAAAACTAAAAAGTCCAAGTTATCTTGGACTTTTTTTTATATCTAATAGTTAAAAAGCTATTGTTTTTTAGTTGCAAATAAATTCTGAATTACCCATGCAGGACCAATAAGCAAAAACTGTAAATCATTTATAAAAGACGGTTTTTTACCTTCGATGTGATGTCCATAAAATTGACCTATCCAAGCTACTGCAAATACCCCAACTGAGACTAATAACAGATTAACAAATTGCCCAATATAAAAATTAGCAAACAAACACAAGAAGGCAAAAACTGCAATTTTTAAAGCCATTACTACCGATAATCGAATGTAAAAAAGTAATAAAAGCACAAGAACTATAGCTGCCCAATTCTCAATAAGCGGACTATTTAAACTCAAAGTATTCGAAATAATCGCACTAGGAATACACATCAACAATCCTAAAATAGAAAAGAAAATAGCCGGAACGCAGATATAATGTATTTTTTTGTTTACCGGATTTTGATGACTAACCGCATATTCATCAAACCATTGATCTAAGGTTCTCATCTCTTTACTCTTTAGATAAATAAGCTAAAATTTTATCCATTTCGGCATCAGATAATTGCGCTTTTTTCTGCATGTCATACAAAATAGGAATCCAAGCTTGTCTAGAAAAACTTTTTGGATCATAAAGTTTATGGCATTTGGCACAATTATTTTCATAAATACTTTTTCCATCAGGGGAATTTGCTGCCAAACTAACCGGTAAACTAGCTGTAGAAATAGCTGGCTCTTCAGGATCTCCCTTTACATTGCTTGCTTCTGTAACTTGAGGCGTTATTTTTGGAGAACAAGAATAAATTAATATTCCTATAATTGCCACAGAAATGATTCTTAATTTCATAGTTGTTTTTTTGTTTTTAAAAAGTAAATATAAAAAAATCCCGATAGAATTAACTATTGGGATTAATATTAATCTATAAACTGATTTTTATTTCACATCCATTAATTCAACATCAAAGATCAAAGTAGCATTTGGCGGAATAACTCCTCCTGCTCCTCTTTCACCGTATGCTAAATAAGAAGGAATGACAAAGCGTGCTTTATCACCAACTTGAAGTAATGCAATTCCTTCATCCCAACCTTCAATCACTTGACCTTGACCTAATCTAAATTCGATTGGTTTTTTTCTAGGGTAAGATGAATCAAATACTTTTCCGTTATCTAATGAACCTTCATAGTGAACTGAAACTGTTTTACCATTTTCTGCTTGTTTACCTGATCCTTTTTGAATCATTTTATATCTTAAACCGCTTGCTGTTTTATCAAAACCAGCGGCTAGTTTTTCCATTGATTCCTCTGCTTTCTTTTTAGCTTCTTCGATTTTTTTTAAACGAGCGCCTTCAAAAGTTCTAAACGCTTCAATTGCATTCCATTTTTCTGCTTCTGCTCCTACTCTAACTACTTCCATAGCTTCTATAAGATCACCTTGTGCAATTGCATCAACAATTTCTTGTCCATCTACTACATGTCCGAATACAGTATGTTTATTGTCTAACCAAGTTGTTGGCACATGGGTAATAAAAAACTGAGAACCGTTAGAAGCTGGCCCCGAATTAGCCATTGATAATACTCCAGGCTTATCATGCTTCAAACTTGGGTGAAATTCGTCTTCAAAGCTATATCCTGGTCCACCCGTTCCGATTCCTTGAGGACACCCCCCTTGAATCATAAAATCAGGAATTACTCTGTGAAATTTTAATCCGTCATAATAAGGTTTTCCCATAGGTCTTACAGAATTTTCAAGTTGTCCTTCAGCCAACCCTACAAAGTTTCCTACTGTTCCAGGAGTTAAATCGTGTGTTAGTTTTACTAAAATCGCACCTTTTGAAGTATTGAATTTAGCATATATTCCGTTTTCCATTGTCGTTTGTATTTATAATTGAGGTGCAAATTTATAATATTATTAAATATAAACTCTAAAATTGTACCTTTGAATTCATAGACAATTCAGTAACATGAAAGATCAATCTAACTACATTGCATTAAATAAAAACGCTTGGAACAATAAAACTGAGGTACATATTGCTTCTGATTTTTATGATATGAATGGCTTTCTTGAAGGAAAATCCACATTAAATTCTATTGAGCTTGAACTTTTAGGAGCTATTTCAAATAAAAAAATTCTGCATTTACAATGTCATTTTGGACAAGACACGATGACCTTCGCAAGGATGGGAGCTCAGGCAACGGGAATTGATTTTTCTGAAAAAGCAATTGAAAAAGCAACCGAGTTTAGTAAGCAATTAAACATAGATATCACTTTTATCTGTTGTGATATTTATGAAGCACCTAAGTATTTAAAGGATCAATTTGATATTGTTTTCACTAGTTACGGAACAATTGGATGGTTACCTGATTTGGATAAATGGGCAAAAGTAGTTTCTCAATTTTTAAAGCCCGGCGGCCAATTTATTATGGCCGATTTTCATCCTGTAGTTTGGATGTATGACAATGATTTTAAGGAAGTATTTTATAGTTACTTCAATATTGAACCAATAATAGAAGACGAATCGGGAACTTACGCCGATCGACATTCGGAAATTGAAGCCAAAACCATCACTTGGAATCATGCTATTTCAGAAACTTTAAACGCATTGATAACTAACGGAATAGAATTGAATTCTTTTAATGAATATGATTATTCTCCTTACAATTGCTTTAATAATACCGAGGAGTTTGAACCTAATAAATTCCGAATTAAAACATTCGAAAATAAAATTCCAATGGTTTATTCTATAAAAGGAACTAAAAAATAATCTCCTATCTTTGCCCAATGCGAATAGATATTATCACCCTTCTACCCGAATTAATGAAAAGTCCATTTGAGGCTTCTATCATGAAAAGAGCTATCGATAAAGGATTGGTAGAAGTACATTTTCATAATTTAAGAGATTATTCTACCAACAAACAAAAATCGGTTGACGATTATCCTTTTGGCGGAGGAGCCGGAATGGTAATGACAATCCAACCAATTGACGATTGCATTACCCATTTAAAAAGTCAGCGTAATTACGATGAGATTATATATATGTCGCCTGATGGCGAAACTTTAAATCAAAAGTTAGCAAATACCGCATCTTTGTATGAGAACATTATCATTCTTTGCGGTCATTATAAAGGAGTAGACCAACGCGTGCGCGATCATTTCATTACCAGAGAAATTTCAATTGGTGATTATGTATTAAGCGGAGGTGAAATTGGTGCCATTGTATTTTGTGATGCTATAATCAGATTAATTCCCGGTGTATTAAGTGATGAAACATCGGCTTTGACTGATAGTTTTCAAGACGGTTTACTTTCAGGACCTATATATACTCGCCCAGCCGATTATAAAGGATGGAAAGTTCCCGAAGTCTTAACAAGCGGACATTTTGCAAAAATCGACCAATGGCGCGAGGACATGGCCTACGAACATACCAAAAACCGTAGACCTGATTTATTAGAAGAGTAAATTTTAAGTTATTCCAAAATAATTTAAAATTTTTAAACTTTAAACTTTATACTTTCAACATTTTAATTATATTTGCACCCACATTTGACTAACCTCTGGCGAAAACCGTGAATGTTGCTCAGATTTCAAACCATAATTAGCATTAAAAATGGCAAATTTAGTAGATTTCGTTAATAACGAATTATCAACAAAAAAAGACTTCCCTGCGTTTGGAGCTGGTGATACAATCACAGTTTACTACGAAATTAAAGAGGGTGAAAAAACAAGAACTCAGTTTTTTAAAGGAGTTGTTATTCAAAGAAAAGGAGCAGGAATTACTGAAACTTTTACAATCCGTAAAATGTCTGGAGCAGTTGGCGTAGAGCGTATCTTCCCAGTAAACATGCCAGCTTTACAAAAAATTGAATTGAACCAAAGAGGTAAAGTTCGTAGAGCTCGTATCTACTACTTTAGAGAACTTACTGGTAAAAAAGCAAAAATTAAAGAAAGAAGAAGATAATTCTTACTTTCAATTCATAAAAAAAGCTCCAATTAATTGGGGCTTTTTTTATGCAAAAAATATACCTCAAAATTATTAATTCCATAATTATGATGCATAAAAATAGCAAATTCGTAATTCAATCGATTTCGATAGAAATCATATTCTATTTTATCTCATTTTCATATCTTTGCTATTATTGGAATTAATCAATTATAAAATAAATTACACAACGAGTCTTTCGTTAAGCATAAAACAAACTACAAAATGTCACAATCTAAAATTATTTACACCATTACCGATGAAGCCCCAATGTTGGCTACATTCTCATTATTACCTATTATTGAGTCATTTGCTGCTACAGCAAATATTGACGTCGAGAGTAGAGACATTTCCTTAGCAGGAAGAATCATAGCCAACTTTTCAGATTATTTAAAAGAAGACCAACGTCTTGGAGATGCACTAACTGAACTAGGACAATTAGCCAATACTCCTGAGGCTAACATCATAAAATTACCAAATATTTCTGCATCGGTTCCTCAACTTAAAGAAGCTATTAAAGAATTACAAGCAAAAGGATATGCCCTTCCGGATTTTCCAGAAGACGCACAATCAGAAGAAGAAAAAAATATTAAAGCTAAATATGCTAAGGTTTTAGGATCTGCAGTTAATCCCGTTTTACGCGAAGGAAACTCAGACCGAAGAGCACCAAAAGCGGTAAAAAATTATGCGAAAAAACACCCGCATTCTATGGGCGCTTGGTCTGCAGATTCAAAAACTCATGTAGCAAGCATGTCAGAAGGTGATTTTTACGGAAGTGAAACTTCAGTAACTGTTAAAGAAGTAACCGATGTAAAAATAGAATTCGTTGACAACAACGGAAATACTAACGTTTTAAAAGCAAGTACACCATTAAAAGCAGGTGAAATTATTGACAGCTCCGCTTTAAATTTGAATAAATTCAAACAATTCATCGCAAATGAAATTGAAGATGCTAAAGCTAAAGGCGTATTGTTTTCTATTCACATGAAAGCTACCATGATGAAAGTTTCAGATCCAATTATTTTTGGAGCTGCTGTGGATGTGTTTTACAAAGATGTATTTGCAAAATATGCCGATTTATTTAAAGAATTGGGCGTAGATACTAAAAATGGTTTAGGCGATGTTTATGCTAAAATTACAGGTCGTCCAGAACAATCAGAAGTTGAAGCGGCTATTGAAAAAGTATATGAGTCCAGTCCAGCATTGGCTATGGTAAATTCAGATAAAGGAATTACCAACTTACATGTTCCTTCTGATGTAATTATTGATGCTTCAATGCCCGCAATGATTAGAACTTCAGGACAAATGTGGAATAAAGAAGGAAAAGGACAAGACACAAAAACGGTCATTCCAGATCGCGCTTATGCAGGTATTTATGTAGCAACCATCGATTTTTGTAAAAAACACGGCGCTTTCGATCCAAAAACTATGGGAAGTGTTCCTAATGTTGGTTTGATGGCTCAAAAAGCTGAAGAATATGGTTCACATGATAAAACATTCCAATTAAGTGCAGCTGGTTCTGTAAAAGTTACTGACACTATCGGTACTGTTTTAATGGAACAAAAAGTTGAAGCGGGTGATATATTTAGAATGTGTCAAGTAAAAGACGCTCCTATTCAAGACTGGGTAAAATTGGCTGTTAATCGTGCTCGTTTATCAAATACTCCGGCCGTTTTTTGGTTGGATGAAAATCGTGCTCACGACAGACAACTTATCGAAAAAGTAAAAACCTATTTAAAAGACCACGATACTAATGGATTGGATATCCGAATCTTAAACCCAATTGAAGCTACTCATTTTACTTTAGAACGAATCATTAAAGGATTAGATACCATATCTGTAACGGGTAATGTGCTTCGCGATTATTTAACCGATTTATTTCCAATTTTAGAATTAGGAACATCTGCCAAAATGCTATCAATCGTTCCATTAATGAATGGTGGAGGATTGTTCGAAACTGGGGCAGGTGGATCAGCTCCAAAACACGTTGAACAATTTATTGAAGAAGGATATTTACGATGGGATTCATTGGGAGAATTCTTGGCATTGGGTGTTTCATTAGAGCATTTGGGTCAAGTATTTAACAATCAAAAAGCATTGGTTTTATCAGAAACTTTAGACACTGCTACCGAAAAATTCTTAGATACAGATAAATCTCCATCGAGAAAAGTAGGTCAAATTGATAATAGAGGATCACATTTCTATTTAACTTTATATTGGGCACAAGCTTTGGCCACTCAAAATAAAGATGCTGAATTAAAAGCAATATTTGAACCAATTTCAAAAGAATTGACTGAAAACGAAGCGAAAATTAATTCGGAGTTAATTGGCGCTCAAGGTACTCATCAAGAAATTGGGGGTTATTACAAACCAAACCAAGATTTGTTATTTAAAGCAATGCGTCCAAGCGGAACTTTTAATGCGATTTTAAGTAAATTGAAATAAAATTTCCATTCCGCTATTAATAAAAAAGACGACTATGTAGTCGTCTTTTTTATTGCTTATTTTTCATCTAATCGCTTCAAAATTTTCTCTTTGTATTCAATAGTGATTCGTGCTTTAAAACCAATTCCTAAATTCCAATATTGATTGGTAATAAACTCTTTATTGGCATCATAAAAAGCAAACTGCCCTGTATTTGGAGATAACTCACCGTAATTTAAGGCTTCGATTTCAATGATATTCATTCCTTTTTCTAAATCTAAAACAATCTCTTTAAACTTAGAATCTAAATAAACTTGAGAAACATACATTTTTCCATTCACCCATACTCGAACCAAATCGCCATCAATCGCTCCATAATCTCTTGAGTTCAAATTTACTTTTTTAGTATACACTACAAATTGCCCTAAATTCATATCCCTATTATACAATTCAGGACGAATACCATCTTCTTTAAGTTGCTCATTAAATTTCTCTGTGTAATCTTCGGCAGGAGATTTTAAAGCGTAGGACTTTGGATTTTGCTCTACTCCTACTTTCGGAATTTCTGGCAATCCTTTTAAGAATTTATCGTCTGGATTTTTTGGAAGTTGACTCTGGAGTTTTATTTCTGGAAATAATGATTTTGTTACTTTTTCAGGAACAATGGCTTTCTGAGTAAGATTCTTATCAGGTTTAGCAGATATATTCATTTTTCGCTTTGACGCTTCAAATTGTGCAGAAGCTGAAGAGGAAAAACAAATTAAAATAAATAGAAAAATACAATTTTTCATATCAAATATTAAATATGTAAATGTATTTAAAAAAAAATTACCTCCTATTAATTATTAACCAATCATTAACATTAGTTAGCAAGCTTTAATTGATTAAATTTGTAAAATTTGCAATTCAAAATAAAATACTATGCAATTACGAAATAAAGCGGTGCTTCTCCTACTTTTTCTTGTTGGAACCTTTGGATTTTCTCAAGAAAAAATAACTATAAGCGGGACCATTTCTGATAAAAAAAATAACGAAACTTTAATTGGTGTTAGCGTTGCAGTGAAAGAATTAAAAGCTTTTACGGCTACTAATGAATATGGCTTTTATTCTCTTACCCTGCCAAAAGGAGATTACGAATTAACAATTAGCTATGTAGGTTATGAAAGTATTATCGAGAAAATTTCATTGTCTAAAAAAATTCGTAAAGATTACCAAATAGCCGAAGTTGGACAAGTATTGAAGGAAGTCGTTTTTTCAGAAAAGAACAAAACCAACACCAGAAAACCTGAAATGAGCGTCAACAAATTGTCGATTGCAACCATTAAGCAAATGCCAGTTGTTTTGGGAGAAGTTGACATTATAAAGTCAATATTATTATTACCCGGTGTAACCAATGCAGGTGAAGGTCAATCGGGCTTTAATGTTCGTGGCGGAGGCGCTGATCAAAATTTAATTCTTTTAGATGAGGCTACAATTTTTAACTCTTCCCATTTATTTGGATTCTTTTCGGTTTTTAATCCGGATGCTATTAAAGATTTAAAATTATATAAAGGCGGTATTCCTGCACGTTTTGGAGGAAGAGCTTCATCAGTTTTGGATATTTATCAAAAAGATGGAAACAGCAATTCCTTTCATATGAATGGTGGAATCGGATTAATTTCTAGTAGATTACTTGCCGAAGGTCCAATTGTGAAAGACAAAGGCTCCTTCTTAATTGGAGGAAGAGCTTCTTATGCTCATCTATTTTTGAAATTATCAAACAATAAAAACTCAGCCTATTTTTACGATTTAAACACCAAATTAAATTATAAGTTTAACAAAAACAACAGCTTATTCTTGTCTGGTTATTTTGGAAGGGATGTCTTTTCTTTAAACCAAAGTTTTGTCAATACATATGGTAATTCTACTTTAAACTTACGCTGGAATCACTTGTACTCAGATAAATTATTTTCAAATTTATCCCTGATTTACAGTGATTATTACTACGGATTAAATTTAGATTTGATTGGATTTAATTGGGACTCTGGAATTCAAAACTATAATATGAAGTACGATTTCAAATATTATTTGAATGACAAAATCAAATTAAATTTTGGTGCCAATGCCATTTATTATGATTTTAATCCGGGAACTATTAGCCCATCAAGTTCTACTTCGAGTATCAATTTTAAGCAAATTGAAAAAAAATATGCTTTTGAGCCTGCAATCTATTTGGATGCAGAACAAAAAATTAGCGATAAAATAAATATAGAATACGGAGTGAGATACAGCATGTTTTCAAGATTAGGAAGCTCTACCAAAAATTTATACGCAAATGACCAAGCGGTGACTTTCGATTCGGATTTGAAAATTTATGAAAAAGCAACACCTATCGGAACTGAATTTTATGGCAGAAATAAATCCTTAGCCAACTTTGATAATTTGGAACCTCGTTTTTCTGTTGCCTATGAATTTTCTGAAAACAAATCGGTTAAAGCTAGTTACAACAGAATGGTTCAATATTTACAGTTAGTATCCAACACGGCATCTCCAACGCCATTAGATATTTGGACGCCAAGCGACAGTTACATCAAACCTCAAATTGCCGATCAAGTAGCAGTTGGTTATTTTACTAATTTTAAAAATGACGCCTATTCACTTGAGATAGAAAGCTATTACAAAAAAATCAAAAACCGAATGGATTATATTGATGGTGCCGATTTAATTGCAAACGAAGCCATCGAACAAGTAATCTTAAATGGTGAAATGCGTTCGTACGGACTAGAAATTATGCTTCGAAAAAATACTGGTAAATTTAGTGGTTGGATTGCTTACACGTTATCCCGTTCTGAACAAAGAACTCCTGGTAGAACTGCTGAAGAAACCGGAATCAATAATGGAAATTGGTACCGATCTGGATATGACAAAACCCATAATTTAGCGATTACAAGTTCATACAAATGGAGCAATAAATGGACTTTCGGGGCCAATTTTATTCTGCAATCAGGGCAACCGGTAACCTATCCTAACGGTCAATATACCTACCAAGGTGTTACCGTTCCAAGTTATGGATTACGAAATGAAAACAACTTACCGTTGTACCATCACTTAGATATTTCGGCTACACTAACTCCGAAACGCAATGAATCAAGAAAATGGAAACGCGAATGGGTATTTAGTATATACAACCTATATGCTCGAAAAAATGCAGCATCTATTAGTTTCCGTCAAAACCAAGATTCGGGACAAAATGAGGCAATCAAACTTTCTATTTTTGGAATCGTTCCTGCGGTTTCTTATAACTTTAAATTCTAATAAAATGAAAAATATCATCTACATTTTAGCCATCGTATTCTTTGCAAGTTGTGAAACCAAAGTGGATATTCCTTTAGACACTGCCAATCCTAAATTGGTAATTGATGCTAATATTTTATGGCAAAAGGGCACTTCAGGCAGCACACAAAAAATAAAACTTACCACCACTACCGATTTTTATAGTTCCACTATTCCGGTGGTTTCAGGTGCTACGGTTACGGTTACAAACAGCGCTAATACGGTTTTTGTATTTACTGAAACTCCAAATACTGGAGAATATGTTTGTACTAATTTCGAGCCTTGGATAAACGAAAATTACACATTAAACATTCAACATGCTGGTCAATTCTATACTGCAACTGAAAAACTTTTGGCAACTCCATCAATAAATTCTGTCGAGCAAAATACCGTTCAAGGTTTTGGAGGAAATGTGATACAGGTGAAATTCTTTTTTCAAGATAATGGCGCAGAGGTTAACAATTATCTAATTGGGGTTAAAAATCCCTCTGATATTGCTCCAAAATACCGAGCACAAAAGGATGAGTTTTTTAATGGAAATCAAATGTTTGGACTTTATTCTGATATAGTTTTAAAATCAGGCGATGAGCTCTTTTTTAGTTTGCAAGGAATTTCATTACGCTATCACAATTACATGAGTAAATTGATAAATATATCGGCAAGTGGCAGTGGCGGAAGTCCATTTTCAACCCCACCGGCAACACTTCGTGGAAATATTGTGAACCAAACTGACGAAAATGATTACCCCCTAGGTTATTTTCATTTGTCAGAAATTGATACAAGGAATTATATTGTAAACTAAAGATAGAAGTTGGAAGTTGGAAGATGGAAGTTGGAAGATGGAAATAAAAAACTATAAACCTTAAACTTTAAACCCAAGACCTAAGACCCTAAACCTTAAACCTAATATATGTCCTCTCACCACATAGTTCGCGACGACCAAGAGCCTGCATTAATCATTGCAAATGGGGCTTCGTGTAGTTTTGACTTATTGGGGCAACTGCTAGAATGGTCTCCTATTGTTGTGGTTTTAGATAATGCTATTGACCGTGTTTTGCAACTAGATATAAAAGTAGATGTACTTTTGGGTGATTTTGATGGTGATTTTGATCCTGAAATATACAAAGAAAAACAATATCCTTTGGAGATTGTACATACGCCAAACCAAGACAAAACCGACCTAGAAAAAGCACTTGATTACCTCATAGAAAAAGGACATAAAGCAGTAAATATTGTTTGGGCAACCGGAAAAAGAGCCGATCACACCCTTACAAATATTACCAACATCATTTCGTATCGAAATAAAATTAAAATTGTGATGCTTGACGACCATTCGAAAATATTTCTATTGCCAAATAAATTCGAAAAATGGTATACTGCCAACACGCCTATTTCGTTAATTCCTGTCGGAAAAGTAACCGGAATCACAAGTCAGAATTTGTTTTATCCTTTACAAAACGACGAGTTAAACTTAGGCTATAGATCAGGTAACAGCAACCATGTTTCACAAGATGGAATCGTTACTATAACCCATGAATCGGGTGATTTATTATTGATGGAATGCTTCGATTAAAAACAAATCTATTTTCAGGCAAACTTAGCTAACTTTGTAATTCGAAAAATTTTCCATGAAATTCCAAGTCGTATCCGATTACAAACCTACAGGCGATCAGCCACAAGCCATTGAAAAACTTTCAAAAGGGATTCTTAGTGGCGAAAAATACCAAACTTTACTCGGAGTAACCGGATCGGGAAAAACATTTACTGTTGCCAATGTGATTCAAAATGTAGAAAAACCAACTTTGGTTTTGGCTCACAATAAAACACTGGCGGCCCAATTGTATTCGGAGTTCAAGCAATTTTTTCCAAATAATTCGGTGCAGTATTTTGTATCTTATTACGATTATTACCAACCCGAAGCCTTTATTCCGGTAACGGGAACCTACATTGAGAAAGATTTATCGATTAACGAAGAACTTGAAAAACTGCGTTTAAGCACCACTTCAGCCTTGCTTTCGGGGCGCAGAGATATCATTGTAATTTCTTCGGTTTCGTGCCTTTACGGTATTGGAAATCCAGTGGAGTTTCAAAAGAACGTCATCAAAATTGACAAAAATCAAGTCATCTCTCGAACCAAATTATTACACCAATTGGTGCAAAGTTTGTATTCAAGAACCGAAGCTGATTTTGGTCCGGGAAATTTCCGAATTAAAGGCGACACGCTAGAAATATTTCCAAGTTATGGAGACGATCCGTTTCGTATTCACTTCTTTGGAGATGAGATTGAAGAAATTGAAGCCTTTGACGCACAAAGTTCGCAGGTAGTTGAAAAATATGAAAACCTAACGGTCTATCCCGCCAATATGTTTGTTACCTCGCAAGATGTGTTGCAAGCTGCCATTTGGGATATCCAACAAGATTTGGTAAAACAAGTAGATTATTTCAAAGAAATTGGCAAACACCTGGAAGCAAAACGACTGGAAGAACGCACCAATTTCGATTTAGAAATGATTCGTGAGTTGGGCTACTGCTCCGGAATTGAGAATTATTCCCGCTATTTAGACCGCCGACTTCCCGGTACGCGCCCTTTCTGTTTGTTGGATTATTTTCCAGATGATTTCTTAATGGTGGTTGATGAAAGTCACGTAACCATTTCGCAGGTGCATGCCATGTATGGTGGTGACCGAAGTCGTAAGGAAAATTTGGTAGAATATGGTTTCCGACTTCCCGCTGCTATGGACAACCGCCCGTTGAAGTTTGAGGAATTTGAAAGCCTGCAAAACCAAGTGATTTATGTATCGGCAACGCCTGCCGATTATGAATTACAAAAAACGGAAGGCGTTTATGTAGAGCAAGTAATTCGACCAACCGGATTGTTGGATCCCATTATTGAAGTGCGCCCAAGCCTGAATCAAATTGATGATTTAATAGAAGAAATTCAGCAGCGTTGTGAGTTAGACGAGCGCGTTTTGGTAACCACACTAACCAAGCGAATGGCCGAAGAATTAACAAAATACTTGACCAAAGTTTCCATTCGTTGTCGTTATATTCATAGCGATGTAGACACTTTGGAGCGTGTAGAAATCATGCAAGATTTGCGTAAAGGATTGTTTGATGTATTGATTGGCGTGAATTTACTTCGTGAGGGATTGGACTTACCCGAGGTTTCGCTGGTGGCAATTTTGGATGCCGATAAAGAAGGCTTTTTACGAAGCCATCGCTCGCTTACGCAAACAGTGGGTAGAGCCGCACGAAACATTAACGGGAAAGCCATTATGTATGGAGACAAGATTACGGCCTCAATGCAAAAAACCATTGCTGAAACCAACTACCGCCGCGAAAAGCAAATAAATTACAACACCCTAAATAACCTACAACCCAAAGCGCTAAATAAAAGTTTGGGTACTACTTTAGGAAACAACTCTGTTTCTACGCAATACTACGAAAACCAAGCCCTCAAAGCTGCCGAACCCGAAAGTTTGTACTTAACCAAACCCGAAATTGAAAAGAAAATTAGGGAAGCCCGAAAAGCCATGGAAAAAGCAGCCAAAGAACTCGACTTTATGCAAGCCGCTAAACTACGCGATGAGATTAAAGCGCTGCAAGAGAAGATTTAAAAAGTGCTTTTGATGATTTATAATATTTTTTTTTGTATATTAGGTTATTAAGCGAAGCTACTATTCGTCTATACCTCCCAAAAAGGTTAGATAGGCGAATAATTGTTTCGCATATATACTAGTTGGGCGATATTAAAACCGAGAACGCAAAAAATAATGAAGAAAATCAAGATATTATTGTTTCTAATTATAAATGTACATTTTGCTTTTTCGCAAACTGAATCAATTTCATATGAAAAGTTAAAAAATGATTTAACAATTTTTAGACAAATAAGAGAGCAAGCAAACTCAGGACTTTACAAATACAAAACTAAAATCCAAATTGACAGTATTTATAATTGGGCGGAGGCAGAAATTCAAAAACCACTCACAACAATTGGATTTTATAAAATAATTTGTCAATTAACCGATTTTGAAGGAAGTGTTCACAATAACACTCGACTTCCAAAAGAAGTAATTAAGACATTTGGAGAAACTAATGGGTACTTCCCATTTCCTGTCAAACTCATTAATGGAGATTTGCTTATCAACACTAGCAATTCTGAAATTCCACTTGCATCAAAAATTCACAAAATTAATGATATCGAAACTGCTCAAATAATTAAAAATATTGGTAAATATTACACGACTGATGGTGTAAATATTTCTGGCAAATCAATTGGAATAAATTCAGTATTTGCCAAGTATTTCAAATACGAGTATGGTATTTATGAAATTTTTAATATTGAATATTCAGAACCTAATTCAACAAAAAAAATAATTAAAAGTGTTAAAAGCATTTCAAATAAAGTACGTTACGAGCAATTTTTAAACCGCCATTCTAAAAATATGGATAGCTTAAACTATGCTGATTTTAAGAAAGAAAACAAATATAAATTTGAATTAAGAAATAAAGATGTAGCTGTTTTAACAATAAATTCATTCAATATTGGAGGAAATAAAAACGCAAGAGAACACAAAATTTATAAAAAAAATATAGAAAAATGGTTTAAAGAAATAAATGAATTGAAAGTTGGTAATTTAATTATTGATTTAAGGTATAATGGAGGCGGAACTGACCCAAATGATATTTTATTGTTCTCTTTTCTTGCTAATAAAAAATTCAAAGAAAATAAATTAGCGTTTATAAAGTCAATTAAAATACCTTTTCCTGAATACTTAATAATCGATGATGAAAATAATAAAATATCCGAAAGAGAAAAAAGAAGATTTGAAAAAGAGTTAAGTTCAGAATTTTCAAACTTTATAGACAACAAATATTACCAAAATCAAGATTACAATAAATTTATTGAACCAAACAAATATGCGTTTAAAGGAAAAATCTACCTTTTAATTAGTGAACGTGTTGCATCTGCTGGTTCGCTATTTGGAGCATTAGTTACAAGTAACACAAATGCTACCGTTATAGGTAATGAAACTATGGGTGGTTACTTTGGACATAATGGACACACACCTGTCGAATACCAATTACCAAACACAAAACTTATTACTCAATTTTCAATAGTCAATTTAGAACAAGATGTTGTAGAAAAAGAAAACCAAAAAAATGGAAGAGGAATTATACCAGATATTTATAAAACACAGACATTAGAAGAGTTTATAAAAAATGAGGACAATTTAATTGAATTTACAATGAAAACAATTTTGAAAAGAAATTAACATCGCCCAACAGCAGCTACACAAGATGCAAGGATTTAGTGGAATAGCCGTTTCGCATTGAACTTTTATCTTAAATAGAAAATATGCAGTCACGAAGCCTTGCACCTCGTGTAGCTGCGGAACGTTTAAAATCAAGCAAAAAAGGTGTTTATGGCTACTCGCCATTAGGAGTAGTAATAAGATTAATTATTCTGTTCTTTAAAAACTTCCAATAAATAATCGGGAGATAGCATTCGCGTAGATGATTTAGCCATGGCTTTAAGTACGCGTTTCATAGCAAATGGATCCAAACCCATCCCGATTCCGATTTCATGAATACGGATTTCCTCGCGTTCATGCAAAATGCCATCGCTGTGCATTAATAAAGCCAATCGGTAAAATTGTTGAATTTGTTCAAAGTCGTCTTTAATTACTTCGGTTTGGTTTTCTGTATGAAATAATTGCTGAAACTCCGTTGGATTTATTTCTAAATCTTCGGCTATTAACGATAGAAATTGGAATTCATTTTTGTGCAATTTTCCATCCACAACTGCAAATGCAATCATATCGGATAATAAACTTATTTTTTGTGCTTTGGTATTATTCAAAATGTTTATTTTTAGCTAAATTATTCATTTAAAATGAATCTAATAACTATTCAATTGAAATCTATATTTACCCTAGCTGCGCTGTTTTTGTTTTGTATTTCATTTGCTCAAGAAGCAAAGCCGAGTACAGCAAGTCAAAATGTAAGCTCTTTTACTCTTGAAGCACCGCAGCTGGATTGCAGTAAAAAGATTTGGGTATACCTGCCAGAAAATTATTCGAAGTCCACTAAAAAGTATCCGGTAATTTACATGCACGACGGGCAAAATTTAATGGATGCCAAAACATCTTATGCTGGCGAATGGAGTGTTGACGAAACCCTAGACAGCCTTCATGCGCAAGTTATCGTAATTGGGATTGAACACGGCGGTGTAAAACGCATGGAAGAATTAACACCATTCAAAAACGAAAAATACGGCGGAGGCAATGCCGATACGTATTTGAAATTCATTGTAGAAACGCTAAAGCCTTATGTAGATAATACCTTCCGAACTAAAACCAATGCAAAAAACACAGCCCTTTGGGGAAGTTCCCTTGGAGGATTGGTTTCTTTTTATGGAGCGCTAAAATATCCAGAGGTATTTGGAAAAGTAGGTTGCTTCTCCCCTTCATTTTGGTTTAACCGAAAAGAAATTTTCGAACTCATGAACACAACAAAATCCTATAAAACGAAAATTTATTTTCTTTGTGGCGATAACGAAGGCGACGCCGATATGGTGGAAGATTTAAACAAAATGGAATACCAAATCAATACCAAACGCTGCGAATGCCAAATGATGAATAAAAAAATCATTGTTAAAGGCGGAAAACACAATAAAAAATTATGGCGCGAAGGTTTCAAAAAAGCGTACCTTTGGCTTTTCTAATGGGTATAAGGTCATAGGTTTTAGGTGTTAGTATTTTACGAACCCAAAACCTAGAACCCAAAACCCAAAACCTAAAAAAAAATGAACAATAACGATATTTTCAAAAAGCTACGCGTTGCCTTGATGTTGCGTGACGACCAAATAGAAGAAATTTTAATGTTGGTTGACTTCCGAATGTCCAAAGGAGAATTGGGTAATTTTTTCAGAAGTGAAGACCATCCTAAATTTATGGAATGCGGCGACCAAGTGTTGCGTAATTTCCTAAACGGATTGGTAATTTACTTAAGAGGAACAAAAGAGAGTCCGAAAATCCCAGCGGAAGTAATTGCAAAGCACCGAATAGAGGCTAAACCAAAAGAATTTACAAAATCGGAAGGAGCTCCTAAAAAAGACTTCAAACCAAAAACCGATTTCAAGAAAAAACCAGGCTCAAATCCTAAATTTGCACCCAAAAAACAAACGAAGAAAATTGAAATTGTAGAAAAAGTGCAATACAAAAACGGTAAAAACACCAAAGGTTAAATAAAAAAAATCCCGAGCAAAACTCGGGATTTTCTATATAAATAATTTTCTTTTGATTAAGAAAGCGCTTTTTGAACTTGGTCAGCCGCTTCTTGAAATTGTACTGCAGATAAAATTGGCATTCCAGAATTGTCAATTAATTCTTTAGCAATTTCTGCATTGGTACCTTGTAAACGAACAATGATTGGCACTTTAATAGCGTCACCCATATTTTTGTAAGCATCAACAACTCCTTGAGCAACACGGTCACAACGAACAATTCCTCCAAAGATGTTAATCAAGATCGCTTTTACATTTGGATCTTTTAAGATAATTCTAAAAGCCAACTCCACACGCTTCGCATCTGCAGTTCCACCAACGTCTAAGAAATTTGCAGGCTCAAAACCAGCATATTTAATTAAATCCATTGTTGCCATTGCTAATCCAGCTCCGTTTACCATACATCCAACGGTTCCGTCAAGATCTACATAATTTAAACCTGCTTCTTTAGCTTCAACTTCAATTGGATTTTCTTCTCTAATGTCACGCATTTCCGCATATTTTGGTTGACGGTATAACGCGTTATCATCAATATTTACTTTTGCATCAACGGCAAGAATTTTATCATCTGAAGTTTTTAAAACCGGATTGATTTCAAACATAGAAGCATCCGATCCGATGTATGCATTGTATAATGAATCAACAAACTTCACCATTTCTTTAAATGCATTTCCAGAAAGACCTAAGTTAAAAGCAATTCTTCTTGCTTGAAAACCTTGCAATCCAACAGCTGGATCAATTTCTTCTGTAAAAATTAAATGTGGTGTATGTTCAGCAACTTCTTCAATATCCATTCCACCTTCAGTAGAATACATAATCATATTTCTTCCGTTGGCTCTGTTTAATAAAACCGACATATAGAATTCAGAAGTTTCACTTTCTCCAGGATAGTAAACATCTTCTGCAATTAATACCTTATGTACTTGCTTACCTTCTGGTGGAGTTTGCGGTGTGATTAATTGCATTCCGATAATTTGCTCAGAAATTTCAGTTACTTGATCTAAGTTTTTTGCCAACTTAACTCCGCCACCTTTTCCTCTTCCACCTGCGTGAATTTGTGCTTTAATTACATACCAGCTTGTGCCAGTTTCTTCAGTAAGTTGTTTAGCAGCAGCAACTGCTTCTACAGGATTATTAGCAACAATGCCGCGTTGTACGCTTACACCATATTTTGCTAATATCTCTTTCCCTTGATATTCGTGTATGTTCATAATTAAATTTTGTCTTTTTGTAAAGTGCCACAAATGTAATTAATTAGTCTCAATTGATAAAGTAAATGTATATCAATTTAGTAACTATTATATAAAATAATTTGCTTCAAATTCTATTAATAAAAAACTGATAATTACTATTTATCCAAAACCTCTAGCAATACTTTTCCTTCGGTTCCATTAGGAAAAGGAACTTTAATTTTCTGTGCTATAGTTGGAGCAATTTGTGTAATTACTTTATGGTCATGGGTTTCACCTTTTGGAATATTCCAACCATAGAAAATTAAAGGAACATGGGTATCGTAGGCGTATGGTGTTCCATGAGAAGTTCCTGTTGCACCATATTCTATGTAACCTGGCTTGTCTAATATTACTAAATTGCCGTTTTGGGTTGCATCGTAACCTTTATAAATCATGTTTAAATAAAAATCATTTCCATTAGAATTTTTGATATCCTCTTCATTATATACTTTTTTCACGTGTTCTTGTGACATTAAAAAATCAATAAAGGATTTTTCAACAATTGAATAATTTAGTGCTTTTTCTTTTATTTTATCTTTGTTTAAATACAAATTAAAATTAGAATAATTAGCAACAAAATCATCGTTGTAAGTATCTGTCGAGAATTTTTTTATGGCTTTAGAAATTTCTTTATATTCAATATTTTTTACATTTAATTTATTATTTTTTAAAAAATTGGCATTTTCAGCGCAAGCATGATCAGCGGTTAAAAAAAGTAAGTAATTGTCTTTTCCTATATTTTTATCCAAATAATTTAATAAATCAGATATTGTTTGATCTAATCTCAAATAGGTATCTTGCAATTCCATAGAACGTGGACCTAAAATATGCCCTACATAATCGGTTGAAGAGAAACTTATTGCTAAGAAATCGGTATCATCATCTTTACCTAAAGCTTCATTTTCAATTGCTTTCAATGCAAAATCTGCTAAAATATTATTACCAAAAGGAGTTGCTCTCAATATGCCTGCGTCATTTTTCTCAAATATTTTTTTTAAATCATAGGGAAAAACAGGTTTATCAACTCCATATAATTTCCCTTCATAGGGACTATCATCAGGATCACTCTCGTTGTAAGATGCTTCAGGTTTAAACAAATCCCATCCTTGATTAATATAATTTAAGTAGTTTTTTTGGTTGTTAAAATCGTTCACCCATTCTGGTAATTTATCTCCATAGAAAGTACTCGATATAAATGCTCCGGTTTTACTATACCAAAATGCCCAATTGGCAAAATGCCCAGCGGGTAAAATAGCACCTCTGTCTTTTAAACTCATACCGATTACTTTACCTTTAAAGTTAGTTCCCATTCGAAGTTCGTCGGTAATTGTAGTTGAAAGCAAATTTTTTGGAGACATTTCACCTTCAGTTTTTGATCCATTACCTAGAGTTTTAACAGTTTCATCATCGGTACAATAGCGTTCTTTACTTGTAGATCTATTATACCATTCGTTGCCAATAATTCCATTAACAGAAGGGGTTGCACCAGTGTAAATTGAAGCATGCCCAGGAGCTGTATATGTTGGCATATAATTAAAATGTGCATTGTGGTAAACATATCCTTTGTTCATTATGCGCTTGAAACCATTTTCGGTAAAATCATTTTGAAAACGGTATAAATATTCCATTCTCATTTGATCAACCACTATTCCAACTACCAATTTTGGTCGTTCTTGTGCATCGAGATTCATAACGAAAATGAAAATAAAAAAGTAAAGTAATTTTTTCATGTAATTTTTTTTTCAAAATTAAGAATTCCTTATGTTGGCAGTACTAAGTTATCGTTAAGAATTAGTTTGAAAATCCAATAGATTTAAGTTCTGTTTTAGCTACTTCAAATTCAGAGATAATATCTTTAATAATGACTTCAACCGGTTTTATATCATGTATTAGTCCAGCAATTTGACCAATTTCTAGTTCGCCTTCAACTAAATCACCTTCAAACATTCCTCGTTTTGCACGGCGTTTTCCTAATAAGTTTTCAAGATCTTCTTTTGATGGGCCTTTCAAATACAATTCTTGCACATCATTAAAGAATTTATTTTTGATTAATCGAACTGGAGCCAATTCTTTAAGCGTTAATTGGGTTTCCCCTTCTCCTGTTTCCAATACTGATTTCTTAAAATTATCGTGCGCCGAACTTTCAGTAGAAGCTACAAAACGGCTTCCCATTTGAACGCCATCGGCACCTAATACCATTGCAGCTAGCATTCCACGACCTGTGGCTATTCCGCCTGCAGCAATTAATGGAATTGATATATTTTCTTTTACCATCGGAATCAAAGTCAAAGTAGTAGTTTCTTCTCTTCCATTGTGGCCTCCCGCTTCAAATCCTTCGGCTACGACTGCATCAACTCCGGCTTCTTGTGCTTTCAAAGCAAATTTTGAACTGCTTACGACATGCACTACAGTAATTCCGTTATCCTTCAAAAATGAAGTCCATGTTTTTGGATTACCTGCAGATGTAAAAACAATTTTCACGCCTTCTTCCACAATAATATCCATAATTTCTTGAATATTAGGATACAACATAGGTACATTAACTCCAAATGGTTTGTCGGTTACTTTTTTACATTTCTGGATGTGCTCTCGCAAAACTTCGGGATACATAGAGCCAGCACCTATTAAACCTAATCCGCCGCTATTGCTTACGGCGCTAGCTAATTTATAACCACTGTTCCAAATCATTCCACCTTGAATAATTGGATATTTAATATTGAAAAGTTGCGTGATTCTGTTCATTATTCTTTGATTATTTTTCCGGATTGACTTACTATATCACTTTGTACTTTGTAATAATACACACCCGAATTTAGAGTTTCTAAACTTAATATTGAAACTGATTTAGAAATAGTTTTTTCCAACACAACCTGCCCTAATGAATTATAAAGCGTAATCTTAGCGTCATTTATATCAACAGGAAATGAAATAGTTACAAAACTAGAAGTTGGATTGGGATACAAAACAAAATTCTCTTTATTATTTTCAACCGTAACTAAATTTGCAATATTTAAAGCCAATTGAAAATCGGGAATTCCATATCCAAATAAATTATTGGGTGTTAAAAATCTATCTGCAGATTGCTTAACAAATTGTACGATTTGTGCGTTATTTGCCCAAGGAATTGCTTGCCAAAAACAGGCAATCATACCGGCCATAATTGGGCATGAAAAAGAAGTTCCGCTTGCAGTAATAATGCTACCCGCGGTACTTGACAATACCGAACTTTGTCCTTGCGCCATTACATCGGGCTTAACCCGTAAATCAAAACTTGGTCCAATAGAACTGAAAGATGCATACGATCGGTCTGCTTTTACAGCACCAATAGCCAATACATTATTTGCTTCAGCAGGAACTCCTATATGGGGATCTGCACTATTTGCAGAATTTCCGGCACTTGCAACCACCACTATTCCTTTGCTAAACGCAATATTTGCTCCTTTAGAAGCAAATGCTGTATTTCCGGTCATTTGTGAATAAGTATAACTGTAATTTGGATTGTCATAACCAAAATAACCTAAGGAGGAGGTAATAATATCCGCACCTAAACGATCGGCTTCTTCTGCAGCTTGTACCCAATAACTCTCTTCAACTGGATTTTCTGTGGCGACATCTTCAGTGATAAACAAATAATAACTTGCATCTGGAGCAGTTCCTACCAATTGATTATCAGTGAATCCACCCATGCAAGACAATGTCATGGTGCCATGATTGTGTAATACATATAAATTATTACTTTGACTAACATAGTTATAACCACCAAGAATTAAATTGTTGGTAAACAATCTTTGAAAAGGCTGAGCAGTATCTACTCCAAAAAAACCCGAATCTAAAACTGCTATAATTTTGCCAGCACCAGTATAATTTGTCTGGTGCAATAAATGGCCGTTCAGCATTTGGATTTGATTTAATGAAGTTCCATAATTAAAACTTTCCTGAACCTCCAAAGATTTATTTACAGGAGAAATAGCAGCTGAAGTAGCCATTTTATTGTTTAATGAATTATCAGCAAAGCGCACAAAATTCACAAAAGGCAAAGCAGCTAATGCTTGAATATCGGTAACGCTTCCGCGGATATGTAGGCAGTTCAGCCATTTGGATTTGGCCATTACGGTTATACCAGTTGCCGAAGATATTTGGTCAACATAAGTTACTTCGAGAGGTGCATCATTAATTACTAATGCTATTCCCTGTGCAGTTCTTCTGTCTAAAGATTTTTGAGAAAGTTCTGATAAAGGATTACTAAAAAATGCAGCTGCATTTGGCTTGTCATTAAAATAAACCCATGCATCTTCTTGAGAAAAAGACTCATAAGCAATAAACAAAGTAAGTATAAGTATCAGTTTCTTCATAGTTTTTTAATTAATAAGTCTAAATTAAGAAATTACTCCCGAACCAACTAATTCTTCGCCAACATTCCATGCTACAAATTGGCCTTGAGAAATTGCTGATTGCGGTTGATCAAACGAAACATAAAGTCCACTTTCAAATTGATGCAGTGTGGCCTTTTGCAATTCTTGTCTATATCGAATGCGGGCCATAACTTGCATTGACTGCCCATTTTCCAGTTTTAAATCGGGGCGTATCCAATGCACTTCTGAATTTTGAATTCGCAACGCTTTTTGAAACAAGCCCGGATGGGATTGCCCTTGACCAGTATATATTTCGTTGGTAATTACATTTGTTGAGATAATAAATAAGGCTTCTTTGGTTCCGCCCACATTCAAACCTTTTCGTTGTCCAATGGTAAAATAATGGGCCCCTTGGTGTTTTCCAACTACCTTTCCCATTGAGGGTAAATATGTAATTGGAGTAGATTCATATATCAATTCCTCTTCTAAATTAGTAAATGTTGGTTTTACTTGTTTGTAAATTTCACTAATTGCAGGAACTTCATAAATAGTACCTTCTTTGGGTTGTAATTGCTGTTGTAAAAACTCTGGGAGTCTTACCTTACCGATAAAACAAAGCCCTTGTGAATCTCTCTTTTCGGCGGTAATCAATTCCATTTTAGAAGCAATTTCACGCACTTGTGGCTTAGTTAATTCTCCAATTGGAAATAATGCTTTGGCTAATTGCTCTTGCGATAACTGACATAAAAAATACGATTGATCTTTGTTACCATCTTTTCCTGCAAGTAATTGATAAGTTGGGATTCCATTAACCCCAACTTCTCCTTTTCGACAATAATGTCCGGTGGCTACATAATCGGCACCCAAACTTAAAGCAATTTTCATGAAGACATCAAACTTGATTTCGCGATTGCACAAAACATCGGGATTGGGAGTTCTCCCTTTCTCGTATTCGTTAAACATGTAATCAACAATTTTCTCTTTGTATTGTTCACTTAAATCAACGGTTTGAAAAGGAATTCCTAGTTTTTCGGCAACTAAAAGTGCATCGTTGCTGTCTTCAAGCCACGGACATTCGTTGGAAATCGTAACTGAATCATCGTGCCAATTTTTCATGAAAAGGCCAATAACTTCATAACCCTGCTCCTTTAAAAGATAGGCTGCAACGCTAGAATCTACACCACCAGAAAGACCAACTACTACACGCTTCATGTTTTGAAATGCAATTAATTTAAGTTACAAATTTACATCAAATAATAAAAAAAAGTATATGCTTTAATTGTTAAAACATATACTTAAGTAAATTTTATTTATTTGCTATTTATTCTTCTTCTCGAGTAATTTCTCTTTTTACAAATTTTCGAGGTTTTTTAGTTGTCATATTTTCCTTGGTAATTTTACCATTTGTATTGAATTCCCAAATTCCCTCTTTTTTACCTTTTACAAACAAACCCTTTGCAACAATAACATTATCAGGACTTCTAAAAATAGTAAGCCCATCAAATTCACCATTTTTATAAATCGATTCTTCTAAAGCTATTCCACTTTCTGTATACTTTTTATAAGACCCCTCCTTTTTTCCGTTTTTATAATTGGCTTCTTCGGCAATTTTACCACTTGGATAAGTTACTTTTCGCAATCCATTTAATTTCCCATTTACATAATTCTCAGAAGTCATAATTACCGAAGAATCTTCATGGTAGTATTTCCATTCGCCAACATATAACTTGTTCACCAATTTACCCTCACTTACTTTATTCCCTTTTTGATTGTAAAAAATGGTGTAACAAGAATTGTCTTTTGAATTAAATTCTCGAGTTGCAATTACAGTTCCTGCTGCGGTATCGTCAAAGAATTTAAACGCATCAATCTCTTTACCATGATCAAATGTTCCTTCATAGCGAGGTCGCTTTGATTGTTCATAAATGCCTTTCCAAACACCGTGTTTTTTTCCGTTAGCATCTATTTGATTGATTTCTTGTGCGAACAATGAAACCGAAAAAAACAATAAGATAACTAAATATTTCATGGTCGTATTTTTATGTTATAATAACTTAAATTTTCTTTTTTTAGTATAAAGATAAAAGCCATCATTACTGACGGCTTTTAGATTATTTTTTCCCTTTTGCTTTTTGCTCTTCTGCCTGTTCCATTACTTCACGAAGCTTCTTTTGAAACTTACCTTCTTTAACAGGTTTTGTTTTATTTTCTTGAATTTGAGCATGGATTTTATCGCTATCAATGAAATACTTTTTGATAACTAACATGATTCCAATTGTGATTAAGTTAGACATAAAGTTATATAAACTTAATCCAGATCCATAACTATTGAAGAAAATCAACATCATAATTGGAGAAAGGTAAATCATCATTTTCATAATTTTGGTCATGTCAGGCATTCCCTCTTGTTGAGGTTGTGCCATTTGATTATCTCCCGAAGTCATCTTCATATAGAAGAAAATTGCAATTGCTGCTAATATTGGAAATAAACTTACATGGTCTCCATATAAAGGAATATTAAATGGTAATTTTAAAATTTGATCAAATGAAGACAAGTCATCTGCCCATAGGAAAGGTTTTTGTCTCAATTCAAAAGCCGAAGGGAAGAATCGGAACGAAGCCACTAAGAATGGCATTTGAATTAATGCTGGAATACATCCTGCCATTGGATTTACCCCTGCTTTTGAATACAATTTCATCGTTTCCTGTTGTTTTTTCACAGGATCTTTTATTTTTTCGCTAATTTCTGCTATTTCAGGTCGTAATACTTTCATTTTTGCTTGAGATAAAAACGATTTGAAAGTAATAGGTGACATTGCAATTTTAATCAAAATGGTAAAAATGATGATTGCCAATCCATAGGACATGAATCCTCCTAAGAATCCAAATAGCGGAATAAATATTAATCGGTTAATCCAACCAAAAATACCCCATCCTAAAGGAATCACTTTATCTAAATTCTTACCTTCATAAGACTTTAAGGTTTTGTAATCTGTTGGACCAAAATACCAATTCATTTTATAGTCTAGCTCTCCTTTACTATTATAAGCTAAAGGCACAATAGATTTAAATTCTTTGGTAAAAACAGTATCTACTTTTTCATCATTAACTAAAGAAGAGGAGTGAATTTTAGCCGTTTTAAAAGGCGTATTTGTTAGTAAAATAGTAGAGAAAAAATGTTGTTTATAAGCAATAAACGAGGTGTTTTCTGGTGTTTCTTCTTGATCACTTCCTTGTGAAACATAATCAATCTTACCTTCTTCATATTCAAAATATACTTCGGCATTTTGATTTTCGTAGTTTATACTTTTTTCGTTTCTGTAGGTTTTTAAATCCCACTCTAAATTAGTTTCTTTAGATGTATTTAAGGCAGTACTCAATCCTTGCGAACGAAGGTCGAAATCAACCATATAATCATTTGGTTTCAAAGTATAATTATACTCTAAGAAAGTAGTCGCCCCCGTTTTTAATTTCATCGATAACACTTTGTTTTCTCCAACTTGCTTAAAAGTTGGTTCAAAAAACAAGTCATTTGTATTTAAAACACGGTTGTCTTTGGTTTGTAATGCTAAATTAAAATTGGCATTATTGTTTTTAATCAACTCCACTAATTGGCCTGATCCTTTTGAAAATTTTTCGTATTTTTTTAGAATTGCCTCAGATACATAACCCCCTTTATTTGAAATAGTTAACTTAACTAAATCATTTTCTAAAACGGTGTAACCTTCTTTAGCAGTTGGAAGAGATGCCGAATAAGCAAAACTACCTAAGGCACCTTGTAATTTTTGTTTTTTTACAGTGTCATTAACAACAGTATCAACTACAACTGCTGCAACTTCTTTAGTAGCAACTTCCTTAGCTTTCTTTTGTTTGTCAACTTGTGCTTGTTTCGCTTTTTCAGCTTGTTCCTTTTGTTCTGCTTGCTGACTGTTGAACATCATCCACATCACAATAAGGAAAATTAAACCAAAGCCAATTATCGAATTCTTGTCAAATTTCTTTTCTTCCATTATTCTTTTATATTTTTTAATCAGTCGATAAATTGACCAATATGTTACCTATTTTTTATTTTTTACCATTGCAGCAACAAAGCTAACAAAAATAGGCTGCGGATTAGCAACGGTACTTTTGTACTCTGGGTGGTATTGTACTCCAATGAAAAATGGATGGTTTTTCACCTCAACAATTTCTACTAAGCCAGTATCTGGATTGATTCCAGAACTTATTAATCCTGCTTTTTCTAATTCGGATGAATACTTGTTATTGTATTCGTATCTGTGGCGGTGGCGCTCTTCAATTTGCGATTTACCGTAAATTTCTTTTGCTAAAGTCCCTTCTTTTAAATCACATTTCCATGATCCCAAACGCATCGTTCCCCCTTTATCTGTAATTGATTTTTGGTCTTCCATCAAATCAATAACTGGGTTGCTCGTATTTGAATTCATTTCAGTAGAATTGGCATCAGCTAAACCTAATACATTTCTAGAATATTCAATAACGGCCATTTGCATTCCAAGACAAATTCCGAAAAAAGGAAGATTATTTTCTCTTGCATAACGAACGGTTTCAATTTTACCTTCTATTCCTCTTTCTCCAAAACCTGGTGCAACCAGGATTCCGTCAATACCTTTTAATTTCTCAGCAACATTATCTTTATCTACAAATTCCGAATGAATACTGATCACATTCACCTTAGTTTCATTTGCAGCTCCTGCATGAATAAAAGCTTCTAATATAGATTTATATGAATCTTGCAATTCAACATATTTACCGACCAAACCAACATTGATAGTATGTTTCGGATTTTTCAATCGGTGCAAGAAATCATTCCATTGCGATAAATCAGGATTTGATTTTTCGGGTAAGTTTAATTTCTTCAAAGCTACTAAATCCAATCCTTCTTCAAGCATTAAATTAGGAACTTCATATATGGTTGAAGCATCAATAGATTGAATTACTGCTTCGCGTTTTACATTGCAAAATAAAGCCAATTTTTGACGCAATTCATCCGAAATTTCGTGCTCGGTTCTACAAACTAAAATATCGGCTTTAATTCCGCTTTCCATTAATGTTTTAACAGAATGCTGGGTTGGTTTCGTTTTTAATTCTCCGGCTGCAGCCAAATAAGGAACTAATGTAAGGTGAATTACAATTCCGTTATTATCACCTAATTCCCATACCAATTGACGCACCGATTCGATGTAAGGTAATGATTCGATATCTCCAACAGTTCCTCCAATTTCAGTAATTACAATATCAAAATCGCCTGATTTACCAAGCAATTGCATGCGTTCTTTAATCTCATTTGTGATATGAGGAACCACCTGAACCGTTTTCCCTAAAAATTCTCCACGACGCTCTTTTTCAATAACCGAAAGATAGACTCTACCAGTAGTTACATTATTAGCTTGCGAGGTTGGAACATTTAAAAAACGTTCGTAGTGCCCTAAATCAAGATCTGTTTCTGCACCATCATCGGTCACAAAACACTCTCCGTGCTCATAGGGATTTAAAGTTCCTGGGTCAACATTGATATACGGATCAAACTTTTGTATGGTAGTTCTATACCCGCGTGCTTGTAATAATTTTGCTAATGAAGCTGCTATAATTCCTTTTCCTAAAGAAGAAGTTACACCGCCTGTTACAAAAATGTACTTGGTTGGATTCATCGTTTTTTTTTTAGAACAACTACTAGTAGTTGTCCAAACTTGTTGTTGTGTTATTATGTAGTTGTTTTTTTGTAGTAAAAAACGAAGCAAAAGTAAGAAATTTATTGGATGTTTATAAAAATAATCCCATCTAAAATTCTAAAAATCGTACAATCTAGTTTATGGTTTTGGATATTTTTTTTTGATGTTCCGAACCAATTCTTCCAACCCATTTAATTTGAGTTCATAAATCAATTGCAATTGTTCGCCCAATTGACCTTTAGGAAAACCCTTATTGCTATACCAAACCACATAATACTCAGGCAAATCAATAAGGTAATACCCTTCGTATTTACCGAAAGGCATTTTAGTGTGCGCCAGTTTAATTAGAAGTTTTTGTTGGTTGTCCATTTATTTTATTACTAAAGGGCTTGGTGATAAATACACTAAAATTAACCTAATCAAACATGAAGTATTGCTCTTTTATAGTCTTCGACAGGCTCAGACTGACATAAATAAATCAAGCAGTATTTAATTATTTCCAATTAAAAACAATATCTTTCTTGATATCGGGATGCAAACTATAAAAAACTGGACAAGTCATTGCGGTTCGTTCTAAAATTGTTTTTGTTTTTTCATCAGTAGCAAGATTCATAGCGAAAGTTACCTGAATTTCAGAAATTCTTCTTGGTTCGGCAGCCATAATTTTAGTTACCTCAGCAGTTGAACCCGAAAAATCCACACCCATATCTTGGGCTTTAATTCCCATTACGGTAAACATACAAGAAGCTAATCCGTTGGCTACCGAATCTGTTGGAGAAAAGGCTTCTCCTTTTCCGTTATTGTCAGTTGGAGCATCGGTTATTATTTCAGAACCTGATTGTAAATGAATGGATGAAGTTCTTAAACCTCTCAAGTAAGTTACCTTTGATGTTGCCATTATTGCTCTTGTTTTATTGTTAAATCTTCGTCGTAATACAAGATATAAATTCCGTTATTAGCATAACCTCCCGACATTTTTTTCGCATAATCAAATTTACTTTCAATTTGCTCTGAAACAGTCGCATTGGCACTTTCTTCAAAAGTTTGTCCCTGTGACAAACGCAACATCGTATCAAAAGTCAAATCAAATCCTCGAATAGCATATTGATTTGGGAAAATTCTGTTTTTCTTTTTAAAGGCATTTGCAAATTGTTGGGATTCTAAAGTTTCATTTTCTCGAGATGCCGATGGATAGGCCATCTTCAATTTAGTTAAACGAGATAATGCAATTTCCTCAAAATCAAGCGTTTCATTGGGTTCTAAGATTACCAATTGAAGTGGATAATCTTTTAAAGCACTTTGCATGGTATTGGTAACTGTAAAAATAACGCCTGTTTTTTCTGATACCAAAACCACATAATTCATTCGGTTTTTTATAAAGTACTTTTTGATACTGTCTCCAACAAAGCCTCCTTTTTCATTAACCCCAACTAACTTAATTCCCTTTTGATATTCTTGAAGATATTGTTTGATGGCATTCTTTTTTGGATCAACCACCGCAATAATATTTCCATTTTTTGCTCGCATATAGTCAAACATGGCATTTTTCAATGCGTCATTTTGTGGCATCGATTGATATAAGTTGGCGTATGATTTTCCCTCTTCTTTGGATAATGGAGAGATAACTGGAATATTTTTGTTTTCCAAAACACTAGCGACTTTTTCAACATTTACTTGATAAAACGGACCAATAACAGCATCGGTATTTGTAAAATCAGCTCCAGAAACAATCGAAACTGCACTGGTGGTATTTTTTGTTTCTTCAGAATCGAAGATTTTCACATCAAAATTCATTCCTAACACTTTGGCAGAATCTATTGCCATCAAAGCACCCGAATAAAAATCGAGTGTCATGTTTAAGAATTTATCTTTTTTTAATCGCTCTGAAACTAACGTAACGGTGTCGTTTTGAATTTTAGAGGCATTGAAAGGCAAGAACAAAACCAATTTCTTTTTTTGCTGATTGGATATAGATTTAGTCAAATCCTTTATGGTATTCTTATTTTCTTTTGCAAACGAAAGATTTGCTGGTACTTTTAATACCATACCCTCTTTTAACCCATTAGATAAATCGGGGTTCAAACCAATTAATGAAGCTTCAGTTAGATTAAAAAGACGCGTCAAGCTATATAAAGTTTCCCCAGCTTTTACCGTATACTCTAATAAATCACTTTCTTTAACTTGCGCTTTTTCTGGGTTAATTATAGATTTTGGTGCGGCGGCTGATTTAATTTTTAAATTAAATCCAAGCGGAAGGCTCTCCTTAATTTCTGGATTTTGCAATTCTAATTCCTCCACCGAAATACCAAATCGTTTAGCTACATTATACTTTGTGTCACCAGTAACGACTGTATACTCAGTTACCTTATTTAAAGCGGGTGTTTTTGGAGTAGCAGCAGATGAAGTGGGTTGCGGTATACTCTTCGGAATCAATAAAATAGAATTCTCTTTAATTCCGTTTTGCGAATCGGGATTTAGCTTATAAATATCATAAGGGGTTACCTTGTATTTTTGCGCAATTGCAGGAACCGTTTCCCCTTTTACAACTTTATGTTTGGTGAAACCTTGTCCGAAATTTGAAAAGGAAAATAACAATACTAAAATGCAAATAACTCTTTTAATCATGTTTTTATAAATTAAATTCCAAAATCAAACACCTTACTGAATTCTGAATTATTCCCACTCAATGGTTGCTGGCGGCTTAGAGCTAATATCATAAACCACTCTATTTACCCCTTTTACTTTATTAATAATTTCGTTAGAAATTTTCATCAAGAAGTCATAAGGTAAATGTACCCAATCAGCAGTCATTCCATCCGTAGATTCTACTGCGCGAAGGGCAACGACTTTTTCATAAGTACGCTCATCACCCATTACGCCCACACTATTCACTGGAAGTAAAATTGCACCTGCTTGCCATACTTTATCGTATAAACCGTGCGACTTTAAACCTTCAATAAAAATGGCATCTACTTCTTGCAAGATACGCACTTTTTCGGGAGTGATGTCACCTAAAATTCGAATTGACAATCCAGGTCCTGGAAATGGATGGCGACCTAATAATTCGGGATCTATTCCTAAGGTTGCTCCTACTCGTCGCACCTCATCTTTAAATAACATTCGGAGTGGCTCTACAATTTTTAATTTCATAAAATCGGGTAAACCACCCACATTGTGGTGTGATTTTATAGTTGCTGAAGGTCCTTTTACCGAAACCGATTCAATTACATCGGGATAAATTGTTCCTTGAGCTAACCAAGTTACGTCTTCGATAATTTTTGATTCATCATCAAAAACTTCAATAAAAACGCGACCAATGATTTTTCTTTTTGTTTCTGGATCATCAACACCTGCCAATTCACTTAAAAAGCGATCGGAAGCATCCACTCCTTTCACATTCAAGCCCATGTCTTTGTATTGGTGCAATACATTTTCAAACTCATTCTTACGAAGCAATCCGTTGTTCACAAAAATGCAATATAAGTTTTTGCCAATGGCTTTATTTAATAAAACGGCAGCCACGGTTGAATCTACTCCACCTGAAAGACCAAGTACCACTTTATCGTCTTGAATTTTTTCTTTTAAATCTTTAACGCAATCTTCAACAAAGGCATTTGAAGTAAAATTTTGAGGCACTTCAGCAATTTTCACTAAGAAGTTTTCTAAAATTTGTTTTCCGTCTGTTGAATGGTATACCTCAGGATGAAATTGAATTGCATAAGTGGTTTCGCCTTCAATTCGGTAGGCTGCATTTTCTACGTCGTGTGTGCTTGCTAGTTTCACACCATTTGTTGGAAGGTGCTTAATTGTATCACTATGACTCATCCAAACTTGTGAATTTGGACTTACATTTTCAAAGAAAACTTCGCCTTCTTTTATGTATTCCAAATTGGCTCTTCCGTATTCTCTAATGTTGGAAGCGGCTACTTCACCACCAGAAAAATGAGCTAAATATTGCGCCCCATAACACACGGCAAGCAATGGAAATTTGCCACGAATGTGCGATAAATCTATTTTTAAAGCGTCTTCAGAACGAACCGAATACGGACTTCCACCAAGAATAATGGCTTTGTAAGAAGATAAATCTGTTGGATAATTATTGTAAGGAAAAATTTCGCAGAATATATTTAATTCGCGAACGCGTCGGGCAATCAACTGGGTGTATTGCGAACCGAAATCTAAAATAAGTACGTTGTGTTGCATGTGCAAAAGTACTAATCTTGGTTAAATTAAAAAATGTATTTCCGAAATAATTTATTATTAAATTAGCAAAAATTACAAATCAGATTATGATAACAAAAAAATATTTCTTCCTAGCACTTCTAGCATTAAACTGCACACTAGTTTTTTCTCAAGTATCGATTTGCAGTTGGAATATTATGAATTTTGGAAAATCTAAATCAGATTCTGAACTAGATTTTATTGCAAAAACAATCAATAAATATGATGTGATTGCAATTCAAGAAGTTGTGGCTGGAAAAGGCGGCGCTCAAGCCGTTGCGAGACTAGTTAACATATTAGAAAATAAAGGATTTCATTGGGATTATTCTATTAGTGACCCCACAACAAGTGCCAATCGTTCTAGCATTGAACGCTATGCTTTTATTTGGAAAACATCGAAAGTAAAAAAAATTGGTCGAAGTTGGCTTGATGCTAATTATGCAAATGAAATAGACCGTGAACCTTATTTGAGCACCTTTGACTATCAAGGAAAGCAATTCACCATAGTTACTTTTCATGCGGTTCCGAAGAAGAAAAATCCAGAAAGTGAAATAAAATATTTTAAATTATTTCCGGGGTTATACCCAAATTTGAATTTGATTTTTATGGGTGATTTTAATTGTCCGCAATCCAACGAGGTTTTTATTCCTTTAAAGAAAATAGGATATAAAAGCAGTTTAGTTAATCAAAAAACAAGCTTACGCCAAAAGTGTATTCAAAACGATTGTTTGGCTTCCGAATACGATAATATGTTTTTCAATCCAAAAAAAATGAATGCAACTCAATCGGGGATTATTACTTTCTATAGTAGTTTTAATTCAATTAAAGAGGCCCGTAAAATTTCTGATCATGTGCCTATTTGGGGAATTTTTAATTTGAAATAAAATCCAACTTTAATTTTCAACGTATATTTATTACATTTGAAATCAAATAATTCTACATGTTAAAAACAATTATTTACATAGGCCTAGGTGGCGCTGTTGGAAGTGTATTACGCTACTTAACTTCATTATTAGTTAATAAATATTGGAGTCATGCCTTTCCATTAGCGACCTTTTTAACCAATGTATTGGGATGTTTTATCATTGGAATATTTATTGGCTATCTTGAAAAAAACAATTTAGCCAATGGGAATTTAAAGTGGTTCTTAGTAACCGGATTTTGCGGTGGTTATACCACATTTTCAACTTTTGGATTTGAAAACAACTCGCTATTACAATCCAACCAATCCCTTTTAGCATTTAGTTATATAGCACTAAGTGTTTTACTTGGAATTTTTGCGGTTTGGTTCGGTCTTTTTGTTTCCAAATAACATTTTTTTAACACAAAAAAATGTAATTTCGCATCCTATGAACGAAAAAGACATTCAAGCACTTTCCGAATTATTGGCAACGCCCAAAAAAATTGCCATCATCCCCCACCGAAGTCCGGATGGAGATGCAATGGGTTCCACCCTTGGTTTGTATCATTTTTTACTGAAATTGAACCACCAACCGGTTGTGATTGCACCCAATGATTTTCCGGAATTTTTAGCTTGGCTTCCGGCTTCCGATACTGTTTTAGTTTATGAGAATGAAAGAGAAAAAGTAACTCAAATTCTGCAGGAGCAAGAAATAGTCTTTACCTTAGATTATAATGCCTTGCACCGCACCGGCGAAATGGAACAGGTATTAAACAAACTTACTGTTCCAATGGTGATGATTGACCACCACCAATTGCCCGATTCGTATGCGACGTTTACTTATTCGGATACTGCATTTGGTTCTACTTGCGAAATGATTTACAACTTCATTGGTTTTTTAAATCAAAAGCATTTAATAGATAAAACTATAGCTACCTGTTTATATACAGGAATATTAACCGATTCGGGGGGATTTCGTTTTCCAAAAACTACCGGAACTACACACCGAATTGCAGCTGAATTCATTGAATTAGGTGTTGATAATTCGGAAATTCCAATGTTATTGTTCGATAATAATTCTTACGATCGCTTACAACTTTTAGGTAGAGCCTTGCAAAACATGAAAGTTATTCCGGAATTAAAAACCGCCTACATTAAACTTTCGCAAAAAGAATTAGACGAATTTAATTATGTAAAAGGTGATACCGAAGGAATTGTTAATTATGGTTTAACCATTAAAGGAATTGTATTTGCAGCTATTTTCATTGAACACAGAGACGAAAATATTGTAAAAATATCGTTTAGATCGCAAGGTAGTTTTGATGTAAATCAATTTGCACGAAATCATTTTAACGGAGGAGGACATATTAATGCTGCAGGAGGAAAATCCCACGATTCACTAGAAAAAACAATTGAAAAATTTGAATCCATATTATCAAAAACAATCATCTAGAATGAGAAAAACAACATTTATTTCAGCACTTTTTTTAGCATTTATACTGCTTATTAGCTGCAAGCAACAACAGGCAAGAATGCCTATTTCACATTCATCAGGAGAGTTTTTAAAGGCATCTGTTGAACGTAATAAAAAACTAATTAAAGGGGAAGAGAGTAAAATTGATGCGATTATTAAAAGTAATCCGGAGATCAAATACATTGCTTCACAAAAAGGATATTGGTATTACTATGAAACAAAAAGCGACAGAGATACCATTCATCCAAAAAAAGGAGATGTGGCCTGCTTTGATTATGAAATTAAAGATTTGGATGGTAATGTTATTTATTCGCAATTGGAATTAAAACCACAGAATTATGTTGTGGACAAACAAAATATTCTAATGGGATTACGCCACGGAATTAAATTAATGAAAAAATCAGAAAAAGTTACTTTTTTATTCCCTTCACACATGGCCTATGGTTATCATGGTGATGACCGTAGAATTGGAACAAACGAACCAATTATTTGTACGGTTACTTTAAATGACATAAAAAACGAAAATAAAACAACTCAAGAATAATGAAAAGAATAGCATGTTTATTAGGTTTTATACTAACAGTTCTATTAGTAGGATGCAAGGATGACAAACACACTAATTTACCAGACGGAATATACGCAGAAATTGAAACTGCTAAAGGAACAATTTTAGTTGAATTAGAATACAAAAAAGCGCCTGTTACAGTGGCTAACTTTATTTCACTTGCTGAAGGAAACAATCCATTTGTTGCTGAAGAATATAAAGGGAAACCATTATATGACGGATTAAAATTTCATCGAGTAATTTCAAAAACCAATGGTGATGCCGAAGATTTTATGATTCAAGGTGGTGACCCATTAGGAAATGGTACTGGTGATGCTGGATGCAAATTTAAAGATGAAATCACCGATTTAAAATTTGATAAGGGTGGTTTATTGGCGATGGCAAATTCAGGTCCTGGCACTAACGGAAGTCAGTTTTTTATCACAATTAAAGATACTCCATGGTTAGATGGGAAGCATACTATTTTTGGTCGTGTGATTGAAGATGGAATGAAAACAGCAAATACTATCGTTCAAGACGATGTAATCAATTCGGTTAAAATCATCTGTAAAGGAGAAGCTGCAAAGAAATTTAATGCCGTTAAAGTTTTTAGTGATTATTATAAAGCCGAATTGGAGAATCAAAAAAAGCAGGAAGCTATTTATGCCGCTACTTATAAAAAAGTAGTGACTGAAAAACTTACTTTCTTTGCCAGAATTAAAGCTACAGCAACCAAAACAAGTACAGGGTTACAATTTGCTGTATTCCAAAAAGGATCTGGAAAAAAACCTGCTAACGGAGCTACTGTAAATGTGAACTATTCGGGATATTTAGAAAACGGAGTATTATTTGATACGAGTGATTCTAAAATTGCAGAATCATTTGGGAAATTAGACCCACAAAGAGCAGCTCAAAATGGATACATGCCACTTCCTTATCAATATGGTTCAAAAGGGGGAATGATTCCTGGATTTGAAGAAGGATTATGTAAATTAAATATTGGTGATAAAGCATTAATTTTCATCCCATCTAATTTAGGTTATGGTGAAAATGGAGCAGGAAATGTAATCCCACCAAACGCAAACCTAATTTTTGAAGTAGAATTAACCGAATAACTATAACTTAATATAAATCAATTTAAATAATTACCCATGAGAATGAAATTTAATATTGCTTTGTTATTTCTTTTAGGATTAACAATTACGAATGCACAAACCAAAAAAACTACCACGAAAGCAACCACAAAAACAACAGTTGCTCCAGCAAAACCTCAACTTACCACTTCTGGTCCAGCTGCACCTGCAATCAATACTAATGAAGGGATTTTCGCAGAACTAGAAACTGTTAAAGGTAAAATATTAATTAAATTAGAATATCAAAAAACGCCTATTACTGTAGCTAACTTTATTGCTTTATCAGAAGGAACAAACACGCAAGTAGCTGATAAATATAAAGGAAGAAAGTTTTACGATGGATTAAAATTTCATAGAGTTATTAAAGACTTCATGATTCAAGGTGGAGATCCCGACGGGAATGGTCAAGGTGGTCCAGGATATGCTTTTAAAGATGAATTTACGGATGCTACATTTGACAAAGCGGGTATTTTAGCAATGGCTAATTCTGGTCCAAAAACAAATGGATCTCAGTTTTTCATTACGCATAAAGACACACCTTGGTTAAATGGAAAACACACTATCTTTGGATATGTGGTTACAGGCCAAGATATTGTTAATGCAATCGCTCAAGATGATGTAATCAATAAAATAACCATTTCACGAAAAGGTGCTGAAGCAAATAAATTCAATGCCTCTAAAGTTTTTGCAGATTATTTTGCAGGGAAAGCGGAAGAAGAACGAATTCAAGCTGAAAAAGATGCAGCAGCTAGAGCAGTTGCAAATGAAAAAATTTCTAAAGAATTTGCAAATGGAAAAACTACTGCTAGCGGTTTAAAATATATTGTGCTACAAGAAGGTACTGGAGCAATGCCGGTTGCAACAAGTAATGTAAAAGTACATTATACCGGATCTTTCCTTGACGGTAAAGTATTTGACAGTAGCGTACAAAGAGGTCAACCAATTGATTTTGGATTAAACCAAGTAATTCCTGGTTGGACAGAAGGTGTTCAATTAATGAAAGAAGGAGCTAAATATAAATTTTTCATTCCTTATACTTTAGCTTATGGTGATCGTGGTGCTGGTGGAGTGATTCCTCCTAAAACCGATTTAATTTTTGAAGTAGAATTGATCAAAATAAACAACTAAAAAAAGCCCTCTACTGAGGGCTTTTTTTATTTAAACTTCCATTCAAATTCGTCTTTATCATTTATGATGGCTCCTATTTCAACACGAATTATTTTACCGTATTCCGATTGTAAAACCAACCAGTTGCTTTCATTAAAATGATTTTCGGTGGAATCAAAATCTTCTTGTTCCCATGACTTAAATGGTAATTCATTTTTAACTTCTGCTACTTCCCTACCCATTATTTTCTTGCCCAATAAAGTTACCTCTGGATATGAAGTAATAATGTAACCCAACCTCATGGATTCGTCTTCGTAAAAAGTTATTCGAAGTTTTTGGCTGTTATATAAATAAATAATGTTTTGATCGTCGTCTTTAAACTGCTTGTCTGGTTCTCCATATATAGCAATTACATCTTTTTGCTTCATGCCAAAAAGTAGTTGATCTACACCATTTTTAGGATTTACTATCATAATTTAAATTTTAAACAAAGTTCGTAATTTTATTATTACATTTATAAAACTAGAACTATTAATTCTAACTTAGCACTTAATATATATTTAACCATCAAATAAAACTATTTTGAATTTCACTACAACCGAATTAATTGGCTATTTAGCCTCCTTAGTATTAATGATTTCATTTTTAATGAAGAACATTATAAAACTTAGAATTATAAACTCAATTGGCGCCATTTTATTTATTGGATACGGAATTATGCTTGCAATTTCTTGGCCCATAATAATTACAAATGCCTTTATTTTATGTGTAAACACCTATTATTTAATGAAACATTACAACCAATCTTAATTTATATTGATTAAAAATTTAATTTGTTTTAAAAAAGTAATTATTTTTTTTCTTAATATTGAATTATAAATAAATTACACCGAATACTAATTAACACTAACAGTGCTTTTCGACTAATGAAAAAAAGTAAAAGAGTAGAGCTAGACAACGAACAAATAGAACGAGTTATTAGCATGGCCCAAGAGGAAAGAAAGCCTTTTGAAGTATTAAAAGCAGAATTTGGAATTACCGAAAATGAAGTAACCGAATTAATGCGAAAAAGATTATCCAAAGACAACTTTGAGCTTTGGAAAAAGAAAGTTACCGCAAGCAAACCAAAACCGAAACCAATAGTTGACGATGATTTTGACGATCTAGACGGTAAATATTATATGAAAAACAAATTTGATTAAAAAAAATTTAACTCTTGTTCAACAAGAGTTTTTTAGTTTTCTACCGACTTTTGCTTCATGCAAGAAAAACAATTCACCGAAATTCAAATAGATCGAATAATTGAAATGGCTTGGGAAGACCGAACCCCATTTGAAGCAATTACATTTCAGTTTGGCATTTCCGAACAGGAAACTATTGAAATTATGCGACGCGAAATGAAAGCGTCAAGTTTCAGAATGTGGCGCGAACGTGTACAAGGCAGAGCAACTAAGCATGCTAAATTACGAGTGAATGGCATTGACCGTTTTAAATGCAAACTTCAAAGACAAATTACCCATAATAAAATCTCCAAGCGATAAGAAATTATCGCTTTTTTTTAACACTATCTATTACTACAAAACCTTAATTTTGTTTCAAATATATAGTTATGAAAAAAATATTATGGATTTTATTACTTGTCAATTGCATTGCTTTTTCTCAAGAAGATAATATAACCAAACAAGAAGTAGAAGTAAATTCACTTATTAAAGGAACTCTTTTCTCACCTTACAAAGAAACCCCACAAACAAAATTAGTTATTCTTATTGCAGGCTCTGGCCCTACTAACCGAAGCGGGAACAGCACCGTTGGCGGAATGAATAATTCCTTAAAATTTCTAGCTGAAGGATTGGCCAAAAACGGCATTGCAGTTTACAGTTATGATAAAAGAATTTTTGCACAAATGATTGCAAAGACATTAGACGAGAAAAACTTGTCTTTTGAAGATTTTATCAAAGATGCGAAAGATGTGGTAACCTATTTTAAATCTCAAAAAAAATATTCTAAAATAATTATTGCAGGCCATAGCGAAGGCTCCCTTATTGGTATGCTTGCAGCATTTAACAATGTTGATGGGTATGTTTCTATAGCTGGAGCAGGAAGAGGTATTGATGAAGTTTTACTTGAACAATTGGGCAAGCAATCGCCAAAAATGAAAGAAGTTGCTCAAGAAGGATTGACCTCGCTTAAAGCAGGAAAAACATTTGAAAATAAAAACCCAATGTTAGCTTCTATCTTTAGAGAAAGCGTGCAGCCGTATATGATTTCGTGGATAAAATACAATCCTCAAACAGAGATTAATAAACTGGACATTCCAATTTTAATTCTAAATGGAACTAAAGACATTCAGGTTCCTCCTAGCGATGCCCAATTATTGCATGGAGCCAACCCAAAATCAGAAATAAAAATTATTGAAAACATGAATCATATTTTTAAGGAAATTTTGGTTGATGAAGATAATGCAAAATCCTACAACAGTCCAAATATTCCAGTAATGCCCGAGCTAATTTCCAGCATTACACTGTTTATTAATTCAATTTAAATTGTAACAAATACTCTTTTATAAATACTAATATTTGAAAATCAAAAAATATGAAAAAAATAATTTTAGGTGTAGCTATTGCCACTTTATTCATTAGTTACCAAGCAACAGCACAATCGAAAAAAAATCAAAAAGTTGAAGTTACAATTGACCTTAATGTAGTAAAAGAGGACAAAGTGCAAGTAACCGTTTTGGCTCCAACAATTACAGAAAAAGAAATCGTTTACAACCTTCCTAAAATTATTCCGGGAACGTATTCTGTTGATGATTATGGCAAATTCATTGACGATTTAAAAGCTTTAGATTCTAAAGGAAATGAGTTAGAAGTAAACAAACTAGATGAAGATTCTTGGCAAATTAAAAACGCTAATAAATTAAGTAAAGTTACTTATTGGGTAAACGACACCTTTGATATTGAAGGAAATGGTGGATTTGGAAAAGGCGTGTTTTCTCCTGCTGGAACTAACATCATTGAAGGGAAAAACTTCCTTATCAACAATCATGGTTTTGTAGGTTATTTTACCAATAAAAAAGATTTAAATTATACTTTAACCATCACACATCCAGAAACTCTTTTCGGAGCTACATCGCTTGTAGATTCAGATAGTAGCACAACTTCTGATGTGTTTTCTGTAGCTAGATATAATGATCTAGTCGACAATCCAATCATGTATTCGGCTCCAAACTACACTACTTTTAATGTTGAAGGAATGGAAATATTATTTAGTGTGTATTCACCTACTGGAACTCATACCGCTAAAGATTTATCTGCAGATTTAGAAAAATGTATGCGTGCTCAAAAGAAATTTTTAGGGCCAATTAACACCAACAAAAGATATACCGTTCTTCTTTATTTATCAGACATGAACGGAAAAGATGCAAAAGGATTTGGTGCGTTGGAACACAACAGTTCTACTTCGGTTGTATTTCCTGAAATGATGCCAAATGCTGCACTGGGCAAACAAATTATTGATGTTGTTTCTCATGAGTTCTTTCATATTGTAACGCCACTTGGAGTACACTCTAATGAAATTCATTATTTTGATTTTAACGATCCAAAAATGTCTCAACATTTATGGATGTATGAGGGAGTAACCGAATATTTTGCTAATCTTTTTCAAGTAAATCAAGGTCTTATTACCGAAGAAGCTTTCTACAAAAGAATGATTGGAAAAATTAAAGGTTCAAAAAGACAAAACGACACCATGCCCTTTACTGTAATGAGTGAAAATGTATTAGTGTCACCCTACAAAGACCAATACTTAAATGTATATGAAAAAGGTGCTTTAATAGGCATGTGTATAGACATTATCATTCGTGAAAAAAGCAATGGAGAACGAGGGATTTTAGATTTAATGCAAAAACTAACCAACGAATTTGGTCCATTAAGACCATTTAATGATAAAGACTTATTTGCAAAAATAACAGACTTGACCTACCCAGAAGTTGGTGCATTTTTAAACACATATGTAGCTGGACCTAATCCAATTAACTACGATGACTATTTTGCCAAAATGGGAATTGCAAAAACTAAAATAAAAAAAGCTGTAAATCCATTTATAAATAAAAAATCGGCAGGGATAACAGGTGGAAGCAACAAAGAAATAAAAGTTAAAACCAACAATGATTTGAGTCCATTTTTAACTTCATTAGGATTAAAAGGCGACGATATTATTTCTGCTATCAATGGAACCGAGTACAACTTAGATCAAATTTCAGAATTAATGACAGCAGCTCAAAAATGGAATGATGGTGATGCCATTTCAATGAAAATTAAAAGAGACGGAAAAGAAATGACACTTTCTGGTAAAGTAACATTAGCTTATGAAGAGTCAGAAGGTTATTATAATGTTGACACTTCTAAAGTAGCACTTAAAGAAGCTTGGTTAAAAAAATAATCAAAACTAATTTCCATTTAAATCCTCGTTTTATATAATAAATCGAGGATTTTTTTATTATTTTGCCGAAAATAAATAAACCATGCAAAAAACAATTATTGCCTTATTAGCACTTGTAGTTTTTTCTTCGTGTGAGGAGAAAAAAACCGATAAAAATCTTCACATAACAGGAAACATAAAAGGGTTCAAAAAAGGAACGCTTTACATTCAAAGAATTAAAGACACGACACTTGTAGCTATTGACACTATAAAAATTGATGGCGATTCTCACTTTACAAGTGATTTAAAAATTGATTCTCCCGAAATGTTGTACCTTTTTATTGATCGCGGAGTTACCAATTCGGTTGATACGAACATGCCATTCTTTGTAGAACCAGGAAATATCAATATTGAAACCTCTTTAGATTTTTTTACTGCCGATGCTAAAATTTCTGGATCTAAAAATCAAGAACTTTATGATGAATACAAAAAAGTAGTTTCGCGTTATGTAGATCAAAATTTAGATTTAATCCAAAAAAGATTTGAAGCCTATAAAAACAATAACACGGCTCAATTGGCTAAAATCAAACAAGAACAAGACGACATCTTGAGAAGAAAATATCTTTACACAACCAATTTTGCTGTAAACCACGCCGATTATGATGTGGCGCCTTATGTAGCTGTTGCTGAAATTTATGATATCAATTTAAAGTTTTTAGATACCATCGAAAAATCGATGACACCAAAAATTGCCAAATCACTTTATGGTAAGAAATTGAAAAAACTAATTAAAGTGAGAAAAGAGTTAGAGAATAAGTAAAAAAAAATCCCGTTTGATTGAACGGGATTTTTTTTATTAATGACAAGCAGGATCAATATGTTTTCTAACACGATTTGGATTTGTAGCAGTACCACTACAATCCGGAATCATATTATATAAATACAATCCGCCTGATGGATTTTTTATCTCAACTCGAGTCATAACACGGTCGCCATCATCATCAATATCAAACATATTTGGGAAACCGTCACTATCAGTATCAAAAAAAGCTACATCGGTAACTACTGCACCGGTAATATCTTTTTTCAATAAATTTCCACCTGGATTTTCTTTCCATCTGATTAACGCACTTACAGTTGGGTCTAATTTTCTTTCATCTTTAGATAATACACCATCTGCATCATGATCACGGTAACGTAGTTCATGTAATTTAAAACTAAAAATCAACGGTGAATAAGAAGGAATAGTTCCTGCAGAATTATTATAATAAGCTAAACCTGAAGGTAAAAACATTATTCCAGCACCATAGTTATTAAATGTTGTTGGATTACCACCTGTACCAGGAGTATAAGTTCCGGTTTTAAAGTTTGGAATAATATGAGACCATCCTGTAATTACCTCTTGTAATCTAAACCAAGTTGGAGTAACAGCTTGATCAAAAGGAGCGCTTTTTAATAATTTAATTCCTTTGTAAGCAATATGAATTGAATCCACTTGAGTTGGTCGCTTTTCTGTACCTTCTCTAAATTTGATAAAATAAACTTTATAATCAATACCATCTTCAACAACTGTAGTGTCTTTTAATTGAAAAGCAGTGTCAGTTCTTATTGATGAATGTCCGCTTGTAGGCAACAAAGTATCAAAGGTAACATTATAATCAGCATCAAACGTTAAGTAATGCGTGTTGATATAAGAATCAATAGCAGCAAGATCTGTAGCATATTGCGTTGCATAGTCTCGTGGTGTTTCTGGTTCTTCTGTTGAAGTACTTGTACAAGCTGCTATTCCTACACAAATTGCAAAAAAAGAAAGTATTTTAAAAATATTATTCATTATTCATCAAATTTTAAGTGCGCAAGATACAATATTGATTTATTTTTGTAAAGGTTTTAACGTTGATTTTAGATAAATTTATGAGAGTAGATAAATATTTGTGGTGTGTGCGGTATTACAAAACCAGAAATATGGTTACCGAAGCTTGCAAGAAGAACCACATTACTGTAAATGGTCAAGTGGCAAAAGCTTCTAGAGAAGTTTTCCCTACTGATAAAATCACCTTTCGAAAAGACCAAATTGTACATATCATAACAGTGTTGGATATTCCAGACAATCGAGTGGGCGCCAAACTGGTAGACATCTACCGCAAAGACGAAACTCCAGCCGAAGCCTTTGCACATTTGGAATTATTAAAATTATCCAAAGAGCATTATAGAAAAACTGGAACCGGAAGACCTACCAAAAAAGACCGTAGGGATCTAGACGATATAGAATTTAATACCGATATAGAATAGGTTATTAATATTTTAAAAAACATTAATCTGAAAAGGAACTCTTTTTTATCTTTACCAAAAATTAATTTTTATGACAGCAAATAAAATTTTATCCCAATCTGAAATTGATCACAAAATCAAGCGTATTGCTTACCAAATTTATGAAACTTTCGTAGAAGAAGAAAGCATTGTTATTGCAGGTATTGCATCTAATGGATATATTTTTGCTGAAAAAATAGCTCGCGTTTTAAAAACTATTTCACCACTAGAAGTGATTCTATGTGAAGTAAAAATGAACAAACAAAATCCAAATTCAGAAATTAGCACTTCTATTTCTAAAGAAGCCTATCAAAACAAGGGAATTGTTTTAGTAGATGATGTATTAAATTCGGGTTCTAACCTAATGTATGGTGTTAAACATTTTTTGGATGTGCCTTTAAAAAAATTTAAAACTGCTGTTTTAGTCGATCGAAATCATAAAAAATATCCAATAAAAGTCGATTTTAAAGGAATATCTTTATCTACTTCTTCATTAGAACATGTAACCGTTGTATTTGAAGAAACCGATAGTTACGCTTTATTAAACTAATAAATCGGCTATTTCAGAAGTAATTTGTGCTACACTTTTATCATCTACAACTACAGTATAGGTTGCTTGATTGTAATAATAATTCCTATCAAAAAGATGCTTGGCAATAAATTCTGGCAAATAATCCAAATTCAAATTAGCTAATAAAGGTCGAGAAGCTCTATTTTTCTTCAATCTATTTGCCAAAGTAGCAATAGACGCTTTTAAGTATACCGAAACTACTCCTTCTGCCTGCAACAACTCATGGTTATTATAGTAACAAGGAGTTCCACCGCCGGTGCTGATAATTAAATCATTGGAAGTATCCTGAATTAATCCTAAAAAAAGTTCTCTCTCTAACTTTCTGAAATACAATTCGCCATATTTATCAAAGATAGCCGGCACCGAAAGGTTGCATTTTTTTTCAATACGCGCGTCCAATTCTACGAAAGTCACTCCCATTTTATCGGCTAATTGACTTGCAATTACCGACTTTCCACTACCCATATAACCAACCAAAACAACTTTTTTCATAGATAAAACCTTATATAATAAGGTATTAAGAGTAATTAATAAAAAAAGGTAAATTTAAAACAAAATTGCTTTGAAAAATAAATAATATCGTCATATATTTGCACCCGCGTTCAAGGAAAATAAAAAAGACTCGATAGCTCAGTTGGTAGAGCACATCACTTTTAATGATGGGGTCCTGGGTTCGAGCCCCAGTCGGGTCACTAAAATGACTTCAGTCTTTAAAAAACTAGAACGCAATGACTCGATAGCTCAGTTGGTAGAGCACATCACTTTTAATGATGGGGTCCTGGGTTCGAGCCCCAGTCGGGTCACAAAAAAAGTCGAGCTACAAGCTTGACTTTTTTTAT
>NZ_JBEIDX010000014.1:0-67031 GCF_040383245.1 Flavobacterium sp. | reverse complement strand
TAGCAAAAACAAAAAACCTACTGAAAACAGTAGGTTTTTACGTGAACGCAGAAGGATTCGAACCTTCGACCGCCTGCTTAGAAGGCAGGTGCTCTATCCAGCTGAGCTATGCGTCCATTATTTTTATTTTAAACCGCCTGCTTAGAAGTCAGGTGCTCTAAAATTTGTCGGGGTGGCAGGATTCGAACCTGCGGCCTCCTGCTCCCAAAGCAGGCGCGATAACCGGGCTACGCTACACCCCGAGGTGTAAAAAGCGGAGAGTAAGGGATTCGAACCCTTGGTACAGTTTCCCATACGCATGTTTAGCAAACATGTCCTTTCGGCCTCTCAGGCAACTCTCCAAAATCTTTATATTAATAAGAACGTTTCTCTTTAAGCGGTTGCAAATGTAAGGTATCATAACAATATTTACAACATTTTATTTTCTTTTTTTAATTATTAATTTTTTCTATTCATGAATTCCTTAAAAATCAAATATATAGAAACAGCTATTTTATTAAGCTGTAATTTATATCGATTATCTTTAACTTAAAAAGCTAAATTCTACAAAAAATAGTAAATTTGCAAAACAAACGAACAAACCATAATATTAATACCATAGTTTATGACTAATAAAATAGTAATTGTTGCAGCTGCAAGAACACCAATAGGAAGTTTTATGGGCGCTTTATCTTCTGTTCCTGCTCCACATCTTGGCGCAGCGGCTATTAAAGGAGCTTTACATAAAATAAATTTAGATCCTAATCTAGTGGACGAAGTATTTATGGGTAATGTAGTGCAAGCAGGTGTTGGGCAAGCACCAGCAAGACAAGCGGCACTATTTGCAGGTCTATCGAATGATGTTGTTTGTACCACAGTAAATAAAGTATGTGCTTCGGGAATGAAATCTATTATGATGGGGGCTCAGGCAATTATGGCTGGAGATGCAGAAATTGTTGTAGCTGGTGGAATGGAGAATATGAGCAGTATTCCGCATTATGTTCATATGAGAAACGGAGTGAAATTTGGTCCAACTACCCTGATGGACGGAATGCAAAAAGACGGTTTAGTTGATGCTTACGATAATAATGCCATGGGTGTTGCTGCCGATTTATGTGCATCTGAATATAAAATATCTCGTGAAGAGCAAGATGCTTTTGCAATCGAATCGTATGAAAGATCTGCTAAAGCATGGGAAGCAGGAAAATTTGATTCAGAAATTGTTCCTGTTGCTGTACCGCAAAGAAAAGGTGATTCAATAATAGTTACCAAAGACGAAGAATTTACCAATGTAAAATTAGATAAAATACCTTCATTAAATGCCGTATTCACTAAAGACGGAACGGTAACCGCTGCCAACGCTTCAACTATTAATGACGGAGCAGCCGCAGTAATTATAATGAGTGAAGATAAAGCAAAAGCAATGGGATTAACTCCCCTAGCCTATATAAAATCCTACGCAGATGCAGCGCAAGAACCAAAATGGTTTACTACTGCTCCTGCAAAAGCAGTCAACAAAGCGTTAAGCAAAGCCAACTTAAAATTAAGCAATGTAGATTATTTTGAATTTAATGAAGCATTTGCAGTTGTTGGTTTGGCGAATGCCAAAATCTTAGGTTTAAACACAAGCAACATCAATGTAAATGGCGGAGCAGTTTCTTTAGGACATCCTCTTGGATGCTCAGGAGCAAGAATTGTAGTTACCTTATTGAATGTATTGAAACAAAACAATGCCAAAACCGGAGTTGCAGCAATTTGTAATGGTGGTGGTGGTGCATCGGCAATTATAATCGAAAACATCTAATTAATTCCATTTTAAATGTTTGGAATATGTAATTTATCAATAATCCCGTTACGAGCTGAACCTAGTGATCGTAGTGAAATAGTTTCTCAAGTATTGTTTGGGGAACATTTTTCTGTGCTAGAAAAAAACAAGCAATGGACAAAAATAAAATTGCATTTTGATGATTATGAAGGCTGGGTTGATTGCAAACAATTTCAAACAATTACCAAAGAAAATTATGAACTACTTAGCAATCAGGATACTATTCTTAATGCTGATTTAGTAGAATATATTTCAATTACAGATAATTCGTTAATTCCAATTACACTTGGCGCTTCTTTATCTTTTATAGATATTCCAGAAATTAATATAAAAAATTACCAATTTGAAGGATTAAAAGCAACAGGAATAAAGGCTAAATCAAATATTATAGCTACTGCTTATTTGTACTTGAATGCACCCTATTTATGGGGTGGCAAAACACCATTTGGAATAGATTGTTCTGGCTTTACGCAAATGGTGTACAAATTAAACGGATACCAATTATTACGAGATGCTTCACAACAAGCTTCACAAGGCGAAGTTTTGAGTTTTATTGAAGAAAGTGAACCGGGTGATTTAGCTTTCTTTGATAATGAAGAAGGAAACATTATTCATGTGGGAATCATGCTAGAAAACAACTACATTATTCATGCCAGCGGAAAAGTTCGTGTTGACCGATTGGATCACCTTGGAATTTATAATGCAGAAACCAACCGACATACCCACCGACTTCGTGTAATTAAGAAAATAATATAATAAAAAAGGCGCTTAAATAAGCGCCTTTTTTATATTCTATCAAATTTTAATTAATAATTAAATTGAGCTTGTAAACGAAGTAAATTACCTTCTTGGAAATTATTTAACAATACTGCATCTTCATATTTTCTTTTTGAAATAGTATATATTGCTGTTAATTCAAAGTTTTTAATAGGTTGCCATTCAACTCCTAATTCAAAATCATTTACTTTATAACTACGAGCATCAAGCTCATGTTTTTTTCCTCCTGAATAATATTGATATTTAACAAACGGGAAAAACTGATTGTCCTTAAGTTTAACATTATAAGATGCCTGAATATATCCACCAGTTAACTTACTTTGATCTATACTTAAATTAGTTTTATTAAACTCGGGACCGGTTCCAATATTGTATTCAGCTTGAAAACCTAAAGGCTTAGGATACAAAATAAATGAAGCAGCAATTCTTTCATCAACATATTCAGCATTATTTTTAGTTGACACACCTGTAGTTTTAGATTGAATTACATATTTACCTTTATATGCCTGAATACCAGCTTCAAATATTTGTCCATTTTTAAATTCAAATGGATAGGTTAATCTTGCAACTATATGCTGATTATTATTTGCCTCGGTTCTATTTGCTGTTTGTCCATTATATGCTCCTATACCTAGAATACCATAATCTCCACTACCCTTAAGTCCATCTTCAACCAACTTTTTAAACAATTCTCTTTTTGATTTTGATGCCCAATAAAAGAAAACTCCTAAATCACGTTCATTTGAAACCGCGCTATTTAATGCATCATTTCTATCTAATGCTATTCTATTTTGAGAAGATTGCATATTTTCAAAACCATACGGAACTTTACTTTGACCAATTCTTAAACGATATTCTTTATCATTATCAAGCGCTAAATCAAAATAAGCATCTCTAATTTGAAAAACCATATTTGTTGTTCCAGCTGAAGATGCGAAATCAGGTTGAATATAAATATAAACTCTATCATGAACATTCCCTGAAAATATAATTCTTCCCCTTCTAACAAAAAAACTATTATTTCCACCCCATGATTTATCGCATTGTTCACAACCTAAATCAGAATTTGTTTCTAATAGTTTATTAAATCTAACTTGTGAATATCCTCTAATATTAATGGTTTCATACCATTTTTTCTTAATTTCAACTTTTTGTTCAGAATCTTTATTTGCGACATTAATGGTTTGAGCATTTAAAGTTATTCCAACAAGTAATATTAAATATTTTTTCATTGTTATTATATACTAAATGTAGGTTTGTATTAGTAATAAATAAAAGTTTATTATATGAAAATTTTCAATAAATAATAGGTTATTGCAGCAATTAAAGCTGAGACTGGAATGGTCAATATCCAGGCCCATATTAATTTAACAGTAACACCCCATCTTACTGCAGAAACTCTCTTAGTCACTCCTACTCCAATAATTGATCCTGTAATGGTGTGTGTTGTTGAAACTGGAACTTTGAAATGCTCTGTAGTAAATAAGGTTAAAGCACCAGCTGATTCGGCAACAACTCCTTCAAAGGCATTTACTTTCGTGATTTTGGAACCCATGGTTTTAACAATTTTCCAACCACCACTTAAAGTACCTAGTCCAATTACTGAATAACAAATTAACGGAATCCAGTTCGGCATGTTTGCTTTAATTCCTTTATCTTCATCAGGTAAAATCACATTTAAATCCAACCAACCGTCTGACATATTAACGTGTGGGTTTAATCTTAAATACACAGCAACTGCAGCAGCAATAATACCCATAACTTTTTGCGAGTCATTTCCTCCATGACCTAAACTAAAAGCTGCAGAGGACATTAATTGCATTTTTTTCAATACATTTTCTGCTTTTGAAGTAGAAAAACTACTGAAAAACAAATTGAATATTGCCAAACTATAAAATATACATGCAACTAATAACCATTTAATATTTGAAGGCTCGCAAATTACAGCCCAAAAATGACTTTCAAATCTTGGCTTTTTGATGTCTTCAAAAGAAACTAAAACACTACTAAAAAACCAAAAAGCTAAGATCATTAAAATTGCAGTAAATATTTTTGGAATAATATTTTTCTTTGAAGAATACATTAACCAAATAGAAATGAAATAGGAAATTATCATCCCTAATAATGGTGCAAAAACAATGAAAAGTAAAACTACTACAACACCTGAAGGTAATAACTCGCCTTCTTTAGCGGCTTTAAACCAGTTAACAATTTTAAAACCTGCATGTTCGGGATCACTAACTGAAGACAATCCATGAGCAATAGCTGCACCAGCAAAGCCACCAATTAAGGTATGTGAAGATGAAGAAGGAATACCTTTCCACCAGGTGATTAAATTCCAAATAATAGCTGCGATAATTCCAGCTAAAATTGTAACCAAATCTATACTACTGGTATGAGCAGTTTTTGCAACTGTATCCGCTACTCCAAATCCAAAAACCCAATACGCTAGAAAATTAAAAAATGCAGCCCATAATACAGCTTGAAAAGGAGTCAATACTTTAGTTGCTACAATAGTAGCAATAGAATTGGCTGCATCATGAAACCCATTAATATAATCAAATACTAGAGCTAATACAATAATTAAAATAAGTAAATTAAAATCCATAAAGTTGATTTATTATATAACTATTAGGAATGTTTTACAGAAATCTGTTCCATAACATTTGCTACACTTTTGCATTTATCAGAAGCCGATTCTAACGCAGATAGCACTTCTTTATATTTAATGATGTTTTTAGCATCATTTTCATTTTCAAAAATATCAGCTACAGCTTTATCAAAAACAGAGTCTGCTTTACTTTCTAATTTATTGATTTTTTTGCAAGTTTCTTTAATTGACTTATGATTTTTCATATCTTTAAGTTCTTTAATACCTGCTCCTATTAACTGACAAGATTCTAAATTAATTTCTGTTAGTTTACGGATTGATTTAGTGATTTTCTCTACTTGATACAAACGCATTTTACTTGCAGCGCTGTACATATAATCAGCAACATTATCAATCGCTTTAATTAAAGAGTGGATATCTTCTCTATCAAAAGGAGTAATAAAGTTTTTACTTAATTCTAAATGTGTTTTTTGAGTTATCTCTTCAATTGTAGCTTCAAGTTCTTCAATTTTTTTGAAATAATCTTCACGTTCTGCTTTAGGTGCGTTCACTGCTTCATGCAATGTTTCTGCAAGAGTTATTAAATTAGCAGAAGCCTGCTCAAATAACGGAAAGAATTTAGTGTCTTTTGGAACTAAAAACTGAAAAATACTGTTTAATGACATAGTTTATTTATTTATTTAATTACGGTGCAATATTAATTCGTCTATGTTAAATTAAGGTTAAATTAATAATAACATGCAGTTATTAATAAAGTTGAATTCATTCATACTAACAAAAAATTAAATTTCACAAAACATTTAAGAAATATAATTGTATTAAGAATCTCAAAGTAATTTGTATTTTAGCCTAATAAATAATTAACCCTTCTATGGACTTAAACTTCAATAAAAACGAAGATCATAATAAACTTTTATTATCCGATTTAAAGCAACGCTTTGCCAAAGTTAAAATGGGTGGCGGTGAAAAAAGAATTGAAAAATTGCATTCGGAAGGCAAAATGACCGCTCGAGAACGAATTGATTATTTACTTGATGCTAAATCTAATTCTATAGAAATTGGCGCTTTTGTTGGAGACGGAATGTATGCCGAACATGGCGGTTGTCCTTCGGGTGGTGTTGTGGTAAAAATCGGCTACATAAAAGGGAAACAATGCATTGTAGTTGCTAATGATGCTACCGTAAAAGCGGGTGCTTGGTTCCCAATTACAGGTAAAAAGAATTTGCGCGCTCAAGAAATCGCCATGGAAAACCGTTTGCCAATCATTTATTTAGTTGATTCTGCTGGGGTTTATTTACCAATGCAGGATGAGATTTTCCCAGACAAGGATCATTTTGGTCGTATTTTTAGAAATAATGCAATAATGAGCAGCTTGGGAATTACCCAAATTGCAGCAGTTATGGGAAGTTGTGTTGCCGGAGGTGCTTACCTTCCTATAATGAGTGACGAAGCCATGATTGTAGATAAAACAGGAAGTATCTTTCTTGCAGGAAGTTATTTAGTTAAAGCAGCAATCGGAGAAAATATTGACAATGAAACGCTAGGTGGTGCTACCACGCACTGCGAAATATCTGGTGTAACTGATTATAAAGCGAAAGATGATAAAGATGCTTTAGACCGAATAAAAAGTATCGTTGGTAAAATTGGAGATTATGACAAAGCAGGTTTTAATCGTGAAAAACCGCAAAAACCAGCTTTAGCTGAAGAAGATATTTTTGGAATACTTCCTAAGTCGCGTGCCGAACAATATGACATGATGGAAATTATCAAAAGAATGGTTGACAATTCGGAGGTGGATATGTACAAAGAAGATTACGGAAAATCAATCATTACTTGTTATGCACGAATTGATGGCTGGGCAGTTGGAATTGTTGCCAACCAAAGAATGGTTTCCAAAACTAAAAAAGGAGAGATTCAATTTGGTGGTGTGATTTATTCTGATTCAGCTGACAAGGCAACCCGATTTATTGCGAATTGCAATCAAAAGAAAATTCCGTTAGTATTTGTTCAAGATGTAACTGGTTTTATGGTTGGATCAAAAAGCGAACATGGTGGTATCATTAAAGATGGTGCCAAAATGGTAAATGCCGTAGCTAACTCGGTGGTGCCAAAATTTACGGTTATTGTAGGAAACTCCTATGGCGCAGGAAACTATGCTATGTGCGGAAAAGCTTATGACCCAAGATTGATTTTTGCCTGGCCAAGTGCTGAGCTAGCTGTAATGGGTGGTACACAAGCTGCCAAAGTATTAGCACAAATTGAAGCTTCTGCTCTTAAAGCCAAAGGCGAAGTAATTGACGAGGTAAAAGAAAAAGAATTGTTTGATAAAATAAAAGCGCGTTACGACGAGCAAGTATCTCCCTATTATGCCGCTTCAAGATTATGGACAGATGCCATTATTAACCCATTAGATACAAGAACTTGGATCTCTATGGGTATTGAAGCAGCCAACCACGCTCCTATTGAAAAGAAATTTAATTTGGGTGTAATTCAAGTTTAATGCCATGAAAAAACTACTATCGATTTTTGTATTAATTGCTGCTTTTCAAATTGGATTCGCACAAGAAGCAACTACCAGAAAAGACACACTTCAAGGTGGATTAAGACCCGAACGCACATGCTATGATGTATTGCGATACGATTTAAACATCAAAATCAATATTGAAGAAAAATCAATTGTTGGTCATAATGACATTACTTTCAAAGTAGTTGAAAACACTAATAAGATTCAAGTAGATTTATTTGAAAATATGAAAGTAGATTCAATTGTTTTTAATACTAAAAAACTTGACTACAAAAGAGAATTCAATGCCGTTTTCATTGATTTTCCAAATGAAATAAAAAAAGGAAAAGATGAAAAAATCACTTTTTATTATTCTGGAAATCCTATAATTGCTAAAAATGCTCCTTGGGACGGCGGATTTGTATTTAAAAAAGACAAACAAGGAAATCCTTGGATAGCGGTTGCTTGCCAAGGAACTGGGGCTAGTTTGTGGTATCCTGTTAAAGATTCTCAAAGTGACGAACCCGATAATGGCGCAACTATAAAAGTTGCTGTTCCTAACGGTCTAATGAATGTTTCCAACGGAAGATTTATTGGCAGCCAAGACTTGAAAAACGGCTATACCCGTTGGGATTGGGAAGTAAAAAACCCAATTAACACATATGACATTACGGTAAACATTGCCGATTATGCGCACATTCATGACACTCTTGGCGATTTAGACTTAGATTATTATGTATTAAAAGAAAATGAAGCGAAAGCCAAAACCCATTTTGAGGAGGCTAAATTGATGCTTAATTGTTTTCAGAGTAAATTTGGAACCTATCCTTTTATAGAGGATGGCTATAAATTGGTTGAAACTTCTTATTTAGGTATGGAACACCAAAGTGCTGTAGCTTATGGAAATAAGTATAGAAAAGGTTACTTAGGAAGTGATCTTTCTGGAACAGGAATTGGCTTGTTATTTGATTACATCACCATTCACGAAAGTGGCCATGAATGGTTTGGAAACAGCATTACATCAAGAGATATTGCCGACATGTGGATTCATGAAGGATTTACTATGTACTCAGAAGTGGTTTATGTAGAATGCCAGTATGGTGCTGAAAAAGCACAAAAATACATGAATGGCATGAAACGAAATGTCAGTAATGACAAACCTATTATTGGCCCATTTGGCGTAAATAAAGAAGGTTCTGGTGATATGTATTATAAAGGGGCATTGTTATTAAATACGATTCGAAGTGTACTAAATAATGAAGATTTGTGGTGGAAGATTATTTTAGATTATTCAAATACATTCAAACATAAAATAATTGATACGGAAAAAGTTGTTGCTTTTTTCAATAAAGAAAGTAAAATGAATTTAACTCCAATATTCAATCAATACCTGCGTTACGCAACAATTCCCGATTTATTTATTCGAATTAAGAATAACAAACTGGAATATAAATGGAATGCTAGCGAACCTAATTTTAACATGCCTTATGACATAAAAATCAACGGGAAAGAAATTAGAGTTTATCCAACAAAAGACTGGACAACTTCTAAAATCAAAGTTAGTCCGTCAGATGAAATTGAAGTTCCAACAAACAAATTTTATATCAATGCTAATTTAGAAAAGTAGTAACTGATCTTTATTCTAAACTCGCATTTCTGAGGAACTTTCCATTTTCGGTTTCTTTAAATTTTGGAATAAATATTATTTCGCGTGGATGCTCGTATTTATCTAATACATCAAAAGTAGATGAATCTATTTCCATAGTATTTCCCTCTACAACTAACACTACTTTCTCGCCTAATTCTTTATCTTCTTTAGAGGCAATATAGAATCTTCTGTCAATTTTTCCATCTAGTTTTTGCTCTACTTGTTCAGGTATAATTTTTATACCACCACTATTAATTACATTGTCAATTCGACCAAAAAATTTAAACTGATTTTCGTTTACCAATTCTACTAAATCATTGGTAACTACTGTTTCTTCAGCAATTATATTTGGCGCATGAATTACCAAGCAATTTCTGTCATCATAAGAAATAGTAACATTTGGAAGCACTGTAAATATCTTTTCCCCTACTCTTTTTGCAGCAATATGAGTTATTGTTTCAGTCATTCCATAGGTTTCATAAACTTGTGTAGGCAATTTCATTAGTTCTTTTTCTAAAGAAGCACTAATTCGGGCACCACCCACAATTAATTTTTTCACATTCTTCAATTCTTTTAAAGAATTTTGAGCTTGCATTGGAACCATAGCAACAAAATCATATTTTTCTTCCAATCCTTCCATTGGATGGGAACTTGGAGCTACAAAATCTAAATCTAAACCTAAAATAATAGAACGAATAAGCATCATTTTTCCGGCTACATATTTAACTGGTAAACATTGCAAAGCTCTGTTACCGGGATTCAATCCAAAGAAATCTCCGGTTGCTAATGCCGAATTAACCATTGCTTGCTTATCGACTTTAATAATTTTGGGAGTTCCTGTAGAGCCCGAAGTTTGCATTTCGATATAGGTTTTACTATCAAACCAATCTAATAAAAAATCACCAACTGGCTTTTCAAAATCTTCTCCTTCTTTTATAAAACTGTAAGCAACACGGCATAAATCATCTTTATCTAGCTGAAAGCCATTAAGTTTAAATTGGTTGTGAACGTTTTCGTAGGTAACATGAATCATGATCTCGCTATTTAATATGGTTATAAACTTATTTTACCAGTAAGTTTTTCTTTCCAATTGGTCCATTGGTATTTCTTACTAAAGATAAATAATAAAATAGGAAATATTATAAATACAGGAATAAATATTTCCCACATTCCTCCTGGAGTTGAAGTGTCTTTAAATAACGAATTTGTTTGTATTGCAGTCCAATCCGAAGTCACTAATAATGCAGTAATTAGATTATTGGCTGCGTGAAAACCCAGAGCCAATTCCAATCCTTCATCCATTAGTGTTAATATACCTAAAAACAAGCCAGTACCTATATAATAAACTAATACCCAATACCCTATTTTATCAACTTCGGGATTCAAAATATGCATGGAGCCAAAAATCACTGAAGTCATCAGTAACGGAAACCATTTATTTAAAGACAAGTTTGCAAATCCTTGCATTAAATAGCCTCTAAATACATATTCTTCAGTACTTGTTTGAATTGGTATTAATACCGTTGCTATTATAAACAATAAGGCAAATGGCACTGGTTTGAAATTCCAAACTAAGGTGCCTGGATTCATATAATAGATAACAATTGTTGATACAATTGTAAATAAAGTCCAAAGTGTAAATGAAAAAATAATTCTTCCCCAATCTACTTTTTTTCTTGATGTAGTTATTTCTAAAAGTGATTGTTTGTGAAAGTATTTTACAACTAAAATTAGTCCGATAAACCCAAAAACAAAAGACAACATCATTAAAAAAAGCGACAAATTAGAATCTAATGATTTTAATACCTCGTTAGCATTAGTTGGAATTTTGTTAGTTTTTAAGCTTTCATTTAAGAAAGCTAAACTTAATGGAATTTGACCTAGTGTGGCCGCACCAATAATGATAATTGACCCTAAAATGTATTTCCAAAAATCATTGTTTTTATTTATTCCTTGTTCAATAAACATTGTTATAATTATTAAATTTTATTTTTGCATCCACTAAAGTAACATAAAAAATCACATTACATAAACTTGTACAAAAAAATGATAACAATTTACCATAATCCAAGATGCGGAAAATCTAGAGAATGTTTGGCATATTTAGAAAAATCAAATAGGTCGTTTGAAATTGTAAAATATTTAGATAATCCGATTAGTGAGGAAAAATTAACTGAAATAATAACTAAACTTAATATCCCTGCAATAGAATTAGTTCGAACAAAAGAAAAAATTTGGATTGAACAATACAAAGGAAAACAACTTACAGAAGCAGATATCATAACGGCTATTTTGGAAAATCCAATTTTAATGGAAAGACCTGTTGTTATATATAATAACAAAGCAATCATTGCAAGACCCTTAAACCTAATTGAATCGCTCTTTTAATTTATTTGCATACATTAATTAGGTATTGCTTAAACGATTGATTATTTTTGTAGTCATATTGTTATCAAGAAATTTTACACCATATCATGAAAATATTTAAATTATTTTTAACCTTACTACTATTATTTGCCTCAATTATAAATTATTCTCAAAATAAAACTGAGGGAAAGAAAATAAAAATATCAGGTAAGGTTATTGAAAAAGGAACCAACACCCCTCTTGAATACAGTACAATTTCATTAAAAAGTTTAGCAACAAACAAAGTAGTTGCTGGAGGTGTAACAAATGTATCTGGAGAATTTAACTTTGATGCAACACCAGGAACATATATTGTGAAAATTGAATTTATTTCATTTAAATCATTAGAATTAAAAGAAAAATCATTCACGACTGATACAAATCTTGGTATAATTTCACTTCAATCAGATGCAAAACAACTTAATGATGTAGTAATAAAAAGTGAAAAAGCTTCTGTAGAAATTAAATTAGACAAGAAAATATATAATGTTGGACAAGACATGACAGTTAAAGGCGGAACTGCCAGTGATGTATTGGATAATGTACCTTCTGTTAGCGTTGATGGTGATGGGAATGTAAGTTTAAGGGGAAATGAAAATGTAAGAATATTTATTGATGGACGACCTACAAATGCTATAAATATTGCAGAAGCTTTAAGAATTATATCTGCTGATGCTATTGAAAAAGTTGAAGTAATTACAAATCCATCTGCGCGTTATGATGCCGAAGGCGGAGCCGGAATAATTAATATTGTACTTAAAAAAGGAAAGAATAACGGCATCAATGGAACATTCATTGCAACAGTTGGAAATCCTAGAAATTATAATGCAACAGGAACAATCAACTTTAAAAGAACAAAATTTAACTTATACTCTACAATTGGATTCAATGATAACAATTCACCCGGTCGAACATTAACCGATTCTGATTATCTTAACCCTGACGGCTCTATTTACAAATCTATAAAAGAGCGGATAAACCGTTCTTCGATAAGGCAAGGGTACAATTATAGTTTTGGAATGGATTTGTTTTTAAATAAATCAACTACATGGACAAACGTTGTTTTCTTTAGAAAAAATGATGGTTCAAGTCCAATAAATGATGTAATTAACAATTATGAAGTGAATAATAACTTTGTTTCAAATCGATTTAATGATCAAGTTAATTATTCAACAGGTTTTGATTATAATTCAAATTTTAGTAAAAAATTCAAAAAAGAGGGACATGTTTTAACAATTGAAGGTACCCTTTCAAAAAATAACGATAAAGATTTTTCTACAATAACTAACTCATTTTTAGGCGCAACAAGCAATACTACAATTGAATCATCAAAGTATTATCAAACTCAAAATAGGTATTTATTACAGGCTGATTATGTTTTGCCAATGGCAACAAACAGTCAATTTGAAGCAGGATATAGAGGGAATTATAATGAATTTATTAATGATTTTCAAGTTGGAAGTATTGATAATTTGGGCAACTACAACTCATATACCAATTTTACAAATATATTTGATTATAGCGAAAGTATCCATGCCATATATTCACAATTTGGATCTAAAATAAATAAGTTTTCTTATTTACTTGGAATGCGATTTGAAGATTCAAGAATTGATACAAAGCTATTACTAACCGATTTTAGTTATTTAAGAAAATACAGCAACTTTTTTCCAAGTGCATTTTTTACCTATCAAATTACAGATCAAAGCACAGTTTCTATTAATTATAGTAAGCGAATTGAAAGACCTAGAAACCGATTTATTATTCCGTTTCCAAACAACTATACAAGTAACATAAATTTATTTGTAGGAAATCCAAATATTAATCCTTCTTTCACCGATGCACTTGACTTTGCTTACATGAGTAAGTTTAAGAAAGTTACCTTAACGACTTCTTTATATTACAATAGAAATAAAAATCCATTTCAATTTGTAAGAAGACCCACGGGGGATATTATAAGCATTATTGTAAACGGATTGCCTGTAGATACTCCTGTTTATTTATCTACTGCTGAGAATTTAGACACCGATACCAGATTTGGATTTGAGTTTACTATGAATTATACTCCCTTTAAATGGTGGAAGTTGAATGGAAATTTTAACTTCTTTAAAAGTACGATTATAGGTAATTTCAAATACACCCTAAACGGATCTACAGATTTAATTAATCAGGATGTATATAAAGAATCCTCAAGTTGGTTTACAAGAATTTCGTCAAAAGTTACTTTACCATATAAAATTGAATGGCAAACCAATGCAACTTATACTGCGCCACAAAATAATTTTCAAGGAAAAAGTGTTGGAGTATTTGCTGCAAATTTAGCATTTAGCAAAGATATAATGAAGGATAAAGCAACCATTTCACTAAATGTTAATGATGTTTTAAATTCTAGAAAAAGAATTATGCAAACCAATTTACCAACCTTAAATTCATACAGTGAAATGCAATTTCGTGAAAGACAAATAAACTTGTCCTTTACTTATCGTTTCAATAAACAAAAATCGGAAAGAGAAAACAAGCCTAGAAGAGAAGGCGAAGGTGAAGGAGGAGATTTTTAAGGTAATTTATAGTTGATACTAAAATAAAAAGCCCCGAATTATCGGGGCTTTTTATTTATATATGAAATGGAATTATTACTCTGCTTCTAATTCTCTTTTTTCTCTTCTTTCTTTTAACAACTCTTTAGTTGCGCCAAAAACCCAGTAGAAAACGAAATTAATTAAGAACATCATTAACCAAAAACCAATTGTTAATATGGTCAAGAACAATAAGAATCCTAAATATTGAGCGAATGTAAACATATCTTTTTGAAATTTTCTTTATAAATATAGGTCAAAGATAATTCTAAAATTTTATTCTACAAATAATTTAAAGTAAATTATCAACAAGATTTTAAACAATTAAAACCAATTCTTTTTCTTAAAGTAATAAATCATTCCTGAAAATAAAATAAACATAAAAGCAAGTATGGCAAAATATCCATATTTCCAATCTAATTCAGGCATATACTTAAAGTTCATGCCATAAACTCCAACAATAAAAGTTAGCGGCATAAAAAACACAGAAACTAATGTTAGCGTTTTCATAACCTCATTCATTTTGTGACTTTGAGTAGAAAAAAAGAAATTAGCAGCACTGTCCAGAGTAGTTAAGTCATATTCAATTTGATCTAATAATTCTAAGCATTTTTGATGTAATCGTTCAAAAAATGTAAAATTATTATCTTCGATTGTATTAAATACATTATCATCTTTTATGCTTTTTATGGAGTATAAAGAATCCCTAAGCGGTATAATAGATCTTTTTAAAAAATTATAATTATCTCTATGTTTTTCAATTTGTTCTAATATTGAAAGATCGGTGCTTTTTTTGGATTGATTTATTAATTCTTCAACTTTATCTTCTTCATTTTCGATGGTTATGTAGAAGTTTTCCATAATTGCATCCAATAATAAAAACAATAAGTAATCTACTTGTTTTGTTCGAACAATTCCTGAATGCGTTTTAATCCGTTCTCGAATGTGTGTGAAAAATTCACTTCTTTTTTCTTGAAATGAAACTAAAATTCCGTTTTTCATCAAGAAACTAATTTGCTCAACTTTAATATTATCCGAATCTGCATCTGGCAATAATGACTTAATGTTAAAAAACAAAATATCATGGTATTCATCCAACTTTGTTCGCTTAGTTGTATTCAATATGTCAGATAACATAAAGTTATCTACACCAAGAAATTCGCCAATTTCAACAATAATATCCGAATCGTTTAAACCATGCACATTTATCCAATTGACTTTATTAAAATCAACATATTTATTTAAATCAATAATTTTAAAATCATGAAATTCCTCAACATCTAGATCATTGTATGTAAATAGTTGAATCTCTGTTTTTATAAATTTATGACTTCCTGTGTATTCTAAATGTGTAGGTTGTACTTTTTTTACTTTTTTATATTTTATTTTTCGCACCTTATTTTATTTTGTATAAATTTATAAATAATTATTTTTTAAAAAGTAATTTTACCCAAAATCATTTCATGAAAACATTAATTACTAACATACGAGAACTTTTACAAATTCGGGATGCTTCAATAAATAAAGTATCCGGAGTTGAAATGAAACAATTACCTTCCATAAAGAATGCTTATTTAATAATTGAAGACGATCGTATTGCTGATTTTGGAACAATGAAAAATTGCCCTGAAATCAAAGTCGACATTACCATTGATGCAACAGGAAAAGTTGTACTTCCAACTTGGTGCGATAGTCATACGCATATTGTTTACGCAGGAAATAGAGTTTTAGAATTTGTTGATCGAATAAACGGATTGAGTTATGAAGAAATAGCTAATCGTGGTGGAGGTATTTTAAATTCAGCAAAAAAACTAAACGAAACCAGTGAAGAGGAGCTGTTCGAACAATCAAAAGTACGCTTAGAACAAATTATGCAGCAAGGAACTGGAGCCGTTGAAATTAAATCGGGTTACGGATTAACTGTAGCTGGTGAAATTAAAATGCTTCGGGTAATCAAAAAGTTGGCTGAAAATTATCCTATTAAAATAAAAGCAACCTTTCTTGGGGCTCACGCCTTCCCTGCTGAATACAAAGACAATCATTCAAGTTACATAGATTTAATTATAAATGAAATGTTGCCTAAAATTGCTAAAGAAAATCTTGCCGATTATATTGATGCCTTTTGCGAAACGGGATACTTTTCTGTTGAAGAAACCGAACGCATCATGGAAGCGGGAAAGAAACATAGTTTACAAGCAAAAATTCATGTCAATCAATTTAATGCCATCAACGGAATAAATGCTTGTGTTAAACACAACGCACTTTCTGTTGATCACCTTGAAGTTGTAACTGATGAAGACATTGAAGCATTAAAAAATTCGGATACTATGCCAGTGGCACTTCCCTCCTGTTCCTATTTTATTAGCATTCCATACACACCTGCAAGAAAATTGATTGATGCTGGTTTACCTTTGGCTTTGGCAACCGATTTCAATCCCGGAACTACTCCGTCAGGAAATATGAATTTTGTAGTTGCAACTGCTTGTATCAAAATGAAAATGACGCCCGAAGAAGCCATAAATGCAGCAACTATTAATGGCGCCTATGCAATGGGAATTTCAGATACACATGGAAGTATTACAATTGGTAAAAAAGCCAACCTAATTATAAGCAAAGGGGTTTCCTCTTTTTATCAATTACCTTATGAATTTGGAAGTGATTTAATTGATACCGTAATTATAGAAGGAAAAAGGATAAAATAAAAAAATCCGCGAAGTAACTTGTAATTAGTTAATCCGCGGATGATTATTTTAAGTTACCTTATTACCTTAATGTAAAAGTCGATTTAGTAACCAATTGATTTTTATCAAATAAATTCACATAATAAGTTCCTGCGGCAAAATCTTTACCTGGCAAGTCATGAACCACATCAACGGTTTTGTTTTCATATTTAACTCCTGCAGTAAAGCTATAAGTTAATGATTTATCACCAAAATAAATAGTTGCTTTATCACCAAGAACATTATTTTTACTGTCAATAATTTGAACATAATAGGTCTTATCGCCTGATTTTGCAATGCTATTTTCAGCAATAGTAAAACTAACTTTAAGCACATCTACTCTACTCGCTTTATCAGTTTCAATATGTTTACCAGAACCTTTTAATTTGAAAGTAGCTGTTTTTAGATTCAATATTGAAAGTTTAGATCCTTTTTCTACCGTTTTAGCTAATTCTTCATTTTGACCAACCAATACTTGATTGTAATTTTTTGAATCAGCCAATACTACAGTTGTGCTATCTAAATTAGTTTTTAAAGTTTGATTTTGTTTTTTTAACACATCAACTTCTTTTAGCATGGTATTCATTTTTGTTTGTAATGCTAAAAATTGTTGTTTGTATTTTAATAAAGAAAGCTCATTAACTTTAGATTTTTCTAATTGAGCCATTAGCCCAACAACTTTTTCTCTTTCTGCAATAAGATCATCAGACATCGTTGTATTTTCAGCAATTGCAGCATCATAACTGTCTTTAAGAAATTGTAAATCTTTCATTACATTTTCTTTTTCAGTTTTCACCGATTTAACTTCGGTTGTAAGCATTGAAGCCTCTTGAGATAATTTAACATTGTAAAATACACTACATAAAAGTAGGAATAGCAATACAAATATTATAATTTTTTGATTTGAGTTATTTTTTTGATTTTCCATTTGGGATTAATTTTGTTTAGCAAATTTAATAATATTTAATTGTATAACGATAGTTTGTACAATTATATTATTTTTGGACTCAAACAAACAACAAAATGGAAAAACTAATCCGTTTTACGGCTTCCGATTTATCCAAAATTACCAACTACCGAAGTGGTGAAGTAAAATTTGGAGAAAAAATGATTACCATTCCAAAAGAGCAAGAAATTGTTTCTTTCCTTCAGTCCTGTGAATCCCAATTTGTTTTATTTGGAATTCCAGAAGACATTGGCATTAGAGCCAATTATGGACGTCCAGGAGCAAATTCAGCATGGGAAAGCGCTATTAAAAGTATTGCCAATATTCAGCATAATCGTTTTTGCAAAGGATCACAAATTATTGTTTTGGGTGCATTAGACACATCTGAAGAAATGCAAGCGATTGAAAGTTTGGATTTCAATGTTACTGAAGATCGCAAAAAAATGTGTGATTTGGTTTCAATAATCGATAAAGAAGTAGCACACATAATTGCTACAATTGTAAAAGCAGGAAAAACACCAATTGTAATTGGCGGCGGACATAACAATGCCTATGGAAATATTAAAGGAACTGCTTTAGGAAAAGGAAAACCAATTAACGCAGTGAATTTTGATGCCCATTCCGATTTTAGAATTTTAGAAGGTCGTCACAGTGGAAATGGTTTTTCATATGCCTTTGAAGAAGGGTTTTTAAAAAAATATTTCATATTTGGATTACATCACAGTTATACATCAAAAAGTGTTTTAGATAAACTTAAAACTCTAAAAGAGCGTGTTCTTTACAATACCTACGACAGTATGAAAATCAAAAGAACAAAAGACTTTGATTCTGAAATGCAGTTGGCGTTAGATTTCATTAATAACGATTATTACGGTGTTGAAATTGATTTGGATTCTATTCCAAATATTCCTTGTAGCGCGATGACTTTAAGTGGTTTTTCTGTAGAAGAATTGCGTCAGTTTATTTATTTCTTTGGCAACCATGAAAATGCAGCCTATTTACATATTTGCGAAGGCGCTCCAAGTTTAGATCATGAAAAGAACAATCATTTAGTTGGAAAATTAATTGGTTATCTAATTACCGATTTTATAAAAGCTAAAAATGAATTAGAACTTCCTATATAAAACAAAACCCCGAAAATTTGGGGTTTTACTTTAATATTAATGACTCACGTTTGCAACTTCTTCCGGCTGGTGCTTGTGCTTAAAGAAAATAGCAAACAACACAGCAATCACTAAAGCATATCCAGAGAAGGCAAGCCATATATTGTGCCAATCACGAATTCCTTCGTGAGTGAAAAATTTATCAATTACAACTCCACTTATCAATCCACCAAAAAAGGCACCAAATCCATTTGACATCATCATAAACAAACCTTGTGCTGAAGAACGAATTTTCGAATCGGTTGTGGTTTCTACAAATAAAGAACCCGAAATATTAAAGAAATCAAATGCCATTCCGTATACAATACAAGAAAGAACAATCATCCACAAGCCATCTACAGGATTTCCATAAGCGAACAATCCAAAACGCATAACCCAAGCCAACATAGAAATTAACATTACCTGTTTGATTCCAAATCGTTTTAAAAAGAAAGGAATAGCAAGAATAAATAAGGTTTCCGATATTTGAGAAATCGACATAATAATGGTTGAATATTTAACTACAATAGAGTCTGCATATTGAGGAACTTTAGAAAATTCTGATAAATAAACATCGCCATACATATTCGTTAATTGTAAGGCACCTCCTAGAAACATAGAGAAAATAAAGAATAATGCCATTTTATAAGTTCCAAATAATTTGAAAGCATTCAAACCTAATTTTTCGCCAATTGTTGCATCAGATGCGATCAATTTTTGTGGAGGACATTTAGGTAATGTAAACGAGTAAATTCCTAATACAAATGCAGCAATAGCAGAAAGATAAAACATGTTGTAAGATGCTTTATTTCCAGTAAGATTGGTAATCCACATCGCGGCAATAAAACCAATTGTTCCCCAAACTCTAATAGGTGGAAATACTTTTACAACATCAAAATTATTTGTCTTTAGAATATTATAAGCAATTGAATTCGACAATGAAATGGTTGGCATATAGCACAACATGGCTGCAAAAATCACGTAATAAAAAGTGGTTGGATCTTCTACTTGTGGCAAATACATAAGCGCCAATCCTCCCAAAATATGCAAAATTCCATATAACTTTTCGGCATTAATCCATTTATCAGCAATGATACCAGTTAAGGCAGGCATCACAATTGATGATAATCCTAAGGTAGAAAAAATAGCTCCAAATTCGGCTCCACTCCAATTTTTAGTTCCAAACCAATAGTTAGCAACCGTAATTAACCAAGCTCCCCAAACAAAGAATTGAAGGAAACTCATTAAAGTCAATTTAAACTTAATATTCATATTTGATTTAATTTAATAAATAGATTGTAAATCTAATATAATAATTATAAAACCAAAAATTAAGTGTATTTAAATGCGTTTATATTTTTGTTTAACTTATTAAATAAATCATTAAACATTTTGTATATTTGTAAAAAAAAATTAATGAAAATATATACACTTCACAGCAAACAAAACCTTCCAATAACCATCGATGAGGCTTGGAAATTTTTATCAGATCCAAAAAATCTTAAAGTAATCACTCCAGAATACATGGGATTTAAAACACTTTCTGGAGATGACAGAGCCATGTTTGCTGGACAAATAATTCAATATATTGTAACTCCAGTTATGGGCATACCAATGAAATGGGTTACAGAAATCACCCATGTTAAAGACAACAGTTATTTCGTTGATGAGCAACGCTTTGGACCCTATGCTTTGTGGCATCACAAGCATTTCTTAAAAGAAATTCCGGGCGGAGTTGAAATGGAAGACATTGTGGATTATAAAATTCCAATGGGACTACTTGGGCAATTGGTTCACCCTATTTTGGTCGCACCTAAACTTAAAGAAATATTTGACTTCCGTAGAAAAAAACTAATCGAACTCTTTGGAGAATTTAAAGGATAACTTATGAAAAACATATTATTAATTGGGGGTTCTTATGGAATGGGATTAGCAATTGCAAAAGAATTGCATCAAGGAAATCGAGTTTTTGTAGCTTCAAGAACTAATGAAGATTTAAGTGATTTAAATGTAACTCATCTTCCTTTTGACGCGTTAACTGATACTATCGATACATCACAACTTCCTGAAGTCATTGACGGATTGGTTTATTGCCCAGGAAGTATCAATTTAAGACCTTTTAGAGGATTAAAAATAGATGCCTTCGAATCGGATATGCAAATAAATTTCATAAGTTTGGTGAAAGTTATTCAAACGGTTTTACCAAATTTAACTGCTTCCAATCAATCAAGTATTGTAGTTTTTAGTTCGGTTGCAGCAAGTATGGGAATGCCTTTTCACACCAGTATTGCAGCAGCAAAAGGTGCTGTAGAAAGTTTTGCTAAATCCTTGGCAGCAGAATATGCACCTAAAATTAGAGTCAATGTAATTGCACCTTCGTTAACAGATACACCGCTAGCAGACAAATTTTTAAATTCGGATGCTAAAAAGGAAAAATCTGCCGAAAGACATCCACTTAAAAAAGTAGGAACTAGTGAAGACATGGCGCAAATGGCAAGCTTTTTATTAAGCGATAAAAGCAGTTGGATATCAGGACAAATTTTCCATGTTGATGGAGGAATGTCTACCTTATTAGTTAATGGATAAATAGTTTATGCACATATTTTGGTTTCGTCGGGATTTACGCTTAGAGGATAATGTGGGATTGTTTCATGCTTTAAATAGTGATACATCAGTTTTACCTATTTTTATTTTTGACGAAAGTATTTTATCTCAATTACCAAAAGACGATGCCCGAGTAACGTTTATTCACCAACAACTTGAAAAAATTCAGCAGCAACTTTCAACTATTGGAAAATCACTTGCTCTATTTCATGGTAAACCTCAGGAAGTTTTTAGCAAATTAATTTCCGAAAATAAAATTCAAGCCGTCTTTACCAATCACGATTATGAACCGTATGCCCGAAAAAGAGATTTAGAATTATTTCATCTTTTTAAGGAGCACAACATCGAATTTAAAACCAGTAAGGATCAAGTCATTTTTGAAAAAAGTGAAGTAGTTAAAGACGATGGAACGCCCTATGTGGTTTATACACCTTATAGCAATAAATGGTTGGATCGTTTTAATAAAAGTCAATTAATATCTTATAAATCGGAAGAGTTACTTCATAATATAGCGCAACATAATTTTCCGTTTTTATCGCTGGAAGATATTGGCTTTACTAACTCTAATATAAAAGTAACTCCTTTCGATATTTCAACCAGTTTAATTGATAATTACGAAGCTACGCGAAACTTTCCTGCGCAAAACAAAACATCCTACCTCGGAATTTATTTGCGATTTGGTGCCGTTTCAATCCGAAAAATGGTTTCAAATGCTATACAAAGTAAAAACAATACCTTTCTAAAAGAACTAATTTGGAGGGAGTTTTTTATGCAAATTTTATGGCATTTTCCTCACACTTCTAATTCTAGCTTTCGTCCAAAATATGATGCTATTCAGTGGGATAACAACGAGGATTTATTTAAAAAATGGTGCGAAGGAAAAACTGGCTATCCATTTGTTGATGCAGGAATGCGCGAATTGAATGCAACCGGACACATGCACAATCGTGTCCGAATGATTGTGGCTAGTTTTTTATGCAAACACTTATTAATTGATTGGCGCTGGGGCGAAACCTATTTTGCAACCAAACTTTTAGATTACGAGCAAGCGAGTAATGTGGGTAATTGGCAATGGGCCTGCGGAAGTGGTGTTGATGCAGCTCCCTATTTTAGAATATTCAATCCAACAGAACAAATAAAGAAGTTTGATAAAGACTTAATCTATATCAAAAAATGGATTCCAGAAATTAATACTCCAAACTACCCAAATCCAATTGTAGATCACAAAGAAGCAAGAGAAAAATGCTTGCGTGTTTACAAAAATTCTGTTGGGTAAAACATATACTATTCTCTAAAAAAGTAGTAATTTTGCCTCTTTAAAACAAACAAATTTTACGATGAAAAATACTGCTTTATCCCACATACATGAAAGTTTAGGAGCAAAAATGGTGCCTTTTGCAGGATATAATATGCCTGTTCAATACGAAGGAGTTAATTCAGAACACGAAACTGTTAGAACTTCTGTAGGTGTTTTTGATGTTTCCCATATGGGTGAATTCTTTTTAAAAGGAGAAAATGCTTTGGCATTAATCCAAAAAGTAACTTCAAATGATGCTTCTAAATTGGTTGATGGAAAAGCACAATATTCTTGTTTACCAAATAATGAGGGTGGAATTGTAGACGATTTAATCGTATATAAAATTGCCGATAACGATTATATGTTGGTGGTAAACGCTTCTAATATTGATAAAGACTGGAACTGGATATCATCACATAATGACTTAGGAGTTAACATGACCAATGCTTCTGACGACTATTCACTACTTGCAATTCAAGGTCCAAAAGCAGCAGCTGCAATGCAAAGTTTAACTAATATTGACTTAGCAAATATGGCCTATTATTCTTTTCAAATTGGAGAATTTGCAGGGATTCAAAATGTAGTTGTTTCTGCTACAGGCTATACTGGATCAGGAGGATTTGAAATTTATTTCAAAAATGAAGATGCTGAAACCATTTGGAATAAAGTATTTGAAGCAGGAGCAGCATTCGGCATTAAGCCAATTGGATTAGCAGCAAGAGATACCCTTCGTTTAGAAATGGGATTTTGCCTTTACGGAAACGACATCAACGACACCACCTCTCCTATTGAAGCAGGTTTAGGATGGATTACTAAATTTGATAAAGAATTTACAAATTCCGCTAATCTTAAAGCGCAAAAAGAAACTGGAGTTTCCAAAAAACTGGTTGGGTTTGAATTAATCGAAAGAGGAATTCCACGTCACGACTACGAAATTGTAGATGCTGATGGAAACAACATCGGGATTGTAACTTCGGGAACTATGGCGCCAAGTTTAGGAAAAGGAATTGGAATGGGTTATGTGAAAAGCGAATTTGCTGGAATAGATAGCGAAATATTCATTCAAATTAGAAACAATAAAGTGGCTGCCAAAGTAGTAAAAATGCCGTTTTACAAAAAAGCATAACTTTCTTTTGTTATACAAATGAAAAAATTACTTTTGCAACCGATTAAATAAATACAAAATATTCTTAGAAATGGGAAGAGCGTTCGAATTTAGAAAAGGGAGAAAAATGAAGCGTTGGTCAGCAATGGCTAAAGCATTTACTCGTATTGGAAAAGACATTGTAATGGCCGTAAAAGAAGGTGGTCCAAATCCGGATGCCAATTCTCGTTTACGTGCTGTAATGCAAAATGCGAAGGCAGCAAATATGCCAAAAGAAAATGTGGAGCGTGCAATTAAAAAAGCAACCGACAAAGATACAGCCAACTATAAAGAGCAACTTTTTGAAGGATATGCACCACACGGAATTGCATTATTAATTGAAACGGCTACCGATAACAATAACAGAACCGTAGCTAACATTAGAAGTTATTTTAATAAATGTAACGGAACTATGGGGACTCAAGGTTCGGTTGAATTTATGTTTGACCATACTTGTAATTTCCGAATTCCAAATAACAATATTGATATTGAAGAAATGGAATTGGAATTTATCGATTTTGGTGCCGAAGAAATTTTTGCTGATGAAGACGGAATTTTAATCTATGCGCCGTTTGAAAGCTTTGGTGCTATTCAAAAAGAATTGGAATCTCGTGGAATTGAGATTTTATCTTCTGGATTTGAAAGAATTCCACAAATAACAAAAAAACTTACAGAAGCTGAAATTGCAGATGTAGAAAAATTAATTGAAAAAATTGAAGAAGACGATGATGTGATGAATGTGTATCACACCATGGATGAATCTGAATAATTAGTTTTAAAATAATTACATAAAAACTTCAAGGAAACTTGGAGTTTTTTTTTATTTCAAATTTGTTTCAATTTTCACTAAACTTTACCATTTGTAAAGAGTATAAAAAAGTAATATTAATTACTTTTGAAAAAAAATATAAAAATGGCTCGATTTGTAGAAAACGACTTACCGAAAGCAAAAATCAACAGCAGTTCTTTAAGTAAAGCGCTTTTAATTTTTAAGTATGCCGACAACCATAAATGGAAATTCTATTTGGGTCTTTTTTTCTTGTTGATGACCGGTTGTACAGCCTTGGCTTTCCCTAAGTTAATGGGGATGCTGGTAGATTGTGTGAAAAATAAAGATACAGCCGAAGCCAATACCATTGCTTTAATTTTAGTTGGAATTTTATTCCTACAATCATTTTTCTCTTTCTTCCGACTTTCCTTATTTGTGAATTTCACCGAACATACTTTAGCAAATATACGCTTGGCGTTATATAGTAATTTGGTAAAATTGCCAATGACTTTCTTTTCTCAAAAAAGAGTAGGCGAATTAAACAGCCGCATCAGTTCGGATATTACTCAAATTCAAGACACCTTAACATCAACGATTGCCGAATTTTTAAGACAATTCATTCTAATTATTGGCGGAGTGGCTTTGCTTGCAAGTCAGAGCTTCAAACTAACTTTAATGATGCTTTCAATAGTTCCGGTTGTTGCTGTTGCAGCAGTTATTTTTGGAAGATTTATCAGAAAGTATTCTAAAAACGTTCAAGATAAAGTTGCCGAAAGCCAAGTTATAGTTGAAGAAACGTTACAAGGTATAAGCAATGTAAAAGCGTTTGCCAACGAATGGTATGAAATTGCCCGATACAAAGGCAAAATTCAAGAAATTGTGAAGATTGCAATTAAAGGTGGAAAATACCGAGGTTACTTTGCTTCATTTATTATTTTCTGTTTGTTTGGCGCAATTGTGGCAGTTGTTTGGTATGGCGTAACGTTGAGTATCAGTGGAGAAATGAGCGTTGGTCAACTAATTTCATTTGTACTTTATTCTACTTTTGTTGGTGCCTCCTTTGGCGGTGTAGCCGAATTGTATGCACAAATTCAGAAAGCAGTTGGTGCTACGGAACGAGTTTTTGAACTATTGGATGAAACCCCAGAAAAAATTAATGGAACTTCAAATTTTGAAAAAATACAAGGAAATGTAACTTTCCAAAATGTATCTTTTTTTTATCCTTCACGTCCTGAAATACAAGTTTTGAAAGATGTGAATTTCACTGCAAATTACGGACAAAAGATTGCAATTGTAGGTCCAAGTGGTGCAGGAAAATCAACCATCTCTTCACTCCTACTTCGTTTTTACGACATTGTAGGTGGTTCCATATTAATTGATGGAAAAAGCATTTATGACTATGATTTAGAAAGTCTCCGAGGAAATATGAGTATCGTTCCGCAGGACGTGATTTTATTTGGCGGAAGCATAAGAGAAAATATCGCTTATGGCAAACCAACAGCGACCGAAGAAGAAATCTTACTTGCAGCAAAACAAGCCAATGCCTTGGATTTTGTAAACGGCTTCCCTGAAAAATTTGATACTTTAGTTGGAGAACGCGGAATTAAATTATCGGGTGGGCAAAGACAACGAATTGCTATTGCTCGTGCTTTATTGAAAAATCCAAGCATCTTGATTTTAGACGAAGCAACCTCCTCTTTAGATAGCGAAAGCGAAAAATTAGTTCAAGAAGCTTTAGAAAACTTAATGGAAGGCAGAACCAGCATTATAATAGCACACCGATTGGCAACTATTAGAAATGCAGATGCTATTTTAGTATTAAACGATGGTGTAATCGCAGAGTCGGGAACTCATAAAGAATTACTTGAAATAGAAAATGGTATCTACAAGAATTTGAGCAACTTGCAGTTTAGTGAATACTAATTATTTATTTTAATTTTCTTCTTTCTCTTTCCGTTTTAAGTAAATTTAATTCTCTACTGGTTTGTCCTGCAACTGAAGTGTTTTCTTCAGCTCTTCTAATCAAATATGGCATCACATCACGAACTGGTCCGAAAGGTAAATATTTAGCTACATTATACCCATTGGAAGCTAAGTTATAACTTATGTTATCACTCATTCCATACAATTGACCAAACCAAATTCGGTTATCGTTAATGGCAATATTATTAGCTTTCAACATTTCAAGTAACTTATAAGAACTTTCTTCATTGTGTGTTCCTGCAAAAATTGCCATTTTATCAATATGCTGCATCATGTAATCTACAGCAGCGTTGTAATTATCATCGGTAGCTTGTTTAGAAGCACAAATTGGCGTTGGGTATCCAAATTCTTCCGCACGCTTGTTTTCTTTTTCCATGTAGGCGCCACGAACTAATTTCATTCCGATATAAAAACCTTCCGCTTTTGCTCTTTCGTGTAACGATTTCAAATAATCCAATCGATCCCAACGGTACATTTGCAACGTACTAAAAACAATAACTTTTTCTTTATTGTATTTGCGCATCATTTCTTCAACTAAATCATCTGCCGCATCTTGCATCCAACTTTCTTCAGCATCAATTAATAATGCTACATCCTTTTCATGAGCCGTTTTACAAACTTTTTCAAATCGATTTTTTACATTATTCCATTCCGATTGTTCAGCAGAAGTTAGAGTTGACTTCTCTCCCACTTTAGTATATAAATCCAATCTTCCAAATCCGGTTGGTTTGAAAACAGCAAACGGAATTGCTTGGCGTTTTTTTGCAAATTCGATAGTTTTTAAAGTCATTTCCAAAGCAGCATCAAATTGCGCTTCTTCTTCTTTTCCTTCAACAGAATAATCTAAAACCGAAGAAACGCCTTTGGTATACATTTTATCAACAACCGAAAGACAATCCAATTCATTTACACCACCACAAAAATGATCAAAAACGGTTGCACGAATAAGTCCTTCAACTGGAAGATGTGCTTTTATAGCAAAATTGGTAACCGCAGTTCCAATTCGAACTAGTGGTTGACTTGCAATAAGTTTAAAAAGAAAATAGGCTCTATCTAGTTCGGTGTCGCTTTTTAAAGAAAATGCAACTTCGGTATTATTGAATATTTTATCCATTACTTTATTTGTAATAATTGCACAAATATAATTAGAGTTTGGCGATTATTTATCAAAAATAACCTTATTTTTGACCTTAAATAACAAGAAAATGCAATCCATAAAAGCCAACGACTATTCCATTTACTTCAATCACGAAGCACATGAAATGCTTAATTCCTGGATACCAAAATACAACTATTCAAAATTATTTATTTTAGTAGATGAAACTACAAATGAATTTTGTTTGCCAAAGTTATTGCCTTTATTAGAAGTAGAAATTCCAATTGAAATTATTGAAATTGAAGCTGGCGAGGAAATGAAAAATATTTCAACTTGCGTTGAAATTTGGTCCATACTTGCAGACTTAGGTGCTGACAGAAAAAGCGCACTTCTAAATCTAGGTGGTGGTGTTATTACTGATCTTGGCGGATTTGTTGCTTCAACCTTTAAACGAGGAATTGATTTCATTAACATCCCAACTACGCTTCTAGGTATGGTCGATGCTGCAATTGGCGGTAAAAACGGTGTTGATCTTGGAGCATTAAAAAATCAAATTGGAGTTATCAATGCACCCAAATTAGTATTAATTGACACCGACTTTTTAGAAACTTTACCTCAAAATCATATGAAATCGGGATTGGCAGAAATGCTAAAACACGGATTAATTTTTGATAAAACGTACTGGAATCAATTTAAAGATTTACAGGATTTAAATTTTGATGATTTAGATCAATTGATTCATCGCTCTGTTGAAATAAAAAACGAAATCGTATGCCAGGACCCAACTGAAACTGGGATGAGAAAAGCACTTAACTTCGGGCATACCTTAGGACACGCAATTGAAAGTCATTTTTTAGAAACTCCCACACCTCTTTTACATGGCGAAGCAATTGCTATAGGAATGGTTTTGGAGAGTTTCATTTCAAAGGAAAAAAACCTTATTTCTGAATTAGAATATATTGAAATAAAAAGCACTTTATTAGCTGTTTTTGGAAAGCATATTTTCACTTCAAACGACATTGAAGCAATACTAAACCTTCTAATTCATGACAAGAAAAATGAGTATGGAATGGTACAATTTGCTTTAATTAATTCAATCGGAACCTGTATTCTAAATCAAAACGCTGATAATGAAACAATTATAAGTGCCTTTAAAGAATACGAAACTTAACAATTATTTTATTTATTTTTTTATAAATCACATTTATTATTTTTTAAATTTGCCGTGATGAACAAAAACAAAAACAATACTTTCAACCCTCTGTTTATACTGGAAAACTACCCAGTTAATCCGGTTAATAGAATTGGTATTTCATATACTAATAGTGCAAGTATTGTTGAAAATTTTAATAACATCGAATCAATAACAATTGATTTACCAATTGCTTACGCAAATATTAGGGTTTGAATTCTAGATTAATCTTTGTTTAATTACATTTATTTAATCTAAAATCTACTATAATGAACACTAAATATTTCGACTTAATTAATCAAACCTACTATTTTCCTCAAGAGGAATTTACTCTAAATAAAGAAAATGCTTTACAATTTCACAATATTGATTTGATGAAATTGGTAGAACAATACGGAACTCCGTTAAAGTTTACTTATTTACCACAAATTTCCAATAACATTAAAAAAGCCAAAAATTGGTTTCGTAATGCTATGGAAAAAAACAAATATGAAGGTAAATATTACTATTGCTACTGCACAAAAAGCTCTCATTTTCAATACATTATGAATGAAGCTTTTAAAAACAATATTCATATAGAAACTTCTTCTGCATTTGATATTAATATTGTTGAGAATTTATTAGAAAATGGGAAAATTAATAAGAGCACCTATATAATTTGTAACGGTTTTAAAAGAGAACAGTACATAACAAATATTGCAAGATTAATTAATAATGGTCATAAAAATACCATTCCTGTTATTGACAACTATGAAGAATTAGATTTACTTCAATCAGAAATTAAAGGTAAATTTAAAATCGGAATTCGTATTGCTGCGGAGGAAGAACCAAAATTTGAGTTTTATACTTCTCGTTTAGGAATTGGATATAAAAATATTGTTCAGTTTTATAAAAAGCAAATTCAAGAAAATGATAAATTAGAATTGAAAATGCTTCACTTCTTTATCAATACTGGAATTAATGACAATGCCTATTACTGGAACGAATTGGTAAAATGTATTAAAGTTTATATAGCTCTAAAAAAAGAATGTCCATCACTTGATGGACTAAACATTGGTGGTGGATTCCCAATTAAAAATTCATTAGCTTTTGAATACGACTACCAATACATGATTGATGAAATTATTCACCAAATAAAAATTGCTTGTGATGAAGCTGAAGTTGATGTTCCAAATATTTTTACCGAATTTGGATCGTTTACAGTTGGTGAATCTGGAGGCGCTATTTACCAAGTATTGTATCAAAAACAGCAAAATGACAGAGAAGCATGGAACATGATTGACAGCTCATTTATCACAACTTTACCCGATACATGGGCAATTAACAAGCGTTTCATTATGCTTGCCGTAAATAGATGGAATGATACCTACGAAAGAGTGCTACTTGGCGGAATGACATGTGATAGCGATGACTATTATAACTCTGAACAAAATATGAATGCTATTTATTTGCCAAAATACAATAAAGAAAAACCTCTTTATATTGGATTTTTCAATACGGGTGCTTACCAAGAAACCATTGGTGGTTTTGGAGGACTGCACCACTGTTTGATTCCGCAGCCAAAACATATCTTAATTGATAGAGATGAAAACGGAATCATAGCAACTGAGGTTTTTTCTGAACAGCAAACTTCCGATGATGTGCTTAAAATTTTAGGTTACACCAAAAAAAAATAAAAATATTTTAAATTATTTTACAACCTATTTTCAAAAATAAGGAGTTAATTTTATTAATTATCAACCATTTATAAAGGCTGATTTTAAGTCGTTTTTATACCTAAAATTAGTTCTCAAAAATTTGAAATATTAAAAAAAATAGTTTTTCTTTGAACCCAAGTGTTTACAACTAATTAAACAATAACAATGAGTAAAGGACCAATAAGTCAGTTTTTAGAAAATAATTATCTTCATTTTAATTCTGCTGCTTTAGTAGATGCTGCAAAAGGATATGAACAACATCTTTTAGAAAACGGAAAAATGATGATAACACTTGCTGGCGCAATGAGTACTGCAGAATTAGGTAAATCACTTGCAGAAATGATTCGTCAAGATAAAGTTCATATTATTTCTTGTACAGGAGCAAACCTTGAAGAGGATATTATGAATTTAGTAGCTCATAATTCATACAAAAGAGTTCCAAATTATAGAGACCTTAGTCCTCAAGAAGAATGGGATTTATTAGAAAATCATTACAATAGAGTTACAGATACTTGTATTCCAGAAGAAGAAGCATTTAGAAGATTACAAAAACATTTATTCAATATTTGGAACAATGCTGATTCTAAAGGAGAACGCTATTTTCCGCATGAATTTATGTATCAAATGCTAAACTCTGGTGTATTAGAACAATATTATGAAATTGATCCAAAGAATTCTTGGATGATTGCTGCAGCAGAAAAAAACTTACCTATTGTAGTTCCAGGATGGGAAGATAGTACGATGGGGAATATTTTTGCTTCCTATTGCATCAAAGGTGAATTCAAACCTACTACTATGAAAAGTGGTATTGAATACATGATGTGGCTTGCAGATTGGTATCCTAAAAATTCTGCTGGTAAAGGAGTTGGTTTCTTCCAAATTGGCGGTGGAATTGCTGGAGATTTTCCTATTTGCGTGGTACCAATGCTTTACCAAGATATGGAAATGCACGACATTCCGTTTTGGAGTTATTTCTGTCAAATTTCAGATTCTACAACAAGCTACGGATCCTATTCTGGGGCAGTTCCAAATGAAAAAATAACATGGGGTAAATTAGATATTGATACTCCTAAATACATTATTGAATCAGACGCAACAATAGTTGCACCTTTAATTTTTGCTTATTTATTAGATTTATAATATCCTATTTATGAAAAGAATAATTGTTGATTATGCCAAGCTAACCGGTGACATTTTAAACTTATTAGTAGAAAAATTTCCTGACGGATATGATAGTACTGATATTATTCGTTTTAGAAATGCAAAAGACGAACTTATCGAAGCAGTAGAAGTTAGAACAGAAGATACTATATATTTAGTAAAAGTTAGCACGAAATTAGCTAACCGTATGGAAAAATTTGATGAAGAAGATTTAGATGCAGTAATTGAGCCAATTGCTCCAGTTAAAGGATTAGATATAGATGATGATGATTTACCAAGTGAAGAAGAAGAGGAAGAAGTTGATTTATTAAAAGACAGTGGTGGATCTGAAGATGTAGAGGAAGATGAAGATGATGTAGATTTAGAATCTTCTGATAATTTTGAAGACGAAGAAGAAGAATAAATTAAAACATAAAAAAGCCTCAATTAAATTGAGGCTTTTTTTATAGGTATCTTTCTTTAAATATATTTTGATGATGACTTTGATGACCAATTATAATAAATCCAGCAGCTCTAACAGACATTGGATTGTCTGAAGCTATTCCTATTCTAACTAATTGTTCAGAATTAAAGGATTTAAACAAACTTAGTGTAGCATATCGAACAGCAGATAATTCATTTAATAAATCCATAATACTTCTTTGTGAACCATTGGCGAATGTTGCATAATGATCTTCTTCATAGCCTGGCAACTTAGTAGAATCATTTCTTGCAAATCGTAAAGCTCTATAAGAAAATACTCTTTCCGCATCAATAATATGCTGAATGATGTCTTTTATCGTCCATTTTCCTTCAGCATAACGGTAATCAAATTTATCCATTGGAATATCCTGTACGAATTTAATAAACCTATGTAAAGAAATTTCTAGTTCCTCAATGAGAGTATATTCGTTAGACACAAGTTTTAAATAATTGTGATGATAAGGTCCGTATTCGTAAGAATTTAAATCTTGTACTTTCATATTTTTTTGACAAATTAATAAAAATAAAAACAAAAAACCTCAAGTTATCTTGAGGTTTTTGTTTGTGATATTTGAAAACTGTAAATAAATTTAGAAGTCTTTAAAAATCGTATGCATCAATCTTTTTTTATCATTGATACTTTCATCAAGTGAAATCATTGTTTCTGTGCGATAAACTCCTTCTATATCGTCTATCATAAAAATTACATCTTTGGCATGTTTAGTGTCTTTAGCGCGAATTTTACAGAAAATATTGAATTTCCCTGTAGTTACATGAGCAACCGTCACAAATGGAATTTCACTAATTCTTTCTAAAACAAATTTTGTTTGAGAAGTATTATTTAAAAAAACACCCACATAAGCAATAAATGAATAGCCAAGTTTTTCATAATCAAGAGTTAATGAAGATCCCATAATAATTCCTGCATCTTCCATTTTTTTAACTCTAACATGAACTGTCCCAGCAGAAATCAATAATTTTTTTGCAATATCCGTAAACGGAATTCTTGTATTATCAATCAACATGTCTAAAATTTGATGATCTACTTCATCTAATCGGAACTTACTCATACTTAAAATTTTAATTAATATATTATTTATTGCAATACAATTATTAAATTTAAAGAAATGAATTAAAGCTTAATTCCGTTCTCAAATCTTATTACTTTACCCAAAGTAAAGTTAGCTTTTTGATCTAATTTTGGACAATTACCTAAATTATCTTCATAATGCATTTTATGTGCATTATACTGATAATGACCAAATTTGCCCTTCAATTCTCCTATCTCAACTATATAAGCATTTAATTGGAGTTTACCATCAAAAAGCTCTTCCTTGTATTGAGCAGCAAAATTGGTAATTATTTCTTTACCATCATAATTTATTTTGACATTTTTATAAAGAAAATCATAAAAAACAGTATTATTTTTAGTTATTTCGAAATAATCTGCATTATTACCATCAACTATATCGATTTCGTTAATATTTAGCAATCCCGAAATAAGTGCAATAAATATCATTTTACGAGTAAATTCTCGATAATAATCATTTTGGAAATGCCCAGCTTCAAACAAAATAGTAGGAACCCCTTGCAAAGTAAACTGATCACCAATGCAATTAGGATTAAATCCATCGTCAAATAAGGATACTTGGCCAGGAATATATTTTTGCAATTCTGTATTCATGCCTGCAATTACTTTCATTGCCTTAGCCCTAACTTCGTTTACATCCCTTTGCTCATTATAAGATGGCGCTAAAAAAGAAACCGTAGCTGGAAACCCTGAAGTCCCTGCACCAAAAATAGTTCTTTGATCGTGCAGATTAAAACAAAAATCAGGTTTAAATTCATCAAAAACTTTACGTAATAATTGACTTTCTGGTTGTGATAAATCAATTGAATCTCGGTTTAAATCGACTTTATTTGCATTTTCTCGAGTATATAATTCGGCGCCGTCTGGATTAACCATTGGAATAATACAAAAAGTAAAATCTTTAATTAATCGTTTTCCAAGTTCTTCATTTGAATCGATCAAATTTAAAAAGTCAAATAATGCTTTAGTAGTTGTGCTTTCATTTCCATGCATTTGAGACCACATAAAAACTTTAGTTGCTCCGTTACCAACAGTATACTGATAAATAGGTTTACCTAAAACCGATTCACCTATATATTTGGTAGAAAACTTCATTAATATAGGCTCAATATCACGTAAAGTGATATACCTCCCAAAAAGTGAATTTTGTTTATACTGCTTATGTAATTCTATATAATCCATTATTATAAAACCTGATAACTTCGTTCTGGAATTTTTCCAACTACTCCTTTATAAAACGGAAGTACTATTTTCAAGTCATTTTCATAATTCCCAGAAGGAATAAATGCATCCCCTATTTTAACTTCTTTTTTACCAAAATCAAATGCAACAGGAATAATTGGCACCTTTGCTTTTAATGCAATATAATAAAAACCTGTTCGTAATTCGGTTACTTTTTTTCTAGTTCCTTCGGGAGATAATGCTAATCTAAACACATCATGTTTTTCAAATACTTCTGCAGTAGCGTCTACATTATTTTTTCCTCCACTTCTATCTAATGGTGCACCTCCTACTGCTCTAAAATAATACCCGAACGGAAATAGAAACAATTCTTTTTTTCCAACAAAATTAATTTTAATCCCTAATATTCCTCTAACCAATAGGGCAATAAAAAAATCTAAATTACTGGTATGTGGTATCACAATGACCACGCATTTTTTTATTTCTGAGGGAAAATTCCCAATTAATTTCCAACCTAGTATTTTATAAAAAATAAAACTATATAGTTGCTTTTTCATGTAAAATAATTTGTGTAAATTTAAGATTATTCTGCTATTTTTGAGAAAAATATAAAAATGTTCGCTAAATTCTTTAGTTATTTCCTTCCAATAAACGTAATTAAGAGAAAATCTTCTGTAAGCAACTCTATTGAAGTAACTTGGAATAACGGCGAATTAGTAATTGATTCTGAAAACACTAATTACTCTTATGGCAGTTTACAGCGTATCTTAAAAAAAGGCTTAAAATACATTGGATACGATCGTATTAAAAAGTTTGATAAAGTTTTAGTTTTAGGTGTTGCTGGCGGAAGTGTTATAAAAACTTTAGTTGATGATGTAAAATATAAAGGTCAGATTATTGGCGTTGAAATAGATCCTGAAATCATTGAATTAGCAAATACTTACTTTAATATTGATCAAATTAAAAATTTAGAAATCGTAATTGAAGACGCATTTGAATTTGTTTTAAGAACAAAAGATAAATTTGATTTAATTATCATAGACATTTTTCAAGATACTAAAATGCCGAGTTTTTTATTTGAAACCCACTTTATTCAAAGAGTAAATTGCTTATTAAATATAAATGGATTTATTTTATTTAACACGATGGTAATAAATGAAAAAAATAAAATTCGAAACTTAGATTATCGTAAGAAATTTGATGATAATTATTCTCTGCGAATGTATCCAAAAGTTGAAGTACACAATGAGCTATTTACTATTAAAAAATTAAAATAAAAAAAAAGCACAGAAAAGATTTCCTGTGCTTGAATTGACTTTTACCTGTATTCGTAGTCTTCCGTAAACTCTACGTTGCCCATATAACCAAGCCAATGTATAAAAACTGTTTAATTATGAACGTTTTAATAATACAAATTTGCAAGGTTTAAGGCTTATTATTATTACATTTTAAATATTTTATTTTATATAAATCACATGTGTAAAAAATTAAACAAATAAAAAAAATACTATAAATAGTGCTTTCTTAATTTATTGTTTTTTAGCTAATTGTATTCTGGATTTGTAAGCTTTTAAATATTCTCCTTTAGGCTTTCCATTATCAAAAGAACTAAACATTAAAGGGAAAGCCGCTTTTTCTCGAGCCTCTTCATTTGAAAACCCTTCATATTCTATACGATATAAAGCAGAGTACAATTGCGCTCTACCGATGCCATGGTAACAATGAATTAAAACAGGATAGTTTTCTGGATTATCCATAATTGTAAAAAAAGTATCTAAGTTTTGTTGATTAGGAATTTGATCTGATCCATTGTTAAAATAATTAACTCCAGGTATTTTTGCCACTGCCTCTTTCTCAGCAATTAACTCGGCAGGAATTTCCGGATTATTTACATCATCTCCAGTTCCTGGAAAACGCAAATCAACAATTGACTTAATATTATATTTCTTTACATAACTTTCAATTTCATCCGGCGGAATAACCCCACTTTTATATACTTTGCCTTCAGTTATGGCCATGAAATTATTATTAATATGTCTGTCATAAACATATTTACCTGTAATAACTAAAACTACCACAGTAATAAGTATCGTTATTTTCTTTTTTATGCTCATCATTTGTTATTTAGAAGTCAATTTTTTATCTATAATTCGCTGCATATAATCTTGTAAAAATGCTTTACATCGTAATTCTAATAAATTCATTTCAGAATTTCGTGTTCTAATCAAATTAGTTTTTAATTCTTTATCTTCTTTTTTGTAAAAACCAACAGCTTTTACCCCATCAAATATACATATATAACTGCCACTCATCATTTGATAATTATCAGATGAATATCGCATAACAAAAGGCTTAATGTTATCATTACTAATCAAACTTCTACCCCAACTTCTAAATGGCTTGTCATATCCAATCATATCCAATATGGTAGGATAAATGTCAATTTGCTGAGCCCAATCTTTATTTACTCCTTTATATTTCTCATTTGGATAATAAAACAAAATCGGAACAGTATGATAATTTTGATCTTTACTATACTCATTATAATAAATTAAATTATCATGATCAGCAACCAATACAAAAATTGTGTTTTGATACCATTTTTCTTTTTTTGCAGCTTTAAAAAACTGTTTTAAGGAATAATCGGTATAACCAATACATTTGTGAATTGGATTATCGCCTTTAGGGAATTTACCTTCATATTTTTCAGGAATTACATAGGGTTCGTGAGAAGTAACAGAAAAAAAAGTTGCCATAAATGGAGTTTTCTTTCTTGAAAGAGTTTGATTAAAATATTGCATAAATGGCTCATCCCAAATACCCCAAGAGCCATCAAATTCAGAATCATTATTAAATTCATTTTTTCCATAATAATGGTCATAACCAAGAATATTGCAAAACCCTAGAAACCCCATCGAACCATTTGGTGCACCATGAAAAAAGGAAGTATCGTAACCTTCGCCTTTTAATGTTGAAACTAATGATTCAATATTTTGTTTTGGATAAGGAGAAGATGTGAATGCTTCTTTAAAAGAGGGGATTCCGGCAATTACAGATGATACTCCATGAATAGATTTATACCCATTTGCATAGCCATTTGTATAAATTAAGCTATGCTGAGCTAATGAATCCACAAATGGTGAATAGCCTCTATAATTTGGTATAATATTGTCTTTATTGAATGAACTAATATATTCTTTGGCATAACTTTCTAAAATTAAAATAACCACATTAGGTTTGGTCTTTGGATTATTATGATATTCTTTGATAGGAACAATTAAACTATCAATCGTAATTTTAGACACTAAATTTACTTTTTGAAAAGAATTTACATCCCAAGTTCTAATTATTGCAAAAGGAGTGTTTAATACAAAATCTGCTTGAGAAGCATCTGTAACATATCTACTTGCATCTAATAAATTAATTGGTCTTGTGCTTTTTTTAAAATCTCCTCTTATACCACCAATACACATAGTAGTTAGAAATAAAAAAGTAAAAAATGAAACAACAAAATATTTAACGGATAGCTGTGGAGGTAGATGTTGAATTTTTACTTTTTTATATAAGAATATCCATAAATATGAACACAAAAAAAATAACAAAAAAACATGCCAGTATTCTATTAAAAAATTGAAAAGCAATCTTGACTTATTACTTTCATTTTCCAAAGTATCTAATGAGGCAATTGTACTTCTATTGAAAGTATACTTATAGTAAATAAAATCTATAAAATTTGTTGTATATGCGATTAAATTTGTAACAAAATAAAGATAAAATAAAAAATTTTGATAACCTTTTTTTGTATTTACTATAAATGGAAAAATTGACAATAAAATAAATAAAGAATTTACATATAGAATTGAGGTAGTATCAAATGTGATTCCATGAAAAGATAAAGAAATAAAATCAGAAATAGTATTTATTTTAAGTAAATTTATGTTATAAAAAAAGAATAATATTCGAGCAATCATATAAAAAAAATATGCTAAAATTATTCTATAAAACAATACTTTATATTCACTAAACCTAGGAAATTTTATCATATATATTCAAAGTTGATTTTTCGCAAAATTACTAAATCCAATAAGAATAATTAAAAATAAATTGATTATAAATTAATAATTAATTAATTTGCAAAAAAATTAGAACTCTACTCAAATGATAACAATTACGCGTTTATTTGATTTTCCATATTATCAGTTAGAAAAAAACAATATAGAAACTTGTTTGGTAACCAAATACAATGGAAAATGGATTGCAACATCAACACAAGAATATATTGATAAAGCAAATACTATTTCTAGAGCACTTCTTAAATTAGGTGTTGAAAAAAATGATAAAATTGCCATTATATCTTCAAATAACAGAACCGAATGGAATATTATGGATATTGGAGTGCTTCAAACTGGTGCACAAACAGTACCTATTTATCCTACTATTTCCGAGGAAGATTACGAATACATTTTAAAACATAGCGAATCGAGTTATTGTTTTGTATCAGATGAAGAAGTATTTAGAAAAGTAAAATCAATTAAAAAAAATCTTCCAAAATTAAAAGAAGTATATTCTTTTAATGAAATTAAAGGATGTAAAAATTGGAATGAATTACTGGAATTAGGTGAACCTATTTCAAACCAAGATGAAGTTGAAAAACGCAAAGATGATGTAAAGCCTGAAGAATTAGCAACTATCATATACACATCTGGAACAACGGGAAAACCTAAAGGAGTTATGCTTTCGCATCACAATATTGTTTCCAATGTATTGGATAGTTCGCCCAGAATCCCTTTTGAAGAAGGAACCAGTAGGGCACTTAGCTTCTTGCCTATTTGCCATATTTTTGAAAGAGTAATTTTATACATTTACCAATATTATTCAGTTTCTATATATTTTGCAGAAAGCATTGATAAACTTTCAGAGAACATTGCCGAAGTAAAACCTACCGTTTTTTCGGTTGTACCAAGATTATTAGAAAAAGTATATGACCGAATTATTGAAAAAGGATCTGCGCTTACCGGAATAAAAAGAAAATTATTCTTTTGGGCTGTAGGGTTAGGATTGCGATACGAACCTTATGGAGCAAACGGAATTTGGTATGAATTGCAATTAAAATTAGCTCGAAAATTAATTTTTAGCAAATGGAGAGATGGTTTAGGTGGCAACCTTAATGTTTTGGTTTCTGGAAGTGCTGCATTACAACAACGACTAACAAGAGTATTCGCAGCAGCAGGAATGCCTGTTATGGAAGGTTATGGATTAACCGAAACTTCCCCTGTAATTACTGTAAACGATATTAGAAACAGATTGTTTAAAGTTGGGACTGTTGGTAAAGCAATTCAAAATGTAGAAATAAAAATTGCAAAAGATGGAGAAATTCTTTGCAAAGGTTCAAATGTAATGATGGGTTATTATAAAGATGAAGAACTTACTAAACAAGTAATAATTGATGGATATTTTCACACTGGAGATATTGGGGAAATTGACTCAGAAGGTTTCTTAAAAATTACCGATAGAAAAAAAGAAATATTTAAAACTTCTGGCGGAAAATATATTGCACCGCAACATCTAGAAAACACATTAAAACAATCGCTATTTATTGAGCAAATCATGATTATAGGCGATGGTGAAAAAATGCCTGGAGCTTTTATTCAACCAAATTTCAGCTATATTAAAACTTGGGCAGAAAAAGAAGGAATTTCAATTGGAGAAACAAATGAAGATGTAGTTTCAAATCAAAATGTGATAAATAAAATTCAACAAGAAGTTGATTTTTACAATGAAAAATTTGGAAATTGGGAGAAAATAAAACGATTTGAATTAACGCCAAATGTTTGGAGTATTGATGGTGGTGAACTGACACCTACATTAAAATTGAAACGTAAAATCGTAAAAGAGAAATACATTCAATTATATAACAAAATATATAATTCCTAGTTTTTGTTTTTCTAAAAACTAAAATAGAAATTCTCAATTTTTATTACATATAAATTACAAATCAGCTAAAAAAATTCCAAAAAATATCTTTAATTTTTACAAATACAATAAAGAATGGAATTTAATCCTAACGACCTAGAAACTAAAGCAATTTATAAATTGCTAACCGGAACGATCATTCCAAGGCCTATTACCTGGGTTTCAACTGTGGATGATAACGGGATTAATAACCTTGCTCCTTTTTCTTATTTTAATATGGTTGGCGATGATCCGCCGCATATTATGTTTTCTACACGCAGAGATGACAATTCCAATAAAGACACTTTAAATAATATTCTTACCAACAAACAATTTGTGGTAAATATGGTGATTGAATCACTAACAGAACAAATGAATGCAACTGCACAATCCGTTCCTTCAGATATTGATGAGTTTGATTTGGTTGGGGTAACTCCGGTGCCATCAGTTTTGGTTAAGCCAATGCGTGTAAAAGAAAGTCCTATACATTTAGAATGTGAATTAGTGCATCATTATTTTTTGGAAAATCATAAACAAGGTGGAGCATGCGTAATTATTGGGAGAATTGTACATATGCATTTTGATGACAATGTGATTCTGGAAGATTATAAAATTAATTTGGAAACCTACAAACCAATTTCACGTTTAGCAGGTTCCAACTACAGTAAAATTGGAGAAATCTTTTCTGTCAAAAGAAATTAAAATATGAAAATAGCAGTTATTGGCGGTGGTCCTGGCGGACTTTATTTTTCGATTCTTACCAAAAAAGCAATGCCGCATTGCCAAATAGATATTTACGAACGCAACAAACCTGACGATAGTTTTGGATTTGGAGTTGTTTTTTCAGATGAAACATTAGGCGAATTTTTAAAACGCGATATGCAGTCGTATGAATTAATTCGTAGCAAGTTTGCCTACTGGGATGATATTGTAGTGGCTAGAAATGGCGAACAAGTAAGTATTGCCGGTAATGGATTTTGCGGCTGCTCCAGAAAAACATTATTACAGTTACTGCAACAAAGATGTATTGAAGAAGGCGTGAATTTACATTTTGAGCAAAATATTGATGACTTATCAAAATATGCAGATGCCAATATTATCTTGGCCTCCGATGGTATTTCAAGCGGAATTAGAACAAAATATGAAAAAGAATTCGGGACCAAAATTGTTTTAAAGAAAAACCGATTTGTCTGGCTGGGTTCAACCAAACCACTGGATGCATTTACTTATTTTTTTAGAGAAACTCCCCACGGAACTATCGTAGCTCATTCTTACCAATACGAAGAAAATCGTAGTACATGGATTTTCGAATGCAGCAATGAAACCTGGGAAAGGCATGGTTTTGAAGTAACTAATGAAGAAGATACCATTGCAAAAATAGCCGAACTATTTAAGGAAGAATTAGACGGACATCCTTTATTGTCTAATAAATCAAATTGGCGTCAATTTCCTCATGTAACTAATGAAAAATGGTATCATAAAAATATTGTATTACTTGGTGATGCAAAAGCAACAGCCCACTACTCTATTGGATCTGGAACAAAATTAGCCATGGATTGCGCTATCGGCTTATCGGATGCTTTAATTGCTAATACAAATGATGTACAAGCTGCTTTTCAGCAATACGAAAAGACTCGGAGAAATACAGTAGAAATGATTCAGCATGCAGCTATAGTTTCGCTGGATTGGTTTGAAAATATGGATCGCAACATGCAACATCCGTTTTACCAGTTTGCATTTGGTTGCATGACCCGTTCTAAAAAAGTAACTTATGAAAACCTACGATTAAGAGACAAGTCTTTTACAGATAAGGTTTTGGAAGAATTCAATACCAATCAACAAGCTACTCCTGCAGCTTTTTCTAAATTCAAATTACGCGATTTAGAATTGCAAAATAGAATTGCAATGGCTCCAATGGGTCAATATCAAGCTGAAAATGGCATTGTAAATGACTGGCATTTCCAACATTATACCTCTCGAGCTTTGTGTGGTTTGGGATTAATTATCACCGAATTAACTGCAATTTCAGAAACAGGAAGAATAACTTTAGGTTGCGCTGGTATATATAATGAAAATCAAATAGTTGAATGGAAGAAGATAACTGATTTTATTCATAAAAAGACACAAACTAAAATCGGAATTCAGATAGGACATTCTGGGAGAAAAGGTGCTACAAAAAAACCTTGGGAAGGTGGAGAACCGTTAGAAAACAGCTGGGAATTACTTTCGGCTTCACCAATTGCATTTAATGAAAAATTTGCAACACCGAAAGAAATTACCCTTTCTGATATGGATTTGATAACTTCTCAATTTGTACAAGCAGCTAAAAATGCCAATGAAGCTGGGTTTGATATGATCGAGTTACAAGCGCATCATGGATTTTTATTAGCCTCGTTCCTATCTCCATTAACAAATAATAGAAATGATGAATTTGGTGGAAGCATAGAAAACAGATTGAAATTTCCATTACGTGTTTTCAATGAAATACGTGCCGTTTTTCCAAAAGAAAAACCAATGTCAGTTCGAATCTCCGCTACTGATTGGGTTGAAAACGGAATATCTGAGCAAGATGTTATTACAATTGCTGCTGCGTTTAAAAAGGCTGGAGCCGATATTATTAATGTATCTACAGGAAATACCGTTGCAGGTCAAAAACCACAAACCGGTAGAATGTGGCAAACGCCATTCGCAGATACCGTTCGTAATACCGTTCATATCCCTACAATTACCGCAGGTTACATTCAAGACATTGATCAAATTAATACTATTATCCTTAATGGAAGAGCGGATATTGTTGCGCTTGGAAGACCTTTATTATCAGACCCTAACTTTGTTCGTAACGCACAAGCCTACGAACAATTTGAACCAATGGACATTCCAAATTCATACAAAGCAGGAATTTCGCATTCATATCCATTAAAGGCAACCGAAAGAAAGCAACTGGAAGGAATGAAAAAAGCATTAAAACCAAAAAGTAATAAAAAGTAATTATAAATTATGAATTACGAATTATGAAAAAAGATAATGTGGTACAAATTAAAAGTTATGCATTTGCAGTTCGGATTGTAAATGTTTATAAGTATTTATCAGAAGAAAAAAAAGAATATGTATTGAGCAAGCAACTTTTAAGATGTGGAACTTCAATTGGAGCAAACATAGAAGAAGCAATTGGAGGACAAACTGAAAAAGATTTTTTTGCAAAACTTACGATTTCTTATAAAGAAGCAAGAGAAACTCATTACTGGATTAGATTGCTAAAAGACACTTCTTATCTTTCAAATGAAGAGGCTCAAAGTTTATTAATTGATATTGAAGAATTATTAAGAATAATTGGTTCTATTCAAAAAACGTTACGTAATTCGTAATTTAAAATTCGTAATTAATTTATGGAAGATAATTTTGCTCATGACAATTTACCTAATCAAAAATTACAACCTGATTATCTATTCACCGATTTGCCTCAATTTCAACATCCTGAAACACTGAATTGTGTTGATAAATTGCTTGATAAACATATTGAAGAAGGTCGCGGAAACAACATTTGCATTAGAACCTTTGACACTGTTTGGACCTATCAGGATTTGTATGAAAAAGCAAATCAAATTGCACATGTTTTAGTTGAAGATTTAAATTTTAAATCAGGTAATCGTGTCTTAATTCGCTCTGCAAATAACCCAATGATGGTCGCTTGTTGGTTTGCAATATTGAAAGCAGGTGGCGTTGTTGTTGCAACCATGCCGCTACTTAGAGATAAAGAATTGACTACAATTATTGACTGCGCTCAAATATCTCATGCCTTTTGCGACAAGGAATTGGAAGAGGAAATGGTTTTGGTAAAATCGGATTATTTGAAACAAATTTGCATCTATGGAAATTCCCAATTAGAGCAATTAATGAAAGACAAACCAAAAACATTTTCAAATTTTCAAACTAAAAACGATAGCGTTGCCCTAATCGGATTTACTTCTGGAACAACTGGCTTACCAAAAATGACCTCGCATTTCCATAAAGATATTTTAAATATTTGTGAATGCTTTCCAACCTATTCCTTACAACCAACTCCAAATGATATTTTCACCGGAAGTCCTCCAATTGGTTTTACCTTTGGCTTAGGTGGATTGGTTTTGTTTCCGATGTATTTTGGTGCTTCTACTTTTTTAATTGAAAAACCAAGTCCAGATGTTTTATTAAAAGCAATTCAGGAACATAAAATCACCATTTGCTTTACTGCTCCAACTGCTTGGCGAATCATCACAACCAAAGTAAAAGAATACGACATTTCGAGTTTGCGAAAATGTGTATCGGCTGGAGAAACTTTACCAATAAAAGTTTGGCAAGATTGGTACGATGCCACTGGATTGAAAATAATTGATGGTATTGGAGCTACAGAAATGCTGCATATTTTCATTTCTTCCAATGAAGAAAACATGAAACCTGGGGCTACCGGATTGCCAATTACCGGTTATGAAGCCAAAATAATTGACCTAAACGGAAACGAAGTTCCTGCTAACGAACCTGGAAGATTAGCCGTAAGGGGAATTACCGGCTGTAAATACCTAAATCGCGAAGACAAACAAAAAGACTATGTCGAAAAGGGCTGGAATATTACGGGAGATATATTCCGAAAAGATGAAGAAGGTTACCTTTGGTTTGTGGCTCGTGGAGATGATATGATCATTTCTTCAGGATACAATATTGCAGCAATTGAAGTAGAAAGCGTACTTTTGACTCACGAGGATATTCTAGAATGTGCTGTTGTGGGTTTACCCGATGAAGAACGCGGAATGTTAGTTTGCGCACACATTGTTTTGAAAGACAAAAAAAAGGCTTCTGATGCAATGAAAAACAGAATACAGCATTGGTTTAAAGAAGTGGCTGCGCCCTACAAATATCCGAGAGTAATTAATTTTACTGAGGCTTTGCCAAAAACTGAAACCGGAAAAATACAACGATTTAAATTAAAGTAAGATGAACCAACCTTTTGTAAAACAAGAAAAAATTCGTTTTCAGCATGTAGATTATGCCGGAATAGTATTCTATCCTAGATTTCTAGAAATGCTGAATTGCTTAGTCGAAGATTGGTTTGAAGAAGCACTTGGAAGACCATTTTCTCAAATGCACGAAACCAATGGTATTCCAACCGTTGATTTGAAAGTGCAATTCAAAAAAGCTGCTCGCTTAGGAGAAATCTTAACTAAGAAGTTATGGGTTAAAAATTTAGGTGGTGCATCCATTCTTTGCGGATTTTCATTTGAAGACGCACAAGGATCAGTTTGTTTAGAAGGCGAAGTTACTTTAGTAAATGTGACTATCAACGACGATAGAAAAGACATTAAAGCAACTCCGTTTAACGAAGAAATGAAACTTAAAATTGCTACTTTTATTATTTAATATTTACATATAAAATGGATTTCAAAAAATTTAAAGCCGCTACCGTTCAAACAGCACCAGTTTTTTTAAATGTAGAAAAAACAATTGATAAAGCAATTAATTTTATTAAGGAAGCAAGTGCAAATGGTGCGCAATTAATAGCGTTTCCCGAAGTATTTGTAGCAGGTTATCCGTATTGGAATTGGATTATGACTCCTATTCAAGGAAGCAAATGGTACGAAGAATTATACAAAAATTCGGTTGCAGTTACTGACGAATCAATGAAACCATTATTTCAAGCTGCAAAAGAAAACAACATTCATATTGTTATCGGAATTAATGAAAGAGGAGACAGTTATGGCGAAATATACAATACCAATTTAATTATTGACAACAACGGAAATCTAATTGGTAAACACCGAAAATTAGTACCAACATGGGCAGAAAAACTAACCTGGACTTCAGGTGATGGATCATCATTAAAAGTTTATAATACTGAAATTGGTCCAATTGGAACCTTAGCTTGTGGCGAAAACACTAATACTTTAGCCCGTTTTACTTTGTTATCGCAAGGCGAATTAATTCATATTGCTAATTACATTTCGTTGCCTGTTGCCCCACCCGATTATGACATGGCTGAAGCCATTAAAATTCGAGCGGCAGCACATTCATTTGAAGGAAAATTATTTACAATCGTTTCTTGTTCTACAATATCGCAAGAAATAAAAGATGCTTTAAGAGCAGATGTTCCAAATGTAGATGAATTATTGACTAGAAAAAGCTCTGCTTTCTCTGGATTTATTGGTCCGAATGGTGCTGTAATTGGAACTCCGTTAATTGATCAAGAAGGAATGATTTATGCCGATATTGATTTGGAAAAATGCATTCAACCGAAACAAATGCACGATATATTAGGGCATTACAACCGATTTGATATTTTTGATTTAAGAGTGAACACTGCTCCTACAAGAAAGATAACTTTTATCGACAATCACGAAGAATTTAATAAGAATTAGCATGGACGCAAAACATTCAGACGACCAAATAGGAAGAGCTCGAGTTCAGGATTCGCCAGAATTAGAAGCCTATTATAAAGAATTAGAAACTCTTGGTGCAGGTGCTTTATGGACCGTTGCCAATGATATTGAACCTTGGGAACCTCGATCTACATCCGTTCCAATGTTATGGAAATACGATGATTTAAGAGCTTTAGTTTTAAAATCCTCCGAATTAGTAACTCCAGAACAAGCAGGTCGTCGCGTGGTTTATTTAGTAAATGACAAACGTAAAGATGTTTCGGCAGCTGTGGGTTGGTTATATACCGGAATTCAAGTTACTCGACCAGGGGAAAGCACTTCGGCGCATCGCCATCGTGCTTCTGCGTTGCGTTTCATCATGGAAGGCAGCAAAGGATATACCGTAGTAGATGGTAATAAAATCATGCTAGAAGTCAACGACTTTGTGATTACACCAAATTCATCTTGGCACGAACACGGAGTTGAAGCAGATGGCCAAACTTGTATTTGGCAAGATGGCTTGGATATTCCTTTAGTTAATGCATTAGAAGCTAATGATTATGCGGTTTATGATGGCAAACAACCATTAACAGCACCAATTAATCACTCTCCTTTGACTTATGGCGGAGCAGGATTAATTCCTGCCGACAAAACTTGGGACAAACCCTATTCTCCTTTGTTTAAATACTCTTGGACCACTGTTTATCCAACCATGTTGGAAGTGGCTAAAGTTAATGAAGTCAATCCGTTTGACGGTATATTAATGCAGTATTCCAATCCATTAACAGGTGGACATGTGATGCAAACCATGGGCGCAGCCATACAATTGTTACCGGCAGGATTTAAAGGAAAAGCACACAAACATACAGGGTCTATTGTATACCAATGTGCTAAAGGAAAAGGATATTCCATCATCAATGGAAAACGTTTCGATTGGAAGGAACGCGATATTTTCTGCGTTCCCTCTTGGGCTTGGCATGAGCACCATAACCTATCTGAAAACGAAGATGCTTGCTTATTTCAATTCAACGATTTACCTGTAATTGAAGGATTGGGGTTATTTCAAGGAAGAGACTATTTAGAAAATAATGGAAACCAATTGATTAACGAATAATGAATAAATTAAAATTAATTAATGCTTTTATTGGACCTATTGGTTTTATTATATTGGGAGCCAATTTAGTTCAAAAACATGATAAATTGGCAGTTATTATTGGATATGTAAATATTTGCTTTTGGTCCGTATTATTGCTATTTGCGTTTTATAAATTAATTAAAAAAAATAAAGCTTAGTTCCTTAGAAACTTAAAAAAAATGAAACTACTTACTTACAAAACAGCCGACACCGAACCTCGTTTAGGATTTATTCACAACAACCAAGTAATCGACATGGAAGATTTTGGAGAAATATCCAATTTTCCATTACCAAACGATATGTTGGATTTAATTGACCTTGGATTTGAAATCATTCAAGAAATCACCGAAATGGTGAACGAAACTCCAGAAAATTTCTTTGAAGAAATTTCATATGAAATGAATGAAGTTACTATCCTCGCTCCGATTGAAAAACCGAGAAAGAACATCATCGGAATTGGATTGAACTACACAGAACACGTTGCCGAAAGCGCAAGAACATTGGATACTACTGGTAAATTACCTCAAAAACCAATTATCTTTTCGAAACCGCCAACAACAGTTACAGCGACAAATACCAACATTATTAAAAACACCAAACTAACTTCACAATTAGACTGGGAAGTAGAATTGGCAGTAGTTATTGGTAAAAAAGGAAAATTTGTATCGAATGCTGATGCAATGGATTTTGTTTTTGGATATACCGTTATCAACGATATTTCTGCAAGAGATTGCCGTCGTGAAGGCCAATGGATTGTTTCTAAAGGACAAGATACTTTTGCGCCAATGGGACCTTATTTAGTAACCAAAGATGAGATTGAAAATCCGCACAACTTGAATTTATCTTTAAAAGTAAACGGAGTTGAAAAACAAAATTCGAATACCCAATTCTTATTGTTCAATATCAATGATTTAATTGAGGATTTGAGTATTGTATTTACTCTTGAACCAGGTGATATTATTGCAACCGGAACACCATCAGGAGTTGGTGCCGGTAGAGATCCTCAAGAATGGATGTACGATGGTGATATTGTGGAAGCCACTGTGGAAGGAATTGGAACAATAGTAAATACGATTAAGGAAATATAAGAGAGAATGCTTCGTGCCTCGCAATGACAATATGAGAAAATACAGAATAGGACAAATAGTTCCGTCTTCCAATGTGACGATGGAAACCGAAATACCAGCGATATTTAGAGCAAGAGAAACCATTTTGCCAGAACGTTTTACTTTTCATAGCAGTAGAATGCGCATGAAGAAAGTAACCAAAGAAGAATTAGAAGCCATGGATGCCATGAGTTTAAAATGTGCCCAAGAACTTTCGGATGCACATGTAGATGTTATGGGATATGCCTGTTTGGTTGCCATTATGAGCATGGGACGCGGTTATCATTGCGTTTCTGAAGTGAATTTACATCAAGAAACTGTTGCCAATGACTTCCCTACTCCTATTGTAACTTCGGCTGGTGCATTAATCAATGGATTAAAAGTTTTAGGTGCCAAACAAATTTCTATAATTACGCCTTATATGCGACCATTAACCGATATGGTTGTCGATTATATAGAAAACCAAGGGATCAAAGTTAAACAAAGTATCGCCTTAGAAATTCCAGATAACCTAGAAGTTGCAGCTCAAAACCCAATGAATTTATTGGAAATATACAAGCAATTGGATTTAACTGATGTGGATGTTTTAGTGGCTTCGGCTTGTGTACAAATGCCTTCTTTAGAAGCAATTGATTTGATTCAAGCAGAATGTGGAATTCCGGTTACTTCAGCTGCAGTTTGTACTACTTATGAAATGATGAAAAAGATTGGTATCGAAGCTAAATCGAGTATTGGGGGAGAATTATTAAACGGAAAGTATTGAACTTCAAAGTTGCTCAATTGAGCTTTTAGTTTTTTTTGTTTTTCTATAATTCTCGGGAGAAGTGTGGCATATTTTCTTGAATACATGCCCAAAGTTGGAATAATTTACAAACCCTAAATCAAAAGCAATTTCATTTATTGGTTGATCGGTCTCTTCGATTAATGCTTTCGCTATTTCCATTTTATGAAATAAAATATATTGATAAGGTGTATTTCCAATGATACTATGGAAAATTCGAATAAAATGATGCTTTTTCCATTTAGTTAAATTTGTTAATTCATCAATATCAATTTTTTCATAAATATTGTCGTTGATGTAATTAATTACATGTCGAATTCGGTAAGGTACATCTTCAATAACTTTCTTATCGGTTTTTAATAGATCTAAATGTTTATGCGAGTAATTGTATAGAATAATTTTTACTAAAGCATTCAATTCAGTCCTTCGAACTGGCTTAATCAAAAAACCATAGGGACGAGTTACCTTAATTTGTTCTAATGTTATATTATCTGCAGAAGAAGAAATATACATAAAGGGAATTAAATCGGCATTTAAAAGATATTTACCAATTTCAGTTGAACTAATTTTTCCTTTAATATCATTATCAATTAAAACCAATTGGGGATTTATAGTCTCAATTTGCTGCAAAATTGAATCTGCAATTACTAAATTTATGATAACTTCATAACCTTCGTTTTCTAAAATAGATTGAATATTTTGAGATAACAATAACTCCGAACCAACAATAAGGATTCTATTTCTATTCATAGTTTTTTACTTTCTCAATTATATTCAATTTTGAATTATATATTTAATTTACGAATAGATTCTTTACAAACTCTAATAATAATGAATTAATTCATCTTTTTACAAACATAGAATTAATGCTAAAACATTATTATTTACCATTTTTACTTTCAATTAATAATACCTCAATAAAACACACTTTAAAATTTATTATTTTCAAATATTTAACATTTTGTAAGTGTAAACAAAATTTATCAAGTATGTATAATTTTCCTACAAAATAATTATATATAAATAGGTTGTTCTGTATTATAATTGACCTAAATAATTGATAATTGACTTAATGAATAATTTTTTTCTGAATTATATAAATAAATCTTAATTTATTATGCGTGCATAATAAATTATTGTATATTTGATTTTGAATTTAGAAATCATGAAAGAAAAAACCATTGATTACATGCTTCGAGCAACCTGGCAAGCCGTTTCTAGGATGTATAATGAAGAAGCTTCAAAGTATGATGGTTCGATGGCAATAGGATTTGCTTTACTTAGTATTGACAAAGAAGAGGGCACTCCATCAACCAATATTAGCAACCGAATGGGAATGGAGCCTACTTCATTAACTAGAACACTTAAAACTTTAGAAGAAAAAGGCTTGATAATTCGTAAGAAAAATCCAGATGATGGCAGAGGGGTTTTAATATACTTAACGGAATTAGGTAAAGAAAAAAGAGAATTATCAAAAGCAACTGTTTTGAAATTTAATGAAGCCATTCGAAAAAACCTTACAGAAGAAAAACTAAATCATTTCATGGAGGTTTCAGAAACCATAAACGATTTGATCACAGAGAAAAAAATATTTTGAACTACATTCAAATAAAAAAATGAAAAGAATAATTAAAAAAGTAGCAGTTGTTGGGTCTGGAATTATGGGATCTGGAATTGCATGTCATTTCGCTAACATTGGAGTTGAGGTATTATTATTGGATATTATTCCCAATGCACTTACTGAAGCTGAAGAAAAGAAAGGATTGACTTTAGAAAGTAAGGCTGTTCGTAATAGAATGGTAAACGACCATTTGGCGAATGCTTTAAAATCGAATCCCTCTCCTATTTATAGTCAGAAATTTGCAAACAGAATAACAACTGGAAACACAACCGATAACCTTTCTGAAATAGCCACTTGCGATTGGATTATTGAAGTTGTTGTGGAGCGATTGGATATCAAAAAACAAGTTTTCGAACAAATTGATAAATTCCGTAAACCCGGAACTTTAATAACTTCCAATACTTCTGGAATTCCGATTAAGTATATGAGTGAAGGCAGAAGCGATGATTTTCAGGCGCATTTTTGTGGAACACATTTCTTCAATCCTGCGCGTTATTTGAAATTGTTCGAGATCATTCCTGGACCTAAAACTTCGCCTGATGTTTTAGATTTCCTGTCAAATTATGGTTCCCAATTTCTTGGAAAGACATCGGTAATTGCCAAAGATACTCCAGCATTCATTGGAAACCGTATTGGAATTTTCGGAATTCAGAGTTTATTTCATTTGGTAAAAGAAATGGGATTAACTATTGAAGAAGTGGATAAACTTACTGGTCCTGTTATTGGTAGACCAAAATCGGCTACATTTAGAACAGTCGATGTGGTTGGATTGGATACTTTAGTTCATGTAGCTAATGGCTTATATGAAGGTTGCCCAAATGATGAAGCGCATGATTTATTTAAACTTCCAGATTTTATTTCCAAAATGATGGAAAATAAATGGCTGGGAAGCAAATCCGGACAAGGATTCTATAAAAAAGTTGGGAAAGAAATTCTATCATTAGATTTAAATACATTAGAATACCGAGCTGCTAAAAAAGCTTCCTTTGCTACATTAGAATTAACTAAAACTATTGAAAAACCTATTGATCGTTTCAAAGTATTAGTAAAAGGAAAAGACAAAGCAGGAGATTTTTACAGAAAAAGTTTTGCAGCGATGTTTGCCTATTGTTCGAATAGAATTCCTGAAATCTCAGACGATTTTTACAAAATTGACGATGCCATGAAAGCCGGTTTCGGCTGGGAAAACGGACCCTTTGAAATTTGGGATGCCATTGGTGTTGAAAATGCCATCGAATTAATGAAAGCTGAAGGATATACTCCTGCTAGTTGGGTGAATGACATGCTAGCTTCTGGAAATTCAACTTTTTATTCGGTAAAAGACGGAGCCACACATTATTATAATAACACCAGTAAATCTCAAGAAAAAATCCCAGGTCAAGATGCCTTTATTATTCTAGACAATATTCGCGAGAGCCATAAAGTTTGGGGTAATTCGGATGCTAGTATTATTGATTTAGGCGATGGAATTTTGAATTTAGAATTTCATTCAAAAATGAACACCATTGGCGGAGGCGTATTAGCAGGAATTAACAAAGCAATTGACTTAGCCGAAAAAGAATACCGCGGATTAGTTATTGGAAACCAAGGAGCCAATTTTACGGTTGGTGCGAATATTGGAATGATCTTCATGATGGCTGTCGAACAAGAATACGACGAGTTAAATATGGCAATTAAATATTTTCAAGACACCATGATGCGCGTGCGCTACTCCTCTATTCCGGTTATTGTTGCGCCACACGGAATGACTTTAGGTGGTGGATGCGAAATGAGCATGCATGCCGATCGTGTGGTTGCTGCAGCAGAAACTTACATTGGTTTGGTTGAATTTGGAGTTGGTGTTATTCCTGGTGGCGGTGGATCTAAAGAAATGGCCTTGCGTGCATCGGATTTATTTCATAAAAATGATGTAGAATTAAATGTACTTCAAGAATATTTTCTAACTATTGGAATGGCTAAAGTAGCTACATCTGCATACGAAGGATTTGATATTGGTGTTTTACAGAAAGGAAAAGACATTGTTGTGGTGAATAAAGACCGTCAAATTGCAGTAGCAAAACAAGTTGCCTTGCAAATGGCAGATCAAGGTTATACGCAGCCTATTCGCAGAACAGATATTAAAGTATTAGGAAAACAAGCACTTGGAATGTTCTTAGTTGGAACCAATCAAATGGTTGCTGGAAAATACATATCCGAACACGATTTAAAAATTGCCAATAAACTAGCCTATGTTATGGCTGGAGGTGATTTATCAGAACCAACTCTAGTAAGTGAACAATATTTATTAGATATCGAAAGAGAGGCCTTTTTATCCCTTTGTGCTGAAAGAAAAACATTGGAACGAATTCAGTTTATGTTAACTAAAGGAAAACCGTTGAGAAATTAGTATCAAGACTTTTGTATTAAGTATCAAGACTTTTGTATTAAGTATTAAGACTAATGGACAAAGGTTTTAAAATATAAAAAGATAATTAAACATGATTGGTAGTCTTGATACTTAATACTCCAATCTTAATACAATACAGAATATGCACAATTATGAAAAACTTAAAATATGGCAAAAGGCAATGGATGTAGCGGTTTCAGTTTATGAAGTTACTTTATTGTTACCAAATGATGAAAAATTTAATTTAATACACCAAATAAAAAAGTGTGCAGTTTCAATACCTTCAAACATTGCAGAAGGATCAGGTAGAAATCATAATAAAGAATTTATTCAATTTTTAGGAATTGCAAATGGATCTACATTTGAATTAATAACACAATTAATACTAGCAAAAAGATTAAATCTTGTAACTGAAGAAATAATACAACCTATTATAAGTCAACTAGTAGAAGTTTCAAATATGAATTTCTCCATTCAAAAAAAATTAAAAACAACATAAAAAAAATTAGAAAGTCTTAATTCTTAATACTAAAAAAGTCTTAATACTTAATACTCTATTCTTAATACTAAAATTTATGAAAACAGCCTATATAGTAAAAGCTTATAGAACAGCAGTTGGAAAAGCTCCAAAAGGGGTATTTCGATTTAAGCGTCCCGATGAATTGGCAGCTGAAACCATCCAATTTATGATGAAGGATTTACCTGATTTTGATAAAACTCGAATTGACGATGTAATGGTTGGCAACGCAATGCCAGAAGCCGAACAAGGATTGAATGTGGGTCGTTTAATTTCCCTAATGGGATTAAAAGTTACTGATGTTCCTGGGGTAACCGTAAACAGGTATTGTGCTTCTGGTTTAGAAACTATCGGAATGGCAACAGCTAAAATTCAGAGTGGCATGGCCGATTGTATTATTGCAGGTGGTGCCGAAAGCATGAGTTTTATTCCGATGGGGGGTTATAAACCAACTCCAGATTATGCTATTGCAAAAGAAGGGCACGAAGATTATTACTGGGGAATGGGTTTAACTGCAGAAGCTGTAGCAAAACAATTTTCTATATCTCGAGATGATCAAGATGAATTTTCCTTCAACTCACACCAAAAAGCCTTAAAAGCGCAAGCTGAGGGTAAATTTGATAATCAAATTGTTCCGATAACTGTAGAACAAACATTTATCAATGAAAATGGTAAAAAAGAAACCAAATCGTATGTTGTTTCAAAAGATGAAGGTCCGAGAGCCGATACCAATATTGAAGCATTAGGTAAATTGAAACCCGTATTTGCTGCCGATGGTAGTGTAACCGCAGGAAATTCCTCACAAATGAGTGACGGTGCAGCTTTTGTTCTCATTATGAGTGAAGAAATGGTAAAAGAATTGGGCGTAACCCCTATCGCTCGCTTGGTAAACTTTGCTTCTGCTGGAGTGGAACCAAGAATTATGGGAATCGGTCCGGTTAAAGCAATTCCGAAAGCATTAAAGCAAGCAGGTCTAACATTAGATGATATTGATTTAATTGAATTAAACGAAGCTTTTGCATCGCAATCATTAGCTGTCATAAGAGAATTAGGATTAAATCCAGATATCGTAAATGTAAATGGTGGCGCCATTGCATTAGGACATCCACTTGGTTGTACCGGTGCTAAATTATCAGTACAATTATTTGAAGAAATGCGATTAAGAAAAAGCAAATACGGAATAGTTAGCATGTGCGTTGGAACCGGACAAGGTTGCGCTGGTGTATATGAGTTACTATAATTAATAAATTCAAAATATAAATACCATGAGCGAAATAACAAGAGGTGGACAATTTTTGGTTAAAGAAACCAAATGTGAGGATGTTTTTACACCAGAAGATTTTTCGGAAGAACAATTAATGATGCGCGATTCGGTTAAAGAATTTGTGGAAAAAGAAATTTGGCCATTCAAAAACCGATTCGAGAGCAAGGACTTTAAATTTACCGAAGAGGTAATGAAAAAAGCCGGTGAAATGGGATTTTTAAGTGTTGCTGTTCCAGAAAATTATGGCGGAATGGGAATGGGATTTGTAGATACCTGCTTGGTATGTGATTATATTTCGGGGGCAACAGGATCTTTTTCGACAGCTTTTGGCGCCCACACCGGAATTGGTACTATGCCAATTACCTTATACGGAACCGAGGAGCAAAAGCAAAAATACGTTCCGAAATTGGCGTCAGGAGAATGGTTTGGTGCTTATTGTTTAACAGAACCTGGCGCAGGAAGTGACGCCAATTCAGGAAAAACGAAAGCAGTTTTATCAGAAGATGGAACACATTATAAAATTACCGGACAAAAAATGTGGATTTCCAATGCCGGATTTTGTTCGCTATTTATAGTTTTTGCAAAAATTGATGACGATAAAAACATTACTGGTTTTATTGTAGAAAATGATACAACTAATGGAATTTCATTTGGAGAAGAAGAACATAAATTAGGAATTAGGGCCTCCTCTACCCGACAAGTTTTCTTTAATGAAACAAAAGTCCCAGTTGAAAATATGCTTTCCGAAAGAAGAAACGGATTTAAAATTGCAATGAATGCCTTGAATGTTGGCCGTATCAAATTGGCTGCAGCCTGTTTGGATGCCCAACGAAGAGTAACAACTAATGCCGTTCATTATGCCAATGAACGAGTTCAATTCAACACCCCAATTTCACAATTTGGAGCAATTCGTTATAAATTAGCCGAAATGGCAACTTCAGCTTATGCTGGAGAAAGCGCCACGTATCGTGCAGCAAAATCGATTGAAGATCGAATTAATGCTCGTGTTGCAGAAGGCACTTCACACCAAGAAGCAGAATTAAAAGGAGTTGAGGAATTTGCCATTGAATGTTCGATTTTAAAAGTTGCCGTTTCGGAAGATGTACAAAATTGTGCCGATGAAGGAATTCAAATTTATGGCGGAATGGGATTTTCGGAAGACACTCCAATGGAAAGTGCTTGGCGTGATGCTCGTATTGCTCGAATCTATGAAGGTACTAACGAAATTAACCGAATGCTTTCTGTAGGAATGCTAATTAAAAAAGCCATGAAAGGCCATGTTGATTTGCTTGGACCTGCCATGAAAGTACAAGAAGAATTAATGGGAATTCCTTCATTTGAAACACCCGATTATTCTGAATTATTCTCTGAAGAAAAAGAAATGATTGCTAAACTGAAGAATGCATTTCTAATGGTTGCAGGTGCTGCGGTTCAAAAATTTGGAATGGATTTAGATTCGCACCAACAGTTATTAATGGCTGCTGCAGATATGTTAATTGAAATCTACATGGCAGAAAGTACGCTCCTTCGCACTGAAAAATTAGCCAAAAAAGGAGGAGAAGCAAAAGTGGAAGAACAAATAGCAATGGCAAAACTATATCTATACAAAGCTGTTGATATTGTAGCATTACGTGGTAAAGAAAGCATTATTTCATTTGCCGAAGGCGATGAACAGAGAATGATGTTAATGGGATTAAGAAGATTTACCAAGTACACAAACATGCCAAATGTTGTAGCTTTGAGAGAAACAATTACCAATAAATTAGTTGCAGAAAACGAGTATTGCTTTTAAGTAAATATTAAAGTAAAAATATTTTTTTATCGTTAACTTTGATAAAAATAAATACTATGAAAAAATTACTTATTCTAACTTTAGCATCAATTGCAATTTTTGTTGCATGCAAATCGGGTAATTCTAGCAAAGCAAATGCTTTAACCATAACATTAGAACCAAAAAGCGGAAGCACAGTTACTGGAACTGCTACTTTCAAAGAAAAAAATGGTGTTGTTTCTTTTGAAGCAAAATTATCTGGATTAAAACCAGGAGTTCATGCAATTCATATTCATGAAAAAGCGGATTGTTCGACGGGAGATGCTTCATCTGCTGGCGGACATTGGAATCCTATGCATGTTAAACATGGAAATTGGACTGATGCAGAACACCATAAAGGAGATATTGGAAACTTTACTGCAGATGAAAATGGCAACGGAACTATCACCCTAAAAACTGAGGATTGGTGCATTGGTTGTGGCGATACAAACAAGGATATTCTAGGAAAAGGTTTAATAGTTCACGATAAACCTGACGATTTTGTAACACAACCAACAGGAAATGCGGGAGCTCGAGTAGCTTGCTCAGGAATAATAAAATAGTCGTTACTATTTCTTTATCAAATCGTTATTTATTAATTTAGATAACGATTTTTTGTTTAAAATTATTCTAGATTTGTAATTCAAATTTATTTTATGATTAACCCTTCGGCAAATGGTTGGATAGATAAATACTTCTTGGAGCAATCCAATACCAAATCTATTTTAGAAACCGATATATTGGGTTTTTATAAAAACATTCGTTCAACAGGTTTCATTTACGGACATATAGTAAGCTTAAATAATAATTCCGAAGTTTCAATTGCACAATGGAATTTGGAAGAAGTTTCAAAAATTGCATTAATAAATACTTTATTTGAAACTTATTTTTTTACAACTAAAAGTAACAACCAAAATGATTTTATTACTAAAACCGTAAGCTTTTATCAGAAAATTACACCAATTGGATTTGGATTTTTTGAAAAAATATTACCTACTTCAGATAGTCATAAATTAGAAGGTATTATTGAAGAAAGAGTACAAACTAATAAAGACATCATTAGCCGGAACTTTTCTCATATTATGACTAATGCTTTATTATTTGTAGATATTTTGGCATATAGACATTATTTGATTGCAGGCGAAGTACCTGATAAGTATTTTAAAAAAACTGAAGAAGCTATTATTAGTTTTGTTTCATTGGCATTACAAATAAAAACTGTAAAAACTTCAAATGATGATTTACTTATAAAACTATTTGAATCATCTTTACGATACACTAAGTTTTCACAAGTTAATATACAAAACCTAGATGGGCTTTCACTTGATTATTTCAAAGATGATTTAGAAAAGTATTACCTTCTAGATTTAGCAGGATTAACAGTATGGAAGGATGGAAAATTAGATAATGAAGAATCCTATTTTCTATTTAAAATAGCAGAAACACTAAAATTATCTGACGCAATAACTCAAGAATCAATTGATAGTATTAGCCAATTTATTGAAAAGTATAAATCGGAAATCCAATATTTTAATTATTCCAATCCAGTAAAGCATTTTTATGAGCATTCGACCTCAAGTGTGGAGCTGCTGATAAAACGAAACAAAAAAAGATTATCAAAAGAAATAGTTGAAAGTAAGGAATTAATGCAATTATTACTTCAATCAACTCAAAGAGAGTTGGATACTAACGAAAAAAAGAAAGTGAAAAAACAATTATTAGACATCTGCAAAAGCGTACCGTCCTTAACTATTTTTTTACTTCCTGGCGGGAGTTTATTACTCCCCCTTTTGATAAAATTTATCCCGCAAATATTACCTTCGGCTTTTAATGAAAATTTAGAAGACTAATAATTATTTATCCAAGAAAAATGATTATTTTTTATATCCTCGTTTTGTAAATTAACAAATTCCAAATAGGCTTTAGCAACTGGACTTAATTTTTTACCCTTTAACCAAATTAACCTCCAAGTTGAAATAATAGGTAAATTTTTTACAGGTATAATTTTTATATCTCCGTTTTCTAATTCATTTTTTAATCCAATAAGTGGCATTATTGAAATTCCTAATCCTGCAATTACGGATTGCTTTACCGCTTCATTTGAAGTAAGTTGAATTTTCATGTTAGGAATAATGTTAGATTTATCTAAGAAAGTTTCCATTGAAGTTCTTGTTGCAGAACCTAACTCTCTGTAAATTAAAGGTAGATTTGAAATATATTTTGATATTAATGTATCATTATTTATTTCAATAAACTTATTTCCGACTAAAAACAATTTATTATCCATTAATTGAATAGATTCTACAGCTATATCAGTGGGAAGAACAGACACTAACGCAAAATCAATTTCATTATTCTTTAGAGATTTTATTACTTTACTTTTATTGGTTACATCCATTTCAAGTTCAACCTCTGAATTTTTTTTCATAAATTCTGACAAATAATTAGGCATTACATATTTACCAGTTGAAACCACAGATAACTTTAACCTTCCTGATAATTGTCCTTTGAAAGCTTGAGTTTTATAATTAATTGCATAAACTTCATTAATTATATTATCTGCTGCCAGAGCAATTTCCTTTCCAAAATCGGTAACATATAATTTTCTTCCAAGAACTTCAGTAAGTGGAATTTCAAATTGATCTTGAAAATTTTTTAATTGAATAGAAACAGCAGGCTGAGAAAGATGAAGCTCTTCGGCAGCTTTAGTTATGCTCTTTGTTTGAGTTATTTTAAAAAATACTTGAAGTTGGTGAAGGGTATAATTCATAAAAATATTTTATATATATCATTACAAATATAAATAAAAATATATGATTAAAATGATAGAATTTTGTAAAAAAATTAATAGTCATGAAAAAAAATTATTTAATTCTATTATTAGGTTTTAGTTTAACAAACTGTGTTACAATTAAACCTGGAGAAGTTGGTTTAAAACAAAAACTTGGAAAATTATCAGATCAGATTTATTCTCAAGGTCCGGTATTTTTTAATCCATTTACTTCAAAAGTAGTTCGTACTTCAATTCAAACGAGAAATTTGGAATTAAGTTTAAATCTGCCAAGCAAAGAAGGACTTAGTATTACATCACAAATCTCAATTCTTTACAGATTAGAAAAAAACGAAGTAGTTAAAATTGTGAATAATTTAGGTCTTAATTATGAAGGAATAATTGCTAATGTATTCCGTTCTGCTTCAGCAGATATATGTTCTCAATACTACGCTAAGGATATGCATTCTGGAAAAAGATCAGAAATAGAAACTGATATTTTAAAAAGAATGTCTAATAACCTACTTGATAAAGGTATTGTAATTGAATCTGTGCTGATGAAAAGTATTCAACTTCCTCAAGGTCTATCGCAATCAATTGAAAGTAAACTTAGAGCTGAACAAGATGCCATGAGAATGGAGTTTGTATTGCAACAAGAAAAATTTGAGGCTGAAAGAAAAATAATTGAAGCTAAAGGAACAAGAGATTCACAAAAAATTCTATCAGAGGGTTTAAGTAGTGAAATAATCAAATTAAGAAGTATTGATGCTTTTAAAGAATTATCAAAATCACCAAACACTAAAATAATAGTCACTGATGGTAAATCGCCCTTAATGATAAATCAAGATTAATAAATTAAATATTACAATCACAAAAGAACATGAAAAACAACACCGAATTCAAACTTATTGATGGGGTATTTTCTTTAGAAGATGCTGATAGAGTATTAACAACATTAATAAATTACAAAATTGACTATCATAATAGAGAAGATTTTAGCAATCACATCCGATTTAATAAAGATATTGAACATTCAAAGAAACGAATTCAAGAACTTACAGAAACAAAAGATCAAATAAAAAATATTATAAATAATTCAAAATTAAGGGATCCTAAATTTATTATAAAAGGCAATATTACAATTGAGTTAGAATAATAAAATGTTTGAAAACAGAAAACTTCTTATTGCAACAAAACATCATAAGGAATTAGTAATTGCACCAATATTTTCTAAGGAATTTAAAAACTATTGTTTTACAAATGGGAAAATTGACACTGATATATTGGGCACATTCTCTGGTGAAATAGATCGTAAAGAGGATGTGATTTCAACATTAAGAGCCAAATGCATATTGGGAAATCAAGTTACTAAATGCGACTTGGTAATTGCAAGTGAAGGTTCATTTGGAACACATCCAACACTATTTTTTGCACAAGCAAATGAAGAATTAATAATGCTCAAAGATTTTAAAAATGATATTGAAATTGTAACACGAGAAATTAGTTTAGAAACCAACTTTTATGGAAAAATCATAATTGAAGAGCCTGATTTACTAGCATTTGCAGAACAAGTTAATTTTCCAAGTCATGCAATTATCTTAAAGTCTACAGAGCAGAATTTTTTAAAAATACACAAAGGAATAACAACAATGAAAGCTTTGCTAAAGCATTTTCATGAACTAAAAGAAGAATTTAATAGTGTTTATGCAGAGACGGACATGAGAGCAATGTATAATCCTACAAGAATGAAAGTGATTAAAAAGGTTACTAAAAAATTAGTTGATAAAATAAAAAGTAAATGCCCTAATTGTTTCTTGCCTGGTTTTGATATTCTTAAAGCTATTCCTGGTTTGCCCTGTGAAAATTGTGCTTTACCTACTCGATCTACATTAAGTTATTTATACAAATGTGAAAAATGTTGTTTTGAAAAAGAATTAATCTATCCTAAAGGAATAAAATTTGAAGATCCAACATTTTGTGATTATTGCAATCCGTAAAAAAATATGATACAAATTTCAACCGATATAAATAAGGCCAAACAAATTCTTGAAAACGAAGGTTTAGTAGCTATTCCAACTGAAACAGTATATGGCTTGGCTGGAAATATTTATAGCGAAAAAGCAATAAATAATATTTTTAAAACAAAAAACAGGCCTAAACATAATCCGTTAATTGTTCACATACATTCTGTAAATTTATTAAATAACATTACTAAAGAAATTCCTGAAAAAGCAAAAATATTAGCTGAAAAATTTTGGCCTGGTTCCATTACCCTCGTATTAAAGAAAAAAGATACTATTCCAAACAGCATAACAGCAGGAAAAGATACAGTAGCAGTTAGAGTCCCTGACCATCCTTTGACTTTAGAATTGTTAAAAAAACTTGATTTTCCATTAGCAGCACCTAGTGCAAATCCATTCGGTTCCATTAGTCCGACAACTTCGCAACATGTAGCTAATTATTTTAAGGATTCTCTAGAAATGGTTATTGAAGGTGGTGCTTGTAATAATGGTATTGAATCAACAATTGTTGGTTTTGAAAATGAAGAAGTCATTTTATATCGATTGGGCTCAATATCTGTAGAAGAAATTGAATCTGTTGTTGGTCCAATAAAAATTAAGAATAAAAATGACAAATCCCCAAATGCTCCAGGCATGTTATCTAGGCATTACGCTCCAAAGACGAAAACAATTTTAACACAAAATATTAAGGCTGAAATTAATAACTATCCTAATTCTAAAATTGGAGTTTTATTATTTAATGATTTGAATTTAAATGAAAATAATATCGAAAAAGAGATACTTTCAAATAATGGGAATCTTAAAGAAGCTTCCACCAAACTATATGCTGCAATGCATCGATTAGATAAAAAAGGATTAGACATTATTATTGCAGAAAAATTCCCCGAAAATGATTTGGGAAAATCAATTAACGACCGTTTAGAACGAGCAACAAAAAATTAAAACTATGAATTTAAATTTACTTATTGATAATTTAACCAATCCTGCCCTACTATTCTTTTTACTTGGAATAATAGCAGTAAAACTTAAAAGTGATTTAGAAATACCCCCCAATTCATCAAAATTTATTTCTCTTTATTTATTATTCTCAATTGGATTTAAAGGTGGACAAGAATTAGCGCATAGTCATTTTAACTTAGAAATAGTTTGGTCGGTTTTATTTGGAATTTTAATTGCTTTTGTAATCCCTATTTATTCCTATTTTATTCTCAGAAAAAAATTCAATGTTTATGATTCAGGCGCTATAGCTGCGGCTTATGGATCTGTAAGTGCAGTAACATTTGTAACAGCTGCCTCATTTTTAGAAATCCAACATATGAATTTTAGTGGTCACATGGTAGCCGTGATGGCATTAATGGAGGCTCCAGCAATTGTTGTAGGTGTTATTTTAATTAGATTATTTGACACAAAAAAAGAAATAAACACACCTATTTTATCAATAATTAAACACTCATTTACAAATGGAAGTGTGTTATTAATCTTAGGAAGTTTAATTATTGGATTACTTGCAAGTGACGAGCAAGCCATGGGAATAAAACCATTTACTAATGATTTATTTAAAGGATTTCTCGCAATTTTTCTTTTAGACATGGGAATTGTCAGCGGAAAAAAATTAGGAGATTTTTTAAAAAGTGGATGGTTTGCAGTTCTATTTGCTATAATTATTCCCTTAATTAATGGAAGTTTAGTTTCAATTGCAAGTCAACTAATTACAAATGATATTGGCAATAGATTTATGTTGTCAGTATTAGCGAGTAGCGCTTCATATATTGCAGTACCAGCAGCCATGAAAATTGCGGTACCAAAAGCAAATCCGGGATTATTTTTACCAATGACTTTGGCAATTACATTTCCATTTAATATTACATTAGGAATGCCTATTTACCTGACATTAATTGAGTTATTCAATTAATTTTTTTTGTTTTTGTTTTGAAAGACTACATTTAAAAAGTGTAGTCTTTCTATTTTAAACTAACTTGAAAATTTTAATTGGTATACTTCATCCAAATCTTCATTTGAACTCATATTAACACCTAAATCAGTAACATATCCAGAGTTTAAACCATAAGTCCAACCATGTAAAGTTAACTCTTGCCCATTTCGCCAAGCATTTTGAACTATGGATGTTTTAGCTAAATCAAATACTTGTTCTTGAGCATTTACTTCAACAAATTTATTGAATCGTTCCTCTTCGTCTTTGATTGTATCTAAATAATGTTCATGTAATCTATATACATCTTTTATGTGCCTAATCCAGTTATCTATCAATCCAATTGACTGATTACCCATTGCTGCTTTTACACCTCCACAACCATAATGACCGCATACTATAACATGTTTTACTTTTAAAACATTTACCGCATAATCTAATACACTCAACATGTTCATATCACTATGTATAACCATATTAGCAATGTTTCTGTGAACAAAAACTTCTCCAGGCTTTGCACCAATTATTTCATTAGCAGGAACTCTACTATCAGAACAACCTATCCACAACAAGGGAGGTTGTTGTCCTTTTGCCAAATCTTTAAAATATTCTGGATCAAGCGCTAACTGATTTTCAACCCACTTTTTATTATTGTCAAGAATTTTTTTGTAAAAATCACTACTCATCTTCAATATTAATTAAATATTATTTCCTTATTCTCAATAGTTTCCAACTTTCTTTTAAGCACATTATACTTTTGAACAATTGTGACTGTATTTTGATATCCTTCACTATTTTCAAGTTTGTATGCTTCTTTAAAGCCTACTAATTTAACATTAATATTTAAATCCTTGGATTTAATTTTTTTAAACTCTTTTATTAAATCCAAAACATCATGAGCAATATATACTGTAGCGCTGGCATTAATTACAACTTTTGAATTTTCAGGAATTTTATTTAAAGTATCTTTAATTGCAGATTTGTTTAAGAATGAAACTTCTTGAGCAAGATCTATATGAATAATATCCCCCTCATGATAATCTTCAACTTTAAAATTATAAGCCCTTTTTGAATTACCAATCAAAATAAATATAATATTTATTACTATTCCAAGTGCTACACCTTTTAGTAAATCAGTTGCAACAACCGCAATAAAAGTAAATATGAAAGGAATAAATTGGTATATTTTATCTTTCTCCCAAAAATGCTTTATTGTTTTTGGATTAGCCAATTTATAACCAACTAAAATTAATACTGCAGCTAAAGTTGCAAGTGGAATTTTATTTAATATTGAAGGGATAAAAATAACACTCACTAATAATAATAGCCCATGAATTATAGCAGACATTTTTGACTTTGCACCCGCAGCATTATTTGCAGAAGTTCTAACTGCAACTGATGTCATTGGTAAACCACCTAAAAGTGAACTAATGATATTTCCTATTCCTTGTGCTTTTAATTCAATATTGGTGTTTGTATATCTATTTTGTTTATCCATTCTATCGGCTGCTTCAATACATAAAAGTGTTTCTATTGAAGCTACGACAGCAATGGTTATTGCAATAATCCAAACTTTAGGATTTGTAATAAATGTAAAATCGGGATAAATAATAATATTTCTAAAATCTTCAAAGGTTTTTGGCACAGGTAAACTAACTAAATGCTCCTTTGCAACAACCAAATTACTGCCTGATTTAATAAAATATTCATTTAATACAATACTTACTATAACTGCAATTAAAGCTGGCGGAACTAATTTAATTTTCTTTAAAAACTCAATTTTATTCCACAGTATTAATATTGTTAAGGAAACTAAAGCAATAATTATTGAACCGAGTTGTATATGATTTAATACATGGAAAAGTTCAGAAAAAGAGTTTTGACCGTCTATTTGTAAAAAAGATTCGTCCCCCTCAAAATCTGGATCATATCCAAAAGCATGAGGAATTTGTTTTAAAATAATTATTACTCCAATCCCTGCAAGCATTCCTTCAATAACATTATTAGGGAAATAATTTGAAATGGTCCCCGCTTTAATAAAGCCTAATATTAATTGGAAAATTCCAGCTAGTAATACTGCCAATAAAAATGCATTAAATGACCCTAAGTCGGTAATTGCAGTAAATACAATTGCTGTTAAACCAGCTGCAGGACCAGAAACACTTAATTGTGATTGACTTAAAAAACCTACAATAACACCACCTACAATTCCGGAAATTATACCTGAAAAAAGCGGAGCTCCACTGGCTAATGCAATACCGAGACACAATGGCAAAGCCACAAGAAAAACAACTAAACCTGATCCAAAATCAGAATTAAGATTTGTAAAAAGATTATTTTTTTTTGTCATTACCTTGAATTAATTTACAGAATTATTATATAAAAAAAGAAAGAAACTTGAAAATATTAAATATAAAACAAAGGAAAAATAAAAATCTTTTGATACTAACTTAATAGTAAAATAATTAAAGAATCATTTTTCATAATGTAAATCTAAAATTAATAAAATATGATTGCACAATAAATTAAAAATAATATTAAC
>NZ_JBEIDX010000013.1:0-73637 GCF_040383245.1 Flavobacterium sp. | reverse complement strand
TTATGTGGGAGAGTATGTCGCCGCCTTTTTTTATAAAACTCCAATCTGAAAAGATTGGAGTTTTTTTGTTTTAGTGCGGCGTGTTCGCAAGCTCGGTTCGCCGCCTTGTCATTGTGAGGAGGAACAACGTGGCAATCTCATCTGCTTTAGTTGTTTGCTAATTGTAACTATTTATTATTGCAAATGCTTTAGCAATAACATTTTCGCGTGAGGGATGGCAGCGAAAATCCTTTGTGAAACAAAGATTGGAAAAATTAGACTTTAAATTTTTGTAGTATTATTCATATAAATATTTATAATATTTTAACAAGTTTAATTTTTCATCGTTAAAAGTTGTATTTGGACGAATACTAAAATGTTATGAGTTTATATTTAATACTTTTCTTGATATTAATTATAAAATTTAATAACATGAACAAAATTATCTTAACAATTACAGCATTACTTATTTCACTAATTTTGAAGGCTCAATTGACATCAGCAGCTCCTTATTGCACACCAGTTTATCCTGCTAATACTACTTACAATATGATTCAAGACTTTAGTATTGGAAGTGCTATGATTCAAAATTTTGGCGTAATGGGTTCTTATGGGAATGTTGTAAATACATTTAAATACTACAATACTACATCTTTACCAACTCTTGCAAAAGGATCCGATTATACTTTTAAATTAAATTTTTACAGTGTTAACGACTCAGAACCTACATATTTTGCAGTATGGATTGATTTTAATAAAAATAATAACTTTGAAGATTCTGAAATTGTGATGCAAAATAGCAACACTACTAATACTGATTTGCCAACATTCGGTGGTGCAGTTACCATGATTACAAAGATATTAACAATTCCAACTACAGCTACACAAGGCTTAACAAGAATGAGAATAAAACGAGCAAGTAACAATATAAGTCCTTATGCTAACTATAATTCTAACTATATTTTATCTAGCTGCTCTTCAACAAATGCAATCGCATTAGGGTGTATGTATGATTTTAATGTTACAATAGGTCCTTCTTTGACTAATTCAAAATTTGAAATCGATACACTTAATGTCACTCCGAATCCAGTTGTAAATTCTTTACATATTAATAATATTCCAGATGAAATTTCAAATATTATGATTTATAATCAGTTAGGTCAAAATGTAAAATCAATAAATAGTGGATTTACTATAGGTATAGATGTTTCTGAATTGACAGAAGGTATATATTTTGCTAAAATTAATTTTGAAAATCAACTTGCAACTCAAACAATTAAATTTGTAAAAAAATAATTATCAATTATATTTTAAATAATAAACAACTTTTTTGTTTGCTTATTTATTTTGTAAATTTGGTTTCAAAGTTTATATTATGATATCTAATAAAAAAGTTGTTTGTTTTCTTCTAATGTTGTCTGTTATTTATTCCTGCGCTAAAAACCCTTTTACAGGAAAAAGCACTTTGGCTTTAGTTCCGAATAGTGAAATATTGCCTAGTGCATTTCAGCAATACAGTCAATTTTTGACAGAGAATAAAGTTATAACTGGAACTTCTGAGGCCAAAAATGTAGAAGTGGTTGGTAAAAAGATAAAGGATGCTGCAGAAAAATGGTTGAATGCAAATGGGTATGAAGGTTATCTTAAAGATTACCAATGGGAATATAAATTGGTTATAAACAAGGAGGTAAATGCTTGGTGTATGCCAGGGGGTAAAATAGTAGTGTATACTGGAATTTTACCAATTACAAAGGATGAAGCTGGACTTGCAACTGTGTTAGGTCATGAAGTATCTCATGCGCTTGCAAATCATGGTCAACAAAGAATGAGTGCTGGATTGTTACAACAGCTTGGTGCAGCAGGAGTTGGAGTTGCAGTAGGAACAAAAACTGCACAAACCCAACAAATTGCAATGACTGCATATGGAGCTGTTACACAATATGGAGGAATGTTGCCATTTAGTAGGAGTCATGAAAGTGAAGCAGATAAAATAGGGTTAACATTAATGGCAATTGCAGGATATAATCCGGAACAATCAGTTGTTTTTTGGGAAAGAATGGCTGAAAATTCCTCTTCATCCGGAAAAGCACCAGTAGAATTTGCTAGTACACACCCTTCTGATGCCACACGAATTGCAGATTTGAAGGCATTAATTCCTCAAGCTAAAGCTGAAGCTTTGAAATACGGAGTTGTATTTAAATAACATTTCAATAACATAGAATGATTATATTTGAAACTTATTTGTAAGTTTTTACTAAAATTATTTATATGTCAAATTTAGAAAAAGGGAATCCGAAACTTATTAATGCTTGGGCATTTTATGATTGGGCCAATTCAGTTTATAGCTTAGTAATTGCGACTGCAGTTTTTCCTATATATTATGAAGCTATTACTAGTGGTAATGGTGGAATTGTTACTTTTTTAGGAACAGAATTTCATAATTCTACATTACTTTCTTACTCTTTATCCTTCTCCTTTTTAATAGTTGCATTTTTATCTCCAGTACTTTCAGGGATTGCTGATTACACGGGTAATAAGAAACGATTCATGCAGTTTTTTTGTTACTTGGGATCTCTTTCTGTAATGGCATTATTCTTTTTTAATGGGGTGGAGAACTTGTGGATAGGAATCGTTTTTACAATATTAGCAAGCATTGGATTTTGGGGTAGTATTGTATTTTACAATTCATATTTACCTGAAATTGCATTACCTGAGCAACAAGATAGAGTTAGTGCAAAAGGGTTTATGTATGGATATTCAGGGTCAATACTATTGTTAGCATTTAATTTGATTATGATTATGAAGCCTGATTTATTTGGAATAACTGATTCAACGCTTCCTGCAAGAATTTCATTTTTAATGGTTGGTATTTGGTGGATGGGTTTTGCACAAGTCACTTTTTATTATTTACCTAACAAATTAATTAATAATAAATCAGATAAAGGTTTTGTTTTTAAAGGGATAAATGAGCTTAAATTAGTATTACAAAGTTTGAAAAAACTAACGAGTTTAAAACAGTTTTTAATTGCATTTTTCTTATATAGTATTGGAGTACAGACAATTATATTGTTAGCTGGGATCTATGGAAAAAAAGAACTTGGAATTGAAACCAATAAACTAATCATTACCATTTTGTTAATTCAAGTAATAGCAATATTTGGAGCTTATTTATTTGCTAGAATTTCAGAGCGTATTGGAAATATTAAAACTTTAAAACTAACTATAGCTATTTGGGGTTTGATTTGCTTTGCAGCCTTTTTATTAAATGCTCAAAATAAATATATTGATTTACAATTTTATACTTTAGGAGGAGTAATAGGTATGGTATTGGGTGCTATTCAATCATTATCCCGTTCTACTTATTCTAAATTATTACCAGAAACAGAAGACCATACCACCTATTTTAGTTTTTTTGATGTAACCGAAAAAATAGCAATCGTTTTAGGGACCTTTATTTTTGGTTTTGTTGGCTCGGTTACAGACTCTTTAAGAAACTCTATATTTATTTTGGCAGTATTTTTCTTATTAGGATATATAGTGTTAAGTTTTATGAAAAAAAACGAATTAGTTTCTCAATAAAATATTTTTATTCAACAAATAAATATAGCTATATTTGAAAAAATATTTTAATCATGAATTTCAAATCATTTTCGTTAGCAATTAGTTCTGTTGCATTTCTTTTTCTTTTTAACTCTTGTAATGTTGAACCAATAGATCCAGTTTTAGCTGATCAATTAGCTCAAAATAACTCATCTAATAACAATAATAATGGTGGTGGTCCTAATGGAGGTAATAACTCTATTGCAGGAACTTACTTATTAACAGCTTTTAACACATCAGTTCCAACTGATTTAAATGGAGATGGAACTGCTTCTATAAATCAAATGTCTGAAACTACATGTTTTAATAATAGTACTTTTATATTAAATTCAAATAATACTTTTACTGCTACTGGAGGTGGTATAGATATTGATTTATCAGTTACTCCAAATGTTTTAACCTGTTTTACTGACCCTTCCACTAATGGTACATGGACATTAAACGGAAATCAACTTACTACAAATTATATGGAAGGTGGAGTTAGTTATACAGATGTTTTTACCGTGGTTGGTAATACATTAATAATTACTGAACAAAACGGTGAAGTTGTTGGTATGGCTAATGGAAATCCTGTATTTTTAACATCTGATATTACAGCAATATATTCTAAACAATAATTTAGAATTTTAATTAATTAAATTAATCCGTCTTTATGACGGATTTTTTTTAATGGCATAATCCTTGTTTTATTTTGTTTATATTAGCTTAAAAATAGTTTTAGTTTAAACTAATCCAAATTACATTTATTTTAAAATAATTATATTAATATATAATGTCATATTGACTTAATTTATACCATGTCCAATCAAAAAATAATAACCTTTGACAGTTTGTCATTACAAGAATTTGATACTGAAGCAGAATTAATTCCGTTAATGACTCCCGAAGACGAAGAAGAAATGGCAAAAGAGGAGCTACCTGCTTCACTTCCTATTTTACCTTTACGGAATACTGTTCTTTTTCCTGGAGTAGTTATTCCGATTACTGCCGGAAGAGATAAATCTATTAAGTTAATTAACGAAGCTTATGCAGGTAGTAAAATAATTGGTGTAGTAGCCCAAAAAAATGAAGAAGAGGAAGATCCGACTATTAATGATGTTTATCAATTAGGGACTGTAGCAAGAATTCTTCGTGTTTTAAAAATGCCAGATGGTAATATCACAGTCATTCTTCAAGGTAAAAAACGATTTGAGATTGATGAAGTTATTTCCGAAACTCCTTATATTAAAGCAAAAGTAAAAGAGGTTTCTGAAAGCAAACCTAAAAAAAATGATAAAGAATTTTCTGCCATTGTTGACTCTATTAAGGAATTAGCAATTGAAATAATTAGAGAAAGTCCAAATATTCCTACCGAGGCTACTTTTGCAATTAAAAATATTGAAAGTCAGTCGTTTTTAATCAATTTTGTTTCTTCAAACATGAACCTTTCTGTAGAAGAAAAACAAAATTTATTGAACATGCATGTTCTTAAAGAACGCGCATTAGAGACTTTACGCTATATGAATGTAGAGTTACAAAAAATGGAAATCAAAAACGATATCCAATCAAAAGTTCGTTTTGATTTAGATCAGCAACAACGAGAGTATTTCTTGCATCAGCAAATGAAAACCATTCAAGAAGAATTGGGTGGCGTTTCTAATGAACAAGAATTTGAAGAAATGCGTCAGCGTGCAAAATCTCAAAAATGGGATGAAAAATCGCAAATGCATTTTGAAAAAGAGTTTTCTAAAATGCAAAGAATGAATCCGCAAGCTCCTGATTTTGGTATTCAGCGTAATTATTTGGATTTGTTTTTAGATTTACCATGGAACAAATATTCTAAAGATAATTTTGATTTAAAACATGCTCAAAAAATATTAGATCGAGATCATTTTGGATTGGAAGATGTTAAAAAAAGAATGATTGAACATCTTGCCGTTTTGAAATTGCGTAACGATATGAAATCGCCAATCATTTGTTTAACAGGGCCTCCGGGAGTTGGGAAAACTTCTATTGGAAAATCTGTTGCTGAAGCTTTAGGAAGAGAATATGTTCGTATTTCATTAGGTGGTTTGCGTGATGAAGCAGAAATTAGAGGGCATAGAAAAACCTACATTGGAGCGATGCCGGGAAGAATTATCCAAAGCATTAAAAAAGCAAAAACTTCAAACCCTGTTTTTATTTTAGATGAAATTGACAAACTTTCAATGAGTAATCAAGGAGATCCTTCTTCTGCATTGCTTGAAGTTTTAGATCCAGAGCAAAACAATTCTTTTTATGATAATTTCTTAGAATTAGGTTACGACTTGTCTAAAGTAATGTTTATTGCTACTTCAAATACCATGTCTACTATTCAACCTGCGCTTAGAGATCGTATGGAAATAATTAAAATGGCAGGTTATACTACAGAAGAGAAAGTTGAAATTGCGCGTCAGCATTTGTTTCCGAAACAATTAAAAGAACACGGATTAACTTCTAAAGATTTGACAATTGGAAAAAAACAATTAGAGAAAATAGTTGAAGGTTATACTCGTGAATCTGGAGTACGAAGCTTGGAACAGAAAATCGCTCAAGTGATTCGAAATGCAGCTAAATCAGTTGCTATGGATGAAGAATATAATAAAAAAGTAACTGACGAAGATATCATAAAAGTACTCGGAGCACCAAGATTACAACGCGATAAAGCCGAAGGAAACGAAGTTGCTGGAGTAGTTACTGGCTTGGCTTGGACTTCTGTAGGTGGGGATATTTTGTTTATTGAGTCATTAATTTCTAAAGGAAAAGGAATACTTACTTTAACCGGAAATCTTGGAACGGTAATGAAAGAATCTGCCACTATTGCTTTAGAATATATTAAGGCCAATGCAGCGTTATTTAATTTGGATCCCGATGTTATTTCAAAATATAATATTCATCTTCATGTGCCCGAAGGAGCAACTCCAAAGGATGGTCCGAGTGCAGGAATAGCTATGTTGACTTCACTTGTTTCTTTATATACGCAGCGAAAAATAAAGAAAGATATAGCAATGACCGGTGAAATTACTCTTCGAGGTAAAGTATTGCCAGTAGGTGGAATTAAAGAAAAAATTCTTGCTGCGAAACGAGCAAATATTAAAGAAATAATCCTTTGCCACGAAAACAAAAGAGATATTGATGAAATAAAAGCTGATTATTTAAATGGCCTAACATTTCATTATGTAAAAGAAATGAGCGAAGTAATTGATCTTGCTTTAACAAGCAGTAAAGTAAAAAATGCTAAAGTAATCGATTAACTTTTTATATGATTAATAAGTAAGGCATGAGAATTTTTATTTCATGCCTTTTTTATTTGTGTTTTTACTTAACTTTAAAAATAATATCTTCGCATTTTCGTTATAGACATGTCTTTGCCCATAATTATATGATTAATAAACAATTTATTTACCTTTTTTTTCTTGTTTGCACCATAGGCTATGGTCAAATAGGAGGCAGGTCGGTTTATCAGTTTCTAAATTTGGTTACTTCGCCTAGACAAGCTGCACTTGGGGGAAAAGTATTAACTATTTTTGATCAAGATGTAAACCAAGCACATTTTAATCCTGCTACAATAAATCCAGAAATGGATAACCATCTTGCAGTAAACTACGGAAATTATTTTGGGGCAGTTACCTATGGTACTGCTGCTTATGCCTATACATACGATCGGCATGTTCAAACTTTTCATGTAGGTGTGAATTATGTTAATTACGGAAAGTTTGAAGGATATGATGAATATGGTACGGCAACTTCTACTTTTACTGGAAGTGAAATGGCATTATCTTTTGGATATTCCTATAATGTGCCATTTACTAACTTTTATATTGGAGGAAACGCAAAATTAATCTCTTCTACCTTAGAAAGTTATAATTCTTATGGTGCTGCAGCAGATATTGGTGCTTTGTTTATTGATGAGCGGAATGATGTAAATTGGGCTTTAGTAGTTAGAAATATTGGAACTCAAATTACAACTTACTCCGGATTACAAGAAAAATTGCCACTTGAAGTATTAATTGGTGTTTCTCAAGAAGTAGAAAATGTTCCAATAAGATGGCATCTTACATTAGAAAATCTTCAACAATGGAATATTGCTTTTTCCAATCCCAATAGAGCCACAAGCACTATTGATGGCGGTGTAATTCCTGAAAAAGTTGGTTTCTTTAACAATGCATTGCGACATGTAGTTATTGGAGCTGAATTATTTCCAAAAAAAGGATTTAACTTACGCTTTGGTTATAATTTTAGAAGAGGAGAAGAGCTAGGGATAGAAGACCAGCGAAATTTTTCAGGTATTTCATTAGGTTTCGGATTAAAGATGAGTAATATCAAATTCAATTATTCTCATTCTAGATATTCATTAGCCGGAAATACAAGTCTTTTTGGCTTGACTATAAATTTTAATGATTAGAATTCTTTCCGCTTGGTTATCTATATTTGTAAAAATAAATTATGAAAAAAATTACTATTGCAATTGACGGTTTTTCATCCACAGGGAAAAGTACTCTAGCTAAACAACTAGCAAAACATTTAGGGTACATTTATGTAGATACCGGCGCAATGTATCGCGCCATCGCTTTATTTGCAATGCAAAATAATTTTATTTCAATAGATTCATTAGATAAAGAATCCTTGGTTAAAGCATTGCCTAATATAAAATTACAATTTCATTTTAATGCCGATTTGGGTTATGCCGAAATGTATTTAAATGATAGTTATGTTGAGAAAGAAATAAGAACTATTGAAGTTTCTAGTTTTGTAAGTCGAATTGCCGAAATTTCAGAAGTTCGTTCTAAATTAGTAGAGCAACAACAAGAAATGGGAAAAAATAAAGGTATTGTTATGGATGGACGCGATATTGGGACCGTTGTTTTTAAGGATGCTGAATTAAAAATATTCATGACTTCTAGCCCAGAAACTCGAGCACAAAGAAGATTTGAAGAATTGAAAGCTAAAGGTGATGTTGTCTCTTTTGAAGAAGTCCTTCAAAATGTTCAAGAGCGTGATTATATAGACACTCACAGGGCTGATTCTCCATTAGTAATGGCTGACGATGCAATTGAAATTGATAATTCTTATCTAACTCGAGAAGAGCAATTTGCTGCAGTACTAGAATTATCTGAAGAATTAATTAACTCTTTATAGTACGATTTTTAAGGTTTAATAGTAATTGCAGGCTACTAGAAATTACTATTGTTAGAGTGGCTCCAATAAAATTTAGCCATAAATAACCTAATTTTTCTTGTCCGCTTGGGTAGATATGAATAAAATAATAGTAGATAAAGAAAATCGATATTTGACTCAAAACTGCACTATAGAAAATTGATTTTCCTTTTACGAATTTAAATAAAAACCCAACCAGGAAAATCCCTAAAACTGTTCCGTAAAATATAGACCCTAAAAGGTTTACCAACTGAATTAAGTTCTCAAAAAGAGTACAAAAACAAGCAAATAAAATAGCAATTATTCCCCAACCCAATGTAAATAACTGGGTTGAATAAAGTAGTTGTTTTTCAGTTAATTCTGATTTTGTATTTCGTTTGTATATATCTATGGCGGTTGTAGATGCTAATGCGGTGAGTTCTGAAGCAGATGATGACATTGCTGCAGAAAGAATTACAGCTAGAAGAAGTCCGATTAATCCCTTTGGTAAATAATTTAAAATAAAATGAAGAAACACATAATCTTTATCATTTGTTTCGGCTTTAATATCTGCTTTTTCAATTAATTCTTTTGCTTGATCTCTAAGGTCTTTTTCTCTTCCAGCCAATTCTTTTAGTTTATTCCTCAGAATGGGGTTGTCAAAATTTTGATTTAAATGATCTATATATAATAAGTTGTACTCTTTTTTTTCTTCACCTAAATTGGTTAGTTTTTTTTCTAAATCCTGATATTCTTCTTTGTATTTTGAGTGTTCAATAAGTGCTTTGTTATTCGGATTGAAATTTAAAGGAACTGTATTAAATTGAAAAAATACAAATACCATTACTCCAGTTAGAAGTATGAAAAACTGCATCGGAACTTTTAAAAATCCATTTAAAATTAATCCCATCTGGCTCTCTCTATCTGTTTTTCCAGATAAATAACGGCCGACCTGAGTTTGGTCTGTTCCAAAATAGGAGAGCATTAAGAAAAAACCACCAGTAATACCAGTCCACACGGTGTATCTTGTTTCGGTATCCAAGGAGAAATCAAGAATATTCATTTTGTCATTTGCACCTGCAATATGCAACGCATTTGAAAAAGTCATTTCATTTGGAAGCATATGCAGAATAAGATAGAAAGTGACAAACATTCCAACTAAAATTACAAACATTTGTTGTTTTTGAGTAACATTCACCGCTTTGGTTCCGCCAATGAAGGTGTAGAAAATAACCGAAATACCAATAATAATATTTAATGCTGTAATGTTCCAGCCTAATAGTGTGGATAAGATAATTGAAGGCGCATAAATTGTAATACCTGCAGCTAATCCTCTTTGAATTAAAAATAATATTGCTGCAAGAGATCGAGTTTTAACATCAAAGCGTTGCTCTAAGTATTGATAGGCGGTAAAAATTTTGTATTTATGATAAATAGGAATGAAAACAATACATATCACAATCATTGCAATAGGTAATCCAAAATAGAATTGAATAAAACCCATCCCGTCATGATAAGCTTGACCAGGAGTTGAAAGGAAAGTAATTGCAGATGCTTGGGTTGCCATTACTGATAAACCAACTAACCACCAAGGTGTTTCCTTGTTTGCAAGGATATATTCTTCTACATTTTTACTCCCACGAGTTTTGTAAACACCATAAAATATGATGAATAATAAAGTTGCAGATAATATGATCCAATCGATTTGCTGCATGAGTTATGAGAAAATTTGCATTAAAACATAAAACAATACTATAAATAAGGCATTCGTTACCAAAAGCCAAGTATAATTAATTTTCCAACGATTTTGTTTATTCATAATAATTGAATTATGCTGCTAGCATTATTGGTTTATTAATTTCAACTTACATTTTTATAAAGAATAAAAGTATTGTAAATCTACAAAATATTCAGGAAATTTTGTGATAAATAACGGTACACTTTTTCAGTTGGTAAGCCAACCACATTGGTGTAGGACCCTTCAATTTTTGATATTCCGATTAGTCCTATCCAATCTTGAATACCATAGGCACCTGCTTTATCAAAAGGCTTGTAGTTTTTTAAATAATAATATATAGATTCCTCACTTAATTCTCTAAAGGTTACTTTGGTAGTATCAAACAGAGTATCAACTTTAAATTTAGTTTTAAAACAAACCGATGTAATTACTTCGTGAGTAGCGTTTGACAATGATTTTAATATCGTAACAGCATCGTCATAATCTTTAGGTTTTCCTAGCGCTTTATTTTCAAGCCAAACCAAGGTGTCGCTTGTAATTAGAATTTCATTTTCTGCTAATTCTCCATCAAAAGCATTAGCTTTTAATTCGGCTAAATAATTGGTGATTTCTTCAGCTACAAGGTTGTCAGGATAAATTTCTTCTATTTCTTTTAAACGAATTTCAAAGTCAAATTGATTTTCAATATCAAAATCTTTGAAAAATTGTTGACGTCTAGGTGAGCCAGAAGCTAAAATTATTTTATGAGGCTTAGCCATGATGTTTGATGTTGTAGGTTATTACCCAGATTGATAAAACTCCGAAAAATATTATCCATTTTAACAACTTACTGCAATTTTTATAGTCTTCTTTTTCTTTAGCATTCCATATCTGGATTAATCCAACTAGCATTGGAGCAATCACAAAAACTAATATATAGATCATCCCAATAAATAAATTATTTTCAAATAGGTAATTATAGGAATAATAGAATAAGTAAAGAAGTGGTAATAGTAATAAAATAAAAGCAATTTTATTTGATTTTTTAATTCCGATAACTACTGGTAAAGTTTTAATTTCCTGAGTTCTATCTTTTTCAAAATTAAGTATATTTATAATTATTTCGCGAACCAAATAGATCATGAATACAAACTTGGCATAATCCATTAAAATTGAAAATGCCACACTCATTTGCTGTTGGTTAATTTCAAAAGTATTTGGAAAAATGTCAAATATTCCAATTATTATTATGCTAAAAGATAAAATGGATGCTATTAATAAATTTCCAAGAAAGGCAATGTTTTTAATACTACTTGCGTAGAAATAGAGTAGGGTTGCAACTAGCACAAATAGTATTGCAAAATTAGAATGTTCAACAGAATTAGCTAAAATAAATCCGCATCCAACACCTGCAATTGTTAGTCCAGCATATAGGTTATATGCTGCCGATTCTGAAATGTAAGTTCCAATTAATGCTTTACTATCGTTATTTATTTGATTAGATTCTTGATCAAAAATAGCAGTAATAACAAAACCACCTGCTGCAATAAAAACCGTTGACAAGATCAATAAAGTGTATTGCCAATAAAATAAAGAAAGCGGAATTTGAACTTGCTCTAAATATCCAAACCGAATAATCAACTGCATTAAAGCTAATTGCAATAAGTTTTTATAACGAATTAATTGTAGGAATTTCATTTGTAATAATAATTAACTAAATTTTAATCGTGTTTTCCGTTATAATATAAATGCCATTTACCTTGCACTTTCATTACCTGTTCAATCACATCTCTAACGGCTCCTTTTCCACCGTTTTTATGAGATATATAAGCAGATATTGCTTTAATCTCCGGACTAGAATCTTGAGGACAAGTAGGTAATCCCACCAACTGCATTACATGATAATCGGGAATATCATCACCCATATACAATACAGTTTCAGGTTTGATGTTATATAATTCTGTATATTCTTTAAAGGTTTCAACTTTATCTGGACTACCAAGATGGATATCATGTATACCTAAATTTCGTAAACGAATTCGGACTCCTTCATTTTTCCCACCTGAAATAATGCAAACATTATAGCCACTTTCTAGAGCAGCTTTCATTGCAAATCCATCTCTAATATTCATGATTCGAAGCATTTCGCCATTTTCAGTAACATGTACCGAACTGTCTGTTAATACGCCATCTACATCAAAAATGAAGGTGGTAATTTGATTCATTATTTCTTTATAACTTGCCATTATCAATTATTGATTTTGTTAGTATTTTGTATATTTCTTTATGATTCGGATTTGATAAAAAATCTAAATGTTTGTTTATTGTTATCGTATCATTTCTTTTTGCAGGGCCCGTTTGGGCTTCTTTTGGAGAAAGTGAATTGATTTTATTTGCTGTCTCAAAAATTAATGGTTTTAATATTTCAAAAGATACTCTGTTTTCATCACAAATCTCATTCCCAATTTGAAATAAATGATTGGTAAAATTATTTACAAAAACTGCGGCAACATGCAATGATTTTCGTTGATTTGAATCAATTTCAAAAACATTATTTGAAATAGCTGATGCAACTTCATGAAGCAATTCTAAATCCGAATTTGATTCGGCTTCAATGCATAAAGGTACTTCTTTGAAATTTATTTCTTTGGTTTTGGATAATGTTTGCAGCGGATAAAAAACTCCTTTTCGATTGGAATTACTTAAACTTTCCATGGCTACACTTCCAGAAGTATGCACTACCAATTGATTTGAAAAAGGAATTTGATCTGAAACCGATGTGATAACATCATCAGAAACGGCTATGATAAATAAATCTACAGGCTGTAATTCATTAAAATTCTGGGTAATAGCAACTGATTTTGAATCAGGAAAATTAGCTGTGGGGTTTCGAGAATAAACTTGAACCAATTCAATATTTTCTGCTTTTTCAAAAGCGGAGATTAAATGTTGGGCTACATTCCCTGAACCAATTATACTTACTGATATCATTTTGTAAAAATATTCATTTTTTTTGAATTTGCATTAAATTCATTTATTGAAATAAACACCTCTTAAAAATCACTTAAAACCTATTTAATACAATTATTAATCCACAATTTTAATTTACTTTTGCAATTCCAAATTAATTGGTTTTATAAATTTTTTCATAATGAATAAAAAGTATTTTTCTTTCCTTTTTTCTACAAGATTAATGGCAATTTTGTTTTTAGGTTTTGCACTTGCAATGGGAATAGGAACCTTTATTGAGAGTTATTACAATACAGATACTGCAAGAATATGGATTTATAATGCCTGGTGGTTTGAAGTAATCATGGTATTCTTCATGATAAATTTTGCAGGAAATATTAAAAGATACCAACTGTACAAAAAAGAAAAATGGGCCACTTTATTATTGCATTTATCTTTTGTATTAATCATTTTTGGAGCATTTATAACTAGATATATTAGTTATGAAGGCATGATGCCAATTCGTGAAGGAGCAACAGCAAATCAGGTGTATTCTAGCAATAATTTTCTTACTGTTTTTGTAGATGGCGAATACCATGGTGAATTAAAAAGACGTTTATTTGAGCAGCCGTTGTTATTGTCTCCAGCTGTTTATCCACCATTTGCAAGTAACTATTTTGCTATAAATGATAAGTTTGATTCTACACCATTTAAAATTTCTTATAAAGATTTTATAATGGATGCCAAAGACACCATAAAAGCAACTTCAAGTGGTAAGCTGTTTTTTAAAATGGTAGAATCGGGTGGAGGTTCTCGTCATGAACATTATTTAGAGGGAGGTACTGTAACAAACATTCACAATGTTCTTTTTGCTTTAAATAAACCAACTAAAGGTGCAATTAATATTACTGTAAAGGGATCTTCAACTACTATTGAAGCACCATTTGACGGTCAATTTATGCGTATGGCTGATAAGCTTCAGGGAACAGTTACTAAAGATGCCATTCAACCGTTAATGTTTCGTTCACTTTATAATGTTGGTGGTGCACAATTTGTTTTTCCAGAGCAACCTATTAACGGAGTAAAAGATATTGTTTCGGGTAATGATTATAAGAAAAAAAATTCTTCCGATGCATTAGTTCTTACAATTGATTCTGAAGGTAAATCTAAAGACATTGTACTTAAAGGATCAAAAGGAACTGCAGGCGAACCCCAAGTCGTGAAATTAGGAAAGTTAGAATACACATTGTTTTTTGGCAGTAAAGTATATACCTTACCTTTCAATATTACTTTGAATGATTTTGTTGCCAAAAAATACCCAGGTACCGAAAAGAGTTATTCCTCGTACGAAAGTAAAGTAACCGTTACGGAAAATGAATCTAAATTTAATGCCGATATTTATATGAATCATATTTTAGATCACGGTGGCTATCGCTTTTTTCAATCTTCATTTGATCCAGATGAAAAAGGAACTATCCTTTCTGTAAACCACGATTATTGGGGAACTATGATTACTTATATTGGTTATTTCTTCTTGTTTTTTGCCATGATGGCGATATTATTTGTAAAAAACACCCGATTTGCAGATATAAAAAGAAAATTAGAAGAAGTGAAAAACAAAAAATCCAAATTGTTTTCTATTCTGCTTTTACTAGGAACTTTAAATGGTTTTTCACAGCACCATGATAAGCAAACTAAATTTAATTATTTAGATTCTATTTTGGCTTATAAAGTACCAGAAGCACAAGCAGAAAAGTTTGGTCGCTTGGTGATACAAGACGATGGTGGTAGGATGAAACCGATAAATACTTTTTCATCTGAATTACTTCGAAAAGTTAGCAAACGCGAAACTTATGAAGGTATGAATTCCGATCAAGTGTTTATTTCGATGTCTCAATTTCCTGCAGCTTGGTTTGAGTTGCCTTTGATTTATATCAAAAAAGGTAATGATAGTATTCGTAAAATTATCGGGGTAAACCCAGAAGAAAAGTATGTGACTTTTAGATCGCTATTTGACAAAATGGGAAATTATAAATTGAGCCCTTATTTGGATGATGCCTATAAAACCAATACTCCAAATCAGTTTCAAAAAGATTTTATTGAAGTAGATAAAAAAGTAAATATTTTAAATTCTGCATTAAGTGGGAATATTTTAAAAATCTTTCCAATTCCAAATGATAAAAACAACAAGTGGCTATCCTTTTTAGAAATAGATCATCCAAAGGGTAATGACTTAGATGCAATTAAAAATGCTCTGCCGTATTATTTTGACGCTTTAGCAAAAGCAGCAAAAACCAATGATTATACTTTGGCAAATACCATGTTGCTAGGTATGGAAAATTATCAGAAAAAATATGGTAAAGCGGTTCGCCCATCAGATGATCAAATAACTTCCGAGATTTTGTTAAACAAATTTGATGTTTTTAAAAATCTGTTTTGGTTGTATATGCTAGCGGGTAGCTTAATGTTAATTATGGTTATTGTTAGTATTTTCTTCAATAACAAACCCATTCGAATTGCAGTTAATGCATTTCATATAATTGTCGGAGTTTTATTCGGTTTGCATACTTTAGGTCTAATTGCGCGTTGGTATGTTTCTGGTCATGCACCATGGAGTAACGCTTATGAGAGTATGATTTATGTTGCATGGGCTACGATGTTTTTCACTTTAGCGTTTGATAGAAAATCGAAATTAACTGTTGCTTCTGGAACTTTTGTGGCTTCAATGATTTTGATGGTGGCCCATTTAAACTGGTTAGATCCTTCTATTGCCAATTTGCAACCTGTACTTAATTCGTATTGGTTGATGATTCACGTTGCGGTAATTGTGGCGAGTTATGGTCCGTTTACATTAGGAATGGTTTTAGGGTTGGTAGCCTTATTTTTAATGTTGTTTACTAACGAAAGCAACAAAGAAAAAATGACTTTACACATCAAAGAAATTACCTATATCAATGAAATGGCATTAACTATTGGATTAGTTATGCTTACCATAGGAAACTTTTTAGGAGGTCAATGGGCCAATGAAAGTTGGGGAAGGTATTGGGGTTGGGACCCAAAAGAAACGTGGGCTCTTATTAGTATTATGGTTTATGCATTTGTAATTCATGCGCGTTTTGTTCCTGCTTTAAGAGGTTTATTCTCATTTAATTTCATGAGTGTTTTGGCATTTGCATCGATTTTAATGACTTACTTCGGAGTTAATTTCCACCTTACCGGAATGCATTCTTATGCATCGGGTGAAAAACAAAATGTAGAGATTTATTTATATGTATTCGTTATATACATGATTTTCTCCACTTTTGTTTATTTGAAATATCGAAAAATTTTTAAAAAATAATTATGAAAAAGTTAGTATTAATATTTGGATTGAGTCTTTTATTTAGCTGTAAAAATCAAGCGCAGGAAGCTGCTGTCGTAAAACCTTTAAACACAAATATAATGTCGAAAGAAACAATTTATTCTTATAAAGTAAAAGATTTGTCTGGAAATGAATTTGATTTTGCTTCACTAAAAGGAAAGAAAATTCTAATTGTAAATACTGCTTCTAAATGTGGATTAACTCCTCAATACAAAGATTTGGAAGCTATTTATGAAAAGTATAAATCTAACAATTTTGTGGTTGTTGGTTTTCCTGCAAATAATTTTGCTGCGCAAGAACCAGGATCTAGCAAAGAGATTAGTGAATTTTGTCAAAAAAATTACGGAGTTACTTTTCCAATGATGGAAAAAGTGTCTGTAAATGGAGGTGATATGTGTGCTGTTTATCAGTTTTTAACTCAAAAATCAAAAAACGGATTACAAGACAGTGAAGTAGAATGGAATTTTCAAAAATATTTGATTAATGAAAAAGGTGAATTAGAGAAAGTAATACTACCACGGGTGCTTCCAACAGATCAAGAAATAGTTAATTGGATTAACAAATAATTTTTATTTTCAAATGTTTTGGTATCTTAAAAGTCCTTTTATTCCAGTAAAAGGATTTTTTTTAGGTCTATTTATTATTTTTTATTACTTTTACACACCAAACAACGCTTCATTATGAGTCAAAAAATATTGCTCACTTCCAAAGAAGTTACTATCATCTTAAATCGTTTGGCCTGTCAGTTAATCGAAAAACATCTTGATTTTTCAAATACCGTACTAATTGGTTTACAACCTCGAGGTAAATATTTAGCCCAACGCATTAAGCAAATTTTAGAATCTGAGTATCAAATAAATAATATTTGCCTTGGATTTTTAGATATTACCTTTTTTAGAGATGATTTCCGTAGAGGTGAAAAACCCTTGGAAGCTAATATAACCCAAATTGATTTCTTGGTAGAAAATAAAAAAGTCGTTTTCATCGACGATGTTTTATATACTGGAAGAAGTATCAATGCAGCTTTAACTGCGATTCAATCATTTGGTCGTCCAATAGAAGTGGAATTATTGACCTTAATAGACAGAAGATTTAGCCGTCATTTACCAATTCAACCCGATTACAGAGGTAGACAAGTAGATGCTATTAATGGCGAAAAAGTGAAAGTTTGCTGGCTAGAAAAAGAAGGAGAAGATGCCGTTTATTTGATTAAAGAATAGATTTATGAAAGAATTAAGTGTAAACCATTTATTAGGAATTAAATATCTAGTTAAAGAAGATATTGATTTGATATTTGAAACCGCCGATCACTTTAAAGAAGTAATCAATAGACCTATTAAAAAAGTCCCTTCATTACGAGATATAACTATCGCTAATATATTTTTCGAAAATAGTACTCGTACCAAGTTATCTTTCGAATTAGCTCAAAAAAGACTTTCGGCAGATGTAATTAGTTTTTCAGCAGCGCAATCTTCAGTTAAAAAAGGAGAAACACTTATCGATACAGTAAATAACATACTTTCTATGAAAGTTGATATGGTGGTAATGCGCCATGCCAATCCGGGAGCTGCTTATTTCTTATCTCAAAATGTAAACGCAAGTATTGTAAATGCAGGAGATGGTGCCCATGAGCACCCAACTCAAGCCTTGTTGGATAGTTTTTCAATAAGAGAGAAACTTGGCGAAGTGGCTGGAAAAAAAGTAGTAATTGTTGGCGATATTTTACATTCGCGTGTTGCATTATCCAATATTTATGCCCTTCAAATGCAAGGAGCCGAGGTTAAAGTATGTGGTCCAAAAACTTTAATTCCGAAATACATTGAAAGTCTTGGTGTAACTGTAGAACCTAATCTTCGTAAAGCCTTAGAATGGTGTGATGTAGCCAATATGTTGCGTGTACAAAACGAAAGAATGGATGTGAATTATTTTCCATCTACCAGAGAATATGCCCAGCAATATGGAGTAGATAAAGCTTTATTAGATTCATTAAACAAAGAAATTATTATCATGCATCCGGGCCCAATTAACCGCGGAGTTGAAATTACTTCGGATGTTGCGGATTCACAACAATCTGTAATCTTGGATCAAGTTGAAAACGGAGTTGCAATACGAATGGCAGTAATCTATTTATTAGCATCCAAAATAAAACAATAACAATTCATCCATGAAAGTAGATCAAAAAGGACATACTACAATAATTAGAGATACGCAAGGTGATATTCAGAATTTTCTAAATAAACTTACTCATGAACAGGGTAGTTATAAAAGTAAGAATTTAATTTTGGATGTTACTCATGATAAAAATGTAGCGCTTTCAGATATAAAATTGTTTTCCGAATTAGTAAAAACGCACAGCAGTAATAATAAATCAATTGTTATCGTTGCTTCGGATATTGATTTTAATTCTGTACCAGCACAAATTACGGTGGTTCCTTCAATACAAGAAGCACATGATATCATTGAAATGGAAGAAATAGAACGCGATTTAGGATTTTAATTTGATACTATGAAAATTAATAATAAAATGGTTTTTTATATTTATGTCGCAGTATTATTTATTTTGACCTATTTATTAGCAAGTCGCTTAATAAAAGGAATTAAAACTCAGGAGTTTGATTTTCTCAAAATAGGAGTAAATGCATTATTATTAATTTATGTTATTGTTCAAGTTGTTCGTTTGGGTAATATAGAAAATAATAAAAAAGAATAAATCAATTTGATAGTTAGTTCTAACTTTATAAAATAGAATTCCTATGAAACTAACTATATTCGGCTGTTATGCCGCTACACCCAGGACTTTATCCAATCCAACATCTCAGGTTTTAGAAATAAAAAACAGAGTTTTCTTAATTGATTGTGCCGAAGGTACTCAAGTGCAATTACGTAAAAGCAAAATCAAGTTTTCTAAAATCAATCACATTTTTATTTCTCATTTGCATGGAGATCATTTTTATGGACTCATTGGTTTGATATCGACTTTTATGTTGTTAAATCGTGAAAATGATTTACATATATATGGACCAAAGGGAATTAAAGAAATTATTTTACTACAATTAAGAGCCTCAGATTCGTATTCTGGATACAATCTTTATTTTCACGAATTGACTTCTAAAGAATCGGTTACCGTTTTTGAAGATGAAAAGGTAATTGTAAAAACCATTCCGCTAAGTCATCGCATTTATACAAATGGATTTTTGTTTCAAGAGAAAAATATTGAACGAAAGTTAAATTTTGAAACTATTGAAAACTATACTATTGATAAGGTATATTTCAATAAAATAAAGTTTGGCGGGGATGTTACCCTTGAAGACGGAACAGTTATTCCAAATTCGGAATTATCTTTTCCACCATTACCTGTAAAATCGTATGCGTATTGCAGTGATACTAAATATGATGAAAAGATTATTCCGATTATTCAAAACGTAGATTATTTATATCACGAAAGTACTTTTTTAGAAAGTGAAGAAGCATTATCCGAAAAAACGATGCATTCTACCGCAAAGCAAGCTGCAACTATTGCAACTAAAGCCCAGGTAAAAAACCTTATTTTAGGACATTATTCTACGAGATATAGTAGTATTGAACTCTTTAAAGAAGAGGCGCAAACGATTTTTCCATCGGTTCATCTTGCCGAAGACGGAAAAGAGTTTTCGCTCGATTAGTCCCTAATAACAAATCTAAAAACCTATCTTTGCACCGCAGACCGCCTTATCGCTGTTCAGAAATGAAGAGAGGAAAGTCCGGACACCACAGAGTAGCATAGCGGGTAACACCCGTCGGTTTCGATTTATCGAAATTAGGACAAGTGCAACAGAAAGCAGGTACAGGTAATGCTGTAGTGAAACCAGGTAAACTCTATGCGGTGAAATTTCAAGTATATCGACATTTAAGGATTACTCGTCCGTTGTCGAAGGGTAGAAAGATAGAGCTTGTGAGTAATTGCAAGCCTAGATAAATGATAAGGCGCTGATTTATCAGTGACAGAATCCGGCTTATAGGTCTGCTTTTTTTATTCTGTTTCTTCTTCCGATTCTAATTCATAGAATGTAAAAACAGATCCTCCGTAATTTTTTTCAAATGAAAAGTGCTCCAAATGATTTAACTTGGTATGCTTCGAATGTTCAACAATAAGCATGCCTTCATCGTCTAAAAGATTGCTTTCAAAAACTAGTTCTATTAATTTTTCAAAATCTTTTTGTTCCATCCCATAAGGAGGATCGGCAAAAATAATGTCGTAACTCGCTTTGTGTTTTTCTAAGAATTTAAAAACATCACTTTTTATTGCAGTAATATTCAAGTCGAATTCTTTAGCTGTTTTTTTTATAAAATTTACACAACCCATATCACCATCAATACTGCTGATATCTTCACAACCTCGAGATCCAAATTCGTAGCTGATATTACCAGTTCCAGAAAATAAATCAAGAATTTTTAATTCTGAGAAATTGAAATGATTATTTAAAATATTAAACAAGGCTTCTTTGCTCATATCGGTAGTTGGCCTAACCGGAAGATTTTTTGGAGCAGTTATTCTTCGGCCTTTATATTTGCCAGATATGATTCTCACGTGTGGATAAGGATAAAAAATTCTCTATTTTCAGAATCTGTAAAAGTGTTTTTCTTATCAGATACATCCAATAAAGAAACATTTCTAATGTATTGATAAGCAATTTTGTAATAGGCATCGTCTTCCTGAATGGTTCCAAGTAATTCTAATTGAAAGTTTTCTGGATTTAGTTGCAGTTGCTCTGCAGTAAACAAAATGTAGTAGATAAAATCTTCTGGAGTTTTATATTCAAATGAATTAAATAATAGAAGTTTTTGATTTTGAACCACAATGATTTCAAAATGACTTTCACTAATATTAACGAACATTTTGCGTTCTTCTTTATTTTTAGATAAATCTAATAATCTTGAAACCAAAATTGTGTGTGCGTGCTTGTAATCAAATGAACCATATTGATCAATAAAAAAATTATTCATATTCACATATGGAATATAAACATGATTCATTTCATAATTTTCTAAAGCATCAAAAGTAAAAAAATCGGTTTCAAAAACCTTCGTATTGTATTGAAGATAACTACCAATAAATTCCTCGTCGAATAGCGCCGTTGGGACAAAAGTTGATAAATTATTACTGTGAATAATTGCTATTTCATCATAGTGGTGCTTCAACTCGGGATTGTCATGATAAACCAATTCCATAATCTCTTCAATCTTCGCACTGCGTTGTGAATTGGTAAATGGGACATGCTTTAATAATAGCGGTGTAGAATTCAAAGTATCAAAAACGCCAAAAGACAATCCGTCCAAGGCAACTTGGATAGCTAATTTTTTGTAGGTTTTATCAATAATACTGTTCGACATGTTTGCTTTTATGACTCAGCAAACTTACGAAGAAAAAATCAATATTTGTTAATAGATGTAATTTAGGATGTTGAATTTGCCTTTTAATCCTATATCTTTACATCTTGTTTATTTCTATAACTTTTGAAGAATTTTTATTCCATATTATCAAGCAATTTTCCATTTAACCCTACAGTTAAGCAGGATCTTTTTTTTCAAAAAATTGCCGCTTTTTTAGAATCGCCATCCAATGATTCTATTTTTGTATTAAAAGGATATGCAGGTACCGGGAAAACCACGGTGATTTCTACTATTGTAAATAATTTAGTAGAAATAAATAAAAAATATGTGCTTCTTGCCCCAACGGGAAGAGCAGCCAAGGTTATTGCAAATTATTCGAATAAGCCAGCATTTACAATTCATAAAAAAATATATTTCCCTAAAAAATCGAGTGGAGGTGGAGTAGCATTTACGATGCAACAAAACAAACACAAAAACACCATCTTCATTATTGATGAGGCATCTATGATTTCTGATCAAAGTATTGAAAGTAAATTGTACGAAAATGGAAGTCTTCTCGATGATTTAATTTCTTATGTATATAGCGGTGAGAATTGTAAAATGATTTTGCTAGGTGATAGTGCTCAATTACCGCCGGTTGGTATGGATATTTCACCAGCTTTAAACACGGATACTTTAGAACTCGGCTTTGATAAAAATGTTGATTCAATTGAATTGGATGAAGTCATGCGACAAGAATTGAATTCAGGGGTTTTATATAATGCAACCGAATTGAGAGAGTTATTGAAAGATTCGTTTATTACCGAATTCAAATTTAAACTTTCTGGATTCAAAGATATTGTTCGATTGACCGATGGTTATGATATTCAAGATGCCATCAATCAGGCATATAGTAATTATTCAATTGAAGACACGGCTTTCATTGTGCGTTCAAACAAAAGAGCCAATCAATACAACGAACAAATCAGGTTAAAAATCCTTGATAAGGAAAGTGATTTGTCTGTTGGAGATTATTTGATGGTAGTTAAGAATAATTATTTTTGGCTCAAAGAAAAAGATGAAGCTGGTTTTATTGCAAACGGCGACATCATTGAAGTATTAGAAATATATAGTTTTAAAGAATTATACGGATTTAATTTTGCTAAAGTTAAAATCAGAATGGTCGATTATCCAAATCAGATTCCGTTTGAAACCGTATTGATTTTGGATACACTTAAAAGTGAATCACCATCGCTAACTTATGAGCAATCTAATGCACTTTATACCGAAGTTCAAAAAGATTACGAGCATCTAACTTCAAAATATGCGAAGTTTCAAAAAGTAAAAAACAACGAATATTTCAATAGTTTGCAAGTTAAATTCTCTTATGCCATTACTTGCCATAAAAGTCAAGGAGGGCAATGGGATACTGTATTTATTGAACAGCCTTATTTACCAGATGGTATCGATAGAGATTACATTCGTTGGTTGTATACCGCAATGACAAGAGCCAAATATAAGTTATATTTAATTGGCTTTAAAGATGAAAGTTTTGAATAGTAAATTACTTCGAATTTACGTTTTCAACCCATAATCTAGCATTTACAAACGCTTCAATCCATGGCGAAACTTCGTCTTTTTTATCACTTGGATAATACGCCCAGTTCCAAGGGAAAGTAGAACGCTCAATGTGCGGCATCATAACTAAATGTCTTCCGGTTTTATCACAAAGCATTGCCGTGTTGTAGTCAGATCCATTCGGATTTGCCGGGTAACCTTCGTAACCATATTTAGCAACAATATGATATTGATTTTCTTCGTAAGGTAAATTGAATTTTCCTTCTCCGTGCGAAACCCAAACACCTAAAGTGCTTCCTGCTAATGATGAAAGCATAACCGAATTGTTTTCTTGAACCTTCACAGAAGTAAAAATACTTTCGTGTTTTTGAGAATCATTATGACGCATTTTTCCATGAATTTCATGTTCTGGATTGATCAATTCTAATTCCATAAACAATTGGCATCCATTACAGATTCCTACAGATAAGGTATCTTCTCTTTTATAGAAGTTTTGTAAAGCGGTTTTGGCTTTTTCGTTATATAAAAAGGCACCAGCCCAACCTTTAGCAGAACCCAATACATCTGAATTGGAAAATCCACCAACTGCTCCAATAAATTGGATATCTTCTAAAGTTTCTCTTCCCGAAATTAGATCGGTCATGTGTACATCCTTAACATCAAATCCAGCCAAATACATCGCATTTGCCATCTCACGCTCACTATTGCTTCCTTTCTCTCTAATAATAGCAGCTTTAGGACGCGCATTATTTGGAATAATTGGTGCTTTTCCTGTAAAATGAGCAGGAAATTTATAGTCTAATTTTTGTTTGTCAAAATTCTCAAAGCGTTCTGTTGCTTTGTTGTTTTTAGTTTGTTTTTGATCTAATAAATAAGAAGTTTCAAACCATATTTTTCTATAGTTATTTACATCTAATTTCCAGCTTCCAAGTTCTAAAATAGCACTTTCAGTAACCGATCCAATTTTGAAAATTTCCATTTCTTCAAATGTTTTTTCAAATGTAGCATCGTCTTTTGCCTGAAGCACTACTCCAATATTTTCTGAAAATAAAAGTTTAATTAAATCTTTTTCATTTAATGAATCGAAATTAATTTTTGCTCCCAAATTTACATCTGCAAAGCATAATTCTAATAAAGTAGTAATTAATCCACCACTTCCAATATCATGACCGGCAATGATTTGTCTGTCTTTAATTAGGTTTTGAATCGTATTAAATGCATTTTTGAAAAAGGCTGCATCTTTAATTGTTGGAGTTGCTTCACCAATTTTATTCAACGTTTGTGCAAACGAGCTTCCGCCTAATTTGTGTTCATCTTGCGATAAATTAATATAATAAATAGAACCTTTATTATGTTGTAAGACAGGCTCCACGACCTTAGTAATATTCGAACAATTTCCTGCCGCTGAAATAATAACCGTTCCAGGTGCAATCACTTCATCATTTGGATATTTTTGTTTCATTGAAAGTGAATCTTTCCCTGTTGGAATATTGATTCCTAATTCAATTGCAAATTCAGAACAAGCTTCTACAGCTTCATACAAACGAGCATCCTCTCCTTCATTTTTACATGCCCACATCCAATTTGCCGAAAGGGAAACACTTTTTAAATTGTCTTTTAATGGAGCAAAAACGATGTTACTTAAAGCTTCACCAATAGCATTTCTACTTCCTGCCTTAGGATCAATTAATGCCGAAATAGGAGCGTGGCCTATAGTTGTTGCAATACCTTCTTTTCCGTTGTAATCTAACGCCATTACCCCAACATTGTTTAAAGGTAATTGTAACGGACCAGCACATTGCTGTTTGGCAACTTTACCGCCAACACAACGGTCAACTTTATTGGTAAGCCAATCTTTACAAGCTACCGCTTCTAATTTTAATATGTTTTCTAAATAGGTTGGTAGATTTTCTTGCAAATAACTTAATTGATTGTAATTTCTTACAACAGTTTTGTCTGCCATAATGGTTTTAGGCGAACTTCCAAACATGTCTTCAAGCGCAAAATCCATTGGTTTTGCACCTGTTTTTTTACTTTCAAAAGTAAAACGATGGTTTCCGGTTACTTCTCCAACTTGATACATTGGCGAACGTTCTCTATCGGCAATGCGCTGTAACGTATCAATGTCTTTTTCACCAATAACCAATCCCATTCGTTCTTGGCTTTCGTTACCGATAATTTCTTTAGCAGAAAGGGTAGGGTCACCAACAGGTAATTTGTCTAAGTCAATTAATCCTCCGGTTGCTTCCACTAGTTCTGATAAACAATTTAAATGCCCACCGGCACCATGATCATGAATTGAAACAATAGGATTTTCATCACTTTCTACCAATCCACGAATGGCATTGGCAGCTCTTTTTTGCATTTCAGGGTTTGATCTTTGAATCGCATTCAATTCGATACCCGACCCAAAAGCACCCGTATCTGCAGAAGATACTGCGGCACCACCCATTCCAATTCTATAATTTTCACCACCAAGAATTACAATTTTATCTCCCGAAGTTGGTTCGTATTTTTGTGCTTGCGCTGCTTTTCCGTAACCAATTCCACCCGCTTGCATGATTACTTTATCATAACCCAATTTGCGGTTGTTTTCTTCGTGTTCAAAAGTTAAAATAGATCCAGTAATAAGGGGTTGACCAAATTTATTCCCAAAATCGGAAGCACCATTAGATGCTTTGATTAAAATATCCATTGGTGTTTGATACAACCATTTTCTTTCTTGCATTCCTGCTTCCCAAGTTCTACCTTCATTCAATCTAGAATAGGCGGTCATGTAAACTGCAGTTCCAGCTAACGGTAAAGATCCTTGACCACCAGCAAGACGGTCTCTAATTTCTCCTCCAGATCCAGTTGCCGCGCCATTAAATGGCTCAACTGTAGTAGGAAAGTTATGTGTTTCTGCTTTTAATGAAAGTACCGAATCAAATTCTTTTTTGGTGTAATAATCGGGTTGGTCGGCTCTATTAGGAGCAAATTGTTCCACTCTTGGCCCTTTTATAAAAGCCACATTATCTTTGTAAGCAGAAACAATATCATTAGGGTTTTCTGCCGATGTTTTCTTAATTAATTTGAATAATGAAGTTGGTTTTTCTTCTCCATCAATAACAAAAGTTCCGTTGAATATTTTGTGACGACAGTGCTCTGAATTCACTTGTGAAAAACCAAAAACCTCAGAATCGGTTAATTTTCGATTTAGTTTTTTAGAAAGATTTTCTAAATACTCTACTTCTTCAGCGCTTAATGCCAAACCTTCTTGTTGGTTGTACTGCGCAATGTTTTCAATTTCTAAAATAGCTTCTGGAGCAATATTAATGGCGAAAATATCTTGATTTAACTCGGAATATTTTTGCGAAAGCATTGGATCAAACTGCAAATAATTTGCAGTAACTTTTTCGAATTCTTCAATTCTAATAATTCCAGAGATACCCATATTTTGAGTGATCTCTACGGCATTGGTACTCCAAGGAGTTACCATTGCGGCTCTTGGACCAACAAAAAAATCCGCAAGCACGGATTTATCTATTTTTGTTGCATTACCAAAAAGCCAATTTAATTTAGAGATAGTTGCAGCTGAAAGTTGGTTTTCGCTCGATTGAACGGCAAAAACAGTAGCGCTTTCGTTTCCGAAAAAGTGAATCATTTTATTGTTGTGTTGTAAGTGACAATAAAAAATTGCCCTCGTGTTGTGTATGCAAATTTAGTTTAAAAATTAAAAGCAACAAAAGGAGTTGTAAATAGTTTTTAACGGGTTTTCGACAATTTTGAAAATAAATTAAGCCCTAAACAGGGCTTAATTTAATTGGCTATAAATTGGTAGGCACCAATAGTTGTATTTGTTGCATTTCTAGGTTTGTTAAGTATGTCAAACGGACTCGAAATTGCCGGCGGAATTATTGCAAATAAACTTTCCGTTGGCCACATTTGGTTCTTAGCTTGATTTTTAAACTTCGGATTCAGATTCTTTTTATTGCCATTTTGTTCCAAACGAATACTATCATATAAAGGATTTGAGGCAAGAACATTACTTTGATCATTTACTTTAAATAAGCAATTTGAAAAATTAGTAGTGAAGGCAACCCCTTTCTTTTCTAATGAAATTTCAGTGCTATTGGAACCGTAAACGATACAATTCGTTAATGTTGTAGTGGTTGCTTTTGTTAAGTATGCGGTATCTGTTTCTAAATAATCATTTAATAAAACGGCGGCTTGTTTTGAGCTATTCCAATTGTTATTAAAAGTACAATTAGTAAAAGTATAAGTGCCGCCAAAAGTAGCTGCAAGATTTGCTTGACCGGAGTAATTAATTACTAAATTATCTGCAGTAATTTGTGCTGATCTTCCTAATATTCCAAAATTTGAACAATTATAAATTTGTGAATTTTTGATGGTCATTTTAGTAAATGAATTGTCAGTTGTTAACGCTAAATTGTTTGATAATATTCCAACAGTAGCATTTTTTAATGTAAGGTGCTCAATCAGGTTATTATTAGAATTTGAGAAGTTAATAATTGCGGTCCATTGTCCTGGAACATCCGAATAATTTGGTTCTAATCGATCGCCTTCAAAAATAACTTCTTTACTCAAATCTTCTGGATCATTTGTAGGAGATGGCAAACCATTTATTCTAAGTGTAGCGTTTTTTGCAATAATCAAACCTGAATTGGCATGAAAATGCACTCGAGCTCCACTACTTACATTTAGAGTTTCATTATCTGGAACTAAAGCATAACCATAAATCACATAGGGTTTGTCGTTACCCCATAAATACTCATCATTATTATTTGGATCATTATGGTTTAAGGTGCTTCCGGTAATAGTAACCGGTAAATTCTCATCATCATTACCTAAATTGATTCCTTCATAGGTATAGGTATTGTCGGGATTTTGTGTTCTGTTTGGATAAATAAAATAGGCATCCTGAATTAATGTAACCAATTCTACTGTTTGTGGAGCGCCACTAATATTAGTAAATTGAATTTGATCGGTATACAAGAAATCTGTTGGATTAGCGCTTGCAACATCGGCAGTAACTTCTATAAATATGAACAAACTATCTTTGGCTAATAATTCTACATTACTAAAGATTTTTCCTTGTGCTCCGGAATCTCCGGTCATACCATCCACCATAATTCGGTATTTGGAGTTCAATCCTTTGCCAAGTTGAATTTTCGGAATAGAAATATCTTTATCACTTTTATTAAATACTTTCAAAGTGTAAGTACTTGAACCAATATTGGTAAAAACAGTATCTAAATACACGGTGTCTTTAGAGAATTCTAATCCACCTGTACTTGGCTCAAAAGTAAAGTCATTTCTGCAAGAAGTCAATGAAATGGCTAATCCAGCAATAAGTAATAAAAGTAATTTACGCATATCTTATTTTCTAATTTGGTAAATGTAGGTATTTATTTGAAAAATCAAAAAGCATTTTAGCTAACTAATAACGTAAGAAAGGTATAATTAGTTTGTGAGTATAAAATTAGTAATTTTGCAAAAAAAAATATCATGGCTTTCGATAGAGAACAAATGCTGAAATTATGCAAAGAGTGGTCCAATAACACTTTGATGCAAACCCTAGAAATTGAATATATTGACGCAGGAGAAGATTACCTTGTTGCTACGATGCCAGTAAATCCTAGAGTGCATCAGCCAATGGGTATTCTTCATGGCGGAGCATCAGTTGCTCTTGCAGAAAGTGTTGGAAGTGCAGCATCCTTAATGTTTATCAATCCCGAAAAACAAGAAGTTCGTGGTATTGAAATTTCGGCAAATCATGTTCGAAGTAAGCGCGAAGGATTGGTTACTGCCACAGCCAAAATATTACATAAAGGGGCTAGTATTCATCTTTGGGAAATCAGAATTGTTGATGAAAATGATAAGTTAATTTCGCTTTGCAAATTGACTAATATGGTATTATCCAGAAGATAATGAGCCAACTAATTCAAAAAATCCAAGAGCATTTAGATTCTAAATTGCCGTTTGTTTGTTATTGTAAACCCAATAGCGACAAACTAATTGGGCTTTTTCAACGAAATAATCAATTACATGCTTTAGATCAAATTAAATCGGGCTTTGCATTTGTTTCCTTTGATTCAAATTCAAAATATGGAATTCCAGAACAGGAATCTGATGTTTACATTGAATCGATTTCGAATTTTGAAGCATATCAGAATAGTGACAAAGAACAAGAGGTGGATGTATTAGCTAAAGTAAATTTTGAATCTCTTGTAGAAAAAGCGCTCAAAGAAATTAATTCTGGAACTTTTGAAAAAGTAGTTTTATCAAGAAACGAATTAGTTGAATTATCAAATTTCACCATTGAAAAGGTATTTTCATCTCTAATATTAAAATACCCCAATTCCTTTCGATATTGTTTTTATCATACTGAAATTGGACTTTGGATGGGCGCTTCTCCCGAGCTGATATTGAAATCAAATCAAAATAAAGTTCAAACAGTTTCTTTAGCTGGAACTCAATTAAATTCGGATAGTAATAATATTGTTTGGGAAGAAAAAGAAATTAACGAACAACAGACGGTTACTAAATATATTGTTGAAGCTTTAAAATCTTGTGGGGCTGAAGTTGCAAAATCAGAACCTTATACCTTTCAAGCGGGTTCAATAGTTCATATTAAAACCGATATAGAAGCACAATTTGAGTCGGAGGTAATTGTTCCAAACATCCTTGAATTGTTGCATCCAACACCGGCTGTATGTGGCTTCCCAAAAAATGAAGCGCTTGAGTTTATTTCTGCAAATGAAGGATACGACAGGGAGTTTTATGCTGGTTATTTAGGTGAATGGAATCAAGATGGAAATTTTGATTTGTATGTGAATTTACGCTGTATGAAGGTAGAAACAAATGATGGTCCTGCGATAGCTAAATTATTTGTAGGATGTGGAATCAATAACGGAAGTCAACCTGAAAAAGAGTTTTTCGAAACAGTTAATAAATCACAAACCTTAAAAAGTATATTGAATTAATTTAGGATTGTCTAAATTAGCATTAAATTATAAAATATGAAATTAGATATTTTAGCTTTTGGGGCTCACCCCGATGATGTGGAATTAGGATGTAGCGGAACTATTGCTAAAGAAATTAGCCTTGGCAAAAAAGTTGGCATTGTTGATTTAACTCGAGGAGAATTGGGTACTCGAGGTTCGGTTGCTATTCGTAATTCTGAATCAGAAAAAGCAACACAACTGTTGGGAGTTTCTGTTCGTGAAAATTTAGACATGCGTGATGGTTTCTTTGTGAATGATGAAGCACATCAATTAAAAATCATTGAGATGATTCGTAAATACCAACCCGAAATCGTATTATGCAATGCTATCCAGGATCGACATATCGACCATGGAAAAGGGAGTAAATTAGTTTCAGATGCTTGTTTTTTATCTGGTTTGAGAAAAATTGAAACTAAAGTAAATGGCGTTTTGCAACAAGCTTGGCGACCAAAAGTAGTTTATCATTATATACAATGGGAAAATTTACAACCTGATTTTGTGGTAGATATTTCTGGATTTATAGATATAAAAATGGAGTCAATTTTGGCTTATAGTTCTCAATTTTATGATCCAAATTCTGATGAACCAGAATCACCAATTAGCTCGAAAAACTTCCTTGAAAGTGTTAAATATCGAGCTCAAGATTTAGGCAGAATCATTGGTGTTGCGCATGGTGAAGGATTTACTGTAGAGAGGTATTTGGCAGTCAATAGTTTAAGTGATTTGATTTAATTTTTTCCGTTTTTCTTTGTATAAAGAAAACTTTTGCAATATATTTGCACTCGTTAAAAATGGTGGTTGTAGCTCAGTTGGTTAGAGTAGCGGTTTGTGGTGCCGCGGGTCGCCGGTTCGAACCCGGTCAGCCACCCTTAATAAAAAAACCTTGAAGAAATTCAAGGTTTTTTTGTTTTTTAAATCTTCATTTATTGTAAATTTGAAAAAATAATCCAAACCTTTTGAGAACAATACTTTCTAAGTTTATTGAAAACCCAACCCACTTTAAAAAGCAATTGCTGCAATGGGCTAATAGTTACCGCGAAGTGGTTTTCTTAGATTCTAATTACTATCCTCAAAAATATTCTAGTTTCGATTGTGTTTTAGCTGTTGATGAATTTACCTCAATTAAGACAGATCATCACAATGCATTTGAAGATTTAAAGCAATACCAAGGTCAAACCAAAGATTGGTTATTTGGTTATTTATCCTACGATTTAAAAAACGATATTGAAGACTTGCATTCCGCTAATTTTGACGGATTGGAATTCCCAGACTTGTATTTTTTTCAGCCCAAAAAATTATTTATTCTGAATGGTGATCAGCTAGAGCTGCACTATTTGCGCTTTTGTGATGATGAAATGGAAGCGGATTACAATGACATTGTTAATGGCTCTTTATATAGCGAAGCAATTACAGAAATTACAATTCAACAACGAATACCTAAAGAAAATTATATTTCTAAAGTTGGAAAAATGTTGGAGCATATTCAAAGAGGTGATATTTATGAGGCTAATTTCTGTATGGAATTTTATTCAGAAAATGCTTTGATAAATCCATTGGATGTTTATCAAAAGTTAAATACTATTTCGGAAGCACCTTTTTCGGTTTATTTTAAAAATGATAATCAATTTTTGCTTTCTGCTTCACCAGAACGCTATTTGAAAAAAGTGGATTCCAAAGTAATATCTCAACCAATCAAAGGAACTTCTAAAAGATTTACGGAATCTGATTTAGATGAAAAATCAAAGAACGATTTAGAATACAATGAAAAAGAGCGTTCCGAGAACATTATGATTGTGGATTTGGTTCGAAATGACTTGTCAAGAACTGCTAGCAAAGGCTCTGTAGAAGTTGAGGAGTTATTTGGAATTTATTCGTTTCAACAAGTGCATCAAATGATTTCTACCATCACATCACAAGTAGAAAACACAATTTCACCTGTTGAAATAATTAGAACAACTTTTCCAATGGGAAGTATGACGGGAGCTCCCAAGATTTCGGCAATGAATATTATTGAAAATCTTGAAGAAACCAAGCGCGGATTGTATAGCGGTGCGGTTGGTTATTTTACTCCAAATGGTGATTTTGATTTTAATGTCGTTATTCGAAGTATATTATACAATCCTCAAAATCAATACCTTTCTTTTTCTGTTGGTAGTGCCATTACTTCTCTTTCCGATCCTGAAAAAGAATACGAAGAATGCTTGTTAAAGGCGAAAGCGATGTTTGCCGTTTTGAGTTAAATAAATTCCGTATTTTTGAAAGATGCTACAAAAACTACAACTTCATTTAGATGCAAATTTTCCTTTATTACAAGGGAAACGCTTGTTTCTAGCTGTAAGTGGTGGTGTGGATAGCATGGTTTTATTGGATTTATTTCATCAATTGCCTTATGATATTGCGGTGCTACATTGTAATTTTTCACTTAGAAATGAAGAGAGTGATGGTGATAAAGAGTTTGTGAAAAGATATTGTGAAGCGAAATCTATTCCATTATATATTCAAAAATTTGACACTAATAAATTTGCTAAAGAAAATAAGTTGTCTATCCAATTGGCAGCAAGAAAATTGCGTTACGATTGGTTTTACAGTCAATTAGCTGAAAAAAAATTTGACTATATTTTGACTGCCCATCATTTAGATGATAATCTTGAAACTTTTTTAATTAATCTTACTCGTGGCACTGGTCTGGAAGGTTTGACTGGGATTCCAACGCAAAATGATAAAGTCATTCGCCCTTTGTTGCCTTTTTCTAGAGTCGAAATTGAACATTATTGTTCGGATACCAATTTGCAATGGCGAGAAGATTCCAGTAATGCCTCCGATAAATATTTCCGAAATAAAATAAGACATTCCATTGTTTCTGTTTTAAAAGAATTGAATTCAAATTTGCTTGCTTCATTTCAAAATACAATTGAAAATCTAAATCAATCGCAATCTCTTATTGAGGATGCTGCTGATTTGGTTTATGAAAAAGTAGTTCAAGAGACTGATAATCAATTGAAAATTGACATTAAGGAGTTGCTCAATTATTCAAATTATAAAGCCTATTTGTACCAATGGCTTAAAGAATATGGTTTTGCTGATTGGGATGCTATTTACGATTTAGTCACGGCGCAATCTGGAAAGCAAGTTTTTTCTGAAAGTTATTTGCTGTTAAAAGATCGTGAAGTCCTGATTTTGTCTCCAAGAGAAGACAATGATTTGGAAGAATATGAAATAGGAGACGCATTAGAATCTCCATTAAAATTTTCATTTTGTAACGTAAGTGACATTTCAAATCCCAATTCCAATTGTATATTTGTCGATCAGGATGCTTTAAAGTTTCCTTTGACAATTCGTAAATGGCAAGAAGGAGATTACTTTTATCCATTAGGAATGCAAGGAAAAAAGAAACTGAGTAAGTATTATAAAGACGAAAAATATTCTTTAATTGATAAATTAAATCAATGGATTTTATGTTCTAATAATCAGATAGTTTGGATTATTGGAAAAAGACAAGATGATCGATTTAAAATTACTGAAAATACTATAAATAAATTACAAATAAAACTATACTAATGAAGAAATTACTTTTTTTACTATTAGCTATTTTAGCTTTTGTAAATGTGAATTCGCAGATTAAAAAGCCCGTAAAATGGACTTCCAAAACCGAAAAAATATCGGATACCGAATTTAATTTGGTTATGAATGCTACGATTGAGCAAGGTTGGCACATGTATTCGCAATTTACTCCAGAAGATGGTCCTTTGCCAATGGTGGTAACTGTTAAGGATCAAAAAGGGAATTTTGAATTAGTAGGTAAAACTAAAGAAAGTCCTTACAAAAAGGAATTCAATAAAGATTTTGGAGTTGAAGAATTTTACTTTGAAGGCAAAGCAACTTTAACACAAAGGGTTAAAATTACTAATCCGAAAACCAGTAAAATTGTAATCAATTTAGATTTTCAAGCATGTCAAAATCAATGTGTTAATGACAATGTTGATTTAACTTTTGTTATTCCAGCTGTATCTGAAACAGAAGTTCCAGTTGCAACTTTAGACACAATTAAAACAGACACTGCAGCTGTTGTTCAGCCTGAAGTGAAACAAGAGGAAGTTTCTGAAACTAATGAACAACCAAAAAATGAAGATGAAAAAGGACTTTGGTCTATTTTCTTTTTAGCATTTATTGGAGGTTTTGCCGCCTTGTTAACACCTTGCGTTTTTCCAATGATTCCTATGACGGTTAGTTTCTTTACAAAACAAAGTAAAACTCCGGCGCAAGGAAAAAGAAATGCAATAATATACGGCGTTGCAATTATAGGAATTTATGTAGTTTTAGGTCTGGCAGTAACAGCTATTTTTGGTGCCGATGCTTTGAATGCGTTGTCTACAAATGTTTGGTTTAATGTAATTTTCTTTGTTTTGTTGGTGTTTTTTGCCACTTCTTTTCTTGGAGCTTTTGAAATTATGTTACCCAATTCTTGGGCAAATAAAGTAGATAGACAAGCAGATAGAGGTGGAATTATCGGTATTTTATTTATGGCACTAGCTTTGGCTATCGTTTCATTTTCTTGTACGGGACCAATTGTTGGTACTCTTTTAGTAGAGGCTGCTTCAAGTGGTGGAATTGCGCCAATTATTGGAATGTTAGGCTTTTCTTCGGCATTGGCTTTGCCATTTATGTTGTTTGCAATGTTCCCAGGTTGGATGAATACATTACCAAAATCAGGTGGTTGGTTAAATACAGTTAAGGTTTCTCTTGGGTTTTTAGAATTGGCTTTAGCCTTTAAATTTTTATCAAATGCCGATTTAGTTTTGCAATTGCATTGGTTTGAAAGAGAAACTTTCTTAGCTATTTGGATAGCAATTTTTGGTACATGGGGAATTTATTTATTAGGTAAAATAACGTTGCCACACGATTCACCTATAACACATATCTCGGTAGGAAGATTAATGTTGGCCATATTAGTAATATCGTTTACTTTTTATATGATTCCGGGATTGTTTGGCGCGCCATTAAAATTAATTAGTGCATTCCCGCCTCCTGAAGAATACAGTGAAAGTCCGAATGGAGTAGGAGGTTCTGCTGCGGTTTTAACTTCTGAAAAATTACCTGATGGCGCAGAGTTAAATAAACACGGAATATTAATTTTTACCGATTATGAAAAAGGGTTGGCGTATGCCAAAACTGTAAATAAGCCAGTGCTTCTTGATTTTACGGGACATGCTTGTGTAAATTGTAGAAAAATGGAAAATAATGTTTGGACGGACGAACAGGTTTCTCAGATTTTAAAAAATGAAGTGGTACTAATTTCGTTGTTTGCAGATGATAAACGCGAATTGCCAAAAAGTGAACAACATATTTCGCCTTCTACAGGTGCAAAAATTGAGACTATTGGAGACAAATGGACCGACTTCATGATAACAAAATACAAAACCAATACACAGCCTTTGTATGTTTTGGTGGATGTAGAAGGAAATAATTTAAATTCGATTACGCCAACAACCAGTTACGATCCCGATGCCAAATTATATGAAAATTGGTTGAAACAAGGAATTGCTAATTTTAAGAGATAAATAAAAAAATCCCATTAATATTAATGGGATTTTTTTTAGTCTTCATTTTCTAATTTAAATATTTCTTCAACCGAAACTTTAAAATAACCAGCCAATTTTAAAGCTAATACTGTTGATGGAACGTATTTTGCTTTTTCCATAGCATTTATAGTTTGGCGACTGACTTGAATTTGTTTAGCCAATTCTTCTTGCGAAATATTATTTATGGCTCGAAGTACTTTTAAATTATTCGTCATCGTTTATGGATTTATTAAGTTTATAAATCATATAATGAAATCGTATGATAAAAAATAAAAGTAAAGTAAACATATTGTAAAATAATACATTCAAATAGGGTAAGCCATATATAAATAATGTAAAGAAAATAACGATTCCATAATTTAAATATGTCGCCCATACTAAACTTTCATATCTAATTTTTGAAATATATTCATCTTCGTTTTTTGTTTTTGAAAATCCAACTAAAATACCGCCAACAATTATTCCTACTGTAAGAATTTCATCAACGATACTATTTTTTATAAATTTAAAAAATCCTGGTATTTCCCCTATACTATCTTGGTAAATTGAAAATACAGTAATGTTTAAATAATCATCTGTAGATTTATTAAAAACAGAGATAAAAAGTGTTCCTAAAACACTGAGAACAAATATTAACCAACCTGTATTTTTAAATTGATTAGGAAATAAAAAATGTGTTTTCATATTTTATATATTTATAATTCAATTCAAAAGTAAAGTTTATTTTACATATAGACAAATAAAATTTACTAAAAGTATGATTTATTTTACTTTTTTTATATTTCATAAATTTTCGTATATTTAATAGTGTTGTAAAATTTAATGCGAAAGTTATGTTGGTAAAAGTCTATGGAAGTGCGGTGTTTGGAGTTGAAGCATCAAAGATTACAGTAGAAGTAAATATTGATAAAGGGGTTGGGTACCACTTAGTAGGACTTCCAGATAACGCTATTAAAGAAAGTAGTTATCGTATAGCAGCAGCGTTGAAAAATAATGGCTACCAACTTCCAGGTAAGAAAATTACTATCAATTTAGCGCCAGCCGATTTGCGTAAAGAAGGTTCTGCTTATGATTTGACTTTGGCAATTGGAATATTAGTAGCGTCAGGGCAAATAAAAGCAGACGACATTGATAAGTACATCATTATGGGTGAATTGTCTTTAGATGGTGGATTACAACCTATAAAAGGAGCCTTGTCAATAGCTATTAAAGCTAAAGAAGAAGGATTTAAAGGATTTTTTCTGCCCATTCAGAACGTAAAAGAGGCTGCCATTGTTGATCGCTTGGATGTTTATGGGATTGAAAATGTAACGCAGGTAATTGATTTTTTTGAAGGAAAAGAAACTATTGAGCCAACGGTAATTAATACTCGTGAAGAGTTTTATAAAACTTTAGATTTTCCAGAATTCGATTTTTCGGATGTCAAAGGACAGGAATCCATAAAGCGATGCATGGAAATTGCTGCTGCCGGTGGTCATAATATCATTAAAATAGGTTATGATTATACAGTATCATAAATATTTTTTAATTACCTAATAGTCAGATACTTAAAAAATGAATATTTATGTAAAATAAATTGTCATCACATTTTATATAGTTTGCCATTAATAAATAGCATTTCAACATTCATTTTAGATATTATTCTGTTCTTTTCAATATTGGTCAAACGATTTGGGTCTATATTAATGAAAGTGAAAATCCAATTGAGCATGAAGAAGCTTCTTTGGAAAACGTTACAGAATACAATGATGAGTTTTTAGATTATGTTAACACATTAATTAAGCTATTTAAATATGAAGAGTTCGAATCACTCTTCAATGATGAGTGGATAGAAAAACTAAAAATTAACACAGTTGTTGAGCTAAAAAAACATGTCGATGCTTATCTTGTAGGTATTTACAAAGAATATCTTGCACTTGCAAAGAATCCAGAGAAGCACCCAAAAGCACTAAAAGATTTTAAAGATTTGCTTAAAAAAGAGATTTATATTAACCATAATTTGGATATCAATCCAAGAAGCAAATGGGCACAGTTATCACTCATAAAATATAAAAAAACTTATAAAACTGATTATGAAACCGAGATGGGTGATTACTATGAAAACCCCAAAGACTAATCAAATAAATTGTAGTAGAAGATATTATACCATTTATAAAGTATGTTGTTCTTTTAGTTCATAAAGAATTAATGCAACGCACTAAAGAAGTTAGGTTAGAAAATTTAAAGGGATTTATTGAGGTTTATTCAATAATTAAAGTCGAATCTAACTAATACACTTGTAGTTTATTATAATTTAATTCGATAAATTCTTTCAAAACACCCATGTTGATATTGCTCTCTGTATGTGGTTCAAATATTCTATCAATGGGTATTTCCCATCTTAAAGCTTTAATAGTTTTTTCATCAACAATGTCAATGTTGATATTAGTCTTTACTGCTCTTATCTTTAATGTTTGCTTTTTATCTAAAATAACAAAGGTTTTATTGTTGTAATGTGCTTCATTAAAGATTGCATTACCTTGATTTATTTTCTGTAGATAGTTATTTCCGTGAACATTAAATTCAATTGAGATAATTGTAAACCTTTTACCATGTAAAAGAACTTGTATGTTTTTCACAAAAATATTGATGTATTTTTTAAGTAGTAATTTGTTACTCTCTATGTTAGATATATTAGAATTTATAACAAATTCTATATCATTTAACTCTTCATTTCTAATAGATTGAGCAGTTTCTATTTTTGCTTTTTCATTTTTTAATTGTTTAATACTATCATTAAGATTTTTTATTTTTACTTCAAATTTTTTAAAGAAACCTTCTTCAACAGAATCTGGATTGTTAATAAACACATCATAGCGTTGGATTTCCTTTTTAACTCTTTCCTTTAACTCCTTTTCTTTAAACTCTAGGTTTTCAAGAGCATGCTTTTGTCTAATGCTTTCTTCCTTAGGGTCGTTCTCAACAATTTGTTTTGCTAATAGTTCTAAATCACTTTTAATTAATGTCCATATAGCACCGTCTAACATAGACATACTAAATGCTTGGGTATTTTTACATTTTAAAGGAACACTTCTACTGCCACATCTATAAGTGTGTTTAATAAGACCTTCTTTTATTCGATAGTCACCTAAAAAAGATTTACCACAAGAAGGACAAACTAACAGTTTTGCTAAAAGTGTCACATGTTTTATAGATTTATCAACGGTGGTGTTTTTTTGTTTTAATTTTTGTTGAACTGCATCAAAAGTCTCTCTTGGAATTATTGGGTCACCATAATATATTTCGTTATTTGATGAGTGGTATTGTTCTTCACTATCATCAAATTTGTACATAGGATTTTTCCATTTGTTATTGGTTATTTTGGAACCAGTATATGCTTCTTCCTTTAGTAATTTATTAATATTTCTTTTTGAATGTGTATATTTTGGATAGTTTAACTCAATACACTTCAAATAAATTCGATTGATTGACACTTCCTTTTCGCCTTCAATACCATTTAAATACCAATTATATATTTTTCTTACTATATCTGCATTATGTTCATGATGAACTAACTTGTTTTGTTTAGTTTCCGTAAGTTCTCTTTGGTATCCAAAAAGCAGTTTACCCGAAATAGAGAGCCCCAAAGCCATTAATCTTTTCTTCTCTCTAGAAAATCTCATTTTTTTCTGAGTTATCTCAGTTTCAGCGAAAATTCCAAACAAACTGAACATCATTTCACCTTCAGTTGTAAGTTTATTTTTTTCGTTAAGTAGTTTAAAATCAGTATCTTTTAGGAATAATTGAACTTTATTTTTTACTAACCAGTCCTTTATAACATGTAGTGTACTTTGACGTCTAGCCAACCTCGAAATTTCTGTCGCAAAAACGGTGTTGTATTCGGGGTTTTCCTTTATGAAATTGAACATTTCATTTGTACCAGACCTTTGGTCAAGGCTTATTAGACCGCTTTCTTTGGTCTGAATAATTTTGAAGTGCTCGTATCCCTTTTTCTTTGCGAAATCTTCTAAATCAATTATTTGAGCGTCAAATTCCTGTATCTCAGTAGACACTCGCACAAGTAACACCGCATGACTATTTTCCATAAGTAGCTATTTTACAGGCAAATATACAAAACATTATGATACTGTATAATATATACCCTTTTTAATATTAATCGGTCCGCCAGGATCAGGTAAAACGATGTTAGCAAAAAGATTACCAAGTATCTTGCCACCAATGACTTTGAAAGAAGCACTTGAAACAACTAAAATACATTCGGTTGCGGGTAAAATAAAAGATGCGGGATTAATGAGTCAAAGACCTTTTCGGAGTCCCCATCACACTGCCTCATCTGTTTCATTAGTCGGAGGTGGTAGTTATCCCCAGCCTGGTGAAATATCGTTATCCCATAATGGTGTACTTTTTTTAGATGAGTTACCCGAGTTTAAACGAGAAGTTCTTGAAGTAATGCGCCAACCCTTGGAAGACAGAGAAGTAACTATTTCTAGAGCAAAATTTACTATTACTTATCCTTCGTCTTTTATGTTGGTGGCGAGCATGAATCCAAGTCCGAGTGGCTTTTTTAATGATCCAGGAGCTCCTGTTAGTTCTTCTCCAATGGAGATGCAACGTTATTTGAGCAAAATTTCGGGACCACTATTAGATCGTATTGATATTCATGTTGAAGTGACTCCGGTGCCATTTGAAAAACTGACAGAAACGCGCAAAGCTGAAAGCAGTGTTGAAATTAGAAAGCGAGTTACGATGGCTAGAGAAATCCAAACCAAGCGTTTTGAAGAGTTAGAAAATGTTCATTACAATGCACAAATGAGTTCAAAATTAGTTAGAGAATATTGCAATCTGGAACCAGTTTCACTGGAATTATTAAAAAATGCCATGGAAAAACTTAATCTCTCTGCAAGAGCTTACGATAGAATATTAAAAGTTTCCCGAACCATAGCTGATCTAGAAGCTTCTGAAAAAGTTGAATCGATGCATATTGCTGAAGCGATTCAGTATCGAAGTTTAGATAGAGAAGGGTGGCTGGGTTAGAATTAATTAGCATAATAATTTTATTTTTCTTGTGAAATGGAATCGTCTTTTGCAAAAAGGATTGCAATATTATTTGTAGTTTTGCATAACTATTTAATAAAACACACAAAATATATAAATTATGAGTTCATTTGACGTAGTCATCATAGGTTCTGGACCTGGCGGATATGTTTCAGCAATTCGTTGTGCCCAATTGGGTTTCAAAACCGCAATAATCGAAAAATATTCTACTCTTGGAGGTACTTGCTTAAATGTTGGTTGTATTCCCTCCAAAGCATTGTTAGCTTCTTCACATCATTTTGAAGAATTACAACATTTTGCCGATCACGGAATTGAGGTTTCTGGAGAAGTAAATGTAAATCTTGAAAAAATGATTTCGCGCAAGCAAGCAGTTGTTGATCAAACAAGTGGTGGCGTTAAGTTTTTAATGGACAAAAATAATATTACAGTTTTGGAAGGTTTAGGATCATTTTTAGATGCTACTCATGTTGCTGTTACTAAATCAGACGGTAAGTCTGAAACTATTGAAGCTAAAAATATCATTATTGCAACAGGTTCAAAACCATCTACTTTGCCATTTATTAAGTTAGATAAAGAGCGAATCATTACTTCAACGGAAGCTTTAAAATTACCAGAGGTTCCTAAACACCTTGTTATTATTGGTGGTGGAGTAATCGGTATTGAATTAGGTCAAGTATATTTACGATTGGGAGCTCAAGTTTCGGTTGTTGAATATTTAGATCGTATCATTCCAGGAATGGATGCTGGTTTATCTAAAGAATTGACCAAAGTTTTGAAAAAACAAGGAATGAAATTCTATACTTCACATCAAGTAAAATCAGTTACTAGAAAAGGAAAAGTGGTTACTGTTCAAGCTGACAATGCTAAAGGAGAAACAGTTTCATTAGAAGGAGATTATTGCTTAGTCGCTGTAGGTCGTCGTCCATATACCGACGGATTAAATGCAGAAAAAGCAGGAGTGAAGCTTACAGAAAGAGGAATGGTAGAGGTAAACGATCATTTGCAAACTAGCGTTTCTAATATATACGCAATTGGAGATGTGGTTCGTGGAGCAATGTTGGCTCACAAAGCGGAAGAAGAAGGAACTATGGTTGCCGAAATATTAGCAGGTCAAAAACCACATATTGATTACAATTTAATTCCAGGTGTAGTTTATACTTGGCCAGAAGTTGCAGCTGTTGGTAAAACAGAAGAGCAATTAATAGCGGATGGTGTTGCTTATAAAGCCGGAAGTTTTCCTTTTAAAGCTTTAGGTAGAGCTCGTGCAGGTGGGGATACTGATGGATTTGTGAAAATTCTTGCAGATGCAAAAACAGATGAAGTTCTAGGTGTTCATATGATTGGCGCTCGTTGTGCCGACTTAATTGCTGAAGCAGTAACTGCTATGGAATTTAGGGCATCTGCTGAGGATATTTCTAGAATGTCTCATGCGCATCCAACTTTTGCGGAAGCAATTAAAGAAGCTGCTCTTGCTGCTACAGAAGATAGAGCCTTACACGTTTAAAAATCAAAATAATACAATTATAGCCTCAATGATTCATTTAGTCTTTGAGGCTTTTTTAAATATTTTTTACTCAATACATTTTAGATAATCCATAAAGAAATGATCCGGAAAATAGGTTTTTTTATCCACTTCGGATACAAGAGATTCTTTAGCAATATAGTCTATTGATTCTCCTGCGAATTTTATTCTGAAAATAGAAATTGGTGATTTTTTTAATTCTTCCATGGTGTCTTTTAAGAATAGAAAATAGGCACCTAATATTCTGCAGTTTTCATTATTGTTTCTAACAGCGTTACCACAAGTGTCTTGATCTAATCCAATTAAGGTAATAATCTTTCCGTTTTGTAATTGGATGTATATTTTGGATGATTTATCCAAACACTTTGCTGGGATAAAATCAGCACTTTTCTGAATCATTTGCATGTTTAAAGACGGCATTCCATCTGCATTTATTAAAGAAAAGAAAATGGAAGTTTGACTGTTTCCAAAAACTTTTTCATGCATAACATAATCAATTGTTGATCTGTAGGTTCCCAAACTATCTTTAACATTCGAACTGTATTCACAATCTTTTTGTGCAAAAGAAGAAATTGAAATTAGAAAAGTTGCTATAAGTAAACTCTTTCTCATAGGGTATTTATTTTGGTGCAAAGTAAAACTATTTTGTTATTATTCATGTCTGTTGTGAAAAAACAATAGCGATCGCCGCCATCTTTAATTTTCCATTTTTTTCGAATATTTTCAACCGTTTCCGGGAAATTACGAACTGTGACATTTAGTTTAGTGTTTTCAAGATGTTCTTTAATTTCTTTTTTTGAATAGTTTAAATTAGTTTCGATTTTAAAAACTCTTCCCGGAAAATCTATCAAATCATCAGAAGTATATAAATGTGAATTTACTTGTAGCTTGTGTAAAGAAAACTGATTTGCAATTTGGGTAAAACCTCCTGATTTAAGAATGCTACTATTGGGCTCGTACAAATACTTTTTTGGTAAGCTAAAAGAAAAATCGACTTCTGAATCCCATAGGTATTCGAAGGTTTCTGTATTGTTCTTATTGAAGTTGATGCATTTAATAGTTGGATTGCCATTATAATCTTGATGTAGCTCCCATAACAACTCTTTCACTTCATTTTCTACAGCAACAATATGTATTTGTTTTACATTTTGCAATTCGGTTAATCCAGCAGAAATGTCTAATAGAGGTGCAGTTTTTATTAAGATTTTTGAACTGAATTGGTAGTAAAAACTTTGAAGATCAGGAATGTTTGGCAAACAATCTTTAAGCATAAAAACTTTGCCTTTGATGTCATTTCTTCTTGAAGGATCTACATAAATCCAATCAAATTGTAGATTTAAATTTTTTAATGTTTCTGTGCTGTCACCCTCTATGCAAGTAATATTTTCACAATTTAATTGAATGAAATTATGTTTTACAATAGCTGATAATTCAGGGTTTATTTCACAATGGTGAACGTGTTTTATTTTTTTTGCAAAATAATAATCATCAACACCAAAACCGCCTGACAAATCTATTAAAGAAGCACCACTTATAATTTCAGCTTTGTATTTTGCTGTAATTTCTGAGGAAGTTTGTTCCACCGAAATTTTACTAGGATAAATACAATTGATACAATAAAACCAAGTTGGAAGTTTAGTTTTGCTTTTGTTTCGGGCTGCTATTTGATTTAATAATAGTTTATAATCAATCTCTGGAAATGGATTTTTTGCAAACGATAATTTTGTTGCATCTTGATCTGTGTTCTTTATAATGAACTCTTGAATTTCAGGAAGTAGTAACTTGGAAAGATTTTCCATTAGTTATTGAAAATATAATTTAGAATATTCGCTCCCATTTTCAGTGCTTTTTCTCGAACTTCTTTCGGGTCATTATTCACTTCTGCATCTTCCCATCCATCACCTAAGTCACATTCATAGGTGTATAACAATACCAAACGGTTGTTCTCGAAAATGCCAAATGCTTGCGGTCTTTTACCGTCGTGTTCGTGAATTTTAGGAATTCCCGCAGGGAAACTGTAAGGTTTTTGAAAAATAGGATGTGAAGCAGGAATTTCAACTAAATTAGAGTTTGGAAATATTTTCTTGATTTCTCTTCTTAGATATTCATCCAATCCATAATTATCATCAAAGTGAATAAATCCACCTGACAGCATGTAATTTCTTAAATTTATTATCTCGCTATCATTGAAAAGAATGTTTCCATGGCCTGTTGCATGAATGTAAGGATAAGAAAATAAATCTGGACTTCCAGGTTCAACTGTTGCTGGTTTGTTCTTTATTGTAGTATTGATATTTTGATTGCTAAACCGAATTAAATTAGGCAACGAAGTAGGGTTGGCGTACCAATCTCCCCCACCATTATATTTTAATAGAGCAATTTCTTGGGAAAACCCAAATAGTGAAATCGTTAATAAAAGAGCTGTGATGGTTGTTTTCATTTTTTATTCATTTGCAAAAACCACACTATGACATGCTACTATTGCTGCTGTTTCTGTTCTTAATCTTGTATTCCCCAAAGATATTGGAATATAGTCATTGTTCAAAGCCAATTCTATTTCTTTATTTGAAAAATCACCTTCAGGACCAATTAATAGGGTTGTGTCTTGATTTTGAATGATTTGAGATTTTAAAGTATTCTTATTTGTTTCTTCGCAGTGTGCTATGAATTTTGCACCAGTAATTTCTTTCTTTAAAAAATCTTTTAAAATTATTGGCTCGTTTAATTTTGGTAAGTAATAATGAAGTGATTGCTTCATGGCTGATTCAATAATCTTTTGAAAACGTTCTGTCTTTATTATTTTTCGTTCCGAATGATCGCAAATAATTGGGGTAATCTCTTGAATTCCAATCTCGGTTGCTTTTTCTAAAAACCATTCGTAACGTTCATTCATTTTGGTTGGTGCAACGGCTAAATGTAAATGGTATTTTGAAGGTTCTTGTTTATCAAAAGACAGAATGTTTACGGTGCATTTTGAATCGCTGGCTAAAGCAATTTCGGTATTAAATAAAAACCCTAAACCATTGGTTACATGTAAAATATCACCTTCTTTCTTTCGTAATACTTTAATTATATGTTTGCTTTCTTCTTTGTCAAAAACAAATGATTTTTCCAGATCGGTAATATTGGGATTGTAAAATAATTGCATATTAAAATTCTATTCGTGCTTTAGAAATAACTCCAGCATCGTTAAATTTATTTTCTAAATATTTTTGATAGCCAACTATACCAATCATTGCAGCATTATCAGTTGTATATTCAAATTTTGGAATAAATGTTTTCCAGACATATTTAGATTCAGCAGCCTTTAGCGTTTCTCTAATTCCAGAATTTGCTGAAACTCCACCACCTATGGCAATTTGATTTAATCCTGTTTCTGCAACAGCTAATTTTAATTTATCCATTAATATTTCAATAATGGTATGTTGAATTGAAGCGCATATATCGGCTTTGTTTTCCTCAATAAAATTAGGATTTAAAGCAACATTTCTCTGAATGAAATACAGTATTTGTGTCTTAAGTCCAGAAAAACTAAAATTCAATCCTGGCGCTTTTGGTTTCGTGAATTGAAACTTTTTAGGATTGCCTTCTTTAGCAAGTTTATCAATTAAAGGTCCTCCTGGATAAGGAAGCCCCATGATTTTGGCTGATTTATCAAAAGCTTCGCCAACTGCATCATCAGTAGTTTCACCAATAATTTCCATGTCAAAAAAACTAGTAACTTTAACAATTTGGGTATGTCCACCTGAAATGGTTAAAGCTAAAAACGGAAACACCGGTTTGTCATACCCATCTTCATCTATAAAATGTGCCAAAATGTGGGCATGCATATGATTCACAGCTATTAATGGGATATCTAAAGATAAGGCTAGCGATTTAGCAAAAGAAGTCCCAACAAGCAAAGATCCCATTAATCCGGGACCTTGAGTAAAAGCAATTCCGTTTATATCTTTCAAATTAATTCCTGCTTTCTTTAGGGCACTATCTATCACGGGAACAATATTTTGCTGGTGTGCTCGAGAAGCAAGTTCTGGAACTACACCTCCATATTCTTCATGTATTTTTTGTCCCGCAACAACATTTGATAAAACCTTATTGTTTTTTAATACAGCAGCAGCGGTATCATCACAAGAACTTTCAATCGCAAGAATGTAAATAGCATTGTTAGACATGTAGGTACAAATTTTGAATTATATTTGAATAACCGGTTTAAAACGATTATTTTTACATCGATTACAAAAGTAACTATTTTATAGCTTTTTCAATAACAGCCTAGGTATTTTTGTTTTTATGAGAATAGGAATGTCTGCGAATTGTAAGAAATTTTACATATTTTCGTTATTATTAGATATTTCAAATCGAAATAAATTTTGAAAGAACAAATAACCAATACTCGAGTTAATTCTTTTAATAAAATAGCAATTCGTACTATTATTGTGCTTTTGTTACTTTTATTATCACTTGGTATTGCACTTTCATTACCCGTTGTACAAACTAAAATTGCCCAATATTTTACTGAAAAACTAAACAAACAATACGGAACCGACATTTATGTTGATCAGGTTGAAGTGACTCTTTTTGGTGGAGTTCAGCTAAAAAAAGTTTTAGTAAAAGACGAAAAAAAAGATACACTTATCTATGCAAATAGATTGATTACTAGTATTCGTGATTCGAAAACTTTATTGGATGGTAATTTAATTTTTGGAAATCTTACCGCAGATCAATTGACCTTAAATGTAACTACTTACAAGGGTGATAGGGATACTAACTTAGATAAATTTATTGATGCATTTGACGACGGTAAACCATCATCGGGAAAGTTTTTAATGACATCAAACAAAATGACTTTGGTTAATTGTAAATTTAAAGAGGTAGATTACAATAGGGAAATTCCTTTGGATGTTGATTTTACTAAAATAAATGCAGTAGTTACCGATTTTAAGATTGAAGGGCCAAATGTTTATACCAATATTGAATCCATGGCATTTTTGGATCACAGAGGTTTGTATGTTGAAAATCTTTCTTCAAAATTTACCTACACAAAAAAGAATATACGTTTAGAAAATTTAGATTTAAAAACAACTGAATCAAATCTTAAAGGATCTGTAATTTTAAAATACAACAGGAAAGATTTTGCCGATTTTAACAATAAAGTAATCTTTTTGATTTCTACTAAAAACGCTACTTTATCGTCTAACGATTTAAGATGTTTTTATAATGAGATTGGAAAAAATCAGCAGTTTAAGCTAAGTGCAAACATTGTTGGTGCACTAAATAATTTTACTGCTAAAAAACTATATTTAAAAGATACTAAAAATTCAGTAATTGCTGGTACAGTAAATTTTAGAAATTTATTTGCAAAAAAAGGGAAAGGCGAATTTTACATGAATGGTAATTTTTCTAAAGTAAGTTCGAATTACGACAATTTAATTTCCTTATTACCAAATGTACTGGGAAAAAATTTACCGTCAACCGTTAAAAAACTTGGCCAATTTAATCTTAGAGGAAAAACAGTCGTTACAGAAACTAGTGTTTCCGCAGATGTATTGGTAAATACCCAATTAGGCACATTTGGATCTAAATTTATCATGACTAATTTGAACACAATTGATAATGCTTCTTATAAAGGCAGATTAAATTTGGATAACTTCAATTTAGGAAGACTTATAGACAGAGATGATATTGGATATGCAACGCTTCAGTTTGATCTAGAAGGTAAAGGATTCACTGAAAAATATTTAGACACCAAATTTTCTGGATCAGTTCAAAACATAACTTATAATAGTTATAATTACAAAAATATTATTGCTGAAGGAAACTTTAAAAAACCAATTTTTAAAGGTAAGGTAAATGTAAATGATCCTAATTTATTTTTAGATTTTGATGGAATTGTGGATTTATCAAAACGTGAAAAAAATTATAATTTTCATGCAAAAGTTGATTATGCAAATTTAAATCGATTGAATTTTATTAAAGATTCTGTTTCTGTTTTTAAGGGTGATGTAAAGATTAATGTTTCAGGTAATAATTTAGACACAATGAAAGGGGAAGTCGTTGTTTCGAATTCATCCTATCAAAACTCAAAAGACTTATATTTCTTTGATAATTTAACAGCAAGTTCCACTGAAGTTAATGGAGAACATGTTATTACTTTAAACTCATCAAAAGAGCTGAATGGTAAAATTCAAGGAAAATTTGAATTTTCACAAATTCAAAAAATGTTCGAAAATTCTATCGGAAGTTTATACACTAATTACAAGCCACACATATTAAAGAAAGGCCAATACTTAAAGTTTAATTTTACTCAATTTAACGAAATAGTAGAAATATTAAATCCAAATATTAGTTTAGCTTCAAATGCACTTTTAAATGGTCAAATAACTGGAGATACCAATGATTTTAAATTAAAATTCTCTTCCAATACTGTGAATGCATTTAATGTGCATATGGATAATTTTAAAATCGAAATAGATAACAAAAATCCGCTATATAATACTTATGTTCAATCGGATAGCATTGTAACTAAACAATATAAAATAAGAGACTTTTCATTAATTAATGCTACTTCTAAAGACACTTTGGCCTTTAGAACTGAATTTAAAGGTGGAGAAAAAGGAGAAGATTATTTCAATTTAAATCTATATCACACGATTGATTCAAACAACAAAAACATTATTGGTTTTCATAAATCAGATTTAATGTTTAAAAATTTCAATTGGTATATTAATGAAAATGGTAATGATAAAAACAAAATAATTTTCGATAAGAATTTACACACCTTTTCATTTGACGATATAATTGTTTCTCATGAAAACCAATCAATGAAATTAAACGGATCGCTTAGTGGTCCAAAAAATAAAGATTTAGCATTGGAATTCAACAATGTTGATTTGAATAAAATTACTCCAACAGTTGAGCAATTTAAATTTGATGGATTTGTTAATGGTGAAATTAATTTAAAGCAAAATAATTCCGTATATCAACCAACTGCGACACTGCAGATTAATGAGCTTCAAATTAATGAAAATGCATTGGGTAAAATGAGTCTAGATATTATGGGTAATGAAAATTTTTCAAAATTTGAAATTGATTCAAAAATTGAAAATGAAAATTTTAAATCATTTAGTGCTAATGGAAATTTACAAATTATAGATAATGAAACATTAATGGATTTGAATTTAGATTTTCAAAAATTCAATCTTGGAATATTAAGTAATTTGGGAGGAGAAGTGCTTTCAAATATTCGTGGTTTTGCATCCGGAAAAGCTAGAATAAATGGCAATGTGAATGATATTAATTATTCAGGTAATTTATATGTTGATAATGCAGGATTATCAATTCCCTATTTAAATGTGGATTATAAAATTAAAGATAATTCGACAGTAGAGATTACTAAAAATAAGTTTATAGTCGAACCAACTCAAATTAATGATTCTAAATTTAATACAGAGGGTAATCTAAAAGGTTTTATCAAACATAAACAATTTGGAGATTGGGAGTTAGATTTAACTATTGATTCAGACAGAATTTTAGCATTAAATACTGTAGATCATGAAGATGTTGCTTACTATGGAACAGCATATATTAATGGAAATGCTACAATAAAAGGACCAACAAACGGCTTATCTATAAATGTAAATGCTAAATCTGGAAATGGGACAGATATAAAAATTCCAATTAATGATGCAAGTTCTTTAAGTGATAATAGTTTTATTCATTATTTGACTAAAGGAGAAAAATACGGTACCGTAAATAAAGAAACCGAGTTTATTAGAAATTACAACGGACTTCAAATGAATTTTGAATTTGCAATTGAACCCAATGCAAATATTGAAGTTATTCTAAATAAAGATTCAAAACATGGAATGAAAGGCAAAGGAAAAGGAACTTTAAATATGAGTATTAATACACTCGGAAAATTTGAAATGTTTGGAGATTTTCAAGTTTGGGAGGGTTCCTATAATTTTAAATATGGTGGAGTAATTGACAAACAATTTACCGTAAAAAAATACGGATCTATCGTTTGGGAAGGTAATCCATATAAAGCAATATTAAACCTAGAAGCAGTTTCTACCAACATTACTGCAAATCCGGCAGTATTAATTGAAAATGCATCTTTTAACAAGGTAATTCCTGTGGATGTAATTATTGGATTAAAAGGTACAATTACGAATCCAGAACCCGATTTTACAATTAATTTTCCAAATGTAAGTTCGGTGTTAAAATCTGAAATTGAAACTAAACTAGGAGATAAAGATATTAGACAAACACAAGCTTTATACCTTCTTTCCACAGGAGGATTTTTAAGTCAAGAAGGCTTTAGTCAGTCACAAGTAACAAATAGTTTTTATGAAAAAGCAGCATCCATGTTTGGAGATATTTTTAATAATAAAGATGGAAAAATGAATATGGATGTGAGTTATATTCCTGCTGATAGAACCACTTTAAGACCAACTGATGGAAGAGTTGTAGCAAATATTTCAACGCAAATTAATGAGCGAATTACAATAAATGGTAGAGTAGGTGTGCCTACTGGAGGTGTTACAGAAACTGCTATTGTTGGTAATTTTGAAATGCAATACCGAGTTAATGAAGACGGTACATTAAATTTAAGAGTATTTAATAAAGAAAATGATATTAATTATATTGGGCAAGGAATTGGGTATACGCAAGGAGCAGGGGTTTCTTATGAAGTAGATTTTGATACTTTTAAAGAATTGGTAAATAAGATTTTTAACAATACAAAAGTTGAAAGAGCAAAAAAAGAAAAGCTAAATGTAACTCCAGAATCTACTCAAATTTTACCAAATTACATAAAAATGGAAAATGGAAATTCAAAACCAAAAAACTCTAGTTCCCAAAATCAAATTAACAATGAAGGTAAACAAGAGGAAAATTAAAATTTTTAGAAAAAAATATTTATTGATAACTTAAAACTTATCAACGAAAACGATTGAATTATATTGATAATTAGGTTCATTTAACAATATGGCATTTTATATACATATTCTTTGCTAATTTTACATTTTAAAACATAAAAATATGTCAAATACGATAAAAAAAATAGGTGTACTTACTTCTGGTGGTGATTCACCAGGGATGAATGCTGCTATTCGCTCTGTAGTTCGTACCTGTGCTTATCATAATATTGAATGTATAGGTATTTACCGAGGTTATCAAGGTATGATTGAAGGAGATTTTAAAGAAATGGGGCCTCGATCAGTAAATAATATTATAAACAAAGGTGGTACTATTTTAAAATCTGCACGATCTAAAGATTTTATGAGTGCCGAAGGTAGAAAAAAAGCATTCAACAATTTATCGACAGCAGGTATTGAAGCACTTGTTGTTATTGGTGGAGATGGAAGTTTTACAGGGGCTGAAATATTTAATAATGAATATGGATTTCCAGTAATGGGAATTCCAGGAACCATCGATAATGATATATTTGGCACCAGCCATACCTTAGGTTTTGATACCGCATTAAATACAGTTGTTGATTGCATTGATAAGATTAGAGATACTGCAAGTTCGCATAACCGTTTATTTCTAGTTGAAGTTATGGGAAGAGATGCAGGTCATATAGCGTTAAACGCCGGTATAGGAGCAGGAGCTGAAGAAATTTTAATTCCAGAAGAAAATTTAGGCTTAGAACGACTACTCGAATCATTACAAAAAAGTAAAGCATCAGGAAAATCTTCTAGTATAGTAGTTATTGCAGAAGGAGATAAAATAGGTAAAAATGTATTTGAATTAAAAGATTATATCGAAGAAAATTTACCAGAATATGACATTAGAGTTTCGGTATTAGGTCACATGCAGCGTGGTGGATCTCCATCTTGTTTTGATAGAGTATTAGCAAGTAGACTTGGTGTAAAAGCTGTCGAATCAATTATAGAAGGAAAAACTAATTTTATGGTTGGATTGTTAAATGATAAAGTTGCTTTAACACCTTTAGAACAAGCAATTAAAGGATCTTCTGAAATTGATAAAGATTTACTTCGAGTATCCGATATAATGACCACATAAAATATAACTAATTAATAATAACCGGCAATTCAATTGCCTTAAGTAAAATAAAATGTCAAAAGTTAAATTAGGAATCAATGGATTCGGAAGAATTGGAAGAATTGTATTTAGAGAATCTTTCAATAGAGATAATGTTGAAGTAGTTGCAATAAACGATTTATTAGATGTAGATCATTTAGCCTATTTATTAAAATACGATTCAGTTCATGGTCGTTTTGCAGGTAAAGTTGAAGTTAAAGATGGAAAACTTTATGTAAATGACAAAAACATCCGTATCACTGCCGAAAGAAATCCAGCTGATTTAAAATGGAATGATGTAGGAGTTGATGTAGTAGCTGAATGTACCGGTATTTTTACCACTATCGAAACTGCAAATGAGCACATTAAAGGTGGTGCAAAAAAAGTAATTATTTCAGCTCCATCTGCTGATGCTCCAATGTTTGTAATGGGTGTAAATCACTTATCTGCAAAAGCTTCAGATTTAGTTGTTTCTAATGCGTCTTGTACTACAAATTGTTTAGCACCTTTAGCTAAAGTTATTCATGATAATTTCGGAATTGTTGAAGGGTTGATGACTACAGTTCATGCTACAACTTCTACGCAAATGACTGCTGATGGGCCTTCTAGAAAAGATTGGAGAGGTGGTCGTGCTGCAAGTATAAATATTATTCCTTCTTCAACAGGTGCTGCTAAAGCCGTTGGAAAAGTAATTCCAGATTTGAATGGAAAATTAACTGGAATGTCTTTCCGTGTTCCAACTGCCGATGTTTCGGTTGTTGATTTAACCGTGAAAGTTGCTAAAGAAACATCTTATGAAGAAATTATGGCTGTTTTGAAAAAAGCATCTGAAAATGAAATGAAAGGTATTTTAGGTTATACTGAAGATGCAGTTGTTTCTCAAGATTTTATTTCTGATAAAAGAACTTCGATCGTTGACGCAACTGCAGGAATTGGTTTAAATTCAACTTTCTTCAAACTTGTTTCTTGGTATGATAATGAATATGGTTATTCTAGTAAATTAATTGATTTATCAGTTCATATTGCTAGTTTGTAATACTAATTAAAATCCCGTTTCATTAAATTGAAGTGGGGTTTTTTATAATCAAAAATACCAAACCGATGAAATTATTAGTAGATAGCGGTTCAACAAAAGCTGATTGGATTGCAATTGACGAAAAAGGAAAAGTACTATTCACCACACAAACTCTTGGATTAAATCCTGAAGTTTTAGATAAAGAAGAAATTATATCTCGCTTAGAGGATAAATTTGACATATCTCATAATAAAGAAAAAGCTACTCATTTGTTCTTTTATGGTGCTGGTTGTGGGACTGATAGAATGAAAGATTTTCTGGGTATTGTTTTTAAAGAATATTTTACTAATGCATTAATTTCTGTACACGAAGATACTTTTGCAGCAGTTTATGCAACAACTCCAAAAGACGAAAAAGCAATAGTTTGCATACTTGGAACAGGTTCAAATTGCAGTTATTTTGATGGAAAAATATTACATCAAAAAGTTCAATCTTTAGGTTACATTGCCATGGATGATTGCTCTGGTAATCGTTTTGGACGTCATTTATTAAGAGGATATTACTTTAATAAAATGCCTAAAGAGCTGGCCTTAGAATTTGAAGAAGAGTATAATTTGGATGCTGATTATATAAAAAATAATCTATATAAAGAGCCCAATCCAAATGCTTATCTAGCAACATTCGCTAAATTTTTAATCAAGCACAAGGATACGGAGTTCTGCAAAAAATTTATCTACGCTGAAATGGAAGAATTTGTAGAAAATTACATTTTGCAATTTGAAAACTATACAGAAGTTCCAGTTCATTTTATTGGTTCTATAGCTTTTTATTTAAAAGAAGAATTAGAACAAATATTAACAAAGCACAACATAAAAATTGGTAATGTTTTACGAAGACCAATAGATGGTTTAATTGCTTATCACATTATGAATAAATAATAAAAAAACCTGATTATTAAATCAGGTTTTTTTTATGAATATATTATTTCAATTACTTTATAGCAATCATTGAAATTTCAACATTTACTCCTTTTGGAAGTCCGGTAACTTGAACGGTTTCTCTTGCTGGAGCTGAATTTTCATCAAAATATTTACCGTAAACAGAATTTATCCGAGTAAAATCATTCATGTTCATAATGAAGATTGTAGATTTTACAACATTTTCAAATGTCATCCCAGCAGCTTCAAGAACTGCTTTCATGTTTTGCATTACTTGATTTGTTTCGGTTTCAATATCATCAAGAACTAACTCCATTGAAATTGGGTCTAATGCAATTTGACCAGATGTATATAGGGTGTTACCTAATAATACTGCTTGATTATATGGCCCAATTGGTGCAGGGGCTTTATCTGTTTTTATAATTTTTTTCATATAAATTTATCTTAAAATACGATCAGATTGATTTCGTTTATCCCATTTAATATCACTAAGTACACTTGCTTTAATACCTATAAAGAAGCCCCAATAGGATTGTCCAAATGGTGACCAATTAAAGCTCATATTCCAACTTAATAAATCTCTATTTAATCTAAATTGAGTAAAAGTCACACCTTTTCTTACAAAGTCATATCCCGTAGAAACACCTATTTTCCATCTAGGTGTTAAGTCCGTATTTGCAGAGATCATTAACGAATTACTCACAATTTTCTTTTCATCAAAGTTATTCGAGTATGTAATTGAATAGGCAAAAGTCATATCCCATGGAATTTTGGCATTATAAAAGCCGGTAAAACCATCTTCTTCGCTATCATTATTTGCAAATTGATTATTTCTATTATCATTTATTTCAGTATTGGTTCCAAATAAATCATCATCTCGACCACCATTAATGGCGCCTTGAATGTTCTTTTTGTTTTTATCATCATTAGAACTTGAAACAGAATAATTAATAGTCATGTTTGCACTCGTCATTCTGAATAAACTTCCACCTTCATCAATATTAAATGAATTTATTCGAGTTTTGTTATCTTTATTTAGAGCATAAGGATCTAAAGTAGAGGCAAAGTTAATATTCATCTTTTGCTTAAACAACATTATTCCGCCACTCAATCGCATTGGAGACCATCTTAAAGAGTCGGAAGAAACATCATAACTTGTTGTTAGATTTAAATTATTTAATAACATTATTTTCTTTGGTTCTGTTTTTGTAGAATCTTTATCTCTAACTTTTGCTTCAAAGGTGTTGTTTATATTAAAACCAATATTGTTTGAATAGTTTATCCCAGGTGCTCCATAAATTCCTGTTTCAAAACGAGTATATTGGGCAGTTCTACCACTAGCATCCATTGCATAAGTATCATAGTATTTTTCAAAACTAGGTGTATAGGAATGGCTAATAGAAGGACGCATTACATGGCGAATGGATTGTATTTTTTTAGTGCTACCAAAATTAAAAGTTCCATAAATATTTGTTGTCAAACTATTTGATACAGAATAAGTTCGAAATGAATCAAAACCATTTACATCAGTATTTATTACAGAATTTGTAGATGTAGAAAATTCTTTTCTAATGGTATTTAAAGTCCAAACTTCATTGTAATTTAGAGAAGTAGAAGCGCTAAAATATTTAAATAACTTAAAGTTGGTATTTAACGGAATACTATGTTGAAATCCTACTTTAGCTCCAGAAAACATTTCTTTTTTAAAGAAAAATTCGTCGGAAGTAGTAATTTGATTTTCACCCCTTAGATTATATTGGAAATTTATATTTTTTATAAAACCTTTTTTTATTCCGTTTTTTCCAACTAATGGATAAACTCTATCAACACTAGCTTGTAATGATGGCAAGGTCATGTTAATTTGATTTGTTTGTGAATTTTGAGAATGGGTTGCTGTTAGCGAAAAGTTTATCTGCGGAATAGTATTTATTGTTTTTGAATAGGATATAGAAGAACTTAAAGTATTATTTAAATTAGATCCAATATTTGCAAGGTTAATTGATTGTTGGAAATATTGACTGCTTCCTAAATTTACAGATGCGGAGAATCTTGAGTTAGGATTTGATTTAGGATCTTTACTATGAGACCATTGAATATTATAAATCTTACTTTTTGCATAATCTGGATATCCTCTTTCGCTAGTAATTAGATTTTCAAATCGAATATTTACGCGCCCGTTAAATTTATATTTATTGGCGTAATTTGATTCAAATCGAGCAGCATAACTTCCGTTTGTATAATAATCTCCTAGAACTGCTAAATCATATTTATCACTTAATGCAAAATAATATCCACCGTTTTGTAACGCATATCCTCTTTCATTACTTTGACCATAACTTGGAGGTATAATTCCAGATTGGCTATCTTGGGTAATTGGAAAAAAGGCAAAAGGCAAAGCAATTGGTGTAGGTACATTTTCAATCCATAAGTTTGTGGTACCAAGAACCACTTTTTTACCTGGTACAAACTTCATTTTATTAACTAAAAAATAAAACTCCGGATCGTCAATATCTTTAGAAGAGGTAATACGAGCACCTTTCATAAAATATATGGAGTCGTTTTCTTTTTTAGCGATTTTAGCTTTGATGTTTAATTCATTTTGTGAGGTTCTTGAATTCCAAATTAAAGCTTTTTTAGTTTTATAATTAAATCGTATTGAATCGGGTTCAATAATATTTGAACCCTGAGTGAACTTAGGTATTTGGATATAATTTCCAGCAGAATCTTTTAGTCGTCCTGCATAAACTTCATTTTTTTGATAATCAAAAACAATTATGCCTGCTTTTAAATTATAATCAAGGTAATTTAATTCCGCTTCATTTTCCAGTGTAATTAGTTTTTTCTTTTGATCAAACTTAGCATATTTCTTAGCTTTATATTTTACCTTTCCTTCTAATACAGACTTAACTTTCTTTATTGAATCAACCTTTATTGTGTCAATTTTTTCAACCTTTAAATTATTGTTTGCTGGAGGAATTTCTGGCTTAATAGTTTGATTTTTAGCAGGGAAACTAGTAGTCGGTTTTTTTGTTTCTTGACCAAATACTGTTTGATTCCCAATTGTTAGGAAGTATGCTGATAAAACGATATAAAATAAGTTTGTGTGCAAAAGTTTAAATGCTATTTTTGTAAAATAAGGTTTGCTTTTTGGCAAGCCAAACTTACATATAAATTCTGGTCAAAAATAGTCAAATAATAATTTTAAAACCTTGCAGTTTTAATTAATATTAACTTTTATAAAAATGATGAACAAATATATATTTAAACATTCTCTACTTGTCATGTTTGTTTTTTACTCGACAATGGTTTTCGCGCAGGCAAATAATTTTAAAGTAACATTAGACGCTGGTCATGGAGATCATGATTATGGTGCGGTTTATAACGGACATATAGAAAAAAATATAAATTTAGCAATCACATTAAAAGTAGGTAAGATATTAGAGCGGAATTCAACTATTGATGTTATCTACACTCGAAAAAATGATATTTTTATTGATTTAATTGAGCGCGCAAATATTGCAAATAGAGCAGATGCAAACATTTTTGTTTCTATACATTGTAATGCAAATAAGAATACTGCAGCCGATGGGACTGAAACTTATGTAATGGGTATGTCTAAGAATGCTTCCAATTTAGAAGCTGCAAAGAGAGAAAACTCGGTTGTAACATTAGAGAAAGATTACAAACAAAAATACCAAGGTTTTGATATTAACAAGCCAGAAACCATGCTAGGAATGACCATCATGCAGGAAGAGTTTATTGAAAATAGTATTGCATTAGCAGGAAAAATTCAAGATCGTTTTGTTCAAGATTTAGGAAAAAAGAGTAGAGGCGGCGGTGTAAAACAAGCACCATATATGGTACTTCATAAAGCTTATATGCCTAGAGTTTTAATTGAAACTGGGTTTATATCTAATCCTGTTGAGGGAGCAAAACTTGATTCTGAAGAAGGGCAACAAGAAATTGCGGAAGCTATTGCACAAGCAATATTAAGTTACAAAAAAGATTTCTTTGATGGAGGAGATTCTATTGAAGCTCCAATTGAAAAACCATCACAAAGAATTGATAATAAAGTTCCGGCTGATAGTAACAACCAAAAAAAATCGGATACCGTAGAAAAGAAAAACGAAGAAAAATCTGATGAAAATAAACCTGAAAAAGGATTAGTTTTCAAAGTGCAAATTTCTGCCAGTCCTAAAAAAGTAGATTTAACACCTGATAATTTCAAAGGTTTAAAAAATATTAGCTGTAATCATGATTCTTTGTATATATACATGTATGGGAATACTTCTAATTATGATGAAGCAAAAAAATTATTAAAAGAAGCTGTATCAAAAGGATATGATTCTGCTTTTATCATTGCATTAAAAGATGGTAAGAGAGTGAGTCTAAAAGATGTCATTAAATAACAATAAACAATACTATTTTGAATATACCTAAGGAAATTAAAACCGCAGTCTTAGTAATAGCTTCAATTGTTCTATTCATTTGGGGTTATAGCTATTTAAAAGGCACTGATTTATTACTAAAATATAAAATTTTACATGCTCAATACGATAATGTTGAAGGCTTAACAATTTCAGCACCTGTTACAATTAGTGGATTAAATGTAGGTAAAGTAAGTAAAATAACTATTGATAATGCTACAGGAAAAGTAAATGTTGAAATGCAAATTAATTCAGACTTTCCTATCAGAAAATCAAGCACTGCCGAAATTTATGCTCCGAGTCCTATTGGAGGAAAACAAATTGCGATTCTACCTAGTAAAGAGGGAGCAATTGCGGTTTCTGGAGATGCGTTGTTCGCATCTAGAAAATTAGGATTAACAGATGAAGTTGCAAAACAAATCGTTCCATTAAAAGATAAAATCAGCAAGCTTTTGGATAATGCTAATATTATGTTAGAAAATGTAAATCAAGTATTGGATGCAAAATCTAAAGAGAATTTAAAAGCAAGTATTTCTAATTTAAATGAAACATTGGCTAAATTTAAAGAAGCTTCTGGACAAATTAATTCAATGCTAGCTGATAATAAAACTAAGATTAATGGCTCTATTAATAACATAGAAAAAATGACAGCTAATTTTTCTAAAATATCCGATTCATTAGAAAAAGAAAATTTAGGTAAAACTGTACAAAGTCTCCAAAAAACTTTAGAGAATGTAAATAAGGTAATGGATGATTTACAAGCTGGTAATGGAACTATGGGTAAATTGCTTAAAGACGAAGGACTTTATACAAATTTAAACAAAACTTCTAAAGAGTTAGAACTATTATTACAGGACCTTAGGTTAAACCCAACACGTTATATTAATGTTTCCGTTTTTGGAAAGAAAAACAAACCATATCAAGCTCCAATAAACGATTCGTTAAAAAAGTAAACTTATTTAGAAATGAATATATTTAGTTATTTAGAGTCCATTTTCTTTGCAATACTATTAATTGTAGGGTTTGGATATTTCACAATAAATGTGAAAAAATTAATCCGAAACATTAAATTAGGAAAAGATGTAGATCGATCGGATAATGCTGAGGCAAGATGGAAAAACATGGCTTGGATTGCTTTAGGGCAGTCAAAAATGGTAAAAAGACCCGTTGCTGGTTTCTTGCATGTAATTGTTTATGCTGGATTTATAATCATAAATTTAGAATTATTAGAGATAATAATTGATGGACTATTTGGAACACACAGAGTATTTTCATTTTTAGGTGGTTTTTACAATTTTTTAATTGCATCCTTTGAGATATTAGCAATATTAGTATTAGCAGCCGTATTTGTTTTTTGGATACGAAGAAATGTAATTAAGTTAAAACGATTTATTAGTTCTGATTTATCTGGTAGTCCAAAAAAAGATGCCAATGTCATTTTATATTTTGAAGTGGTATTAATGTCTTTATTCTTGTTAATGAATGCCTCCGATTTTTGGTTGCAACAAGCAGGTGTAGCTCATTTTACTTCTGTAGGATCTTTTCCAATTAGTCAATTTATAGCACCATTATTTAACGGAATTAGCGAAATCGGAGTAATTATGTTGGAGAAAACATTTTGGTGGTTGCACATTATCGGAATATTAATTTTCTTAAACTACCTCTATTATTCGAAGCATTTACACATATTATTAGCTTTCCCAAACACTTATTTTGCTGACTTAAATGCGAAAGGTAAACTAGATAATTTAGAAAGTGTTACCAATGAAGTAAAATTAATGATGGATCCTAATGCCGATCCTTTTGCTGCACCTACAGCTGATGCTACTGCGGTTCCTAGCAAGTTTGGAGCTTCAGATGTTATGGATTTAAATTGGGTGCAATTATTAAACGCCTATACTTGTACAGAATGTGGAAGATGTACTTCGGCTTGTCCAGCTAATCAAACGGGAAAAAAATTATCTCCTCGAAAAATTATGATGGATACCCGCGATCGATTAGAAGAAGTGGGTAGAAATATCGATAAGAATAAAGGGGTTTTCATACCAGATAATGTTTCTTTATTAAATGATTACATCACAACAGAAGAACTTTGGGCTTGTACATCTTGCAATGCATGCGTAGAAGAATGTCCGGTAAATATTAGTCCTTTGTCAATCATTATAGATATGCGTCGTTATTTAGTTATGGAACAAAGTGCTGCTCCTCAATCATTAAATGCAATGATGTCAAATATTGAAAACAACGGAGCGCCATGGCAATACAACCAAATGGATCGTTTAAACTGGAAAGAAGAATAAAATAATATAAACCTTGATAATTTCCCATTTGTGAGGCTTTGGGAATTTATTATAATGAATGTGAACTACTAAATTTAAAATGAAAATGGAAAACCTTGACAAAACCTTACAAGCAGTAACTGAAAACGGACAACAATTAAGTCCGGTTTTACCAGTAGGAGTAAAAAATTATTTAATTGATATTGATGGAACTGTTTGCGATGACATTCCTAATGAAGAGCCAGAAAGAATGCTTACTGCCGAAGTTTATCCAGATGCATTAATTACTTTAAATAGATGGTATGACGAAGGACATATTATTTTCTTTTTTACCTCAAGAACAGAAGAACATAGAGATTATACCGAGCGTTGGTTAAAACAACACGGATTTAAATACCACGGAATTTTGTTTGGAAAACCAAGAGGGGGTAACTACCACTGGATTGATAACCACTTGGTAAAAGCGACTCGTTATAGAGGTAAATTCACCGATTTAGTTTCAAAAGATGTTACTATTGAGGTATTTGATGATGGTCAACATTAATAAAATATAGTAAGTAAAATCTAATTCAATGTCAGAAAATTTAGTAGTGCCAACCATGGCCGAAATGTTAGCTCAAGGCAAACAACCCGAAGTTTTATTTTGGGTAGGTTGCGCTGGAAGTTTTGACGATAGAGCAAAAAAAATCACTAAAGCTTTAGTGAAAATATTAAATAATGCGAATGTAGAATTTGCTGTATTAGGCACAGAGGAAAGTTGTACTGGCGACCCAGCAAAAAGAGCAGGAAATGAATTTCTTTTTCAAATGCAAGCCATGATGAATATTGAAGTTCTAAATGCTTATGAAGCCAAAAAAATTATTACTGCTTGTCCGCATTGTTTCAATACACTAAAAAATGAATATCCACAATTGGGTGGTAGCTATGAAGTTATGCACCATACGGAATATTTAAAATCACTTTTAGATTCGGGTAGACTTGCCATTGAAGGCGGCCAATTTAAAGGAAAAAAAATTACATTTCATGACCCATGTTATCTTGGTAGAGCCAACAATGTATATGAAGCGCCTAGAGATTTAATTCAAAAATTGGATGCCGAATTAGTGGAGATGAAACGATCAAAAGCTAATGGGCTATGTTGTGGTGCTGGTGGTGCGCAAATGTTTAAAGATGCTGAAAAAGGCAACAAAGAAATAAACATTGAACGTACGGAAGATGCTTTAGAAACCCATTCTGATATCATTGCTACTGGATGTCCATTTTGTAATACGATGATGACCGACGGTGTAAAAGTGAAAGAGAATCAAACAAAAGTATTAGATGTTGCGGAGTTAATTGCTAATGCTCAAGATTTATAAATAAATAATTACTAATGTACGTACCATTTGAAAGTTTACCCGAAGAATCACGAATTTGGATTTATCCTTCCAATAGAAAATTTTCTGATGAGGAGATTGCAGTAATTGAAAAAGATTTAGAGGACTTTATAAATAATTGGTCTGCACATGGTACTGCATTGGAGGCATCTTTTACTATAAAGTACAGTCGTTTTATTATCATCGCAATAAATCAAGAAGTACATCAGGCAACGGGTTGTTCAATAGATTCTTCGGTTGCTTTTATTCAAAGTTTAGAGCAAAAATACAATGTGGATTTATTGGATAAAATGAATGTTTCCTTCAAGCAAGGTGAGTTTATTACTTATAAACCATTATTAGATTTTAAAAAACTAGCTAAAGATAAATCGGTTTCCGAAAATACTATTGTATTTAATAATCTCGTTAATACAATTGAAGAATGGAAAGAAAACTGGGAAGTTCCAGCTTCGGAAAGTTGGCACAGTAGATTCTTTTAATCACTTAGCTTATTTATGAAAAAAATAATTCAATTTGCACTTATTCTCCTATTGATATCTATAGTTACTAATTGTGGAGTGACTAAAGATGCTAATTCTATAAGCAAAATTGTAAAACCTGAATTTTCATATGATGATGAAGTATATGTTCCGGTATTGAAATCAGAACGAAAAAACTTCTTCAAAGACTCTGAACCCGAAACCAAATGGGTTGATAGTATTTATAACCAAATGACTTTTGAAGAAAAAATCGGCCAACTTTTTATGGTCGCAGCTTATTCTAATAAAGATTCAGTTCATGTAAATTCTATAGATAAGTTAATTCTAGAAAATAAAATTGGCGGATTGATATTTTTTCAAGGTGGTCCTGGTCGTCAAGCGAATTTAACCAATCGTTTTCAATCAAAATCAAAAGTTCCTTTATTTATAGGTATTGACGCAGAGTGGGGATTAAGCATGCGATTGGATTCAACATACAAATATCCTTGGAATACGACATTAGGAGCCATTAAAGATTTAAAACTGATAGAAGAAGTGGGCCGAAATATGGCTCAAGAAACGAAAAGAATTGGAGCACATTTTAATTTCGCTCCAGTTTTAGACATTAACACCAACCCAAAAAATCCTATTATAGGTAACCGTTCATTTGGAGAAGATAAGGTTAATGTTACCGAACATGCCATAGCTTTAATGAAAGGAACCCAAAGTCAAGGTGTGTTTTGTACTGGAAAACATTTCCCTGGTCATGGCGATACTGCTTTAGATTCACATTATGCTTTGCCATTAGTTTCTTTTTCAAAGGAAAGAATTGATAAAGTCGAATTGTATCCTTACAAACGAATGTTTGATGAAGGATTGGTTTCGGTGATGGTAGCTCATTTAAATGTTCCAAGTTTAGAACCTCGCGAAAATTATCCTACTTCGGTATCTTATAAAGTAGTTACTGATTTGTTACAAAATGATTTAGGTTTTGAAGGTTTGATCTTTACTGATGCTTTAAATATGAAAGCAGCTAGTAAGTTTATGAAACCAGGTGATATCGATTTGGAAGCATTTTTAGCTGGAAATGATATCTTGCTTTTTGCAGAAAATGTTCCATTTGCGGTTCAAAAAATAACAGAAGCTTTCCAAAATGGACAAGTTACTGAAGATCGGATTGCAAAATCAGTAAAGAAAATTTTACATTACAAATTCAAAGTTGGTTTGAATAAGTTTAAACCAATTGATATTAAAAATTTAGCAAACGATTTAAATACAACTTATAAGGATGCTTTACAATATCAGTTGTATGAACATGCTACCACGGTTTTAAAGAATAAGAATAATATACTTCCAATTAAAAATTTAGACCAAAAGATTGCTTATGTAAAACTAGGCGATGATACCAATTCGGCTTTTGTTTCTACCTTAAAAAAATATACTGAAGTAACCGAAGTTTCTGACACCAATCTAGATTCTTTAGAAGTAAAATTAAAAGAATATAACATCGTTATTGTTGGTTACCACAAATCGGATAGAGCCTGGAAAAAGCATGATTTTTCTGAAACAGAATTAGCTTGGATTCAAGATATTGCTAAGAAGAATAACGTAATATTAGATGCTTTTGCAAAACCCTATTCGTTATCAACTATTCCAAATTTTGAAGATTTTGAAGGAGTAGTAATGTCATATCAAAATAGTGATTTCTCTCAAATAGTTGGAGCTCAATTACTATTTGGAGCAATTGAATCACAGGGTAAACTTCCGGTTTCTATTAACGAAGAATTTAAGGATGGTTTTGGATTAAATACTGAAAAATTAAACCGTTTAGGTTTTACCGCTCCTGAGAATGTAGGCGTGAGTCCAAGAGTATTGTCAAAAATTGATGAATTAGCAAAAAAGGCAATTTCAGGAAAAATGACACCTGGAATTCAGGTGCTTGTTGCTAGAAGAGGTAAAGTTATTTTTCAAAGATCATACGGTTATCAAACCTACGAGCCAGTTGTAAAAGTTCAAAATTCCGATTTATATGATGTAGCTTCTTTAACTAAAATAGTTTCTACTTTGCCAAATGTAATGCAGTTGTTTGAACAAGGAAAAGTAAATTTAGATACTAAGTTAGGTGATATGCTTCCGCAAATAAAAGGTAGTAATAAGCAAGATATTTCGTTTAAAGAATTACTTTCTCATTATTCACAACTACAGCCTTGGATTCCATTTTACAAAGCTACTTTAGATACTGAAAAATGTCCTTCCAATAAATATTACAGTTTAAATTCAAAACCTGGATTCACAATTCAAGTTTCTGAAAACTTGTATCTGCGAAATGATTATCAAGATAGCATTATGAAGCAAATTGTAGATAGTAAACTTTTAGATAAAAAAGAATACAAGTACAGTGACTTCACCTTTATATTATTAAAAGAATATTTAGAGAAAACTTCAGGTAAAACTATAAATGTATTGAGTTCTGAAAATTTCTACAGATCTCTTGGAATGAATAACACTTTGTATAATCCATTACAAAAATTTGATGCAAGTGTCATTGCTCCAACTGAAGAGGATACCTATTTTCGTCACACTTTGGTTCAAGGCTATGTTCATGATATGGCAGCAGCAATGCAGGGGGGAGTGGCCGGTCATGCCGGAATATTCTCGAATGCCATGGATATTGCTAAAATTATGCAAATGTATCTTCAAAAAGGAAATTATGGTGGTATTCAATATTTTAAACCTGCTACTTTTGACACTTTTAATACTTGCAATTTCTGCTCTGAAGGCAACAGAAGAGGCTTAGGTTTTGATAAACCACAATTAGGTAAAGAAGGTCCTACTTGCAACTGTGTTTCAAAATCTAGTTTTGGACATACCGGCTTTACTGGAACAATGGCTTGGGCCGATCCTGAAACAGAGCTAGTATATGTTTTCCTATCCAATAGAACTTACCCTGATTCTAATGCAGCTAATAAATTATCTAAAGAAAATATCAGAGAAGATATTCAAAAGGTGATACAAGAAGCGCTGTTAGATAAATAATATTCGAAGTAAAATAGTATCTTCGTATTTCAATAAAACAACATGAAAATAGCAATTGTTTGTTATCCAACTTTTGGAGGTAGTGGTGTCGTAGCAACCGAATTAGGTATTGAATTAGCTAATCGTGGCCATGAAGTTCATTTTATTACTTACAGACAGCCAGTTCGATTAGCTTTATTAAATTCAAATGTACATTACCACGAAGTAAATGTTCCTGAGTATCCTTTATTTCATTATCAGCCCTACGAATTAGCACTTTCAAGCAAATTGGTTGATATGGTGAAGTTATACAAAATTGATTTACTTCATGTGCATTATGCAATTCCGCATGCCTATGCAGGCTATATGGCAAAACAAATGTTGAAAGACCAAGGAATTTCAATTCCAATGGTAACCACACTTCACGGAACAGATATTACATTGGTTGGTAATCATCCAAATTATAAAACAGCAGTAAGTTTCAGTATCAATAAATCCGATGTGGTTACTTCGGTTTCCCAAAGTTTAAAAGATGCAACCTACGAATTATTTGATATCAAAAAAGAAATTCATGTGATTCCAAATTTTATTGAGTTAGTAAAACATCCGTTAGAATACAATTCGGTTTGTCAGAGATCTACAATGGCAAAACAAGAAGAGCGAATCATTACACACATCAGTAATTTTAGAAAGGTAAAACGAATTCCTGATGTTATAAAAATATTTGATAAAATTCAAAAAGAAATTCCTGCTAAATTAATGATGGTAGGTGATGGGCCTGAAAAAGTTAAAGCAGAGCAACTTTGTGAAAAATTAGGAATTATAGACAAGGTCATATTTTTTGGAAACAGCAATGAAATCGACAGCATATTGTCAAATTCCGATTTATTTTTATTACCATCTGAAACTGAAAGTTTTGGTCTTGCAGCATTAGAAGCTATGGCTTGGCGAGTACCGGTGATTTCAAGTAATACAGGTGGATTGCCAGAAGTTAATTTTGAAGGAGTTTCTGGTTATTTAAGTAATGTGGGTGCTATTGATGAAATGGCAGAAAATGCGATTAAAATTCTAAGGGATATTGCAACTTTAAATACATTTAAAGAAAATGCTTTATCGGTTGCAAAGCAGTTTGATATTCATAATATTTTGCCTTTGTACGAATCAATTTATTATAAAGCGATTGAAGATTCAAAATAAATTATTTATGTTTAAAAAAATCATTTTTTTTTCAATAGCATTTGTGTTATTTTCTTGCAGTTCAAAAAGGCCTCCAATAGAATCCAAACCTTTATATGATATACTATTCAGAAGTGACTATGGAGGAGCATCTTTTCAGTTTTACGAAATAATAACAGAGCAAAAAGAATTTAATATGTTATTAAAAGATAAGATGATTAAACCTTACATCACTAAAGAAGAAATTGACTCCTGTAATTTCATATTAATTAATTTGGGAGAAAAAAGTAAAGAAGGCTATACTATAAAAGTAGAATCGATTGAGGAAGTAAATGATAAAATAGTATTATCAATAAAGGAAATTGAACCTCAATCTACTAATTTAGTTACTACAAGTCCTTGTTATGTAATTAAAGTTAAGTCCAAAAAAACTATTGAAATCAAGCAATAAAAAAAATCCCATATTTATGGGATTTTTTATTTAATCAAATTTATACCGAAATCCTAGTGCTAATTGATTTCCAAAATTAGAATTTCTATAGCCTCCTGTTGCAAAATACAATTCTGGCCTTAAGTCTAATGAAATTTGAATTGGAGTATCATTAAATGAATATTCTAATCCAATAGCACCTGCAGCATTAAACAATACGCCACTATCTTTAGGGATATTATTTGAGTTACTCCAGCTTACAATACCAGCACCGGCTCCAGCATACCAATTTAATCCATTGTCTATCTGCCAAACCCATTGATATAATCCGGTTAATTTAATTGCTGAAACATTATTGCTATTTTGCCAACCTAAATCTATTTCAGCTCTATTACTAGATGAAAGTGCTCTCTGATACGAAATTTCTGCCCCAAATCCGTCATTGTTTCCAAGTCTTAAACCCAAAGCATTTTTTGAAAAGTTTTGTGCATTTATTGTTGTAACAACTACAATTAGCATCAATACTAGGTGAAGATTTTTTTTCATATCAAAAGAATTAAATTATCTAAATAATAAACGAAAAAAATGATATTCTATTGTATTATTATTTTAATTTAATAAATAGGTTGTCAGAAATTCCTCTTGGGTTTCTGATGCAGTTGCTGGAACACCAAATTGAGTTGCAATATCTGGGTTAATGTCATAATGAAAATAAGTATTAGTATACACATTGCCAATATTTTTTGCAAAATACTCATTAATTGTAAATACAGTTTGATCTGCTAATAATATTGCAGTAACACCAGAATTAGTTGTTGATATTTTTAGATTCAACAACAACCTTGTCTTTTTAACATTGTTGTAAGTAACATTGTTAGATGTATAATCTGGTAAAGATTCTTGAGCAACTGCTTTTAAAGTGTAATTGATATCTAAAGGATAATTATTAACTGTTTGTTGAAGTGTTCCTGATGTAATGCCAATTTCTGTTCCAATTGGAGCATTATCTTTAAAGAAAGCAAAATTATTTAAATTAATTTCTACTGGAGTTATTAATCCAGGAAATGGGATTGAAAATGTACCGGTTGCAATAAGAGAACTTCCACTAATTTTAACACCATTATTTTTTAAAGTTCTTGAAAAAAATCCATTTGCGTTGTTTGTAGTTTTCATTTTTTTAAATGTAACTCCACTAATTAGAGTATCATTTGAAACATACAAATGATCAATACCTAATGATGAATTTATAGCGCCAGCGTTAACTTGTTGTACATCATAGTTCCAATAATTGCCATCTTTTAATGGCATATAAGTTGTTGGAGTTTCTGGAATGATTATTTCTTCAACGGGATTTGAACTAGAGCAAGATATGTTGATTAACATAAATAGAGTTAGCAACATGCTGAATTTATATTTCATGAATTTATTATTTGATGCTAAAGTATTAAAACTATTTTATTAAAAAGTATTTCAATTATCATTTTAATTCTATTTTTGTGAAAAACAAACTACTATGGCTGGAAATAGCTACGGAACTCTTTTTAGAATTACCACATTTGGAGAATCACATGGGGAGTCTTTAGGTGGAATTATTGATGGATGTCCACCCGGAATTGAATTAGATACAGATGCAATTCATTTTGAAATGCAAAGGAGAAAGCCTGGTCAATCTTCAATTGTAACACAACGCAAAGAAGATGATGAAGTGCAATTTCTTTCTGGAATTTTTGAAGGAAAAACCACGGGAACTCCAATTGGATTTACAATTAAAAATACCAATCAAAAATCTGGAGATTATTCTCAAAACATAGAAACATACAGACCTAGTCACGCCGATTATGTATACGAAAAAAAATACGGTATACGAGATTATCGGGGTGGTGGAAGAAGTTCGGCAAGAGAAACAGCTTGTAGGGTAGTTGCAGGAGCAATTGCTAAACAAGTGCTAACTGAAGTTAAAATTAATGCTTTTGTTTCTTCTGTTGGAAATATTTCAATTAATAAACCTTATCAGGAGTTAAATTTTTCTAATATAGAAAGTAATGCAGTTCGTTGTCCAGATCTTGAAATTGCAAATAAAATGGAAAAACACATTCTGGAAATAAAAAAACAAGGGGATACAATTGGCGGAACAATTACTTGTGTAATTCAAAATGTACCAATTGGTTTAGGTGAACCAGTTTTTGATAAATTACATGCCGAATTAGGAAAAGCAATGCTATCTATAAATGCAGTTAAGGGATTTGAATATGGAAGTGGTTTTTGTGGGTCTCAGATGAAAGGCAGTGAACATAATGATTTGTATAATGCAGATGGTACAACTAAAACGAATCTTTCTGGAGGTATTCAAGGTGGAATTTCAAACGGAATGGATATTTACTTTAGAGTTGCATTTAAACCAGTAGCAACCTTGATTAAAAAACAAGAAGTATTATCGACTGAAAATTTGATAATCGAACAGCAAGGAAAAGGGAGACACGATCCCTGTGTGGTTCCAAGAGCAGTTCCAATTGTAGAAGCAATGGCAGCCATAGTCCTTGCAGATTTTTATTTACTAAATAAATCGTACCAAAAATAATGGAGACTAAAAACAATTTAAAAAAATCAATTTTAAACAATATAACTATTCAAATTGTAATTGCTATGCTCTTAGGGGCTATACTGGGTGTAATAATTCATAATAATTATATTACTGATGATGCTAAAAATTTTAGCGATAAAATAAAAATGTTAGCTACTGTATTCATTCGATTGGTTCAAATGATAATTGCCCCATTGGTATTTACAACTTTGGTTGTTGGAATAGCTAAACTTGGAGATGTTAAATCAGTTGGTAGAATAGGAGGGAAAGCATTGGTGTGGTTTTTCACTGCATCATTTATTTCATTATTGATTGGTATGTTTTGGGTAAATACCTTGAAGCCTGGTGTAGGATTGCATTTAGGTACAATTGATAAAAATGCTGCAAATGAACTAACTGAAAAGGTGGAGGGATTTTCTGCTCAAAATTTTATAGAACACATAATTCCAAAAAGTATTATTGAGGCAATGGCCAATAATGAAATTTTACAGATTGTAATATTTTCAATTTTCTTTGGATTAGCAGCGGCTTCAATTGGTGAAAATTCAAAACCAATCGTTAATGCATTAGACAAAACATCTCATATCATTTTAAAAATGGTAAATTATGTGATGAAATTTGCACCAATAGGCGTGTTTGGAGCAATTGCCGGAGTATTTGCAATTAAAGATATAAGTGAATTATTGTTTACTTATGCGAAGTTTTTTAGTTCGTTTTTAGTCGGAATTGCTTCATTATGGTTGTTTTTACTAGTTATTGGTTTTATTTTCTTAAGAAATCATATGGCCACATTATTAAAACGAATAATTAGTCCATTAATGATTGCATTTGGCACTACAAGTAGTGAGGCAGTGTTTCCAAAATTAACTGAAGAATTAGAGCGATTTGGAGTAAAAGATAAAATAGTATCGTTTATGTTGCCTTTAGGATATTCTTTTAACCTTGACGGAAGTATGATGTATATGACTTTTGCAAGTATTTTTATTGCACAAGTTTATGGAGTAGATTTAGATGTATCTACTCAAATAACTATGTTGTTGGTATTAATGTTAACAAGTAAAGGAATTGCCGGTGTTCCTAGAGCAAGTTTAGTTGTAGTTGCAGCCACCTGTGGTATGTTTAAAATTCCAGTAGAAGGAATCGCATTAATTTTACCAATAGATCATTTTTGTGATATGTTTCGAAGTGCCACCAATGTTTTAGGTAATGCTATTGCAACCTCAGTTGTAGGTAATTGGGAAAAAGATAATTAAATATTTTTTTTTAAAATTAATATTTATATATTTGTACTTTAACTTTAAATTTAAAACTCATGAAAAAAATTACTTTATTTTTAATTCTATTAACAACAACTTATATTTCAAACGCACAAGTTGTTTTTAGTGAGAACTGGGATGGAGTTGGCCCTGGTATTTCAGGCTGGACTCTTTATAATCAAGATGGTTTTACTCCCAATGCTTCTGTTGCATTTGTAAATGCAGCATGGGTTCCATATGCAGAGGAATTTGATAATAATGTTGCAATTAGTACATCATGGTACACTCCTGCAAATACTTCAAATGACTGGCTTGTTTCTCCATCAATTTCAATCCCAGCAGGTACTTCGACTTTATATTGGGACGCAAAAGCTTATGACACAACCTATCCTGATTCTTACAAATTATTAATTTCTACAACAGGAAATACAATTGCAGATTTTACTACTACTCTTTTAGTAGTAGACCCTGAAGCAGATGCTTGGACAAGACATACTTTAGATTTAAGTGCATATGCTGGACAAACGGTTTATTTAGCATTTCAAAATTATTCTAATGATATGTTTTTATTGTCAGTTGATAATATAAGTATTTTAAACAATAATACATGTGCACCGCCTGATAGAGCTGTTTATTATTCAGCAAATTCTACTACTTCTGCTTCAATTGAATGGACAGGGACAAGTGCTAGCTACGATGTAGCAATTGGAGCTCCAGGTTTTACGCCGTCAACTCCAACAGCAACAACTCCAGATTTGTCTTATACATTTAATGATTTAACACCTAATACTAGATATCATTATTATGTAAGAAGTTCATGTGGAAGCGCTTGGATTGGTCCTTATTCTTTATTTACTGCAAGTGTATTACCTCTTGTTCAAGGATTTGAAAATCCTGCTGCAAGTGGTGGTTTTAGTGTTGAAGGTTGGGTTAATAGCGGATGGAGTTTAGCTAGTTTAGCAGCAAGTGCTCAAGCTGGTGCAGGGTATGTTTTTAGAAACAGTAGTACTACAGCAGCAACAAATACTTGGTTGTTTACAAAGCCATTAAGTTTATCTTCAGGTGAGCAGGTAACAATGACATTTTATACAAGATTAGGAAATGCAGCTGGTTCTGCTCAAACATTAAAAGTATATGTTAATGATATTGTAAGTACAGCTGGTGTAACTCAACTTGGTTCAACTTTATCTATTACTGGTGCTACATATACACTTCAAACTGTAACTTATACAGCGCCTTCTAGTGGTGTATATTATTTTGCTTTTAATAATGCAACTCCAATTATTACAACTGCTACATCTTTAAGATTAGATTCTATAAACATTTCATCTGTACTTGGTACAAATAGTTACTCAGACATAAGTTTTTCAGTATCTCCTAATCCAACTAAAGATATTGTAAATGTTTCAAATACATCTGTATTAATTAATTCGATTGAGGTTACAGATTTGAATGGAAGAGTTGTTAAAACTGTAAATTCAATTGACGCTTCTAACGCTCAAGTAAACATCTCAGATTTATCTTCTGGAGTTTACATGATGAAAATAGTTTCTGATCAAGGAATAAGTACTAAAAAAGTTATTAAAGAATAAATTTTAATAATACACAATCTTAAAAAGACTAAGCAATGCTTAGTCTTTTTTTTTAAAATTATTTATCCAGTGAAATTGATAAATTTATATGGATTATTATTAAAAAATTAGTTTTTACATAAGAGCTTAAGAAACATAATATTTATAAGTAAATTATATATCTTAAAATTTTGATTTTATAAATAAATTTTAAATCTATAAATTAATTTATAACTTAT
>NZ_JBEIDX010000012.1:0-74837 GCF_040383245.1 Flavobacterium sp. | reverse complement strand
TATTGAAGTTGTTTTTATTTTTGAAGGATCTCTTTTACTCTGTGAGCACAATCATAATGATCAGCCCCTAAGATTTCTGGAGTTAAAATTCTTGAAGTAGAATCTAGTGGATCTACCGCTGGATAAATCCCTAACTCAGCAATTTTACGAGACAATACAGTTGTTGCATCTAAGTGAGCAAATGTAGTTGCTGGTGCAGGGTCAGTTAAGTCATCCGCAGGTACATATACCGCTTGTACAGATGTAATAGAACCTTTTTTAGTTGAAGTAATTCGCTCTTGCATTGCTCCCATTTCGGTTGCTAATGTTGGTTGGTATCCTACCGCAGATGGCATACGACCTAAAAGTGCCGATACCTCAGAACCTGCTTGTGTAAAACGGAAGATATTATCAACGAAGAAAAGTACATCTTTACCTTGATCTGATCCAGCTCCATCACGGAAATATTCAGCGATAGAAAGACCTGATAAAGCAACACGTGCTCTTGCTCCTGGTGGCTCATTCATTTGACCGAAAACGAAAGTAGCTTTAGACTCTCTCATTCCTGGTTTGTCAACTTTAGATAAATCCCATCCTCCATTTTCCATAGAGTGCATGAAATCTTCTCCATATTTAATAATTCCTGACTCTAACATCTCACGAAGTAAGTCATTTCCTTCTCGAGTTCTTTCACCTACTCCTGCGAATACTGAAAGTCCACCGTGACCTTTTGCGATATTGTTAATTAACTCTTGAATCAATACTGTTTTACCAACTCCAGCACCACCAAACAAACCAATTTTTCCTCCTTTTGCATAAGGCTCAATCAAATCGATTACTTTAATTCCGGTGAATAATACTTCTGAAGAGGTTGATAAATCTTCAAATTTTGGAGCAGAACGGTGGATAGATAATCCGTTATCTCCTGATTTTGGTAAATTTCCTAAACCGTCAATAGCATCACCAATTACATTGAATAAACGTCCATAAACATCTGGACCGATTGGCATTTGAATTGAGCTACCAGTTGAAACAACATCTGTACCTCTACTTAATCCGTCTGTAGAGTCCATAGAGATTGTACGAACGGTATCTTCACCAATGTGAGATTGCACTTCTAATACTAGTATAGTACCATCTTTTTTAGTGATTTCTAATGAATCGTAAATTTTTGGTAATTCTGTGTCTTTAGTGTTGAATACTACATCAACTACTGGTCCGATGATTTGAGAAACTTTCCCTATTGCTTTTGACATTGCTTATGTATTTATTTAATAGCGATTTAGAATTGAAAAAATAATGTCTTTTTTCAGAGTGCAAAGATAATTTTTATAAATAGAAAATCAATAGCGAAAAGTGATTTTTTTTGACTTTTTTTTGACTTTTTTTATAGCATCCAACTTATAACAACGAAATCAATATTGTGCCAACAAAAAAACCACCAACTGGGTTGGTGGTTTTAAAATTTATGCGTTTTGAAAATTATAATACAGCTGGGAACAATATTCTATAATCTCCGAAACTAACAGGAGCCATATTAGAACCATATTTTAAATTAATCGCTGCTGTAAAGCTATTTGCAATTAATGCATATCCTCGAGGTGAAGGATGGACACCGTCTAAAGAAAATGCTCCACCAAAAATAAATTGTGATTTTAAAGTAAACCCATTTGCCGATATACCTGTAGGGGAAATTAATTCATTCATTACAGATTTTAAATCAGCAAATGCTAACCCTTTAGCTGTAGCTGTGGCCTCAATTGTAGCATTATAAAGATCGGTTGCTACTTTAATTTCGTTAGCCTCAGCTGCGCTTAAAACCCATTTATCAACTAATGGAGTTGATGTACCACCACCAGCTTGAAGATGTGCCTGAGTTGAAGCACCGCCAGCACTTAATAATAAATAATCTGCTGAAGTAGCTTGACGCATTTTTATTAAAGCAGGATTTATTATTGTTAAATCTGTAGTTAAATACTCATCAACTATAACTGGCGCATTTTGCCCTACAACAAATGTAATGGTTCTTGCCGTTTTTTCTGCTGGTGTCATTAATCCTAATCCAACTGCGGCTGTCAAAGCATTATTGTATGCTGAATACCCGCTATTTAAAGCAGATACTTGAGCGGCATTTAATGGGATTGCATTAAAAGGTACAGTTGTGAAAAATGGCAGTGTATTTACATAAGGTAAATTCCCTACTACACCTTTTCTTCCTCCCGCTGTTAATTTATTTATCAATCCTGCATATTTATTGTCAAATGTAGCAGGTGCTGTTGGGCCTGATCCAGTTCCTCCAGCTGTTGCATATCCTAAAACATCATTTCCACCAATATATAATGAGAAAAATGTTGGATTCTGCGCAACTGCATCGTCAACAATTGTTGCCATAGGGGTTGAAGCAAATCTAGTGAAATATGGATTTCCTAATGGACTTCCATATCCTGGCATATCTAAATCGCCAACTTTAGCACCAGGAATACCCATATTATTAAATAATCCTGAAAGTTTTGCGGTTATTGAAGTTGTAGAAGGGCCTGTAACTAAAGCTAAAGGCGAGTTCGTATTACCTGTAAAATATAATCTAGGACCAAAGGTTGTACTTCCTGCAAATCCACCAACATTATCCGCCATGAATGGGTTTGTAAATGCGCCCCCGCCAACAGTTGCAAATTGTTGTGCCATAATATTTGGATAAGAAGTTTTTTGCCCTTCGATAAAAAGTGCGTTATCACTAAATCCTGCGGCAAAAGAATCACCAAGAGCTACATATTTGGAAAAATCTGCACTCCCGGCAGTTAATGGTAATCCGTCTGATGAATTTGGCTTTGTTGTAACATCATCATCATTATTACAAGCTACAAAGGTTAACGAAACCAAGAATAGCCATTTTATATTTTTTATCATAATAGTTTAATATTAGTTATTATTGAAATTAAGGATTGATAGTTAGAGATGCAAAGTATTGTTGCCCAATTAATCCAGCTCCAAGAACTTGTCGGTATTCATTTCCGCCAAGATTTGCAGCTCCTAATTTAAGAACTGATTTTAATTTTGGAAGCGCGTAGCTTACTTGAGCATCAATTACAGTAGCAGCATCGATCATACCATCAGCAAAAGTAGATTGCCATAAATACTCGCTATTCCATCTTCCGCTAATATTGAAGCCAAAGTTTTTGAACAATTTATCATTACTAATTGACGCTTTAGCTCTATGTTTTGGAGTATTAAATCCGGCTTCAAAGCTTGGGTCTTTAGATTGATCAAAATCGAATTGAGCATAGTTATAATTAGCACTTAATTCAAAATCTTTATATACTTTTTTAGAAACTCCAAATCCAACTCCTAAAGAGTTGATTTCAATGTTGGTATTAGTATATAATTGATAAGCTCTAGTGTTTCCATTTGTTAATGCATGTACTGATTGTGCGCCTAAATCTGTTGGTCCACCAGCAATATTTGGATTATCTACTGCTTTTCCGTATAATGGTGCAACAACTGTAAGGTTTCCTAAGAAATCATTATATACATTATAATAACCATTTACATCAAATGAGAATCCTTTAATTTGACCTCTATATCCTAATTCTATTGCTTTTACCGTTTCTGGTTTTACTAACCCTGCATTAGATTTTTTTAATAAAGCAGCAGCAGCAACCGGATTAGATCCAGCTAAAGCAGCAAATGCTTGAACTGATGCAGCAGTATATGAGTTGTTATAAGCATTTACTCCAGTCATTACAACGGTAGTTCCTCCTGCAAACGCTTGTCCAACTGGGGTAGCAACAGGTAATGTTTCAGTATATCTAATTAAGTTATCAGGAGCAGAACCTACTAATACCGCACTTCCTACATTAAATCCAATGTATTGATCTTGTGTAGTTGGGTTACGGAAACCAGTTTGGAAAGAACCTCTAAAAGTGTGGTTTTTTTGTGAACCTGCAGAGTAAACTGCAGAGACTCTTGGAGAGTAATTACCATCAAAGTTTTGAGACTTGTCATATCGAATAGACCCTGTAAGTTTCAAACGATCGTCCATTAATTTCTTTTGAGCTTGAGTATATATACCATATTCATTATAATAAATAGGACCATTAGCATCCGTATAAATTCTTCCGAAAGAATTCAATTGGTATTGTCTGAAAGACCCCCCAACTTGAATTTCAACTGGCTTAAAATCATCTTTGAAATTGTAATTAGCATCTGAATGATAAATTCTTGAATTATCAACTAATTTAGATCCTGAAAGTACATCTGGATTTGAAATTACTTTATTAAAAGCCGATTTAAATGCATCAGTACCTGGAATTAATCTGCCTGTATCTGCAGTTGCTCTTGCAGCCGCGTGAGCTTGTGCTGGCGTTGCTCCACCTAAAGTAGATTGAACAAATTGTCCTGCATATTGACCAAACCATGTGGAATCACTTTTCCATGCTCTGTTTACATTTAATGCCGTAAACAACATATCGTAGGAATTACCTCCATCTTCAGTAGTAGTGTACCCTCTTAAGAAGAAATTTTTTCCTTTAAATTCTAATTTATGTTGTTGCATAAAGAAGTCATTCAAGTAATATCTGTTAGCTCCCTGGTATACGGTATTACCGAAACCAAATTTACTTTGCCATATAATTTCTAATTTTTCATTTCCAAATGGTCTTGCGTGTAAAGAGAAATCAACTTTAGCATTTCTAACTTTATTGTCTGTTAAGTCGATCTCATTGTATCCTGTTCTACTCACATTATAATTTGGTAATAAGTTTACAGCTGAAGCAGGAAGTATTCCTAAATTAGCCAAAGTCTGTCCAACATTTCTAATGTTAGTAGAAGCTTCATCACCATAAACATTAAGACCGTTATAGTTATGAAAAGATCTTGTATTGCCTGTTATAGCACCGTTTTGATATTCATTATAGTCTGTAGCAAACCAATCAGTAGCATTTAAAAAAGAAAAGTTTGCTTTTGCAGCAAAGTGCTTATCAAAAGCATGCGCAATTCGAACTCCATAATCAGTATAGTCGTTTGTCCCAGCAGCTTGTTGAGAGGTTTGACCGTATTTAACATAAGCAGTTACTCCTTGGCTTGTAAACGGGCTTTTACTGTTCATAAATAAAATACCATTAAATGCATTTGCACCATAAAGAGCAGAAGATGCTCCTGGAAGTAACTCTACACTTTGAACATCTATTTCAGAAATACCAATCATATTTCCGATCACAAAGTTCAATAATGGGGAAGAATTATCCATACCGTCTACTAATTGCATAAAACGCGTATTTGCTACTGTAGCAAACCCACGAGTATTAATAGATTTAAATGACATACTACTAGTATTCATTTGGACTTCTTTAAGATTTTCTAATCCATCATAAAATGTTGGAGAAGCTGATTTCTTAATGTCTCTAATCGTCATTCTTTCAATAGTAACCGGAGACTCTCTAATTCGCTCTGGTGTTCTAGAAGCAGAAACTACAATATCATCCAGTTTAGTGTCTTCCATTAATAATACTACTTCTACTTTTTTAGAAAGAGAAGTTATTTGTATTTTTTGCGCTGCATATCCAATACTTGATATTTCAATTGTAAATGGAAGTTTTGCAGGAGTTTTTAATACAAATTTTCCTGTTGCATCAGTTATTGCGCCAAGTGATTCGCCTGAAACTTTTACGTTTACACCCGGAATCGGTTCGTTTTTAGCGTCTTTTACTGAACCTGAAATTGTACTTTGAGCAAAAGATATGCTGCAAAAAAACAATGTCAAAATAAAATAATAAATCTTCATTAGGTTTAATTTTAGTTGGTTTAAGTAGCTAAAGTACAAATTTTTTTTAAATTAATAAAAAATGATATAATAATTTTTAAAATTATCAATTTGCAAGCCTAAAATTATCAATAAAAACAAAAAAAGCGAAACATTTCTGTTTCGCTTTTTTATAAATAAAGTATCTTTTTATTCTACTGTAACCGATTTAGCTAAATTTCTTGGCTGGTCTACATTACAACCTCGCATTACAGCAATGTGATAGGACAATAATTGCAATGGAATTGTGGTTAATAATGGAGATAAAGCATCTGAAGTTTCTGGAATTTCAATGACATGGTCTGCCAATTCTTTTACTTGGCTATCCCCTTTAGTAACTACAGCAATTATTTTTCCGCTTCGCGATTTAATTTCCTGAATATTACTTACAACTTTGTCATAATGTCCTTGCTTAGGTGCAATAACAATTACTGGCATTTTTTCGTCAATAAGCGCTATAGGTCCGTGTTTCATTTCGGCAGCTGGATACCCTTCTGCATGAATATAGGATATTTCTTTTAATTTTAATGCTCCTTCCAAAGCTACTGGAAAATTATATCCTCTACCTAAATACAAACAGTTGGTAGCATCTTTATAAATTGCAGCTATTTGTTTGGCAATATCATTAGTTTCTAATGTTTCAGTAACTTTTTCTGGAATTAATTCAAGTTCTTGTAGGTATCTAAAATAATCCGATGTTGATAAAGTTCCTTTAGCTTTAGCTAATCGCAATGCCATCATGGTAAGCACTGTAATTTGTGTAGTAAAAGCTTTTGTTGAAGCCACTCCAATTTCAGGCCCTGCATGTGTATATGCCCCCGCATGAGTTTCACGCGAAATTGAGGAACCTACTACATTACAAACTCCAAATACAAAAGCACCTTTTTCTTTAGCTAATTTTATTGCTGCTAACGTATCAGCTGTTTCTCCTGATTGGGATATAGCAATTACTATATCTTTGGAAGTAATAATTGGGTTTCTATATCTAAATTCAGATGCGTATTCAACCTCAACAGGTATTCTTGTAAACTCTTCAATTACATATTCTGCAACCAATCCGGCATGCCATGAAGTGCCACATGCAATTATTATTATTCTGTCTGCGTTTATAAATTTATCCAAATTATCTTCAACACCCGACATTTGAATTATCCCAGAATTAGCATGAAGTCTACCTCTATATGTATCCTTAATTACATTGGGTTGCTCATAAATTTCCTTTAGCATAAAATGATCGTAACCTCCTTTTTCAATTTGTTCCAAATTCATTTGCAACTCTTGTATATAAGGATCTACTAAAGCATCATCTTTGATTCTTCTAATTTTTAATGGCTTAGATTTTCTAACGATAGCCATTTCTTCATCTTCCAAATAAATTGCATTTGTGGTATATTCTATAAATGGAGTTGCATCAGAAGCAATGAAAAATTCATTTTCTCCAACACCAATTGCCAAAGGACTTCCTAGGCGTGCAACTACAATTTCATCTGGTTTTTTCTTGTCGAATACGCAAATAGCATAAGCTCCCACAACTTGGTTTAAAGCAATTTGAACTGCTTTACCCAGTTTAATATTTTCTTTTTTCTGAACCTCTTCTATAAGATTTACTAATACTTCGGTATCTGTATCCGAAGAAAAAACATAACCTCTCTTTATTAGTTCTTTTTTTAGTGGCTCATAATTTTCAATAATTCCATTATGAACAATACAAATATCCCCCGAATTAGAGACATGTGGATGTGAATTAACATCATTAGGAACACCATGAGTTGCCCATCTTGTATGGCCAATTCCAATGGTGCCGTTTGTAGTAATATCTAAATTTGATTTATCTTCAAGATCTGATACCTTTCCTTTAGTTTTGGAGATCTTTAAATTTTCTCCGTCATAAAGCATTAAACCAGCACTGTCATAACCTCTATATTCAAGGCGTTTTAACCCTTTAATTACAATAGGGTATGCTTCACGATGTCCAATATATCCAACAATTCCACACATAAAAATTTATTTATTATTCTGGTTTTGTATAATAGATTTGTAATTTTATTCTTTTATCATAGTCAGAGTCTCCTGCAGGAATATTACTACCATATAAAACGGTTCCTAAAGGATTTGCAATCGACATAGCTGGAATGTATTTACTTTGAAATAAATTACTTCCAGTTCCACTTGAAAAAGGATTTTTTAAATAAAAGTTGCTGGCAACATTAATATTTTCCGTTACTACTAATCCTAAACGCACATTGGTAGAATCTTTGGTAACACCTACTCCACCGTATTTAATTAAATTCCTAATATGATTTGTAATATTTACTTTGTAAAAAGTTCCTCTTTCATTCGATTTTGCATTTACAATTTTACCTGTTTCAGTTGACAATATACCACCATAAATTAGTTTACTGTATTTTGAACTAATGAAAGAAGTTGTAAAATCAGTAAAAAAGTCAATTATTGGTCTTTTATTAGTTAAATCATATAGAAAAATTCTATTTGGTTCGATAGCATTTGTCATAGCATTTTTATTAATGAAGAAAGTTAAATTTGCATCATTAATTAGCCATTTTTGTTTACCGCCAGCTGGATTTCTTAGATTATCTAATTCATCAGAAACACCATTTGGTGAATTAATTAAATGCCCATCTGTTTTATCGTAACTAATATTATCGGTTTTATCAAATAAATCAATAATTGCCATTGAACCATCACCGCCTTTAAGGAAGAGGTTTCTGTCTCCATTAGTAGGATTAGGAGTTACAAAACCTGGAAAAGAATTTTCATTATTTAATAAATTCACGCAATTTCCTGCTAGATTTAAATTCATTATTTTTCTAACCGGTGCTGCTGTATCTGTAGAGGAAACTTTATCACGATATACAATGGTAATTACACCAGCGGTAAAATTCATCATTGCAAGAGTTCCTTGGTTAGGTGATTCTGCGGCATTCTCTACTTTAAAATACAATCCTTTAAAATAAGTTTTAAAGGTATTGTTATTGTATAATTTGCCAGCAGGAGCTTGTAAAATTTTAGATGTAAAAAACGCTTTGTCTAAATTTAATAACATCCCCGGCGCTTTTCTTTCTGCCACATTTGTATATCCTGGTGTGCCGTCTGAATTTTTCTTATAAAATTTTATTTGTTTTTCACTAAATACAAATTTTTCGTTTTGACTATTGTCAATAACCGTATGATCATACACACTTTTATTATCATTATTTAATAAAACTCCACCATTATTAGCATCAAAATCAGCTTGTTGATTAGAGTAATATTTTTGAAGTTGTTGAAATCCTGTAGTTGGATCTAAACTTTCTAAAAATTTTGTTGACTCATAAACACTTAACTTTATTTTACCAGAACCTTTAAGGGAATCTAAAGTGTATGTGCTATTACCTGAATCATCTGTGCTTACAAATTTACTAAAATACGGTACATATAAATATACAGAGTCAATTACTGGAGTATAAAAAGTTGGATTTTCAACTGCCATAGTTACTTGACTTACAAAGCTTGCCGTTGTTTTTCCAAATATTGGACTATTATAAAAACCAAATTGGTTAATATTTAAATTATTTGTTTGAACTGGTCCAAGAATTTGATTGTAAGCTGTTACATTTGAATACGCTACATCCATACCATAGTGTTCGTCTCCAAGAATTCCGGAACCAATTTCATTGATATCTTTGTCACAAGAAATCAACAAAACAATTAAAAATATAGAAAATAATGATTTAAATAAGAAATTAAATTTCATGTTTTTGTTGTAATAATATTATAACATCTTTTTATAAAAAGTAGTATATGCTTCTGCAAATTTATCTTTCGGAGCGAAAGGTAAAAAAGGTTTTTTCGAAGACTCTATAAATTTTGTTAAACTTGAAGAAAGATTTTCTGAAGCAATAATCACCGCATCCGAATGAGCTATAGAAGTTTTAATAAGGTTTTCATAATTTGGTAATTCCAAATCAGAAATAGCCTCAGATGGAATTTGATCAAATTTGATTTTATTAATCATTTCTGCGTCTAAGTTTCCATCAAAAGATTGCCCATATACTGAAGTAACAATTTTAGTTTCTGAAAATAACGCTTCGTCTTTATAAAAATGTTTCATATATACAGGTAGCATTGATGCCATCCAGCCGTGAACATGAATTATATCGGGAACCCAATTTAATTTTTTTACAGTTTCTACAACTCCTTTTGCAAAGAAAATGGCACGCTCATCATTATCTGGATACATTACTCCATCTTCATCTGAAAAAGTTGCTTTCCTTTTAAAATATTCATCGTTATCAATAAAATAAACCTGAATTCTTTCCTTTGGAATAGAAGCCACTTTAATAATTAAAGGCATATCCACATCATTCACCACTAAATTCATTCCCGACAAACGAATAACCTCATGCAATTGGTGTCTTCTTTCATTTATATTTCCATACCTTGGCATAAAAATTCTAATTTGCCCCTCTTGATCATTTATCATTTTTGGCACGTCATAAGACATTAGAGAGACTTCATTCTCAGCCAAATAAGGCACTACCTCAGATGAAACATATAATATTCTCTTGTCCTTCATAAAAACTTTTATTTACTTATTGGCAATAAAAAACAGGCAAAAATACAAAAATTTATGCAGATAATCACTAAATTAGTAAGTTTGTACCCTTTTTTAATCTATAAGACATGCTCCTTTTTAATAACAAAGTACAATTGACTAAACACTTACAGAGCATTTCTGTGTCTAATTCTAGTATAGGATTTGTACCTACGATGGGCGCATTACACCTGGGCCATTTGTCTTTATTAGAAAAATCTATTCAAAATAACAACCATACTGTAATTAGTATTTTTGTAAATCCAACACAGTTTAACAATCCCGAAGATCTTGAAAAATACCCAAGAACTTTGGAAAGTGATATCCAAAAAATCAAATCCATTTCTGATGCTATTTTGATTTATGCACCAACTGTTGATGATATTTATGAAGGAAATACCGCTTCACGTAGATTTGACTTTGATGGTTTAGAACATCAAATGGAAGGTAAATATAGAGCTGGTCATTTTGATGGTGTGGGTACTGTTGTGAAACGGTTATTTGAAATCGTGAAACCAACAAATGCCTATTTTGGAGAAAAAGATTTTCAGCAATTACAAATCATAAAAAAACTGGTAGAAAAAGAAAATATTCCAGTCAATGTAATTGAATGTCCGATTTACAGAGAAGCTAATGGCTTGGCAATGAGCTCAAGAAATGAGCGACTTACTGCAATTGAAAGAGAAAAAGTTGCTGTAATTTATAAAATATTAACTCAAGCAAAAACGCTTTTTTTAACTGAAACATGCGCTTCAGTAAAAGATTTTGTGACCGAAGAATTTAATAAACATCCCGAAATAGAATTAGAATATTTTGAAATTGCCGAAGAAGAAACTTTAATTTCTTGCGATTCAAAAGAACTTAACAAAAATTATCGTGCATTTATTGCTGTTTTTGTCAACAAAATAAGATTGATTGATACTATTTCACTAAAATAATTTAACTTTGCCCCATGCAAATTCAAGTTGTAAAATCAAAGATTCATCGCGTTAAAGTAACAGGCGCAGATTTAAACTATATTGGTAGTATTACTATCGATGAAGTATTAATGGATGCTTCTAACCTAATTGAAGGTGAAAAAGTTTCTATTGTTAATATTAATAACGGCGAACGTTTTGAAACCTATGCCATAAAAGGAGCACCAAATTCAGGTGAAATTACCCTCAATGGTCCTGCGGCTAGAAAAGTGCATGCCGGCGATATTATCATTATTATTTCTTATGCTACTTTAGATTTTGAAGAAGCAAAAACTTTCAAACCTTGGCTCGTTTTTCCTAATGAAAACGATAATTCCTTGAGATAATTTTGAAAACACACCTAAGTAAATGGTTGTCAATTGTGATTCCTATCTTATTAGGGATCCTAATCATTATTTACCAATATAATAAATTTACCGATGCTCAAATTGAAGAAATTGTTGGCTATTTTAAAAACGCCAATTATTACTTTGTCATTCTTTCTGTTATGGTTGGTTTTATGGGAAATACACTTAGAGCCTATCGATGGAAATACATGTTAGACCATCTTGGTTATAAGTCAACTTTTGCTAATAATTTTATGGCTGTAAACATTGGTTACCTATTGAATTTAACAGTGCCAAAATCGGGTGAAATTTCTAGAGCAGTTATAGTAAAAAAATACAACAACATCCCTTTTGATAAAGGCTTCGGAACCATTGTTGCCGAACGCATTATTGATATCTTTTTCTTATTATTTTTCATGCTTTTAGCAGTTCTTTTACAATATAATATTGTGAAAGCTTTTATTTTAGATAAAATTCCAGTGCAGCTTTTAACCGTTTTATTTATTGCGGGAATGGCATCTTTAATTACATTAATTTTAGTTTATAAATATTCTAAAATTAAAATGATTTTAGTTTTAAAAGAAAAAATATCGGGATTAAAAGAAGGGCTGCTTAGCGTAGTCCATATGAAAAAAAAGGGGGCCTATTTTTTTCAAACAATATTAATTTGGATGTCTTATGTACTAACCTACGTAATTGCCACAATGGTAATTCCCGAAACTTCAACGCTAACTATTGGAGCAATAATGACCTCATTCGTTGTAGGTAGTATTGCTATTGCGTTTACAAATAGTGGCTTTGGAGCCTACCCATTTCTTACCTCCAAAATTTTATTATTTTATGCCATTGCAGAACCAGCTGGAACTGCTTTTGGTTGGATTATTTGGACTTCTCAAATGCTTATGATCATATTTTTAGGAGTACTTTCCTTTATTATGCTCCCTATTGTAAATAGAAAATAATTCTTATCTTGCTTGTTTTTAAAACCGGTCTGTTTTTTGAATTACTAATTTAATATTTACATGAAAAAAGTCTTCCTTATATTGATGCTTGTTTTTGGGTCTTTTGGATACTCGCAAAAAGTAAGTGATAGTGTTTTTGTTAAATCCCAAAATTTATACAGAGAACTTACCGTATCCTTACCTCCATCATATAAAATAGATCCAAAAAGGACTTATCCGTTATTGTTTTTACTGGATGGTGATTACTTATTTGATCCATTTGAAGGGGCTATAAAATATGGCTACTATTGGGATGATTTGCCTGAGTTAATCATTGTTGGTTTATCTCAAGATAAAGAGCGCGAAGCCGATTGTACTTTAGACGAAGCTACTGGCTTGCCAGAAGGATCAGGTGTAGATTTTTTTGAATTCATTGGTGGGGAATTAATTCCATATCTTCAAAAAAAATACAGAATCTCACCATTTAAAATTATAGCAGGTCATGATGTTACGGCAAGCTTTATTAATTTATATTTATATAAAGATGCCCCATTATTTAATGCTTACATTTCATTGAGTCCAGAACTTGGTCTTGAAATGGAAACTAGAATCGCAGAGCGATTAGCAGGGTTCAAACAAAATATTTTTTACTATCAATCGTCATCAGATGGTGACATCAAAAAAATGAAAGAGAAAATTACCACTTTGGATACCAATATTAAAGCAGTTGTAAATCCGAGTTTGAATTATAAATATGATGACTTCAAAGAAGCATCGCATTATTCGCTTGTTTTGTATTCTATACCTAGTGCATTATATCATTTCTTTGCTTCCTACCAACCTATTTCTACAACAGAATTTCAAGAAAAAATTGTAAAATTAGAATCGGGTTATGTAACCTATTTAAAAAATAAATATGATATATTGGAAAAAACATTAAGTATTAAATTAAACATCCGAATCAACGACTTCAAAGCTATTGAAGCAGCAATATTAAAGAATAAAGCCTATCCAGAACTGGAACAATTAGCTCAGCTTTCTCGTAAAATGTATCCAAAATCCATGCTTGGTGATTACCAAATGGCCTTATTTTATGAGAATACAGGAGATTTAAAAAATGCTGCTCGTTATTACCTTAACGCTTTTCAGTTACAACCAGTTGGAAGTTTAACCAAAGACATGATGCTAGATAAAGCTACGGAACTTAAAGCACAATTAAAAAAATAATGGCTAAACTGAAAACTTCTTTTTTCTGTCAAAATTGCGGCACCCAATATGCTAAATGGCAAGGGCAATGCAATGCCTGTAAAGAATGGAATACTATTGTTGAAGAAGTAATTCAAAAGGAAGAGAAAAGCGGCTGGAAGCCTGCTTCAGAAGTTAGAAAAGCTCCAAAACCATTAAAAATTAATGAAATAGATTCTTCTCAAGAAGTGCGCATGAATACACTTGACGGAGAATTAAACCGAGTGCTTGGTGGCGGAATTGTTCCTGGCTCCTTAACCTTATTAGGAGGTGAACCCGGAATTGGAAAAAGTACTTTGTTGCTTCAAATTTCTTTAAAATTACCTTATAAAACCTTATATGTTTCCGGTGAAGAAAGTCAGAAGCAAATAAAAATGCGTGCCGAAAGAATTACTCCAAATGGTGATAATTGCTATATTCTAACCGAAACAAAAACACAAAATATCTTTCAGCAAATTCAAGAAATTGAACCTGAAATTGTTATTATTGATTCCATTCAAACGCTGCATACCGACTACATCGAATCAACTGCCGGAAGCATTTCTCAAATTAGAGAATGTACAGCCGAGTTGATCAAATTTGCCAAAGAAACCAATGTTCCAGTTATTTTAATTGGACACATTACAAAAGACGGAACTATTGCGGGGCCAAAGATTTTAGAGCACATGGTTGATACCGTTTTGCAATTTGAAGGCGATCGAAATCATGTGTATCGAATATTGAGAAGTTTAAAAAATCGTTTTGGATCTACCGCAGAATTAGGGATTTATGAAATGTTGGGTTCTGGTTTACGCGAGGTTTCTAATCCTTCCGAAATTTTACTTTCGCATCGAGAAGAAGAACTTTCGGGAACAGCTATTGCATCAACTTTAGAAGGCATGCGCCCTTTAATGATAGAAATTCAAGCCTTAGTTTCAACTGCTGTATACGGCACTCCACAACGAAGTACAACAGGTTATAATGCCAAAAGGCTAAACATGCTTTTAGCGGTTTTAGAAAAACGTGCCGGTTTCAGATTGGGAACTAAAGATGTTTTCTTGAATGTAACAGGAGGAATTTCGGTTGATGATCCTGCAATTGACTTAGCTGTTGTAGCCGCAATCTTATCTTCAAATGAAGATATTGCGGTTGGAAAAGATTTTTGTTTTGCTGGTGAAATCGGACTTTCGGGTGAAATTCGCCCGGTAAACCGAGTGGAACAACGCATTCAAGAAGCCGAAAAACTTGGGTTTGCTACCATATTTGTATCCAAATACAATAAAATAGCCATCAAAAATTCAAACATCAAAATTATTTTAGTTTCAAAAATAGAAGAAGTAGCCGAGCATTTATTTGGGTAAAAATACTATCTTTATATATACTTGTTAAGTAAGAAGTTATTTTTTAATAATTTATAATTTACTTTTAATAATTTTACAAATACTAAACCATATAACTATGAAAAATATTATACTTTTAGGCATGACAATGCTGTCTTTTTTTGGCTATTCTCAAGTCATATCCTTGACACAATTTGCATCTGGTTTTACAAATCCAGTTGAAATTACTCATGCAGGTGATTCGAGATTATTTGTGGTGCAACAAGGTGGATTAATAAAAGTAGTAAATGCTAATGGAACAACAAATGCAACACCATTTTTAAATTTATCGTCTATAATTAGTACGGGTGGCGAACGCGGATTATTGGGCTTGGCATTTCATCCAAACTATGCAACTAATGGTTTGTTCTTTGTAAATTATACAAATACAGCCGGAAATACGGTTATTGCAAGGTATAGTGTTAGTGCTAACCCAAATGTTGCAAGTACCACTGGAACGATATTAATGACAATAACACAACCCTTCTCAAATCATAATGGTGGAAGTATAAAATTTGGTCCTGATGGCTATTTATACATTGGCATGGGTGATGGAGGAAGTGGGGGTGACCCAGGAAATCGATCTCAAAATATATCAGATAATCTAGGGAAAATGCTGCGTATAGATGTAAATTCTTCGGTAGCACCATTTTATACAAATCCTGCCACAAATCCATATGTTGGAATTGCAGGTAACGATGAAATTTGGGCAATTGGTTTAAGAAATCCATGGAAATTTTCTTTTAATAGATTAAATGGTGATTTATGGATTGCAGATGTTGGTCAGAATGCCATTGAGGAAATTGATAAAATTTCGAGCCCCTTACCCAATACCGGGATAAATTTTGGTTGGCGTTGTTATGAAGGAAATTCAGCCTACATTACAACTGGATGTGCAGCAGCAAGTACTATGACATTCCCTTTTACTGAATATTCTCGATCAGGTGGAGCATGTTCTGTTACGGGCGGATATGTTTATACAGGAACATTGTATCCCAACTTTCAAAATAAATACTTCTTTACCGACTATTGCGACGACAAAATTAGAATGGTAAATAGTGCTGGGACAATTACTATGACTACAGCTTTCTCTGGAAATAATTTTGCCACTTTTGGTGAAGATTTTGCGGGCGAATTGTATGTAGCTGGAATTTCATCTGGGATTATTTTCAAGATTCAAGATGCTTCTTCTGCAACTTCGGATTTTGAAAAAAATGAATTTTCATTATTCCCAAACCCTGCCAAAAATTCGATTTCAATTAAATTATCTAACGATAATCTAGCAACAAAAATTACGATTTTTGATTTAACAGGCAAATTAATTTTATCGCAAAAATTAGAAAATAATCCTGAAAATACAATTTCAATTTCATCAATTACTAAAGGCATTTATATGGTTTCAGTGGAAACCGAAAATGGAATTAGTTATTCTAAAAAATTGATAATTGAATAATCAGAATTTTTAATTATTAAGGTGCTGGATTCGGAATTAACTCCTGAATTTTATTTATTTCCATCAAAATTTCTGGTGCCAAAACTACTTCAAAAGCAGTAATATTTTCTTTCAATTGCTTTAAAGAAGTGGCGCCAATAATGGTAGAGGTCACAAGGTTTTGTTGGTTTACAAATGCAATTGCCATTTGAGCAATTGTCAAATTATTTGCTTCGGCTAATTCTTTGTATAATTTAATTGCTTTAGTGCAATTCTCGCTTGTATATCTTGTGAACTGCGGAAATTTAGCCATTCGGTATTCAGGTTTAACTTCTCCCAAATATTTTCCAGAAAGTGATCCAAAACCAAGTGGGGAATAAGCCAACAAACCAACATTTTCGCGCATGCAAACTTCAGAAAGTCCAACTTCATACAATCTGTTAAGTAACGAATAGGGATTTTGAATAGTGGATATTCTGGGCAAATTGTGCTTTTCACTTTCATGCAAAAAACGCATCACTCCGTAAGGATTCTCATTTGAAACTCCGATGTTTCTTATTTTGCCTTCTTTAATTAATCCTTCAAAAATAGTTAACACTTCAAAAATATTGTCTTTCCAATTGGTGTCAATTTGAGTCACCCCTCGTTGGCCAAACATATTCATAACGCGTTCTGGCCAATGCATTTGATACAAATCAATAGTGTCGATTTGTAAATTTTTTAAACTCAAGTTTACCGCATCATGGATGCTTTTTTTAGAAAAATCTAAAGGCTGACGGATGTACTCCAAACCGCGATTTGGCCCTGCAATTTTAGTTGCAATTACCAATTTCTCTCTTTCTGAAGAGCCAATTTTATGTAACCAACTCCCAATATGTCTTTCGGTACTTCCAACTATTTGAGCGTTTCCGCCAATAGGATACATTTCGGCAGTATCGATAAAATTTATGCCTTTTTCGATTGCATAATCCAACTGAGCATGCGCTTCAGCTTCGGTATTTTGATTACCAAAAGTCATAGTGCCCAGACAAATCGTACTAACTTTTAACTCGGAATTTGGAAGTAAGATATAATTCATTTGTAAAATATAGAATTTGAATTACAAAAGTACATTATAAAAAAGACTTTAAATGGCTAACATTTGTAAAACAAAATTAAAATAATTAAAAAAGACCCTAAGAAAATTAGAGTCTTTTTTAATTAATATAAATGACTTTTAAAAGTCTTTCAGCATTTTAGATATTTCATCTAATTTTGGAGTAAGAATAATTTCAATTCTTCTGTTTTTAGCTTTCCCCTCTTGAGTATCATTACTCATTAGTGGTGCAAATTCTCCACGACCTGCTGCAGTAAGATTTTGTTTATTTATCCCTTTATTTTCAGAAAGAATATTCACAATTGCAGTGGCTCTTTTAGTAGATAAATCCCAGTTGCTTTCAATTCCGCCTCCAAGATTTCCTGTGATTTTATCATCATCGGTATGGCCTTCAATTAATACGGAAAGATCTGGATTTTGAGCTAAAACTTTTCCAACCTCAACAACCGCAGTTTTTCCTTCACCATTAACAGCCCAACTTCCAGTTTGGAATAATAATTTGTTTTCCATAGAAACATATACTTTTCCATCTTTTTCATGAACGGTTAATCCTTTTCCATCAAATGCTTTTAAAGATTTTAATAATGTTTCTTTCAATTTTTTCATACTAGCATCTTTTGCAGCTATGTATGCCTCCAATTCGCTTAATCTTTTTGAACTAGCATCTAAATCGGCTTTTAATTTATTAAGTCTTGCTTGCTCTGCCGCCATAGTTTTTTCTTTAGCTTCAAGCTGAGCTAACAATTCTCTGTTTTTATTTATGTTTGCTGTAAGCGCTTCATTGCTGTCTTTTTCTAAAGCATTGTAAGAAGCTTGCAAGGTTTTTAAACTTTTTTCGGTTGCAGCACAATTTGCTTGTAATTTTTCATAATCAGCTTTAAGCTTATCGTATTCAGCCTTAAGCTTACTCCCATCAAGTTCTAGTTGATTTTTAACTTTATTTAATTCTTCGTTATCATCAGCTAATTTTCGATTTTCTTTCTTTAAATCGGCAAATTTATTTTCTAAATCTTGGTATATTTTTTTTGATACACAAGAAGTAGAAAGTGCTAATACTAATAGACCTAAGGCGATTTTTTTTATCATTGTTGTTTAATTTTAGGTTAGAATTGGGTGTTTAATTATTAATTTATTTCCACCATTATTGGACAATGGTCTGAATGTTTTGCTTCGGGTAAAATTACTGCTCTAGTCATTCTTTCTTTTAGGTTTTCGCTAACTAAATTGTAATCAATACGCCAACCTTTATTATTACCTCTTGCACCTGCTCTATAGCTCCACCAAGAATAATTATGAGGCTCTTTATTAAAATGTCTAAAACTATCAATAAACCCCGATTTCATAAAGGCATCAAGCCAAGCACGCTCTTGAGGTAAAAATCCGGATACAGTTTGATTTCGAATAGGATCATGAATGTCTATGGCTTCATGGCAAATATTATAGTCTCCACAAATAACCAAATTTGGAATATCTTTTTTTAAATGCATTATATAATTGTGAAAATCATCCATGTATTTAAATTTATGGCCCAATCGATCAATATTTGTTCCTGAGGGCAAATACAAACTCATAACCGATAAATTTTCGAAATCGGCTCTTAAATTTCTACCTTCAAAATCCATATGCTCAATTCCCGTGCCATAAACGATTTTTTGAGGTTCTATTTTAGATAAAATTGCTACTCCACTATATCCTTTTTTTGTAGCTGGAAAATAATATTGAAAAGGGTAACCAGCAGCAGTAATATCTTGAGTAGGAATTTGGTCTTCGGTAGCTTTTATTTCTTGTAAACAAATTACATCAGGATTTGCAGTTTGAAGCCATTCAAGAAATCCTTTTGTAATTGCAGCACGAATACCATTTACATTATAAGAAATGATTTTCATTTTATTTTTTTAGTTTTTCAAAAGTATGTAAAATTCATTTATCCTTTCTCTATTTATCCAAAATTATAATATTTTTTTAACCTCTTTAGGATTTAATAATTTTTTAAAATTCCATTGCAATAGATTTACTATATTTGTTTCTTGTTCACAAAAGAAAAAATTGTAAATGGGTTTAGTCACTGCAAAAGAAGTTTCAAAAGCAATTAATGCCGATAAGTATGGTGTTTTAGGCACATTCGCTGGATGGGTATTAATGAAAGTGCTTAAGATCTCTACTTTGAATAAATTATATGACAGGAATAAAAATCTAGAAGAAATTGAATTTTTAAATTCACTTTTGGATGAATTACAAATAAAATTTGAAATCCCAGAGGAAGATTTAAAGCGATTACCAAAAGACGGAGCATATATTACCATTTCTAATCACCCTCTTGGTGGAATTGATGGCGTGTTATTATTAAAATTAATGCTTGAAAAAGAACCTAATTTTAAAATAATTGCTAATTTTTTATTGCATCGAATTGAGCCACTCAAAAAATATATAATGCCTGTTAATCCTTTTGAAAATCATAAAGATGTAAAATCTAGTGTGATAGGATTAAAAGAAACATTCCGGCATTTAAGTGATGGGAAACCTTTAGGGATGTTTCCAGCAGGAGAGGTTTCAACTTACAAAGACGGAAAATTAGTTGTAGATAAACCTTGGGAAGAAGGAGCAATAAAGGTAATTAGAAAAGCTCAAGTCCCTGTTGTTCCAATCTATTTTCATGCTAAAAACAGTGGATTATTTTATTTATTATCTAAAATAAATAGCACTTTAAGAACAGCAAAGTTGCCATCGGAATTATTTTCTCAAAAAGACAGAGTAATTAAAGTTCGTATTGGTAAACCAATTTCGGTTAACGAGCAAAATGAATATAAAACTATTGAAGATTATTCAGAGTTTTTGAGAAAGAAAACCTACATGCTTGCCAATTCGTTTAATAAAGAAAATAAATTATTAACGGTCCCCAATTTAAAACCTCAAAAAAGTCCTAAAAAGATTGTTACTCCTGCAAATGAGGAAGCAATGATTGCCGAGGTTGCCAAATTAAGAGAAACCGATTGCCGCTATTTTCAAAGTAAAAACTATGAAGTATTTTTTGCAAAGGCAGATGCTATTCCTAATATACTACATGAGATAGGAAGATTGAGAGAAATTACATTTAGAGAGGTTGGTGAAGGAACGAATGAATCGATTGATTTAGATAAATACGATCAATATTACCGTCACATGTTTCTTTGGGATGAAGATGCTAAAAAAATAGCCGGTGCTTATAGAATGGGATTGGGCTCAGAGATTTATCCTAAGCACGGCATGGCCGGATTTTACTTGAATGATTTATTCCGATTTGAAAGTGAATTTCATGAGATAATGCATAATTCTATCGAAATGGGAAGAGCATTTATCATTAAAGAATACCAACAAAAACCAATGCCTTTGTTTTTATTGTGGAGAGGAATTATTCACACTACACTTCGTTATCCAGAGCATAAATATTTATTAGGTGGCGTGAGCATTAGCAATCAATTTTCTGATTTTTCAAAATCGTTGATGATTGAATTTATGAAATCAAATTATTATGATCCTTATATTGCCCAATATGTTCATCCAAAAAAAGAATTTAAAGTAAAACTTAAGGATGCCGACAAGGACTTTATTTTTGACGAAACAGAAGCCGATTTAAATAAGTTTGACAAAATAATTGACGAACTAGAACCTGGCAATTTGCGACTTCCGGTATTGATAAAAAAATACATTAAGCAAAACGCTCGTTTGGTGGCGTTCAATGTAGATCCCCTATTTAACAATGCCATTGATGGTTTAATGTATATTCGAATTGCCGATATACCAGAAAGTACCATGAAACCAGTAATGGAAGAATTTCAAGCCGAATTAGAGAGAAAACTTGGCGAAAAATTGTAATACTAATTCATTTCACTCCAAATCTTACCATATAATTTATTGCACTCATGTTGTCACACTGAGCCTGTCGAAGTGCTAAAATAAATTAATATGAAATCTTACTTTGTTTATATACTAAAGTGTTTTGATGACTCTTATTATACGGGTGTCACAAATAATTTAGAAAGAAGAATATTAGAACATAAATCTGGTCTAAATAATGAATGTTACACTTATAAAAGGCTGCCAATTGAGTTAGTATGGTTTGAAATATTTAATGATGTGACAAATGCTATTAAAACAGAAAAACAAATCAAAGGCTGGAGTAGAAGAAAAAAAGAAGCGTTAATACTACAAGATTGGGACAAATTGGTATTGTATTCAAAAAACTATTCTCAATTTGGTAATCCTATTAAGCCTGAAAAATAAAGGTTTAATTTAATTAGGTCTTCGACAAGCTCAGACTGACATTTGGTTCACGCCTTTCAATTGAACCAAAACTTGTTGTCACAATTAGTCTATCTTAACTAATTTTTGTTTATTAATGGTGGCGCCGAGCCTATATTAACTAATATTTATTCCTAAATTGGTGTCACACTGAATCGATCTTAACTAATTGTTGATTCATAAATTGGTGTCACACTGAGCCTGTCGAAGTGCTAAAACACTAATTATTCTTTATCTTTTCTTGAAATAAAACCCAATTAGTTTCTGAAATTGATTGTTTATTTTGGTATTTCTTACCTTTCAAATAATCTAAAATATATTTAGCTCTTTCTTCCGACTCGGGATGAGTCGAAATCCAAGAAAAAGCATTTGGTAATGCTTCTTGTTGCGCCAATTGAAACATAAAATCGGCCATCGGCTCGGGATTAATATTTGCTTTAAGCAAATAATTTACACTTTCCATATCGGCTTCTTTTTCTAAAGTCCTGTCATAAGCAGAAGAAGATAGTGTTTTGAATATTTCCTTTATTATTTCTCCTCCTTTTCCGCCTGAAGCAGCAGTTAGTAATACCGTAAGACCAACTTCTTTTGACAACTTCTTCATTACATGATTGTTTTCAATATGGGCTATTTCATGTCCAATAACTCCTTGAACTGCTTCTTGTTTTTTGCAATCTAGTAACAAACCGGTATAAATTACCAAATGCTTGTTTGGCAAAGCAAAAGCATTCACTTCATCATTTTTTACAATATGAATTTTTAATGAATCTCTTTCAATTTTATTTGCTTTACAAATAGGTACTATCAAACTATCTAAAGTTTTTACAATGGAATCGTTTGTAATAATATCTTCAGTTTCTTGAATATTATCCCAAATTAAATCACCAATTTTATTTTCGGCAGAAGTAGTATTCTTCTCAATTTGCATCAATCCCACAAAATCAACTTTTGATAATCCGAAAAATAATCCGAAAAATAAAGCTAAAATAATTAGCCCTTGAATAATGGTTTTATTTAACATCTGCACGACAAATTAAGTTAGTTATATTTCCAAAAAAGAACTGCTGCACATGTTTTCCTTTTCGAGATTGAACTGCGCAATAAATAGTTGAAATAAATTCAAACACATTAAAACAAAAAGCTGTAATCATATAGGCGAAATAACGATTGCTCACTTGTTCGTCGCCAAATACAATTGAAACAGTCCACCAAAAACCAAAACTATTCATGCATAATAAAGCAGCTTGCGATACTAAGGCTTGAGTACAATGCCAACGCACAAAATAAGTGCCTTTTCTATTAGCAATAAAAAAGAAAAATGTGGCAATTAAATTAATAATTGGTAAGGGCAACCCAGCAACTAATGCCACTAAAGACATTAAATAACTATTGGATGCTTTTTCCGATTCATGATCGGTTGGCTGGTAAACAAAGTTGGAGTTTTGAATCATAGTTCTTTTTTAATATTCCATATCCAGTTAACAATAACTAGAATAATTAATAGTATTGCAACCCATTTAGATCTAATTATGCCTTCAGCTTTTTGGTAGTATTTATAAAAAGATTCTTTTTTAAAAATTAGATCAAATACAATCCAAATAGGAAAACCAAACATCATTAATGCAACTAGTATGCCAAAAGGATTCATTTGCAAAGAAGCCATCCAATCATTATTTAAAAGCAATTGGATGGCTCTAGTTGTTCCACAGGAAGGGCAAGGATAACCTGTTATATTTTTTACCATACAAGTACTTATTGAAGTCTCTTGATAGGAATAAATAGTTTTATAAAACAGATAACTAAGCCCTGTAAAACAAGCTATAAGAATATACAGATATAACTTGTTTTTAGACATTTACTAATATAATGCGTTTTGAAAGATTTGCATGTTTTTTTCACGAGTAGCACCTTGAATCATGAACCAATCAATGATTGCCCAAATTCCTAATCCACCACAAGTTAATAGTTTTCCAACTCCCATACCCGTATCACCAATATAGAAACGGTCAATTCCGTATGCTCCACCGAAAATTGATATAATTAAAGCAGTTGTTGGCTCTTTAAATTGAAGACTGTGAACGATTCCTGACTTAGAATCATCTAAACTTAATAATTTTTCTCTTACAGCGTTTAAATGATAACTTTCAAAGTATTTTGAATTCATCATCATATACATGTCAACTTTTTGTGCGTCCATAATTTTATTTTTAATTTGATTTAGATCACTAATATAGAAAAATTATTTGAAATAAATAGCTTTTATTTTATCTACAATGGTCTGTGCTAACTTTTCGTGGCTTTCATGAGTCCAGCCTGCAATATGAGGGGTAAGTAAAACATTTTCTGCTTCTAACAAATAGTTGAAAGCTGCTGGTTTTTCGGTATCTATAAATAAATTTTCAAAAGACAGTTTTTCATATTCTAACACATCCAAAGCGGCCCCTAATATTTTTTTGGTTTTTAAGGCGTCTACTAAATCGGCCGTAACTACATTTTTCCCTCTTGAAGTATTTATAAACCAAAAAGGCTTAGCAAATGAATTAATAAATTCAGAATTTACCATCTTATCCGTTTCAGGGGTCCAAGGAATATGTAAACTTAAAACATCGGCCTTTTCTTGAATTACTTTCAAACTAACCTGGGTAGCATTTTGATCTCCTACATTTTCTTGTATATCATAACACAAAACTTCCACATCAAATCCTTGCAGTTTTTTGGCAAATGACTTCCCCATGTTTCCATAACCAATTATACCTATTGTTTTGTGTTCAATTTCATAGCCACGATTACCTTCCCGAATCCATTTTCCTTCTCGAACTAATCTGTCGGCACGATTGAGTTTGTTCATTAAAGAAAGTAACATGCCGAGTGCATGTTCTCCAACGGCATTTTTATTTCCTTCGGGAGCAGCAATTAAATGTATTCCTTTTGACGTTGCATATTCACAATCGATACTTTCTAATCCTGCACCTAGTCGAGCAATGAATTGCAAATTTTTAGCTTTATCTATAAAAGTGCGGTCAATTTTAAATCGACTACGAATTACAATACCGTGATAATTTAGAATTTTAGCTTCTACTTCTTCTTTTGTAGAAGTAAAATCTTGTTCGTTGTTAAAACCAGCTTCTTCCAATTGTTGCCATAACAAAGGATGATTACTGTCTAAATGAAGGATTTTAATGTTTGATAATGACATAATCTAATTAAAGTATAAAAATACTTATTTTTTAGAATACAATTGGAATTATTCTAAAACAAAAAAGTCCGCTAGAAGCGAACTTTTTAGAATTGTTATTTTATTTATTTTTTAATAAATTTCATTGAGGAATTTACCCCTTTTTCATTTACAAAATTTATCAAATATACTCCTGAAGCAAAACTAGAAATATCAATCGTTTGGATTCCATATTCTAATCTATTTGTAAGTAATTGTTTGCCATTAAAATCAAAAATCTCCATATTAGTTGCTTTTAAAACATCTAATTCCAGTTGAGAATCTACAACTGATGATTTTAATATAACTCCTGAAGTTTCTAATTGATTGATTTCATCTGAAGATAAGTTTGGATCAAATCTATAAGTAATATCAATAGTGTTTCCGTTTAGATTACCTGCTTGGTAAAATCTAAATGAATAATCTTTTGGATACGTCCCTGAACCAATGGTTGTGTTTAAGAAATGTCCTTCATTACCGCTTGATTGACCTGGAGCTAAAGTCACATAAGGAAGATTAACTGGATAAGTTGCGCCTACCTCTACACTAGAAAGACAATCAGGCCCAAAACATAATTCAAAGCCAGTTCCATCGTTATTTACTAATGCAGTACAAGTTATCTTAATATTAGTAGATGCAGTTGTTGAATTATTTTTCACATAAAAATCTAATTCAGCTGCAGGATAAGCTATAGTATTAAATGCTACTACTTGACCGTCGGTTAGCGGAGTTAAATTGTGTCTTGATAGTGAAATTTGTGAAAAACCAATTGCACTAATTAAAAGTAGTAATAATTGTACTAATTTTTTCATATTTATATTATTTTTCTCGAAGTTGACAATTCAACTTCCAGAATTTAAAGAATTATTTTAAAATTATTTTTTGTGTTTCTTCAGTTCCTTCACTCATAATTTTAGCCATATAGATCCCTTTTTGCAAAGAAGATAAATTTAATTGACTATCGCTAGTTACCTGATTCATTGTGTAAACTGTTTTTCCAGTAATATCCATAACAACAACATCTACTGGAGATTCTGTTTTAATTTTCACAATTCCGTTTGAAGGATTTGGATATACTTTAAATTTAGAAGCACTATCAAATGAGTTTGTAGACAAACCTTCTGCGGCAATTTTTGATTGCATAATCGCTTTTGTTGCAGGATTTTGAATAAATACAATAACTTCTAAATCTGACATTTCTTCAATATTTAATCCTGTTAAAGTAGTTTGGAAATTATTTACAGCTTGAACATCATGAGTAAAACTTACCGAATCACCACTTGCACTAGACATCATTTTCATAAATACATTATGAAATTCTGTTTCTCCGTTTGAAGCGAAATTTCCAGTAGTTAGTTTTTCTACCACTGCAACATATAATTTATAATTTCCTGTTAAATATGGCGTTGTAGTTACTTGAACAGACATGTCATTTCCAACTAATGATTTAGAAGCATTAATTGCAAAATAAGCAGGAGATGCAACTGCATTAGTTAAATCTGATTCTAAAGCTGCAGCGTTAAAATTTGTTCCTTCTTTTGCATCTACATATAAAGTTGGTGCTCCACTTACTCCATAATAAGAAACTCTTGTTCCAACTTCTGGAGTATAATAAGGATCACCTGATCCTGGAAAGTTTACTTGATAGCTAATCAAAGAAAATTCGTTTGGATGATTTGCTAAAAATGGGCTGAAATAGGTGCCGTTGAAACTTGCACATGGAGGACAAGTTGAACTTGAGAATTTTTCATATAAAGGAACTCTGGTAGTTGAACCACTTGCTACAGATACTGATTTTGTAATCATGTCATTAGATGCATCTGCATCTGTACTTCCTCCATTAATATTAGAAACCCAAACTTTTAAAGAATATAAACCGGGAAAGCTTGTATTCCATTGTGTATTATGAGTAAAATCATAGGTTTGGTTAATTGCTAAATTTAATCCCGATAATGATTGTGTATATATCGTCCCTGAGTCTACTTGCCATTTTATGTCAATTGAATTTAAAGTAGTTGATCCATTATTTTTTATTGTTCCTTGAATAGCAGTAGAGCTTACTCCATTAGGGATAATTGAGTTCACATTTAAAACGCTCATATCAGCATCATTCACTGGAATTTGATCAACAACAATTTCATCGATAAAGATATTGTTTCCGTAAGCAGAAGTTCCTAAGATATTAATATAACCTGTTCCTGAAGGTGTGCCTGGAATAAAAAAAGTATAAGAATACCATCCATCTTCTGTCACAATAGGCGCTAAGCTTTTTGATCTATTTACAGTTCCTAATAAAGTTCCCCCAGCAGCATTTGTTGTGTTGTAGTAAACTTTAATATTGTCAGCAGCAGTAGGGTATCCAGAATCTCTGAACATTTTTAGGTTAACTCTATAGCTTGCCCCTGCAAAAGTAATCGCTGGAGATGTTAACCTACCAGTTCCTCCACTAAGAATACTATAAGAAATAAATCGTGCCATACCTGCTCCTGCAAATGGAGTACAAGTAGGAGTAGTACCAGCAGTTCTTCTTGCCCAAGCGCTTATTGTAGTTCCAGCATCACTAGTAACAGTGGTAGAAGTCCAACCTAATGCAGTATCGAAATTTTGTGAAGCAACCACTTGCGCGTTGCTTTGAAAAACAATAAAAAATAATAATAATAAAGTAATTTTTTTCATAGAGTGTTTTGTTAGTTAATCCTATAAATAATTGATTCGCAATGCAATTATAGGGAAATTAATTGAATAAAATTATATATTATTGAAAATTTGATGAGAAAAAAACACTAATACCTTTGTAAATAAATATATTTGCTAAAAAATGGGGGATTAGCTCATTTGGCTAGAGCGCTTGCCTGGCAGGCAAGAGGTAACCGGTTCGACTCCGGTATTCTCCACAAAAAAACCTTAACTTCAGCATTTATTGAGGTTAAGGTTTTTAAATAATATTTATTTTTACTTTTCGTTTTTTAATTCTTCAGCTACTTTTTCTAATTCCATATACCAATCTTCTCCAAATTTTCGAACCAGTGCTTCCCTCACAAATTTATAAATTGGGACTTGAAGTTCTTTTCCTAAAGAACAGGCATCATCACAAATATCCCAGCGGTCGTAATTAACTGCTGCAAACTCGGTAAAGTCTTTAACCCGAATTGGATACAAATGACAAGAAACCGGTTTTTTCCATGAAATTACCCCTTGATTATAAGCTTGCTCAATTCCGCAAAGTGCTGTTTTTCCATCAAAAATAACATAAGCGCAATCTTTTTCATCAATAAGTGGTGTTTCAAGATCTTGTTCGGTACCTTTTACCCAAGTTCCTAATTTTTCAATTGCTTCAATTCCTTCTTTACGAAGAAAAGGTTTTACCATTGGATAAATTTCTTCCAATATTTTAGTTTCTTCCAAACTCAATGGAGCGCCTGCATCTCCGTCAACACAACAAGCTCCATGGCAAGCTGATAGATTGCAAACAAAATCTTTTTCTAAAATATCTTCCGAAACTATGGTTTTCCCTAACTGAAACATGGTGGATTACTTTTTTAATCGGTCAAAGGTACAAAGGTTTTTTATGTTTTAACAAGTACAATTTAATCTAAAATTAATACTGCCAATTGTTGGTTACTAATTGTAAAGAAGTAATTTTGCCGTATAAATATTTTTATTATGCTAGGATTTGATTTTAAAGAAATTGCAACCATAGGAATGGTGCTTTTTGCAGTAATTGACATCGTTGGAACTATTCCAATTGTTGTAGATTTAAGACAAAAATACGGTCATATTGAATCTGAAAAAGCATCACTAGCTGCGGGAATAATAATGATCACCTTTTTATTTGTTGGAGAAGAACTGCTAAATTTAATTGGTATTGATGTTCACTCTTTTGCTGTAGCTGGATCGTTTGTATTGTTTTTTCTAGCAATCGAAATGATTTTAGGAATCCGACTTTATAAAGAAGAAGAAGCCAGCTCTGCTTCTATTGTGCCTCTAGCATTTCCTCTTATTGCTGGCGCAGGAACAATGACCACTTTATTATCTTTAAAATCTCAATTTCAAACCATAAATATTGTAATTGCAATAATTTTTAATATTATTTTGGTTTTTATTGTTTTGAAATCCTCTGCTAAAATTGAAAAAATGCTAGGTAAAAATGGATTGGGAGTAATTAGAAAAACTTTTGGAGTTGTTCTTTTGGCAATTGCTGTTAAATTATTTGCCGCGAATGTTAAAGGATTATTTCATTAATTCCTTTTTTCTTATTTTTACACTTTAAATTAAAGTTATGAAAATTTTTACTTCCTTACTTATTGTAATGGCCATCGGATTAATCATTTTTAATCTTACCATGATAGATTTTAATAAGCCATTTGAAGGAAATAGTAGTATTGCGCTAATTGGTGTAGTTGCTTCTTTTTGTGCTATTTTTATTCTACTTATTTTTAAGTTATCTAAAAAAATAGACGATAAACTAAACAATCAATAGTCAAGGATTTAGTTACTCTAAATCTTCAATTTGAGCTACTTCAATTCCGGCTTTAGTCAAAAAATCTAATCCAGAAGTGTCTTTATAACCATCTTTATAAACCACTCTTTTTATCCCAGATTGGTGAATTAATTTACTGCATTCTTTGCATGGTGAAAGTGTAATATACAAGGTAGCATTTTCACAAGTTTGAGTAGATCGAGCCACTTTTAAAATAGCATTTGCTTCTGCGTGAAGCACATACCATTGGGTTAACCCTTCTTCATCTTCACAACAATTTTCAAATCCAGATGGCGTTCCATTATACCCATCAGAAATTATCATCTTGTCACGAACGATTATAGCTCCAACTTGTTTGCGTTTACAATAAGACAACTTGCTCCATTCGGCAGCAATTCTTAAGTAAGCCTTGTCATATTTATTTTGCTTTTTTTCTTTCATCTTGTTTGATACAAAGTATGAAGTTCATTTGTTTTTTGGATTGCAAATATACTAACCCAAAAATAAACCAAACAATTTATTTCTTCCAAATAGGATTTTCTATTATTAAGGGAACCACAACTCCAAGAACAAAACTAGACATTATTAAATTAAAATCCCTTTTATTAAACTTTAGAAGTGTTTGTGCAATAAATGCTAATATCAAAACCGCAATTACAACTACTATTTGAGCACCTTCTATCCCAAGTGCAAATTCTAAAAGCGGCAGTAACTTATCTGTTGATTTTCCTGGCAATAAGGTGTTAAAATAATTAGAAAATCCGAGCCCATGAATAATTCCAAAAAACACAGTAACTGCGCCTATAAATGTAATTGTTCCGTTTTTTGAAGCCTTACCTGCAAAAATTATGTTAGATAATGCGGCAATAAAAATGGTGATAGGAATTAGTAATTCTACCCAATCACTTTTTACCGTTATGATATTAAAAACCGATAGTAACAACGAAATAGTATGTCCCAAAGTGAAACAGGAAACCAAAATAATTATCCGTTTCCAGTCTTTTGCAACATAGGGAACGGTTAATGCTATTAAAAATAACAAATGATCGTAAGCATGAATATTTAATACATGTTCGAGTCCAACTTTGACAAAAATTAAAAATTCATCCATATAAAATGTCTTTTAAATTTAATAAAGGTAAACATACAAAATATTTCTTATTTAAATTCAAGCATAAATTCTTCTGCTTTTTTAACCATATTGTAGCTTCCGCAAAAAAACGGAACGCGTTGGTGCAGTTCAGTTGGTTGAATTTCTAATATTCTTTGATAGCCATCACTTGCTTTTCCGCCAGCTTGCTCGGCAATAAATGCCATAGGATTGCATTCGTATAACAATCGAAGTTTTCCATTTGGAGCTTTTGAGCTGGTTGGATAAATGTATATTCCGCCTTTAATAATATTTCGATGAATATCTGAAACTAAGCTTCCAATATATCTTGAAGTATAAGGGCGATCCCCTTCTTCTAACTGGCAATATTTAATATAATTTTTTACTCCTTGCGGAAAGTGAACATAATTTCCTTCATTGATAGAATAAATAACTCCATCTTTAGAAAACTGCATGTTGGGATGTGATAAATAAAAAGTTCCGATTGCTGGATTTAAGGTAAACCCATTTACGCCATGTCCAGTAGTATAAACGAGCATGGTTGAAGTACCATAAATTACATATCCGGCAGCAACTTGGTTAATTCCTTTTTGTAAAAAATCTTCAACGGTTACTGGTGTGCCCAAAGGAGTAATTCTTCTATATACCGAAAAAATAGTCCCTACAGAAACATTCACATCAATATTGGACGACCCGTCTAAAGGATCCATTAAAACTACATATTTATTGTTATGGCTTTGATCGTTTCCGGCAACGGTAATAAAATCATCGTTTTCTTCAGATGCAATTCCACATACAATTTCGCGATTAATCAATGTTTGAATAAAAACTTCATTGGCATAAACATCTAGTTTTTGCTGGTCTTCCCCTTGAATGTTTTGTTCTCCAGCAGCGCCTACAATATCAACCAACCCGGCTTTATTTACCTTATAATTTACCACTTTGGCGGCCAACCGAATCGAGTTAATAATTCGAGATAATTCCCCAGAAGAATATTGAAAAGCATTTTGGTTTTCAATGATGAATTCACCCAAAGTAGTGTTCTTGTTTTCCATTTTACGAAATCGTTGTAGTTAGACCGCAAATGTAATTTAATATTTAAAAATAACATAAGAAATGTAGGGAATTATGTCATCTTTTTTTACAAAATTAAAATTACCTTTGTTTTGATTCAAAAATCAAATAATTACTGTTTATAGCTATGATAATTAGAAAAGGAACCCCAACTGACATGCCCGCTGTTTTATCTTTAATTAAAGAATTAGCGGTCTTTGAAAAAGAACCTGATGCCGTTGTGGTGACTGAAGAAGATTTAGTAAGAGATGGGTTTTCACCAAATCCACTTTTTCATTGTTTTGTTGCGGAATTAAATGATCAAATTATTGGAATTGCATTGTATTATTATCGTTACTCTACTTGGAAAGGAAAAACAATTCATCTTGAGGATTTAATTGTGAGAGAAAAAGAACGCGGAATTGGCGCCGGAATGGCACTTTACAAAGAAGTGATTAAACAAGGTGAAAAAGACGGAGTTCGAAGAATTGAATGGGCGGTATTGGATTGGAATCAAAATGCTATCGATTTTTATGAAAAAACGGGCGCTAAAGTTTTATCAGATTGGCGTTTAGTTCAAATGGATGAACAAGGAATAGCAGCATTTTTAAAATCAAATTCGTAACTTTTAAATTTGTTTTTAATAGCTTTGGGAAATATTTTAAATTTGGAATTAAACAATTGGAATTTTTAAGCACATGAAAGTTTTTAAGTTTGGTGGTGCTTCTGTAAAAGATGCAGAAGGAATAAAAAATGTATTTGATTTATTAAATAAAGTAGGTGCTGAAGAGGTGCTTTTAGTGATTTCGGCAATGGGAAAAACTACTAATGCGCTAGAAGTTGTGATTAAAAACTACTTTGAAAAATCGAGTGCATTTCATGCCTCATTACAAGAAGTGCGCAAATACCACAACCAAATATTGTTAGATTTATTTGAAGATGAAGATCATGAAGTGTTCTTTACTGTAAATAGCCACTTAGCCGATTTAGAATATTTTTTACGCAGTAATAAATCGCCAAATTACAATTTTGTTTACGATCAAGTAATCAGTTACGGAGAAATTGTTTCTACCACAATTGTGAGCTATTACCTAAATGAAAAAGGACTTAAAAACAATTGGATAGATGTTAGAAATTTCATTAAAACCGATACTAATTATCGGGATGCCAATGTAGATTGGGAGCAGACTCAAAAATTAATTTCAAAAGGGATTAAGAAAAAAACCATAAACATCACACAAGGCTTCATCGGTTCGGATGCTAATAATTTTACAACTACTTTAGGTCGTGAGGGATCTGATTATACGGCTGCAATTTTCGCATATTGCCTTAGTGCTGAAAGCGTTACAATATGGAAAGATGTTCCCGGGGTAATGAATGCCGACCCAAGGTATTTTGAAAATGCGGTTTTACTGAATCAAATATCCTACAAAGAAGCTATTGAATTGGCATTTTATGGAGCATCTGTTATTCATCCAAAAACATTACAACCACTTCAAAGAAAAGAAATTCCGTTGTATGTAAAATCGTTTATCAACCCTTTACTGCCTGGAACTAGCGTTTCTAAAGGCGAAGATTTAGAACCTAAAACATCGTGTTTTATTGTAAAGAAAAACCAGTTGTTGCTGTCCTTATCTTCTATTGATTTTTCATTTATTATGGAGGAAAACATCAGCGAAATCTTCTCTTTGTTTCACCAATACAAAATGAAAGTGAGCTTAATTCAAAATTCGGCGATTAGTTTCTCGGTATGTATGGAAGATAAATTTGAAAATTTCAACGAATTAAAAGCAATTCTTGCTAAGAAATTTAAGGTTTCGTATAACGAAAATGTCTCTTTATATACCATTCGTCACTTTACTAAAGACGCTGCCGAAATGGTAGAAAAAGACAAAGTGGTATTATTGAAACAAATTTCTAGAGAAACCATGCAGGTGGTTACCAAGGAATAAATTCCTCAACAATTTTTCGGATAATAAATACTACTTTTGACATTTAGGAGTTATCTTATTTATGTTAAAAAATAGTTTTTTATGGATGTTGTTATTCTGCTTTTCGGGCATTTTTGCTCAAGAAATAGAAACACCCTATAAAAACAAAAAAATTGCCTTCTCAAAAGACACCATCACCATTGATAAAGTAAGTATCAATCAATCTTTTTTTAAGATTATTGACAAACAAGGAAATCTTGTAGATACCACATTTTATAAAATGGATTTTCAAAAGGGCAAATTAATTTTTAAAAACAATTATGTTGCCCAAGATTCACTTACCATTCGGTATTTAAAATTTCCGGAATTTCTTACCAAATCCTATTCGATTTATGATGATGCTAGAATAATCCCAAATGAAGCGGGAAATTTATATGCTCTAAAAAGAGAAAATATAAAACCCTTCAAGCCCTTTGATGGCCTCAATACTTCAGGAAGTATTACCCGTGGAATAACCATTGGTAACAACCAAAATTCAACACTAAATTCTAATCTCGATTTACAAATTACCGGAAGGATTTCAAATAAAGTTTCGATTAGAGCTTCCATACAAGACACCAACATCCCTTTGCAAAGTGGTGGTTATTCGCAAAAATTAGATGAATTTGATCAAATTTTTATCGAATTATTTTCGGACAAGTGGAGCATTAGAGCCGGAGATTTATTTCTAGAAAATAGGCAATCCAAATTTCTAAATTTTAATAAGAAAGTACAAGGATTATCAACGCATTTCACCCTTGGAACCTCTGAAAACAAAACGGATATATTTGCTTCGGCCGCTCTAGTTAGAGGACAATATGCAAAAAGTAGTTTCACAGGAAAAGAGGGAAATCAGGGTCCTTATAAGTTAAAAGGTAATAACGGCGAATTGTATGTTTTGGTGATTTCAGGTTCGGAGCGGGTTTATGTGAACGGAATACTACTTAAAAGAGGAGAAAACAACGATTATGTAATTGATTATAACGCAGGAGAAATCAAATTTACTTCTCTTTTTCCAATTACTTCCGAAATGCGAATTGTGATTGAATACCAATATTCCGAAAGAAGTTATACCCGGTTTGTTACTTATGCAGGAGCCACGCACGAACAAGAAAAATGGAGCATTGGCGGATTTTTGTACTCTGAAAATGATGTGAAAAATCAACCACTGCAACAAAATCTTACCACTGACCAGGTCAATGTTTTAATGAATGCTGGAGACGATTCTTTATTAATGGCGGCACCTTCTGCATATATAGACAGTTATTCTGAAAATAAAATATTGTACAAAAAAATCAATTTAGGAGGAATCGAAGTCTTTCAATATTCGAATGTTGCTACCGATGTTTTATACAATGTGAAATTTACTTTGGTTGGAAATAATTTAGGAAATTATATTCTTTCAAATAGCGCTGCTGTTGGAAAAATCTATGAATATATTGCTCCAATAAATGGAATTCTTCAAGGAAATTATGAGCCCGTAACCAAATTAGTGGCGCCAACCAAACTTCAAATTGCTACTGTTTTAGGAAAGTTTAATCCTTCAGAAAAAACAAATTTTGATTTTGAATTGGGCGTAAGCAATAATGATATGAATTTATTTTCCAATCTAGATGATTCCAATAACCACGGAATTGCCGCAAAATTTAATGCCAAACAACGATTGTATTCTGGTAAATTTAATGTGGATGCATTTGCAAATTTTCAACAAATTCAAAGTAATTATAAAACCATTGAGCGCTTGTTTACTATAGAATTCAACCGTGATTGGAACATTGTCAATCCATCTGGAAATCAAAGTTTATTTGTTACCGGTTTGAATTTTGATTTAAAAGAAAACGGAGCAATTAAATACCAATTAGAAAAACTAGATTTTGCCGACAGCTTTTCGGGTACTCGAAATTTGATTCAGGCAAATATTAAAAAAAATCATTTGGTAGTTTCCCAAAATGGAAGCTACCTAAAAAGTTCGGGCACAATTTCAACTTCTACTTTTGCTCGAAATCAAACTTTAGCAAAATATCATTTTAAAAAAAATTGGATTGGCGGAAGTTTTAGTGCAGAAGACAACCAAGAAAAATTAGTCGCGACCAATAATTTAAGTGCTTTGAGTCAAAAATATGCTGAGTTTGGAAGTTTTATTGGACGCGGAGACAGCTTGAAAGTTTATGCCGAAGCGGGTTATTTACATCGAACCAACGATAGTGTGCAGAATGGATTTTTGAAACGGGTTAATACCTCCGACTCCTATTATATTAAATCGAAATTAATTCAAAATCAAAGAACCAATTTATCGGCATTTGTAAATTACAGACGCTTAACTTATACTGATCCGACAAGGAGCACAGAGCCTTCATTGAATTCTAGAATTTTGTATAACGATTCTTATTTTCAACAAAAAATTCAAGTTACTTCGGCTTACGAAACGGCTTCGGGAACCATTGCCCAGCAAGAATTTACCTATTTACAAGTCAATCCTGGGCAGGGCGTTTTCATGTGGAACGATTACAATGGCAACGGAATTCAAGAATTACAAGAGTTTGAAGTAGCGCCATTTCCAGATCAGGCCAAATACATTCGGGTGTTTTTACCAAATCAAATTTTTGTTAAAACCCATCAAAATAAATTTTCGCAATCTATTACATTATCACCATCGCAGTGGATAAATGAAAAAGGATTTAAAAAAGTGCTATCCTATTTTTACAACCAAACATCGTTTTCTATAGATCGAAAAATTCTAAGAGATTCATATAATTTTAACCTCAATCCATTTTCAACTAGCTCGGATAATTTATTAGGATTGAACACGAATTTCAGAAATAGTTTGTTTTATAATCGCGGAAAACAAGACCATTCCATTACGTATACTTTTTTAAATAGTCATGTAAAAAGTTTGCTGTCTATAGGGTCGCAAGAAAATACTTCGCAATCCAATCAATTGCAATATGCCCATTTATATAAAAAGAGTTGGTTGTTTAATTTAGACACCTCTCAATCAAAAACATCCAGTGTTTCGGATAATTATGCTTCGAGAAATTTCGAAATAAATAATTATTCAGTAGGCCCAAAAATTTCGTATTTGTTTAATAGCAATGTCAGTTTGTCCTTTATATATGAATACAAAAACAAGGAAAATACCATTAATAATTTAGAACAATTAAAACAACAACGACTTGGAGCTACTTTTACCTACTCTGGAGAAAAGAAAATTACTATAAACGGAGAATACTCCTTATATGACAATGCATTTATTGGCGACCAATTATCTCCAGTTGCATTTCAAATGCTTGAAGGATTACAGGCAGGAAAAAATTCAACTTGGCGCTTGCTTGTACAGAAAAACCTTACGCAATATTTAGATTTAAATATTAATTATCAAGGTCGAAAATCAGACAACAGTCAAATTATTCACACAGGTAATGTGCAATTAAGAGCGTTTTTTTAATTATTATTTAATTGTAAACCGTTTAAAAACAAGTGTTTGATAAAATAATATTGAATCCAATTTTAAAAATTTTCAAACTTTGAAATTAATAATTACCTGAATTTCAGAAAAAAACTTTCGGCAACACCTACTTTAAAATTGCTATATTTTTTAAAACAATCCGTAACTTTTAGGATAATTTAAAATAATTAATCCTATGAAAAAATTGATTTTATTGTGTTTGGTTTTTGTTTTCTCAAATACATTTTATGCACAAGACAAAAAAACAAAAGCTAAAAAAACAAAAGCAACTGCTGAAAAAGTGGTGAAAGAAAAAAAAGAAAAAGTAACAACCGTTAAAGAAAAAGTAACTGAAACTAAAAAAGGAACAAAAAAAGAAGTTCAAAAAGTTGAAAAAGAAGTTAATTCAAAAACAAAAGCTGTAAAAGACAAAGTTGATTCTTCTCAAAAAGAGGCTAAAGAAAAAGTAACATCTGTTAAAGAAAAAGCAACAAAAGTTAGTGATAAAGCATCCGGGATGTATAACGGAAATAAAGTATTTACTGGACCAAATGGAGGCAAATATTACATCAATAAAAACGGAAATAAAACCTATATTGATAAAGACGCTGCAAAATAAATTTCTTTCATTTTATAAATTGAAAAATCACGGTTGTTCCGTGATTTTTTTTTGCTTTTTTTAAAATAAAAAATTTGAATTTAAAACTACAAACCCCTTATTTTATTGGATTTTAGTATTTTTCTATATACTTAAACAACTGTTAAACAAGGGATTAATGCAAAACCATTGGAAACCCTTAATTTATATACATTGTTAAAAACTAAAGGCGATTGTGAATAAGTTTGACTTTCATTTTTATTTAAAATTGTCAACCTTTGTAACAGTTGAAAAAAGTAAAAAACCCTAAATAAATAGATTATGTCTTTCATTGAACCAATTCTTAAAGAAAACAAAGATCGCTTTGTGATTTTTCCTATAAAGCATCACGATATTTGGGAATGGTATAAAAAGCAAGAGGCTTGTATTTGGACTGCCGAAGAAATTGATTTACATACCGATTTGAATGATTGGAATAACAAATTAAGTGCAGATGAAAAATATTTTATCAAGCATATTTTAGCATTTTTTGCTGCTTCTGACGGTATCGTAAACGAAAATTTAGCTGAAAACTTTGTAAGTGAAGTTCAATATCCTGAAGCAAAATTTTTCTACGGGTTTCAATTAATGATGGAAAACATCCACAGTGAAACCTACTCTCTTTTAATTGATACTTATGTAAAAGATGAGGCAGAAAAAGACGAGTTATTTCATGCAATAGATAATTTCCCTGCAATTAGAGAAAAGGCAGATTGGGCTCTTCGTTGGGTTGAATCCGATTCATTTGCTGAAAGACTAATTGCCTTTGCCGCTGTTGAAGGAATTTTCTTTTCTGGTTCTTTTTGTTCTATTTTTTGGCTGAAAAAAAGAGGTTTAATGCCGGGATTGACTTTCTCAAACGAACTTATTTCTCGTGATGAAGGTCTTCATTGTGATTTTGCAGTGCATTTACACAACCACCATTTGGTAAATAAAGTGCCAAAAGCAAGAATTACCGAAATTATTACCAATGCGTTAGATATTGAAAGAAAATTCATTACCGAATCACTTCCTGTGAGTTTAATTGGAATGAATGCAGCGTTAATGACGCAATATTTAGAGTTTGTTACGGACAGATTGTTAGTAGAATTAGGATGTGATAGAGTTTATAATTCTTCGAATCCATTTGATTTTATGGACATGATTTCACTTCAAGGGAAAACTAATTTCTTTGAAAAACGAGTTGCCGAATACCAAAAAGCTGGAGTTATGAATTCGGATTCAGAATCTGGCAAAATTAGTTTCGACGCCGATTTTTAATTCGGAACTATATTTCATCAATTAAAATTTTAGTTACAATTTGGGTTAGCCCAGATTGCAGAGAAAATCCTTTTATTTTTTCATTGAAAAAAATAAAAGATTGCAACGGAAAGCTGGATAAGCTTCAAAAAATTAACAAATAACCCGAAATAGAGAAGGGATTTTCTATTTCAAAAAACGAAAAATTATGTACGTAGTAAAAAGAGACGGCCACAAAGAGCCAGTAATGTTTGACAAAATCACAGATAGAATTAAAAAACTATGCTATGGTTTAAATGATTTGGTAGATGCTGTAAAAGTGGCAATGCGAGTAATTGAAGGTCTTTATGACGGAGTTACTACGTCGGAATTAGATAATCTAGCTGCAGAAACTGCGGCGTCAATGACAATTTCGCATCCAGATTATGCGCAATTGGCTGCAAGAATTGCAATTTCTAACTTGCATAAAAATACTAATAAATCCTTCTCGGAAACAATGAACGAAATGTATCATTATGTAAACCCGAGAACTAATCAACAAGCACCTTTACTTTCGGAAGAGGTACATAATGTAATTCAGGAAAATGCAGAATTTTTAAATTCTCACATCATATACAACCGTGATTTTAATTACGATTACTTTGGATTTAAAACTTTAGAGCGTTCGTATTTGCTAAAAATTAATGGCAAAATTGTAGAGCGCCCGCAACATATGTTAATGCGTGTTGCTGTAGGAATTCACATGAATGACTTGGAAGCGGTAATTGAAACATACGACTTAATGTCAAAGAAATTCTTTACGCACGCAACGCCAACTTTATTCAACGCTGGAACTCCTAAGCCTCAAATGTCGTCTTGTTTCTTATTGACAATGAAAGACGATAGTATTGATGGTATATATGACACATTGAAACAAACTGCAAAAATTTCGCAATCGGCGGGAGGAATTGGTTTAGCAATTCATAATGTTCGTGCAACCGGATCTTATATTCGTGGTACTAACGGAACTTCAAACGGAATTGTTCCAATGCTTCGTGTATTTAACGATACGGCTCGTTATGTAGATCAAGGTGGTGGAAAAAGAAAAGGAAGCTTTGCAATTTATTTGGAAACTTGGCATGCTGATATTTTTGACTTTTTAGATTTAAAGAAAAATACCGGAAAAGAAGAAATGCGTGCAAGAGATTTATTCTTTGCTATGTGGACTTCCGATTTATTCATGAAACGAGTAGAAGAAGATACTACTTGGACTTTGATGTGCCCGAACGAATGCCCAGGATTAGATACCGTTTATGGTGAAGAATTTGAAGCTTTATATACTTCATACGAAGCGCAAGGAAAAGGTAGAAAAACAGTTAAGGCTCGTGAACTTTGGGAGAAAATCTTAGAATCTCAAATTGAAACGGGAACTCCTTATATGTTGTATAAAGATGCAGCAAATAGAAAATCAAATCAAAAGAATTTAGGTACGATTCGTTCATCCAACCTTTGTACAGAGATTATGGAGTACACTTCTGCAGATGAAATTGCAGTATGTAACTTAGCTTCTATCTCGTTACCAATGTTTGTTGAAAACGGACAATTCAATCACGAACTGTTGTTTAATGTAACCAAACGAGTTACTAAAAACTTAAATAAAGTAATTGACCGTAATTACTACCCAGTAATTGAAGCAGAAAATTCAAACATGCGTCACCGTCCAGTTGGATTGGGAGTTCAAGGATTAGCAGATGCATTCATCATGATGCGTTTGCCTTTTACAAGTGATGAGGCAAAACAAGTAAACCAAGATATATTTGAAACGTTATACTTTGCTGCGGTAACGGCTTCTATGGAAATGGCAAAAGAAGAAGGTCCTTATTCTAGCTTTAAAGGTTCTCCAATTTCTAAAGGAGAATTCCAACACAACTTATGGAACATTAAAGATGAAGAACTTTCTGGAAGATGGGATTGGGCTGGATTAAGAAAAGAAGTAATGAAAAACGGAGTTAGAAACTCACTTTTAGTTGCTCCAATGCCAACTGCATCTACTTCTCAAATTCTTGGAAACAACGAAGCTTTCGAACCATATACATCAAATATTTATACTCGTAGAGTATTATCTGGAGAGTTTATTGTTGTAAACAAACATTTATTAAATGATTTGGTTGAGCGTGGTTTATGGACAGAATCTTTAAAGCAAGAATTGATGCGTAACAACGGATCGGTTCAAGATCTAAACATTCCAGAAGATTTAAAAGAGTTATACAAAACAGTATGGGAAATGTCTATGAAAGACATCATTGACATGAGTCGTCATAGAGGTTACTTCATTGACCAATCGCAATCGTTGAACTTGTTCATGCAAGATGCAAACTATGCAAAACTTACTTCGATGCACTTTTATGCATGGAAAAGCGGCTTAAAAACAGGTATGTATTATTTAAGAACGAAAGCGGCAGTTGATGCTATTAAGTTTACTTTAAATAACGATAAGAAAGAAGAACCAATTATTGTAGATAAACCTGCTGCTGATGCAGTAGAAGTTATTGCTCCAGTTGAAAACGGAGAAATGACTGCAGAAGATTTTGCTGCAATGGTAGAACGCGCTCGAAATGCTGCCGGAAGCGGAGGCGATGACTGCGAAATGTGTGGTTCTTAATTAAATTATAGTATTAGAATTCAAATATAAAACGGCTGTCGATAGATGGCTGTTTTTGTTTTAGATTCGTACATTTGAATAAATAAAAAACAATGGCAAAAGAAAAAGGCGTTTATACAGGAATTATCGAAAAGGATGAAAACGGAAATTATTTTTGTGGTGACTACTTATTAGATTACCAATATACCGAAGCCAGTTTTAAACTAGGCGACGAGATTAATATAAAAACGGTTATTGCAAATCCGAGTGATAAAAGCTACAATCAATATCCAAAAAAATCTAGAAATTTCTTTTTGGCTAACGATAAGAAATAAACACATACAACTATGATGCATTGGGAACAATTATTATCCTTAAAAAGACAAGGGGACACAAGCAAGCGATTACGCAAAGAGCAAGATGACACTCGACTGGGATTTGAAGTAGATTACGATCGAATTATTTTTTCGGCACCTTTTAGAAGTTTGCAGGATAAAACGCAAGTTATTCCGCTTTCTAAAACCGATTTTGTGCATACCAGATTAACGCATAGTTTGGAAGTTTCAGTTGTAGGCCGATCAATTGGAAGATTGGTTGGAAAAAAGATTATTGAAAAATACCCGCATCTAAAAGAAATTCACGGATTTCAAGCCAATGATTTTGGAGCCATTGTAGCAGCGGCTTCGTTAGCCCACGATATTGGAAATCCGCCTTTTGGACATTCGGGAGAAAAAGCAATAGGAGAATATTTTTCTATTGGAAATGGCAAAAAATACAAAGATCAATTAACCGCAAAAGAGTGGCAAGACCTAATCGATTTTGAAGGTAATGCCAATGGCTTTTCAGTATTAACAAGTTCACGTTTGGGAATTGAAGGTGGTGTCCGATTAACTTATGCGGTGTTAGGCGCTTTTATGAAATATCCAAAAGAAAGTTTACCCAAAAAACCAACCCAAAATATCTCTGATAAAAAATATGGTTTTTTTCAATCAGACAAAGAGTTTTTTAAAGAAGTTGCTGAAGAATTGGGATTAATCCCAAATAAAACAGGTGATGATGTTGGCTATGAAAGACATCCGTTGGCCTATTTAGTTGAAGCTGCTGATGATATTTGCTATACCATTATTGACTTTGAAGATGGAATAAACTTGGGTTTAGTTTCGGAAGATTTTGCCCTTGAATATTTAATAAAATTAGTAAAAGACACTATTGACACTCCAAAATACCAAACCTTAACTAATAAAGAGGATCGAATAAGCTACCTGCGCGCATTGGCAATTGGAAATTTAATTAATGATGCGGTACGCGTTTTTATAGAAAATGAAGAAGCCATATTAAAAGGGGAATTTTCTTATGCTTTAATGGATAAAAGTAAATATAAAGCGCAAATAGATGATATCATTCAGCTTAGCGTTAAGAAGATTTATCAAAGTCGAGAAGTAATTGAAAAAGAAATTACCGGATATCAAATTATCAATAATTTATTGGATAAATTTTGCACTGCATACAACAATGATTTTGATAATTCCAAAACCAATTTTGATTCTTTATTGCTAAAAATTCTCCCTGAAAAACATTTGGTAAAAAAAGAAACGCTTTATGAAAGGTTGTTGCATATTTGTCATTTTGTATCACTATTAACAGATGGAAATGCAGTGCTTTATAATAAAATAATTACGGCATAGAATTGTTAATTTTTTGATTTTCAGATTCAATAATTGCAATAATTTTTTACTTTAGTGAATGTAATTTTGAAACATACTTCCCAATAACATCAAATTCAAGGTTAACTTTTGTTCCTTCTTTAAAATTATGAAAATTAGTATGTTCGTAGGTATACGGAATTATTGCAACACTAAATTCATTTAGCAAAGAATTTACTACCGTTAAACTCACGCCGTTAACAGTAATTGATCCTTTTTCGATAGTGATATTATTTAAAGAGGCATCGTAAGAAAATGTATAAAGCCAACTCCCATTCGTCTCAACTATTGATTTACAAATGCCCGTTTGATCAACATGTCCTTGAACAATATGCCCGTCCAACCTATCGCCTAATTTCATAGCACGTTCTAAATTGACTTTATCTCCAACATTCCAATTTCCAACATTAGTTTTGTCAATTGTTTCTTGAATGGCGGTTACTGTATACATATCATTTTCAATAGCTATAACCGTAAGACAAACCCCGTTATGGGCAACACTTTGATCTATCTTTAACTCATTTGTAATGGAACTACTTACCGAAATATGCAAGTTTCCATCTTGTTTGTTAAGGCCTGTTACAATTCCGAGGGTTTCAATAATTCCTGTAAACATTTGTCGTTTTATTTTACTAAATTTGCATTTCAAAATTAGCAATAAATAAGAAATAACTCCTATGAAAAAAGCAGAAAATATTATCGTTGGAATTTCAATAGGAGATTTAAACGGTATTGGAAGCGAAGTAATTCTAAAAACATTTGAGGACAATCGAATGTTAGAGCTTTGCACGCCTGTAATTTTTGCTAATGTGAAAATAGTATCATTCATAAAAAGAAACTTAAATTCTGAAGTGGCACTTCACGGGATTGATCGAATTGACCAATTAGTTAAAGGAAAAATTAATGTGCTAAATGTTTGGAAAGAAGGAGTTGATATAAATTACGGTCAGAATGATGAAGCAGTTGGTAAATATGCTATACAATCATTTACTTCAGCTACAGCAGCTTTAAAAGAAGGATTGGTAGATGTTCTTGTAACTGCGCCAATTAATAAATACAACATCCAATCGGATGAGTTTAAATTTCCAGGACATACCGATTATTTAGATAAAGAATTAGAAGGAAATGCCTTAATGTTTATGGTTCAAGATAACTTAAGGGTTGGATTGTTAACAGATCACGTGCCTGTTACAGATGTAGCAAAACACTTAACGGAAAAGCTAATTACTCAAAAAATTGAAACTATAAATCTGTCTCTTAAACAAGATTTCAAAATAAATAAACCTAAAATTGCTATTTTAGGATTGAATCCACATGCAGGTGATAGCGGAATTATTGGAAATGAAGAAGAAACCATAATGAAACCTGCAATAAAAAAATTATTTGAAAAAGGAATTTTTGCTTTTGGGCCGTATTCAGCTGATGGTTTCTTTGGAAGTGGACAATATGAGAAATTTGATGCCGTTATAGCATCTTATCACGATCAAGGATTAATTCCGTTCAAAACATTGTCATTTGGCGTTGGGGTTAACTATACTGCAGGGTTAAATAAAATTAGAACTTCTCCAGATCACGGAACTGCTTATGAAATTGCCGGAAAAGGAGTGGCCGATTTTGGATCATTTAAAGAAGCTGTTTATCTGGCAATTGACATTTATAACTCAAGAAATGAGTATGCCAATTTGACTAAAAACCCTCTAAAAACAAAAGAAAAGTAGTTAGTTTCAAAAAAATGCTGATAAGTCTTTTAGATTTACAATAAATTTATATCTTTGCACTCCCAAAGCTGAATCTTCAGTTAGGGCAAATTGATGAAATGATGAAAGTTACAAATGAATTTTTAATTCCTTTTATAGGATTAAAGTTAGGAAAACATCCATTTGAATTTCAAATTAATCAAGCGTTCTTTGAAAAATTTGAATACCACGAATATGAAAATTGTGCTATTCAAGTAAATGTAATTTTAGAAAAAAAAAGCACCATGTTGGAGCTTTCCTTTAAACACAAAGGCACCGTAACTGTTCCTTGTGATTTAACTAATGAGATTTTCGATTTACCTATTAAAGGGAAAATTAATTTAGTAGTAACATTTGGGGAAGAATTCAATGATGATAATGAAGAACTATTAGTATTGCCTCACGGCGAACATCAAATAGATATTGCACAATATATTTATGAAATGATTGTACTATCGGTTCCGTTAAAAAGAATTCATCCAGGTATAAAAGATGGAACTTTACAAACAAAAGCATTGCAAAAACTTTCTGAACTTACAATAAAAGAACAAAAATTAGAAAATAAAAAAGAAGAAAATATTGACCCAAGATGGGACAAATTAAAACAACTATTAACGGATAAATAATATAGTAAAATGGCACATCCTAAGAGAAAAATCTCCAAAACAAGAAGAGATAAGAGAAGAACACATTACAAAGCAACTGCAGCAACAATTGCAACTTGTCCAATTACAGGAGAAGCACATTTATACCACAGAGCCTACTGGCATGAAGGTAAAATGTACTATAGAGGACAGGTGGTTATTGATAAATCAGAAGCTGTTGCTTAATCTATATTTAAATTTACATTTAAACTCTCACTCTGTGGGAGTTTTTTGTTTTTTGTAAATTTTGGACTATAACTAAATATTTTTTTGTAAATTCCACCTCTTTTTAACCTCAAATTTAAAGAGGCGCTAAAACAACAATATGAATACAATTACAGCTGCAATTACCGCTGTCGGTGGGTATGTTCCAGATTTTGTTTTATCTAATGAAGTTCTAGAAACTTTAGTAGATACTAATGACGAATGGATTTCAACAAGAACCGGAATAAAAGAAAGAAGATTACTTAAAGAACCAGGAAAAGGAACTTCTTATTTAGCAATAAAAGCTGCACAAGATTTAATTAAACGAGGGGATATTGATCCTGCCGAAATTGACTTAGTAATTATGGCAACTGCAACTCCTGATATGCCAGTAGCTACAACCGGAGTTTATGTTGCAACTCAAATTGGCGCTGTGAATGCATTTGCATACGATTTATCAGCTGCTTGTTCTAGTTTTCTTTACGGAATGTCAACTGCTGCTGCCTATATTCAATCGGGTAGATATAAAAAAGTTTTATTAATTGGTGCCGATAAAATGTCATCAATTATTGATTATACTGATAGAGCAACCTGCATCATCTTTGGAGATGGAGCTGGAGCTGTATTATTTGAACCTAACCATGAAGGATTAGGATTACAAGATGAATTCCTTCGCTCTGACGGAATTGGTAGAGAATATTTAAAAATTGATGCTGGTGGTTCTATACTTCCAGCCTCAAAAGAAACCGTTGAAAACAGTCAACACTTTGTTTTCCAAGACGGAAAAACTGTTTTCAAATATGCAGTTTCAGGAATGGCAGATGTGAGTGAAAAAATTATGCAACGCAACAATTTAACTAAAGAGGATGTAAATTGGTTAATTGCGCATCAAGCAAACAAAAGAATTATTGACGCTACCGCTTCTAGAATGGACCTTGATGAAAATAAAGTATTGGTAAATATTCAAAAATATGGGAACACCACTTCAGCAACATTACCCTTGTTGCTAAGTGATTTTGAAGATAAATTTAAAAAAGGAGATAACCTTATCTTTGCTGCTTTTGGCGGCGGATTTACATGGGGTTCTATCTACCTTAAATGGGCTTATAACAAAAAATAAACTATAACTAAAACAATTAATTATGGATTTAAAAGAAATTCAAAATCTAATAAAATTTGTCTCCAATTCGGGAGTTGCAGAAGTAAAATTAGAGACAGGAGATGTAAAGATTACTATTAGAACTACGCTAGAAGGAAACTCTCCAGAAATCACTTATTTACAACAAGCTCCTATGGCTCAGGCTATGCCACAAGCTGTTGCACCTGCGCCAGTTGCGGCTCCTGCAGCACCAGCGGCTCCTGCAGCATCTGAGGATAACTCTAAATATGTGACTATTAAATCACCGATGATTGGAACTTTTTATAGAAAACCATCACCAGATAAACCATCTTTTATTGAAGTAGGTTCTTCAATTGCAAAAGGAGATGTGCTTTGTGTAGTTGAAGCAATGAAATTATTCAATGAAATTGAAGCTGAAATCTCTGGAAAAATTGTAAAAATTCTTGTTGACGACATGTCACCAGTTGAATTTGATCAACCATTATTTTTAGTAGATCCATCTTAAAAAGTTAGAAGTTAGAAGTTAGAAGTTAGAAGTTTTCTTTCTTCATAAATTGTCTAATTGACACATTGTCTAATTATCTAATTAAAAAAATATGTTTAAAAAAATATTAATTGCCAACCGTGGGGAAATTGCTCTTAGAGTAATTAGAACCTGTAAAGAAATGGGCATTAAGACCGTAGCGGTTTATTCTACTGTTGATGCAGAAAGTTTGCACGTAAAATTTGCAGACGAAGCGGTTTGTATTGGACCAGCACCAAGTAATTTGTCCTATTTAAAAATGCCAAATATTATTGCTGCAGCAGAAATTACAAATGCAGATGCAATTCACCCTGGCTACGGATTTTTATCAGAAAATGCTAAGTTTTCTAAAATCTGCCAAGAGCACGGAATCAAATTTATTGGTGCGGCACCAGAAATGATTGATAGAATGGGTGACAAGGCTTCGGCTAAAGCCACCATGATTGAAGCAGGTGTTCCATGTGTACCAGGTTCTGTTGGAATTCTTGAATCTTATGAACAGGCTGAGAAATTAGCTAATGAATTTGGCTACCCTGTAATGCTTAAAGCAACTGCTGGTGGTGGTGGAAAAGGAATGCGTGCGGTATGGAAACAAGAAGACTTATTAAAAGCATGGGAAGGTGCACGTCAAGAATCGGCTGCTGCTTTTGGTAATGACGGAATGTATCTTGAAAAATTAATTGAAGAACCTCGCCATATCGAAATTCAAGTAGTTGGAGATTCTTATGGAAAAGCATGTCACTTGTCGGAAAGAGATTGCTCGGTTCAACGCCGTCATCAAAAATTAACAGAAGAAACTCCTTCTCCATTCATGACTGATGAATTGAGAAATAAAATGGGAGAAGCTGCAGTAAAAGCTGCAGAATATATTAAATATGAAGGTGCTGGAACCGTAGAATTTTTAGTTGATAAACATAGAAATTTCTACTTTATGGAAATGAATACACGTATTCAAGTAGAACACCCAATTACAGAGCAAGTTGTAGATTACGACTTAATTAGAGAACAAATTATGGTTGCTGCTGGTGTGCCAATTTCAGGAAAAAATTACTTCCCAAATCTACACGCAATAGAGTGCCGAATAAACGCAGAAGATCCTTACAATGACTTCCGACCTTCTCCAGGTAAAATTACAGTTTTACACTCACCAGGAGGTCACGGAGTTCGATTAGATACTCATGTTTATGCAGGATATACTATTCCGCCAAATTATGATTCCATGATTGCTAAATTAATTACCACGGCTCAAACAAGAGAAGAGGCAATTAACAAAATGAAGCGTGCGTTAGATGAATTTTATATCGAAGGGATAAAAACAACTATTCCATTTCACAGACAATTAATGGAAGACCCACAATATGTTGCAGGAAATTACACTACAGCGTTTATGGATACATTCAAAATGAAAGAATAACAAAAAACCCGTTCTTTTAGAACGGGTTTTTTTGGTATCTAAAATAATTTAGATTATGCTTCAAAAGGAATAATAGAAACAAACGATTTATCGCCAGCTTTTTTCTGGAATTTAACAATTCCATCAACTCTTGCGTGTAAAGTATGATCTTTACTAATATATACATTTTCTCCTGGATTATGCTTTGAACCTCTTTGTCTTACGATAATGTTACCAGCAATAGCAGCTTGACCACCATATATCTTAACGCCTAAACGTTTTGAGTGTGATTCTCTACCATTCTTCGAACTACCGACACCTTTCTTGTGAGCCATGATGTTTTGGTTTTATAAGTTATTACTCTTGACTATCTGTTTTTTTAGCTTTTTTAGGAGCTGCTACTTTTTCTGTTGCTTTTTCTGCTTTAGGAGCCGCTTTTGCTTTTTTAGGAGCTGCTACTTCTTCTACTGCTTTTTCAACTTTAGGAGCTGCTTCTTTTTTAGGAGCCGCTTTCTTTCCACCAGTAGCACTAATACCTTCAATAAGGATTTGCGTTAAATACTGACGGTGACCATTTCTTTTTTTATAACCTTTTCTTCTTTTCTTTTTGAAAACGATTACTTTATCACCTTTTAAGTGTTGTAACACTTTTGCTTCTACTGAAGCACCTTCTATAGCTGGGGCGCCTAAAGTGATTGTGCCATTGTCATCTAATAAAAAAACTTTGTCAAAAGAAACTTTTGAACCTTCTTCATTAGATAAACGGTGAACATAAACCTTTAAGTCTTTGCTTACTTTAAATTGTTGCCCTGCTATCTCTACGATTGCGTACATAACAAATTGTTTAGTTAATTTTTTTAAGGATGCAAATATATAAATAAAAATTAGACTTACAACTCAATTTTTAAAAAGTTTTTTTTGTTAATTATATGATTCTTAACGTAAGTAATTATTTTTTAACACCCTTATTTCATTTATATATAAAAATTTGTCTACCTTCGTGTAACTTTTTTTGCAATAGACATACTAATTGCACTATCAACTAATTATGTAATAGTTTTATGAAAAAATCTTTAATCGCTTTAAGTTTAATGCTTATGCTCGGAGGAACAGCTCATGCCCAAAAGGTTGCTTTTGAGGAATATGATTTAGCAAATGGAATGCACGTTATTTTACATAACGATCCATCAGCGCCAGTAGTAATAACCTCGGTTATGTACCACGTAGGTGCTAAAGACGAACAACCAGATCGTACTGGTTTCGCTCACTTTTTTGAACACCTTTTATTTGAAGGTACAGAAAACATTAAACGTGGCGAATGGTTTAAAATTGTTACTTCTAATGGAGGGACAAATAATGCCAACACTACAGAAGACAGAACTTACTACTACGAGGTTTTCCCTTCAAACAATTTAGAATTAGGATTATGGATGGAATCGGAAAGATTAATGCATCCGGTAATTAATCAAATTGGAGTGGATACTCAAAATGAAGTAGTAAAAGAAGAGAAAAGATTGCGTTATGATAACAGTCCTTACGGACAATTAATTCCGCAAGTGAAAAAGCACATGTTTACTAAACATCCGTACCGTTGGACTACTATTGGTTCAATGGATCACTTAGATGCTGCAACTTTAGAAGAATTTCAAGCTTTCAATAAAAAATTCTATATCCCAAACAATGCCGTATTAATTATTGCTGGAGATATTAGCAACCCTACTCAAACAAAAGAATGGGTTGAGAAATATTTTGGATCTATTCCAAGCGGACCAGCTATTGTGCGTCAAACCTATGTAGAAGATCCAATTACAGAGCCTATTAATGCTACTTTTGAAGATCCAAACATTCAAAAACCAATGGTAGTTGCTGCGTACAGAACACCATCTATGAAAACTAGAGACGCTAGAGTTTTGGATTTTATTTCTACTTATTTAAGTGACGGTAAAAGTTCTAAATTATACAAGAAAATTGTAGACGATAAAAAGATGGCACTTCAAATTGGTGCTTTTAGCTACAACCAAGAAGATTACGGGACCTACATTCTTTATGGAATGCCTCAAGGAGATTTCACATCAAAAGACATTATCAAAGAAGTTGATGATGAAATTGTGAAACTTCAATCTGATTTAATTTCTGAAAATGATCTTCAAAAATTAAAAAACAAATACGAAAATAATTATGTAAGCGGAAATGCAAGCGTTGAAGGAATTGCAGATAATTTAGCTTCCTATTATTTATTATATGGTGATGTAAATTTAATTAATACCGAAATAGAAATGTATAATTCTATCACTCCGGAAGAAATTAGATCCGTTGCAAAAAAATATTTAAATCCAAATCAAAGATTACTTTTGGATTATATTCCTGCCAAAGATAAAGCTGACTCGAGCCCAAGCGAACCGGCAAAGCAAAACAAATAAACTAATAAGAAAATGAGAAAATCAATTATATTATTATCGGGCTTGTTTTTAACTATGACTATGCAAGCACAAGACAGACCACAACCAAAACCAGGACCAGCTCCTACAATAAATATCAAAAAACCGGTATCATTTACAATGACAAATGGTTTAAAAGTATTAGTTGTAGAAGATCACAAGTTGCCTAGAGTTTCTTTTAATTTATCTATTGATAATGCTCCTTATGCCGAAGGCGATAAAAAAGGAGTTGATGAATTAACAGGAAGTTTAATTGGTAATGGTTCTATGGCAATTGCCAAAGATGCTTTTAATGAAGAAATAGATTTCTTAGGAGCTGATATCAACTTTAGCACTAATGGTGCTTATGCAAGTGGTCTTTCTAAATATTCAAAAAGAATTTTAGAGTTAATGGCAGATGGTGCATTAAACCCAAACTTTACTCAAGAAGAATTTGATAAAGAAAAAGACAAATTAATTGAAGGTTTAAAAACACAAGAAAAAAGTGTTCCTGTAGTTGCTGGTCGTGTAGAGAATGTTTTAGTATTTGGTATAGAACATCCAGCGGGAGAATATTTATCAGAAAAAACTATTAATAATGTTTCCCTTGCAGATGTAAAATCACACTATGAAACTTATTTTGTTCCAGAGCATGCTTATTTAGTAGTAATTGGAGATGTAAAATTCAAAGAAACTAAAAAAATGGTTGAAAAATTATTTGGCTCATGGGTAAAAGCAAGTGCTCCAAATATTTCTTACACTGCTCCAAAAAATGTTCAATACACTCAAATCAACTTTGTTGACATGCCAAATGCGGTGCAGTCAGAAATTTCATTGGTAAACTCTGTGAATTTAAAATTATCTGATCCTGATTATTTTCCAGTTATTGTGGCTAATCAAGTATTGGGTGGTGACTTTAATAGTTACTTAAACATGAACTTGAGAGAAGCTCACGGATGGACTTACGGCGCACGCTCAAGTATTGGAGTAAATAAATATACTGTAACTAAATTTAAAGCCAATTCTCAAGTTAGAAACATGGTTACTGATAGTGCAGTTGTAGAATTCATTAAAGAGATCAAAAGAATCAGAACTGAAAAAGTAACAGACGAAGCTTTAAATAATGTAAAAGCAGGTTATGTTGGCCGATTTGTAATGCAAGTTGAAAAACCACAAACTATTGCTCGTTATGCGCTTAACATTGAAACGGAAGGTTTACCAGCTGATTTTTACGAAAATTACATCAAAAATATTCAAGCCGTTACAGCTGACGATGTGATGCGTGTAATGAATAAATATGTTCTTGCTGATAATATTAGAATATTGGTTACAGGAAAAGGAACTGATGTAATTCCGGGATTAGAGAAATTAAAAATTCCGATTTTCTATTTTGACAAATTTGGTAACCCTACTGAAAAACCAAAAATGAAAAAACCTGCACCAGCTGGAGTTACTGTTAAAACAGTATTAGATGCTTACATCACAGCTATTGGTGGTGCAAAAGCAGTTGCTGCTGTAAAAACTATTTCAAGTGTTGGTTCTGGAAGCATTCCTCAAGCTCCTGCTCCTTTAAAATACACAACTAAAAAAGATGTGAAAGGTCAATCTTCATTAAAGATTGAAATGGAAGGAATGGGTGAATTAACTAAACAAGTAATCAATACTAAAGGTGGTTATTCTGTTAATCAAGGACAAAGAAAAGAATTAACTGCTGAGGAATTGGCAGAGAAAAAAGCTTCTGCTACTACATTTGAAGAATTACTTTTGGTTAACAAAACAGATTTAGTTTTAGATGGAATTGAGCCAATGAACGGTTCTGATGCCTATGCAATTAAAAATGGTAAAACAACTTTATACTATGATGTAAAAACAGGTTTAAAACTTGCTGAATCTAAGTTGGTTGAAAAAGGAGATAAGAAAATGACGGTAAGCACTAACTATACTGACTATAGAGAAGTTAAAGGTGTGAAAGTTCCTTTTGAAATTATCATTAATCAAGGTATGGAATTGGATTTCAAAATGTCTGAAGTTAAAATTAACGAAGGTGTAAGTGATGCTGATTTTCAATAATCATAATTAAATGAAATAAAAAAGGCCGTCAAAACTGACGGCCTTTTTTTATGTCTTAAAAATTACTTTTTATTAGCTAAATAAACTCCAATTAAGATTACAAATGCTCCGAAGAACTGAAAAGGTGTCAGCATTTCATTGTCTAAAAGCCCCCAAAAGAATGCTACAATCGGAATTAAATAAGTAACCGATGAAGCAAATACAGGTGAAGATATTTGAATTAACTTAAAGAAACAAATGTTTGCAATACCCGTTCCTACAATTCCAAGCACCATAATATAGAGCATCGCATGTTGGGTTTGAGGTAAAGTACAAATGGAAATAAAATCAGTTGAAAATAAAACCACCAATGCTGGTGCTAAAAGCACTACAAAATTTCCTGTGGTAATGCTTAAAGGCTTCACATCAGAAAGTAATTTCTTTATCAAATTCACATTTATGGCATAACAAACCGAAGCAATAATTACCAATATTGCATAGTAATTGTTATCAGATGTCTCTTGTTTACCACTAAAAATTAATACCGCAGTACCTATTAAACCAATAATTATACCAATAAATTGACTCCTTTTAAAAGAAAGTCCAAATACTGCAAAACCGATCAATAAAGTATTTAAAGGAGTTAGTGAATTTAATATGGAACATATAGAACTACTCACTTTGGTTTGAGCAATAGCAAATAGAAACGCAGGAATAAATGTGCCAAATAATGCGGTTATAGCAATGTATTTCCATTGGTGCATTTTGATCTCAGTCAAGCTTTTAAAACCAATCATTAACAAAAAAAGAGAAGTGAAAATAATGCGTAAAGCCCCCAGTTGGTAGGGTGACAATCCGATAAGTCCTTTCTTAATTAATATAAATGAACTTCCCCAAATTAAGGAAAGAACTACTAATAGTGTCCATTGAAGTTGCTTGGTTTGCATTTTTTACATTTTAAGTGACAAATTTGACATAATTTTATGAATTGTCGAATAAAAATTACAGTAATTTTGTAGTAATAAATAATTTATCCCAATTCTAAAATAATAATCATGAAATTTTCAAATTCAATTATAGTAATAGCAGTTGCCGCTTTATTAATTGTAAATTGTAAAAACAATAATTCAAAATCAGATGAAACTGCAACAAAATCGGATGCTAAAAAAGAAGTTGCCGCTGCAGTAAAACCTGAAACCGCTTCATTTACAATAGACGGTATGACTTGCCCAGAAGGTTGTGCGAAAACCATCGAAAAAAGCCTATCTGAAATGGAAGGCGTTCAAAATGCCAAAGTAGATTTTGACAAAAAACTAGCAACGGTAAATTTTGATCTTGACAAACTTAAATCAGAAGATATTGTAAAAACTGTTGAAGCTATAGGTGATGGACAATCTTACAAAGTATCAAATGTGAAGATTGGAACAAAGTAACAAATAAAAAAGGAACTCAATGAGTTCCTTTTTTATTTCCATTTTATTGTTTCCATTAAGGTTTGCATGTCATTTCGAATATAATCTGCCGCAGGCATAATCGAATCAAAATTAGGTTTAGCATAAAAATATACTGATGCTGTTAAAAAATGTTTAACACTATCTGTCGCATAAAACTGCGCGTTGGTTGCTGCGTTCCCAGAGACTTTATAAAACATTCCATACACCTTTTTTTCATGGTTTATAAAAGGTTGTTCCAATATATCATCTGCTTTAATTACATGCTCATACGTAAGCTTTTGAGCGTCGCGAAGTAATTTATTTATATCGCCATTTACAGGCTTATAAGTAAGATAAATTGTTGCTTTCATTTTGGGATAGGTTATTGTAAATCCGCAATTTTTATCTTCTTTTATTTCCGCATCTGAATTAATATTGAAGGTAAACGGACAATGATTTTCAAAAGCAGCATATTTAGCAATTGGATAATTCAATCGCAACTGACTAGAAGGCTTTGGTAAGACTTCATTTTTGCATGAAACAAGCAATAATGCACTAAATAAAGATGTTCCAATATAAATAAATAATTTACCCATCAACGGTTACTTTTATTTGTTTTATTCTTTTTCTATCTACGATTGCAATGGTAAATAGACAATTTTCAAAAGGTATTTTCTGCCCTTTTTTTGGAAAATTTCCTAGTATTTCTAATATAAAACCGGCCAAAGTTTCTGCCTCTCCTTTTCGGGTTTCAAATAAATCTTCCTCCACTGAGATAATTCTATAAAAATCTTTTAGATTGATTTTCCCATCAAAGAGAAAATTCTTCTCATCTATTTGAGAATAATTAATGTTATCTTCGTCAAATTCATCGCTTATATCTCCAACAATTTCTTCAATTACATCTTCTAAAGAAACCAATCCCGAAGTCCCACCATATTCATCAACAACAATAGCCAAATGGCTTTTCATACTTTGAAAATCTTTTAGCAAATCATCCAATTTCTTGTTCTCAGGAACAAAAAACGGCTCTCGAAGTAAGGTTTTCCAGTCAAAATCTACTGAATTAATATGTGGAATTAAATCTTTTACAAACAGAACGCCTTTGATGGTGTCGATATTGTCTTCATAAACCGGAATTCTAGAGTAACCTTTTTCTATAACTTGAGGTAAAACTTCTGAAAAAGGAGCGTCAATTTCAAGAGCAAAAATGTCAATTCGTGGACTCATAACCTGCTTGGTGTCTGTATTTCCAAAAGAAACAATTCCTTCAAGTAACTTTTGTTCTTCATGCGATGTTTCATCTGTAGAAGTTAACTCAAGCGCTTGTGACAGGTGATCAACAGAAAAATTGGTTTTTTGTTTCCCTAATTTTTCTTGTATAAAACCACTAATTCCCTTTAATGGATAACTAATAGGAGAAAGAATTTTACTTAAAAATAAAATAGGATACGCAATAAAACCTGCGAATTTTTTATTGTTTCTACTTGCATAAACTTTTGGAAGTACCTCTCCAAAAAGTAAAATTAAAAAAGTAACCAAAAGCACTTCTACTCCAAATTTTACTGCAGGAATGGCAATCATTGAAAACAATTTGTCTAACGAAAAAGAAAACAAAACCACAACGGCTATGTGCAAGAAGTTATTTGCAATTAATATGGTTGCTAATAATTTTTTAGGTTTTCCTAATAATTTATGAATAACATTGTATTTAGTTGGATTGTTTTGAGATAAGTCGGATAAATCTTTTTTTGATAATGAAAAAAGTGCTACCTCTGCAGCTGCAACCATTGCAGTGCAAAACAACAAGGAAATTATTCCTAAAATTCCAATGAAAAAATTGGAGTCAAAACTAAATTGTGTAATACTGGGCTCTGGGTCCAAAGTCAATAATATTAGTTATTTAAAAAGGTAAATCATTCTCAATTGGAGGATTCAAGTTGTCAAATGTACTGTTTTTTGAATCAGAATCCTGCAAATGTCTATTTGCTTCTGTATCTTTTTTTACATTCAAGAAAGTAAACTCGGTAACCTGAATTTCTGTGGTGGACTTGGTAGTTCCATCTTCTGCTTGCCATTGGCGCGATTTTATTCTTCCTTCTACATAAATTTTATCTCCTTTTGAAAGATATTTTTCACATATTTCGGCTGCTTTATTTCTTACAACAAGGTTGTGCCACTCGGTTGAAGTAATCTTTTCATTGGTTTGTTTGTTAATGTAAACCTCATTTGTTGCCAATGAAAATCGTCCAATACTGTTGCCGCCTTCAAAATAATGCATCTTAATTTCGCTGCCAAGATGACCAATTAACATTACTTTATTTAAAGTTCCATACATAATAAAAGACTTTTATTGTATTTCAAAATTACAAATTAAATAGAATATTTTTCAATAAAATTATAAATTACTATTGGAAATGGGTGTTTTTTTATTTGGTCTGAAGGAATTCCGGCTGCAATTTCGTCACGAACTTGAACCCTATAAAAGTTAATATGCAGTTTTTGATGCGACAACTTATGTATTACCATATTGGGATTGTATTGCACTATAGATTCAATATTCAATTCACCAAATTTTGTAGAAATTAAATTGGAAATAGCATCAAAATCCAATTCCATTTCAGTTTCAATAAAAGGGAATTCGTATAAATTGTGCCAAATTCCTTTTTCGGTTCTTTTATTTATTTGGGTGTTATTGGCATGGTCTAATAATACAACATAATTAAGGTATCTATTGGTAACTTTCGTCTTTTTTAACTTCACCGGAAGTTGCGCTACTAGCCCTTTTTGCAAAGCGGCACAACTGGAGTTAAAAACACATTGATTGCAATTTGGATTTTTGGGAGTGCATTGCAAGGCGCCAAATTCCATGATGGCTTGATTAAATAAAGCAGGATTATCATGGGGCATTAATTCTTTGGCTAAAGCTGTAAATTCTTTTTTGGCTGCAGCCGATGCAATGTCGGTTTCTACATTTAAATACCGAGCCAGCACCCTAAAAACATTTCCGTCTACTACAGGAACCGCTTCGTTAAAAGCAAAAGAGGCAATGGCTGCGGCGGTATATTGACCTATGCCTTTTAGTTTTAATAAATCAGTATAATTATTCGGGAAAAATCCGTTGAAATCGTGAGCAATAATTTTGGCGGTTTGATGCATATTTCGTGCGCGAGAATAGTAGCCTAATCCTTGCCAAAGCTTTAATACATGTTCTTCATCGGCATTAGCCAAATCAAAAACAGTGGGAAAAGCCTCCATAAAACTCAAATAATAGGGTAATCCCTGTGCAACCCTTGTTTGTTGCAGCATAATTTCCGAAAGCCAAATAGGATAGGGATCGGTGGTATTTCGCCAAGGTAAATCACGTTTGTTTTGTAAATACCAAGCCAATAATGAGTTATAAAAATGCATCTTAAAATCTAAAATGGTAAAAGTAATTCATTATGTGATTAAATTTTAATCAATTATCCTTGAAATATTGTTTTTTTAATTACTATATTTGCACTCTTAAAAAAATTTACAACAAATATTAAAATATTAAAGAAAATGACGAAAGCAGATATCGTAGCGAAAATTTCTGAAAAATTAGGCCTTGAAAAAGGAGATGTTCAAGCAACCGTTGAAGCATTAATGGAAGAAGTTAAAGAATCATTAGAAAATGGTAATAATGTTTACTTAAGAGGGTTTGGAAGCTTTATTATCAAAACAAGAGCTGAAAAAACAGGTAGAAACATTTCAAAAAATACTACAATTAAAATTCCAGCACACAATATTCCAGCATTTAAACCTGCAAAAGTATTTGTAGAAGGAGTAAAAACTAAAACCGAAATAGCGGTTTAAAAAAATTATTATTAATCTAAAAAAATTATACCATGCCAAGCGGTAAAAAAAGAAAAAGACATAAGGTAGCGACGCACAAACGTAAAAAAAGAGCGAGAGCTAACCGTCACAAAAAGAAAAAGTAGTTTTAAACTACTTTTTTCTTTTTAAACGTTCATTGAAAAAGAATTTTAGTAACCCGTATTCAGTAACAGTTAACAGTTTGCTAACTGAAAACTGCAACTACCAACTAAAATTCACCGGGTAATACCTGAAATAATGTTTAATCCATCTGTGTTAAAGTTGGAAGTTGGAAGTTAGAAATTGGAGGTGAAAACCTACAATTTATAACCTACAAACTATAACCTAACATGGATAAAAATTTACAACATGAATAAAGAATTGATCATCCGTAGTGGTGAAGATGCTGTAGATTTTGCCTTATTAAAAGATGGAAAACTTATTGAATTACACAAAGAAAAAGAAACAGGGGATAATTTCTTAGTTGGTGATATTTTTATTGCCAAAATTAGAAAACCAGTTCCCGGACTTAATGCGGCATTTGTAAATGTAGGCTATGAAAAAGATGCCTTTTTACATTACCACGATTTAGGTCCTGCGTTACATTCTTATTTGAAATTCATAAAACTTGTAAACACAGGTAAAATAAAAGATTTTTCACTAAAAACCTTTAAGTTTGAAAATGAGATTGATAAAGACGGCGCCATAGCAGATGTGCTAAGCGTTAATCAATCGGTATTAGTGCAAGTGGTTAAAGAACCCATTTCTACCAAAGGCCCAAGAATAAGCACGGAGCTTTCTTTTGCAGGTAGATTTTTAGTTCTTGTCCCTTTTTCTGATCGTATTTCTATTTCACAAAAAATAGAAGACCGTGCCGAAAAAGACCGATTAAAAAAATTGGTGCAAGCAGTCAGACCAAAAGGATTTGGCGTTATTGTGCGAACAGTAGCAGAAGGCAAAACAACAACAGAATTAGAAAAAGATTTGCAGAATCTTATGAACAGATGGACTGCAATGTGTAAAAAATTACCAACCGCTCATCATCCGTCAAAGGTATTAGGAGAGCTAAACAAAGCTTCCTCAATATTAAGAGATGTATTTAATGACACCTTTACAGGTATTCATATTGATGATGAAGAGTTGTACCAGGAAACAAAGGACTATTTAGCCGAAATAGCTCCCGAAAAACAAAAAATAGTGAAATACTATCAGTCAAATGATACCCCACTATTTGAAAAATATCATATAGAGCGTCAAATAAAAACCTCATTCGGTAGAACCGTTTCTATGAGTAAAGGAGCTTATTTGATTATAGAACATACCGAGGCATTACATGTTATTGATGTAAATAGCGGTAACCGTTCTAACAAAGCAACCAATCAGGAAGATACCGCACTAGAAGTAAACATGATTGCAGCTGCAGAAGTAGCACGCCAATTAAGACTTCGCGATATGGGTGGTATTATTGTAGTTGATTTTATTGACATGCAAAACCCTGATAACCGCCAGGTTCTTTACAATTTCTTGAAAGAAGAAATGAGTGATGATAAGGCAAAACATAAAATCTTACCGCCGAGTAAATTTGGTTTAGTTCAAATTACAAGACAACGAGTAAGACCAGAAGTTAATATTGAAACAAGAGAAGAAAATCCAAATAATTTAAGCGGAGATGTAGATGCTCCAATTCAAATTATAGATAAAATTACATTCTCTCTTGAAAAAATTATCAAAGACCATAATAAAGTGAAATTAAATGTTCACCCTTTTGTGGCAGCCTATTTAAAGAAAGGGTTTCCTTCTATTCGTTCAAAATGGTTTTTTGAACATAAAAAATGGGTTAAAATTATCCCTCGTGATGCGTATACGTATCTAGAATATCATTTTTTTGATAGCCAAGGGAAAGAAATTAAATAAAAAAAAGCCTTACAGCAATGTAAGGCTTTTTTGGTTTTATATAGTTACTTTTCTTGCAAAATATTACCTTGCATACTTCTCAGAAAATTGAGAATTTTTTCTAATATCTTAATTTTTAATTAATTGTTTGTATTTTTGTTAAAAATTTAAACTTATGAAAAAAATTTACGCTTCATTGCTACTAGTAGTAGTATATTTAATAAGCCAACCTATTAATGCACAATTTTCTCTGCATTCAAATGGCGTTACTTGTTTATGTCCAACTGCAGCTGTTGGTGAAGAAGGAGTTGTTAATGGTATCACTTACAAAAAAAGAACTAGAGATCAAATTACACCTCAAAATGCTGCTACAACTTGTACTAGTGGAATTACGGATATGAGTGCTTTGTTTTATGGTACAAGTTTTAATTCTAACATAAATAGTTGGGATGTAAGTAGTGTTACTAACATGAGGGCAATGTTTTATGGCGTTAATTTTAATCAGCCTATAGGAAATTGGGATGTAAGTAATGTAAATGATATGCATGATATGTTTTTTGATTCAAGTTTCAATCAGCCTATTGGGAACTGGAATGTAAGTAATGTAATTAATATGTCTATGATGTTTTACAGCACTCCCTTTAACCAACCCATTGGGGCTTGGAATGTTGGTAATGTAACCAATATGTCAAGAATGTTTGATACTTCAACTTTTAACCAAGATTTAAGCAATTGGAATGTTAGCAATGTAACGGACATGTATGCCATGTTTGCTGCTTCAAGTTTCAACAAACCCATAGATAATTGGAATGTAAGTAGTGTGTCAAATATGTCATTAATGTTTTTTAATTCACCCTTTAACCAATCAATTGGGTCTTGGAATGTTGGAAATGTAAATGACATGTCAAGAATGTTTGAAAGCTCAAATTTTAACAAATTTATTGGAAACTGGAATGTTATTAATGTGTCTAATATGAATCAGATGTTTTTTGATACACCCTTTAATCAATCAATCGGATCTTGGAATGTAAGTAATGTAAATAACATGTCTATGATGTTTTACAGCACTCCCTTTAACCAGCCCATTGGAGCTTGGAATGTTGGCAATGTAAATAATATGTCAAGAATGTTTGAAAGCTCAACTTTTAACCAAGATATAAGTAATTGGAATGTAAGTAGTGTGTCTAATATGTCTTTGATGTTTTTAAATTGCCCCTTTAACAAACCAATTAGCTCTTGGAATGTTGGCAATGTAAATGATATGTCAAGAATGTTTGAAAGCTCAAATTTTAACCAACCAATTGAAAATTGGAATGTGAGTAATGTGTTAAATATGAATAATATGTTTACTTTTTCATCTTTTAATCAACCATTAAATAATTGGAATGTATCAAATGTCACTAATATGTTAGGCATGTTTAGAGGCTCTCCTTTTAATAAACCGATAAATAATTGGAATGTATTAAATGTCACAAATATGTCAGGCATGTTTGAAAACACCAGTTTTAATCAACCAATTGCAAGTTGGAATATTTCTAGTGTAACCGATATGAGCGCAATGTTCCGAGCAAACCTTTCCTTTAATCAACCATTAAATAGTTGGAATGTAGGCAATATAGAAAATATGAATGAGATGTTTTTTAATGCTCAAGCGTTTAACCAGCCATTAGATAGTTGGGATGTAAGTAATGTTATAAATATGGGAGGAATGTTTAGACAATCCAATATAAATCAGAATTTCAGTAATTGGCAATTCAACCCAGATGTAATATTAACCACATCCAGTAATGGTTTTATTGATTACACACCTATGAGCATTGCAAATTATGATGCCTTATTATCACAATTTGATAATTTACAATTAACAGACAAACAATTAAGCTCAATTAATGTAACCTATTGTAATACCGCTTCAAGAAATAATTTAATTAATAACAGAGGTTGGATAATTACAGGAGATATCCTAAACGCAACAACATTATCGGCTCCTTCTAATATTACTGTTGTAGCAAACAATGGATTTTGTGAAGCTACTAATGTAAATTTAGGAACGCCAACAGCGCAAGGTTGTTCAGGCTATACATTAAGCAATAATGCACCATCTGTTTTTAATTTAGGTACTACTTTAGTAACATGGACTTTAGATAATAATAATGGGACAACATTAACTTCCACACAAAACGTTACAGTTACAACTTCAAATGGAGCAACTTCATTACCAACATCGATTACTGCACCAAGCAATTTAACTCTGGTTGCAAATCAAGGCTCTTGTGAAGCTACTAATGTAAATTTAGGATCTCCAATTGCAGAGAGTTGCTTAACTTATACAGTGTCCAACAATGCCCCTTTATTATTTCCTGTTGGTGATACTGTTGTAACATGGACTTTAACGGATGCTAATGGTACAAGTGTTTCAAATAATCAATTAGTAACTGTAACTGTAAATTCAGATAATGCTTCTGTTTGTTATATTACAAGCGATTCAACAGAGCCTACAAAAAATAGAATTTTCATTAATAACATAGATGGAAATAATGTTACAAATTATGAAATCCTTAGAGAAACTAGTGCAAATGTATTTACATCAATTGGAACATTACTTCCAACTGAAACATCATTTTTAGATAATTCATCAAATAATCTAAGTCAAAGTTATAGTTATAAAGTTAAAACAAATACCATATGTAACACATCTAATACAAATCAAACATTTCATAAAACAATATTACTTCAAAGCAATGTAGCAGTAGGTAATTCCGTTAACTTAAGCTGGACACCATATCTAGGAATAACTTATGGAGATTATAAAATTTATAGAAAAATAAATACTGGTGTTTTCGAGCAATTAACTACAATTCCATCTTCAAGTTTATCTTACTTATCTTACAATGATTTAAATACAAATATCACTCAAAATAATTATGAATATTATGTTTCAATTAGTTTATCAAATTGTATTGCAACAGGAAAAAATAATTCTGCCAATTTAACAGAAATTAAATCTAATAGAGGTATAATCGGAAATACCATGTCTGTTAATGATTTTGATCTATCTAGCCAAGTAAATATATATCCAAATCCAACAAACAAAGAACTTAGCATTAAGTTGAATGATGGAAATGATATTATCTCTTGTGAAATTTTCAATAACTTAGGTCAAAAAGTTATGGAATTTAAAGAATTACAAACTTCTGTAGAACAACTTCCTACCTCAACCTATTTTGTCAAAATAATTACTTCTCAAGGTCAAGCGATTAAGAAGTTTATTAAAAATTAATTCAATAAATTAATATAGAATAAAAAAAGCCTTACAATTGCTGTAAGGCTTTTTTGGTTTTATAATATTATTATCTCACCCAATACCAAATGATGCCTGGATTACTATTATAATTAGCCATCCATGGAGCCGGGCTCCATCCGCCATCAGTGATTAGGGTTCCCCACCAACCACCACAGGATCCATCTGTAGTAATAAATCCTGGTCCGCCAGGGTTGTGCCATGGCATTCTAAATTCAACATCATCACAACCATAATCCCAATTACTGAATTTTACATTTTCGGTAATATCTGTATTTCCAGATGAATTACTTGTAAAACTATAGGCTTGGTTAGCTGTCCAAATTCCCCCGTAGCTTCTTCTTGAAGTTGCGTCAATCATATATTGAAAACCGGTAGTGCTCTTTTTAATATAATCGGCATACGAAATTATAGAATACTGCCCATTTAAAGTTGGATTGTTTTCATTCCATAATATAGCATTAGCTCCAGTCCAACCACTATTACTATTGCTACACATTATTAAAGTCCAACCGCCACCATTTGTAGTCATATCGGCGTAAATTTGAAATGGAATATTACTATTTATATTTTGGTTAGCTATCCAATAAAGCCCATCAGTAGAATTTGGATAGTCTCTTTTTATTTGATAGGCACTTTCTCCTGGATTTGATTGAGATAACCCATTATTTCCCTGCGTTTGCCAAGTACCGCAAAACGGACTAATTGAAACTGTAAGATTTCTTGTTTGACAACCTGTAGTTGCCGTAACTAAATAAGTGTTATTTTGACCATTTGTATAATTCATTGGATTAATAAAACTTAACTCATGCCCAGAAGTAATTTGAAATAATGCATGATTATCGTTTCCGCCAGTAACAACATACCAACTTGAACTACTTGGTAATGAAATGACAGAGGTGGCCCCGGTAGATAATTTAACTGCTGTAGAATTAATTGCCCCAACTGAAAGTGACATCGAAATAGAATTACTAGAATATGTTGCAATGCCATTTAAAACATTGTAATTCGATAATACTTCAGCTGCTGTAAGTGCTCTGTTGTATGTTTGAAAACTAGAAACATATCCATTCCAATAATAGCCACCGCCACTACCAGCAGCACCTATAAATAAATCGGTACTAGAAGAAATATGGTATGGGCCAGTGCCCTCTAATACCCCGTCAAAATACAATTTAGAACTATTTGAGGCTGCATCAACTACCACGGTATAATTATGCCAATTGGTATCAATAATTGAAGTTGACACATTAAAAGGCGAACTAAAACTATCCCAAACATTCCAGCAAATTTGATTATTATCAAAAAACAGATCTGGGCCTGAGCCATCAGATCCAGAATTAAATAACATCCCTTGTGGATTAGTGGTTTTTGCCCACACTGAAAAAGTCATTGAAGAAGATTTTGTAACAGGAGCTGGAATTACTTCATTATTTAAATCAAAATACGAATATCCGTTTAATGTATTAAATGTAGCAGGATTAACTGTTCCATCATTATTATTGATAATATCATTCCATGTAGTTCCAGAACCATTATAACTTGACGAATCGTTTGCGTTTAAATACTGAATTAATCCACTAGAAATTACATTTCCGTTGTTCGTTACAACGGTCATTGCAACATTAATGACGTCATTATTTACTAAAGATGTTGTAGTATAAGTAGTTCCTGTTGCGCCGTTAATTGCAGTTCCATTTTTATACCATTGAAATGAAGGATTGGTTGCATTGGAAGAAGTAGCTGTGAAAGTAACCGAAGTTCCTAAACAAGCACTATTATTTAAAGCGCTTGAAGTTATCGAAACACTAGGAGAAAAATATGCTGTATTTTGACTGGTTTCTAATGCCGTTCTATCAGTTGAATTTAAATAAGAAGGAAAAAGAATTACTTCTGAAATGTAACCATCAAATATTCTTGCACCTCCATCTGCCGCTCTAATGCCTATACAAATATTATCTGAAGGAGAATGCGCAATTTGACAAATTGAATTTCTAGTTTGTTTTACTACACCATTTTCATAAATTGATGAAGTAGCGGCGTTCAAATCAATAACACCTGTCACTATTTTACTATCATTTAATATATCACTTGAAGTAGCATTAGTACATCCTGAACCATCAATCCAATAACCCATATTATTGGGATCATAAATTAAACCCCAACCTCCTGAATTACCTGTTGATAGGATTCCTGAAATATAATTTAAACTCCCCACATTTTGAACAACTGCATTAATTGTAGCCGCCGTTTGAGATGTGAAATTAACTGTTGCTGCTGATAATAAATGAGTAGTTCCTTGAATTACGCCTGCAAAATATATAGTTGGCAAACCATTCATGGTTTGAATAGCTCCAGATGAAATTAATATAGGCCCATTAGTTGAAGAGGTCATTACATCTATTGCATTACCGCTTTGATCATACCATATAGCAACTCTTGCAGATGTTGAACCACTAACTATACTGCTTAATAAAGTAGCTGTTGCACCGGTTTTAGCATCATTATAATTCGAATAAGAAGCAGATATTTGAGAAGATAAAGAAAAAGAAAGATTGGCAGATGAATCAGGATATACATCATAAAATGAATTACCTATTAATATTCTAACTAAAGGGCCTGAATAATTGGAACTTAACTTTCTCAAAGAATAGGCAACAGAGGCATTAGTGTTCCCTGATAATCCAGCGTTATCTAATGCATTTTGAGCATTAGATTTTATAATTAAAATCAATACCAATACAACAGTCAAAAATATTCTAGTCTTAGCCCCCATAATTCAAACAATTATTAAATTTATATTTTATTTTGATTAATAATTTTAACAAAATATATGCAATATTACTAAATATTTTATATTAAAATAAATATAATCAATTGACCGATTGTAAATTAATTTAATCTTCAACAAAATGTTTAGATTATTTTCATTGGGCGTAGTGCAACAAATTTTTTTATTAAAATATATATTAAAAAATAAAAAAACTCCAACATTGCTGCTGGAGTTTTTTATTTAAAATTATGTTCTTTATTAATTACAATTTACAAAATCTGCTGCGGTATAACCCGCGCATTCTGCAACACATGCATTTGGAAATTGAATAATTACTCCACCTACATTAACACAAACCGGATTTACATCTGTTGGGCAATTACAATTAGAGTTATCATCACAATCATTATTTAACTGTGCAAACTCATACTCGTTATTAATTTGAGTAACTGTATTGTTATTATTCACAGAAAATGGATATACCAAATTGACAATATAGTTAGTATCACTTGATTGTGATGCTAAGTCTATTAATTCTTGATCGTTGTTTACTGTAACCGTTTGGTTGTTGTTCATTAAAAATGAAAACGGATAAACGAATGAATAACAAGATCCCGGTGCAATATAATCATCATAAGAATTCATATTGCATGCATTGATTACACTCCAAAACTCTGATTCATTTGAAATAGTAATTGGAGTAGTACTTCCTGGAGCAATTAAATTAAATGGAAATGCAATTCCATTAATGTACAATTGACTCGTTTCGCTTTCAAGTACTGCAATTAATTCTGTTTCATTAGAAACAGTTACTGTTGTTGCGTTGTTGTAAGCAAGCGTTAATGGGTAAACAAACTCATAACACATTGTAGAATCAGTAGCGACACTTTTTCCTGAAATGTTATTTACTCCTTTAAATTCATTTAAATAAATTCGTAGAGCAGAACTTTTTTGTGTCTCAACAGTTGCATCTCCAGATGAACACGATACCAATACAGTGGTCAAAATGCTAATAAATAGAAGTAAAAATTTAATATTTTTCATGATGATGTAATTTTAATTGCACAAAAATATAAAAAATTTATTTTGTTTAACAATTTTAAGAAAATTTTAAACAAAGTTTGATTAACAATAATTTATTGAAATATTAGATATCATCAATTTAATTTAAATATTACTATATTTGAATCATATTTACTCCAAATTTTAAAAAAATGAATAAAATTATTTCAATCAAGAAAGTTCAAATTTTAATGTTAGTTACACTTTATACTATAATTTTTACCTCATGTAGCAAAACTGATAATACACCAACCCCTGAAGATTTAACTGATAAAGCTTTTTATGGCGTGGCAATAGCTAATTGTCCGTCCACTAATGTTACAAATTTAACAAGTTCAGAATATATATTTATGAGTTTCGTTGATAATACAGGCAATTCTATTTCGTATCAACCACTACCAAATACATGGTACAAAATGAATACCGCAAATACCTATGTAAAAACTGGTTCAGATGTTTCACCTAAAGACGCAGTAGTAACTTGGGATTTTAGTTCTACAGTTCGGACTGCTCCTTGTCAATAATTTTATTTATAATTTCTAACAAACATATTTTTTTAAAAGAAGCTTTATATTTATGATTGTCGTTGAAGAATAATGGCGCTTCATTTGTATTTTTTTGAAGCACTTGTTAAAGTTCCGTTCTTTATTAATTGCTTTTTCTATGTTTTGCTAGTCTAATTGCCATAAAAAAAGCCCTACATTGCTGTAAGGCTTTTTGTTTTTTTGTGGTCCCACCTGGTATTATTTTTTTATAAATGTTTTTGAAGCAGTGCCTTCTTCAGTTATAATTTTAACAAAATATGAAGCATTTGGTAAATTTGAAACATCCAAATTTGTTTTTTGAGATTCAGATACTTTTTGCCCAATTATATTATAAATTTCTGTTTTAAGATAGGTTAAAGTATTTTCTATTTTAATATTTAAGATGTCTGAAGATGGATTAGGATATATCATTACTCCTAAATCTAACAATTGATTTGACAATCCCAATATGCTGCTAGTATTTAAAATATTAGACCTTAATTGATTAGATGTAAAAGTCTCAGAAGTTCTACCTCCTGGAGTAGAATTACAAGCCGGAACATCAATACTTATGTAATATTCATATGTATTTGTTAAAGTATTGGCATTAATGTCATTATACATTAAATTAGAGGCTGAAATAGTGTCAATTAACTCAAAATTTCCAGAACCAATTTTTCTATAAATCTTGAAAGTGCCATAACTAATTCCTTCGTAGGGATTCCAATTTAAATTAACAGCATTGTTAACTGCTAAACCACTTTGTAATAAAATTGTACGATGTATAGTGGAATTTAAATCACTTGAATTGCAAATACTAACTGTGTTAACTTTGTATTTATTACTGTTAGTCAAATTATTTGAAGTTATGTCTAAATATGAATTTTGGTTTGGAGGGATACTACCAATAACATCATAAACATTTGTACTAACTTCCTTTAAAATTTGATATTCTAGAACGTTATTATTATTAGAATTATTAATATAAATTCTATTCCTATTTGTGAGTGTTTCATCACTTGTAACATAACATATACTAGTGCTGTCAAAATTAAAATTAACTGTTACATTTTGATTAGCTGTAATTGTAGTGCCATTTTCATTTAACAAAGTCCAAGTTACTATAGTAGTTCCAATTGGAAAATTAGAAGGAGCATTATTTGTAATGGTATAATTTGTACAACTTTGACCAATAGGTAAACCTAAATTAACATTACTGGCTACACATTGATTTGGAGAAGTAGTAATTACTATATTATCTGGAGCAGATAAAGTGGATGTTTGTGATGCTACTGCAACAACTATTGGATCAGAAGGAGCCGAGCATCCACCATTAATAACGGTATACGAACCGCTTTGTGTAACAGTGATAGATTGCGAAGAAGCGCCATTAGACCAAAGGTTGCCTGTTGCATATGAAGAGGTTAAAACTACCGATTCGCCTTGACATATATTAATAGGACCCAATGCTGAAATTGTAGGGGTTACAGGTATAGGATTTACCAATACATTAATTGTGTTGGAAGTAACCGAGCAAGTAGAGCCAATATACGCTGTAACAGAATAAGCGCCACTTTCTGTAACTGTAATTGATGGGGTTGTTGCACCATTGCTCCATAAATAACCTGAATAATTAATTGTATCCTGAGGAATAGTAAACGTGAAACTTCCGGAAACTGATGTGCCAGAACCTATTTCAGTCCAATTTATGTTATCTGGTGAAACTTTAAAACTAAAACTTTGTGGTGTAAAAGATGTAATATTTAAAAGTATAGATTCAAGATTATATTGCGTCTCTAAATCAATAACAATATATTGAGGATTGCTATTGCTAGGCACTGGAACATTTGAACTCAAATAAACGGTATTAACATTTCCATCAACAGCAATTGTTCCATTTGTTAGCCAAGTGCCAGTGATATAACTACTTGCATAACCTGGTTTATTCAAAGCAACATTAACACCGTTTGAAATTGCTTCTATTTCAGCAACCCTTGCTCTATTAGTACCGCTATAAAAACATTCATATTTTAAATATCTAATAGCAGATAAACTATTTAAGGATAATGAAACCGATGAACCTGCACAAATTGTTGTAGGCCCCGAAGGAATTACATTAATACTGCTAGGTACTTGCGTAACAGTAACTACTGCAGGTTGTGAAACCGAACTACAATTACTATTTGCCACCGAAACGGTATAACTACCACTTTGTATAACAGTAATAGATTGCGTAGTTGCGCCATTAGACCAAGTATTTCCTGTAGGATATGAAGAGGTTAACACAACCGATTCCCCTTGACATAAAGACGTTGACCCTGAAGCGGATATTGTAGGCACTGTTGGTACTGCGTTTGCAGTTACAGCAATAGTATTAGAAGTCACACTACATGTAGTACCAATAAATGCTGTAACAGAATAGACACCGCTCTCAGAAACTGTAATTGATGGTGTTGTTGCGCCATTACTCCATAAGTAACTAGAATAATTTGTTAGCGTAGGTGTATAGGTAAAACTTCCAGAAACGGATGTCCCAGTGCCTATTTCGACCCAGTTTATGTTATCTTGAGAAGCCTTAAAACTAAATGTTTGTGTAAAGCTACCAATGTTTAAAAGAATAGAATCTATATTTACTTGAGATGTTTCTAAATCAATTACAATAAATTGTGGATTAGTAGTACTCGGTACAGAACTACTATTACTTGTCCAGGTCGTACTTGATAAACCATCAACAGCATTTTTACCATTTGTTTGCCAAGTGCCAGTGCCAGTATAACTACTTGCATAACCGGGTTTATTTAAAGCTAAATTAACCCCATTTGAAAGTACTTGAATTTCAGCAACCCTTGCTTGTCCTCCAGGATTAGAATAACATTCATATTTCAAATATCTAATTGCAGACAAACTATTTAAGGATAAAGAAACCGTAGAGCCTTGACAAATTGTTGTTGGACCAGAGGGTAAAATGGTTATGCTATTTGGGGGCGTAGTAACGGTAACTACTTTAGGCAAAGACGTAACTAAACAACTTCCATAAGAAACTGTGTACGAACCGCCTTGTGTGACTGTTATGGATTGTGTGGTAGCTCCATTAGACCAAACATTTCCTGTAGGATACGATGAAGTTAAAACAACAGACTCTCCTTGACACAGCGCAGTTGGTCCTGAAGTAGTGATAGTTGGCGGTAATGGATTGACTACTCCTGGCACGACAAGTACTTGATCTGTACAAGAAACAGCTCCTTTACTTACCGTTACAGTGTATGTAGTTTCAATGCTCGGATTTACTGTAATTGTTGGTGTTGTAGCACCGTTAGACCATAGATACGTTAAATTATTACATAATGCAGTTGTATTAGAAGGATAGATTACGCCAATATTGTTGCATTGAATGGTTTGAGTCATACCTGCATTAATAATCGCTCCAGGTTCATAATATATCGTAATTGTAGGGAAATCACCACTAATGAAATTATAAGTCCCTCCTGATTTTATATATGCAACACAAGCACCACTGCCACCATTAAAATTTAAAGTCCCGCCGTTTTCAACAACATACTTGTTATTATTACCATTGTTTGTGTAAATACCTCCATTACAAATTATTTTTCTATGTCCACTTTCACTCCCAGATTGATTGGTAGTCAATATAGAGGCAGAACTCATATCAATATTGCATGTTGCCGGTAAAGTTGAAAAATTAAAATTAGAATTTGTTAAAGAAATAGTTGTATTATTTCCACAAGTCACAATTGTGTCTGCAACTATTTTTGGCATTTCTCCTACAATTATATTTTGGGAAGTGCTTGAACAGCTTGATGATAAATTGGTGTTTACTAATTTATAAGTCCCTGGAACAGTGGCGGTGTATGAATTATTTGTTGCATTACTTATTGGACTGTCATTTAGATACCATTGATAGCTAACATTTGTTGATAAATTATCTGTCAATGTTAAAGACCCTCCATCACAAATAACTGCTGGAGAGGTATATGTCACAATGGGAGCTGCTGGTGCTACTAAGCAAACTTGCTCAGCTCTAATGTTATCTATTTGATAGGTCAAAGCCACAGGAGGGCTGTTAAAATTCGTGTTGGTAGAATTCCAATTACCAAAGAAAATAATTTTTTCATATTCCCCATTAGCAACAAATGTTTGATCCATCGGGATTGAAAAATCAAATGTTAACGTTTGCCATTGTCCCGGTGTAGTATAGGCTTGACCATTTGCTGAAATTGGGCCTCCCATTTCAACTTTAGCTAAAATATTTAATGCTTGATTTGCAAATACATCTACTTGCATTGTTTTGTTTGAAGTTAGTTTTGCCTTTTTTGTAGTCAAAATAAATTCTATTCCTTGCCATATTTGACCTCCCATATTTTGTGTCCCTTGTAATACATTCCCAGTAGCTGAACATGAAATAATCCCAGAAACAATAGCTGCTCCAGCTCCTTCAAATCCTACAACACTAGTGTAAGTTGTTGGATCTTCAAAATTTTGTAATAAAGGTAGTGTTTGTGTGTTATTAAATGCAACCACAACTGGTAGAGAGGTCGAAGTACAATTACCATTTGAAACTGAAACAGAATACGAACCTATTTGTGATACGGTAATTGATTGAGTGGTTGCTCCATTACACCACAAGTTTCCAGTAGGATAGGAAGAAGTTAATTCAATTGATCCTCCTTGATTTATAGTTGTTGGTCCTGAAGTGGTTATAGTTGGCGGTGCTAGTGCTGAAGCTACCGAAACGTTTAACGTATTTGAAACTACACTGCATGTTGTACCAATATATGCTGTAACTGAATAAGCACCACTGTTTGAAACTGTGATAGATGGAGTGGTTGCGCCATTGCTCCATAAGTAACTAGAATAATTTGTTAGAGTAGGTGTATAGGTAAAACTTCCCGAAACAGAATTACCTGAACCTATTTCAATCCAGTTTATATTATCTTGAGAAACTTTAAAACTAAATGTTTGTTGAAAACTACTAATATCTAAGAGTATAGATTCTAGATTGAATTGACTTTCTAAATCAATTACAATATAATGAGGATTATTTATATCTGGACCAGGGTCATTTCGATTACTAGACCAACGACTTCCTGAATTCCCATCGATGGCATTAATCCCATTATTTGCCCAATTACCATATTCATAGCTATTTGCAAAACCTGGTTTGTTTAAGGCAACATTAACCCCATTAGAAAAAGCTTGAATTTCATGCACGTTGACTTGACCGCTGTCGGAAGAATAATACGATTCAAATTTTAAATAGCGAACTGAGGATAAACTATTTAAACTTAACGTTACAGAACCTCCCTCACAAAAAGATGTTGGCCCGGAGGATAAAATGGTAAGATTATTTGGGGGGGTAGTAACAGTAACTACTTGAGGTAAAGATGTTACTGAACAACTACCATAAGAAACGGTATACGAACCACTTTGCGTAACAGTAATAGATTGAGTAGTTGCTCCATTAGACCAAACATTCCCTGTAGGATAGGACGAGGTTAACACTACAGACTCTCCTTGGCACAATGCAACTGGTCCTGAAGCAGTTATAGTTGGAGGTAATGGATTTGCCAGTCCTGGAACTACAAGCACTTGATCTGTACAAGAAACAGCTCCATTGCTAACCGTTACAGAATAGGTGGTTGAAACGCTAGGGTTTACAGTAATTGTTGGCGTTGTGTCGCCATTTGACCATAGATACGTTAAATTATTACACAATGCTGTTGTATTAGAGGGATAGATAACGCCAATATTGTTGCATTGAACGATAGTATTCATGCCCGCGGTAGAATTTATAATTGCTCCAGACTCGTAATAAAGTATATTACTTCCTCCTCCTGCGCCTGAATTATTAAAAATACCTCCAGATTTTATATAATAAATCTGACTTCCTCCTCCACCTGTTCTGTTAATTGTTCCTCCATAATTCACTAAAAATGTGCGTCCACCGCCACCGCCATAATTCACAATCCCACCATAACAAACAATTTCTTTAGGTCCTCCAGAGGAATTCAGAGTTGAAGTGACAATAGAAGCAGAACTCATATTTACACTACAAGATGAAGGCAAAGAAGAATAATTAAAATTTGGATTAGTTAAAGAAATAGTTGTACTACTGCCACAGGTAACAATAGTTTCCGGTATTATTTTTGGCATTTCGCCTACAATAACATTTTGGGAAGTACTTGAACATCCTGTTGCTAAGTCAGATACAACTAACTTGTATGTTCCACTTTGAGTAGCTGCGTAAGAATTGTTTGTTGCGTTGTTAATCGGGTTATTATTAAAAAACCATTGATAACTAACGTTTGTCGATAAATTATCGGATAAAATAATTGGCGAGCCTCCACAAATAATTGCTGGGGAATTATATGTTACAACTGGTGATGGCGGCAATGGATTAATAGTTACAGTA